>WTGI01000043.1 GCA_011523635.1 Acidimicrobiia bacterium
CTTCTACACCTATACCCCACCCCGCCCCCTCCACGAAATCGACCAAGAGATCAAGACCCTCGAAGTCGAAGTCCAGGCACTACTCGCAGAGCTCACAAGGTGACAACCCTGAGACGACTGGCGAGCACGACGGGTGGAGCAGGCTTCCCCCACGCCGAACAAGGACATGAGTCGGGAGACCTCCCCTTCATCAAGGTCAGTGACTTCAACCACGCCGGGAACGAGCGAGTGATCACAACCTGCAACAACTGGGTGACCAAAGAAACAGCTCGACGTCTACGTGCAACGGTCGTACCGAGTGGTTCTGTCCTGCTCCCCAAGGTCGGAGCAGCCCTACTCGGAAATGCTCGCCGCATCGTCCGTCAGCCGTCAGTCTTCGACAACAACATCCTCGGTGTTGTACCTGAGAAGATCAGCTCAAGGTATCTCCACTATTGGCTCACGACCGTCGATGCCGTGCAGTTCGCAAAGCCTGGTCCGGTTCCATCAATGGACGACAGTGCCATTCTCAACCTTCGTGTGCCCGTCGTCCGCCAGCACGAGCAGCGGGCGATAGCTGACTACCTCGACACCGAGACCAACCACATCGACACCCTCATCACCAAGAAACGCCGCATGATCGAACTCCTCGAAAGGCGACTTCGGATCACAGCTCGGGAATTGACCACTCGTAGCGGCGCCACCGGACCTCTTCGCCGTTTTGTTCGCAGAGTCAAGACCGGTACGACGCCACCTGCTAGCGAACTGGGCGATTTGCATGGCAGCGACGTCGCCTGGTATTCGCCTGGAGACGTTGGACCCAGCCTCCGCATGTATCCCCCAGCACGTAGCCTGACACTGCGCGCTCTGTCCGAGGGATGGACACCCGAGTTTCCGACCGACTCAACCTTGATCGTTGGCATTGGCGCGACTGCGGGACATGTCGGTCACAATTTCTCGAGGTCGACCGGAAACCAGCAGATGACCTGCATCACACCGAATGTGCGAATCTTGCCGAAGTTTCTCTCGTGGCAGCTTTGGGCACGATCGGATGAACTCCGTGAGACTGCACCCTATACGACACTTCCTATTCTCAATAACGAATTCCTACGATCAACTCTAATCGTCGTGCCTTCGCTCACGTCACAGGAAGCCGTTGTGGACCAACTCGATCGATCAGCTGATCGACTTCTAGCCACGGCCAAGGGCCTAGGGATTCAGATCGGACTGCTTCTTGAACGCCGTCAGTCGTTGATTACACAGGCCGTGATGGGCGAGTTGGCTGCGCCCAGCTTAACCAAGGCGGCCTTCAGGGAGCCTCAGTCGCCTTAGTTCGTGTTCTTACTGCAATCAATGTCACTTAATAGGCAACCTAAGTCTGCTCGTACCACCGTTCTAGGACTTGACAGTCGCGTAAGAAGCCCTGACTCTGACCAACTAGCCCGCCAGCTTGTTCCGGAGATAACCCCAATCTGACTAGAAACACATGACGAAGTATCCACAGAAGGCCGGTACGAATAGCGAGCGCCTTAATATGGTCGTTTGGACCTGGCTGGGCTGGATGAACTGCCTTGTTACGTAGCTTAAGGGCAGTTTTTTCGAAATCCGGCCAAATACGAAGGATTACCGACCGTGTGGATTCAGCAAGTGACAATACTTCTCCAAGTTTTCTCCTTAACCCCTTACGATTACTTGAGAGCAGTCGTTCCTTCACCCACTGCCTGTCATCGTCCGGAACAATTCCGACAATCGATTCAACTCTCTCCTTATGTCGGTCGGGCGGTACGAGCACATCATCAAACTCTGCTCTGTGGACTGCCTCGATTGCCATGAAGGCGATTAGAAGGGACACGGAAGGTTCCATATTGGGATCTGTGTTAAGAAACTGGATCAGATTAGCAGCCGTTCGGTATGAAGTAGTCAAGCTAAACCAGCTATTGAGTAGCGTGTTAAGATCTAGATCAAAGCCGACTAGCTGATCATAAGCTAGTAGCATAAAGACGGGATGCCAGTTACCATTGGACCTAGTATCTTTAGGCGAGCTGTAATGAAGTGTGATAGTATCTTCGACATCAAGTAGATGCACGGTGAGTTCCATCACCTCCGTGTACTCGAGCACGAGGAAGCTGAGCAAACTCTGGAGTGGGAAGACCCACTTCGCCTGCACGTCACAAATCTTGACTTCATCGATAACAGAGATCGCGGCTGTACGTGCTGTCCTAGCCGAACTCAAGGAACTCGTGATACTCCATGAACAAGTAAGATTGACCTCCGCACCGCATACAGTCGCTGAGTGGCCAGTATTTTCGGGGACTTCAATGGTGCGTGTGTTATAGTCGTAGTCTAGGCTAGTGGCCCAGAATGCCCACTCCTCAAGAGCTTCAAGTTTGATGTCGGTTTGTTTGATGGCGGTATCGATATTGACGTGTGTCCCGCCTATGGCATGGTTGAGGCCTATCCACTCTTCAGCGGCCTTGCGATCCGGAGGTAAGAACTGTGTGTGTCGTGTACGAAGTCCGTCAAAAAGGCTAACCTTCTTGCCGTCTAGTGTCTCTCCCCAAATGACTGGCTGACCATTTGGACTATCGAGGAGATGTGGTGAATGCTCGAGGTTTCCGTGAATCCTTAGCTTCCAGCCCGTCTTATCATCAAACTCAACCTCCCCTGATACCTCGTTTGTCGAGGAGGTATCAGGGGACGCTGGCAGATACCATGTCCCTAACATGACTCGCATACTAGTCGGTTTCGTTTCGGGACTGACTCGCTGTTTAGGTGCAGTCGTTCTATGTCACTTGATCGGACCGACGTGGGCTTCGTCGAAGATCGGCGGTGATCGCCTACTTCGACACATCGACCATCATCGCCCTTCTCATCGATGAACCTCTGTCAGACCTTGCCTACCGGCTCTGGCGCCGGCCATCGTGGACAGCCACCGCCCGCGTCTCCTACGTTGAAGCTCGTTCCGGCCGGGCGCGCCTGCCGGATGGGTCGTATCTCACCCGGGCCGTTGAGAGACTCCGTGAAGGGCCTCGAACTAGTCGCGCGCCAATTCCACCACGTAGTGATCGCCCCCGACTTGGTGACGAGCGCCGGGCAATCTGGCCGAGGAGATGGTCTTGAGGGCCTGGGACGCGATCCAACTTGCTGCAGCCCTGTCGCTGACCACGGACGACCTGGTTTGTCACGGGCGATCGACAGCTCGCTGAGGCGGCGCAGGCTCTCGGGCTCGCTTCCATCTCGAACCCGACGACACGGCATGAGTTCAGTTCCGAGTAAGCCCGCATCCATAAATAGTCGGGGCTATCGAGCCTCGCAGGCTGTCCGGTCGCGCAGTGCGGCGAGGCGTTCCCAAAGGTCGGGGGCGCGACGCCGTAAGTAGCTCAGTGAAGGCTCGCTGCGTTCCTCGTAGTCAGGGTCGGCTGGTAACGTGCCACGGCTCTCGAGTAGCCGGATGATCCGCTCGAGGACGGGCGGCGGATAGTGGTAGCCGAACCTTCGACAGTAGTAACCCAGACCGGCTTCGAGGCTGCATGCGCCGGAACGGTCCAGTTCGGCAAGGTCGAGGTAGTCACGCACTTTCGCCCTATACATGATCGTGTCGAGTTTGGTAGCCATCAGGTCCGGGATCGAGCCGACCTCCATGCCGCTGATCCTGGTACCGGGACATATCCACCGCATCTGCTCCGGCGCTACCCCGTCGGTGGGCAGGGCGCGGAACACATCGACCTTCACACCGTCCACGAAGCCGTGGAACATGTTGTCGGACACCTCGATCGGTTCGACGGAGTCCACCGTTTCGCGCAGTCGCTCCTCCACGGCGCTGCCCGTGAAGCTTCGCAGCGTCATCACATCCAGGTCCTCCGAAACGCGGTGCCTCAGGTGGTTAGCGACCGCGGTGCCACCCATGAGGACGCCTCCGACCTTTCGAGCGCAGCCGGCGACGGGCGTCCAGACCCGCCGGAGATTGCCGAGGAGGACGTGGGAGCAGTCGTGGAGGTCGATCATGCCTGCGCTGCTCGACGGGCGATCTCGGCGTCCAGCAGCTCGGCGCGCAGCCCTGTGTCGCAGCCTCGCAGGGTCCGGCATTGCTCCAGGACCCTGGTAGGCAGGTTTCTGAGTGCCCAGGCGCGCGCACAAGGGTCCCGACCGCCGACGAGAGTCTCTGCGATGTGTAGTCCGTGCTCGGAGATCCTGAGGGTGTCAGCGGCGGCGCCAGACCAGAAGCACCTCCAGAATCTCGGAGCGATGCGATCTATCGGGTCCGCAGCCGGGTTGGTCGGGCGGTCGCGGAGAAAGGCCAGCGCCAGCATGCAGTCGTCGGACCATGACAGACTCCACAGGGTCACCCGCTTCAGCTCGTAACCGACCTGCACGGTGGTCCTTGCCCGCTCGGCCCAGCCGCGGACCGCGAGAGTGCCAAGGCACCGAAGGGTCTGTGAGTAGGACAGTCCTGATAGGAGGGCCAGTTTGGCCGCGGTGGCGCCGAACGGCCGGGCGCGCAGAGCATTAAAAGTCGCTTTGGCGCCGGGGCTCAACCCGGCGAGGGGGCTGTCCTCGGCGCGCAGCGTCGCAGGCAGAGGATCGAGTTGCCATGGATCCGGGTTTGGCGGCGACTCCTGCCGGCTCCGCATAAGGCACTGGAGCCGCTCCGCGGGATCTCCATCACGCGCTGGACGGAGCAGCATGGAAATCCTGCGCGCTGTCACCTGCGAAACACCGAGCGTCTGGGCAATCAGGGCGGTCCGTGGCGACTCCAGCTCGACGGCTGCGATCCAGTGCTCGGGCGGCAGTTTGGTCGCGTGGATAGCGGTACCGGTCGTGACCGCATAGCGCTTGCGGCAGTCCCGACAGCGCCACCGACTCCATGGCCCCGTGGTGGTTCGAATGGTCACAGCCCGAACGCTTCCGCACGCCGGGCATGCAGGCCTCCCCCGCCATCTCGCCTGGATCAACCGCTCCTCGGAGGCATCCCTGGTAATGCTCGTCATGGGTCCAAGGTAGTCCAATGTTGGCCTTTGCTTTCCCATGCGAATCACCAATCGTGTCACGTGCTCCCCTTAAGATGCCCGGATCATGAAGTTCTGCGAGATGGTGATTGACGGATGAGTAGTTCTATTCACGAGGCTGCGTTCGAGGCTCACATCGCCGGGTTCCTGGTGGAGCGTGGCGGCTACCGGCGGGTGAAGACCACCAGCGAGGGCTACGAGTCCGACTTCGACGGTATTGCCGGTGTGGACACGGCCGATCTGTTCGAGTTCATCATGGCCACCCAGAGAGAGCGGTGGGACAAACTGGTCGACTCGGGACACGGCGGGGATCCGGTCAAGGCCCGAGCCGGTTTCGTCCAACGGCTGGCTTCGCAGCTCGATAAGCGGGGCACGGTGGACGTGCTGCGGCGCGGCGTTACCGATTACAACGTTCCGGTCCGGCTGGCGTACTTCAAGCCGGGTCACGGGCTCACTCCGGAGTTGGTGGAGCGGTACGAGGCGAACATCCTGTCGGTGACCCGCCAGCTTCGCTACCAGCCGGGGAGCAACAAGACCATCGACCTAGGCCTGTTCGTGAACGGGATCCCGGTGGCGACCGCCGAGTTGAAGAACCCGCTGACCGGCCAGAGCGTCGACCACGCGATGGCGCAGTACCGCAAAGATCGAGATCCGAAGAACCGGACGCTCAAGCGAGTGGGGATGGTGCACTTCGCGGTCGATCCGTACTCGGTGGCGATGACCACCCATCTAGCGGGCAAGGGAACGCGGTTCCTGCCCTTCAACCAGGGCCACGATCTGGGAGCGGGGAATCCGCCCAACCCGGATGGGCACCGGACTGCGTACCTGTGGGAGCGGGTGTGGACCCGGGACGCGTGGATGGACATCCTGGGCCGTTTCATCCATGTCGAGAAGCCGTCCAAGGGTTCCAAGGCTCGTCCCACCGTGATCTTCCCCCGGTCCCACCAGTGGGACGCGGTTCGCCGGCTCGAGGCTGACGCCAGGGTCGCCGGGGCGGGACACAACTATCTGGTGCAGCACTCGGCGGGGTCGGGTAAGTCCAACTCGATCGCCTGGCTGGCGCACCGGTTCTCGTCGCTGCACAACCAGGCTGATCAGAAAGTGTTCGACAAGGTGGTGGTGATCACCGACCGGATAATCCTCGACCGCCAACTCCAGGACACGATTAGCCAGTTCGAGCACGCCATCGGCGTCGTGCAGTCGATCGACAAGGACGCTGGCCAGCTGGCCGAAGCGCTGAAAGGCGAGCAGGCCCGGATCATCGTCACCACCCTCCAGAAGTTCCCGTTCGTGTTCGATCACGTCCTGTCGTTGCCGGAGCGCACCTACGCGGTGATCGTGGACGAGGCCCATTCGTCGCAGACCGGTGAGGCGGCCAAGGACCTCCGCCGGGCCCTGGGAACCGCCGAGGTGGACATCGACGACGAAGCCACGGACGCGGAGACGCTGCTGGCCGACGCGGTGGCGGCTCGGGGCCGGCAGCCGAACCTGTCGTTCTTCGCGTTCACCGCCACCCCCAAGGGCCGCACACTGGAGTTGTTCGGCCGGCAAGGTCCGGACGGCAAGCACCATCCCTTCCACCTCTACCCGATGCGCCAGGCCATCGAGGAGGGCTTCATCGAGGACGTGCTCGCCAACTACCTCACCTACAACCGCTACTACCACCTCGAGAAGACCCTTCTCGATGACCCCAAGTACGAGACGGCCAAGGCCCGGGCAGCTCTAGCCCGTTTCGTCACCCTCCACCCCGAGAACCTGGCCCAGAAGGCCGAGATCGTTGTCGAGCACTTCCTGGACAAGATCGCGCACCGGATGAAGGGCAAGGCAAAGGCCATGGTGGTCTGCTCCTCACGGCCCCACGCGGTGCGGATGTGGGAGGCGCTCCGCAAGCACATCAACAACAACGGCCACGATCTCGGCGTGCTGGTGGCATTGTCCGGTGAGGTGGAGGGTCTCACCGAGTCCAAGGCCAACAGGTTTCCCGAGTCCGAGACCGCCACCCGCTTCGACAGTGACGAGCACCGGATCATGGTGGTGGCCGAGAAGTTCCAGACCGGTTTCGACCAGCCCAAGCTGGTGGCCATGTACGTGGACAAGACCCTCAGCGGCCTCGCCGCGGTGCAGACCCTCTCCCGTCTCAACCGGATCCACCCGGACAAGGACGGCACGTTCGTCCTCGACTTCGTCAACGACACCGACGACATCCGCGACGCCTTCGCCGTCTACCACGGCAAGACGGTGGCACCACCCACCGACCCGAACCTGATGTTCGACACCCGCGACGAACTGAACGACTTCAACATCCTGGATTCCGGCGAGATGCAACAGGTCGCGGCGCTCATCCTCAACGAGGATGACAACCATGCCCAGGTCCACACCGCCCTGCAGCCCGCCGTCGAACGTTTCAAGAACCTGGACGAAGATGACCAGGACATGTTCCGGGATGCCCTAACCCGTTTCGTGCGCGTCTACGGCTTCCTCGCCCAGATCGTGAAGTTCGCCAACCCGGGCCTCGAAGGTGACTACATCTACTGCCGGGCCCTGGCCAGGCTGATCCGCGACAAACCCGGCGACAGCATCGACTTGGACTCCGAGGTCGAACTCACCCACCTCCGCCACGACAAGATCTTCGAAGGCTCGATCTCCCTCCCCGGCGACGAAGGCGTGGTCCAGACGATCTACTCCGGCGCCGGACGCCTCGGTGACCCCGCCGAGGAACTCCTCTCCGAGATCATCGCCCGCATCAACGCAC
Source organism: Acidimicrobiia bacterium (assembly GCA_011523635.1). GTDB lineage: Bacteria > Actinomycetota > Acidimicrobiia > Spongiisociales > Spongiisociaceae > Spongiisocius. The sequence goes on from WTGI01000043.1 coordinate 7,738, forward strand.
GCTTCGGCACCGACTGGACCGACGAAGACCGACTCGTCTTCGACGCCGCCGCCCAGGATCTCGTCAAGGACGAGCAGATCCAGAACCAGGCCGTCAACAACGACGAGGCCACCTTCCGCGACCACGTCTTCGTCGAGCAGTTCCAGAAGGCGCTGGTGGCCCGGCTCGACCGCAACGAGAAAGTCGTGATCGACTACCTCGACAACAAGGAAATGCAGGCCGCAGTGGTAGCCGTCTACGCGGCCAAGGTCCAGAAGCAGGCCATCGTCGCCAACCAGCAGACCTGTCCCATCGGCGACCTGCTGGGACCCGACCGCGAGTCCCTCTACCTCGAGTACAAGTCCACCCTCCGCTGGGACATCAAGCAACAACAGAAATCCAAGGTGATCGAGACCGCCGCCATCAAGACCATTGCCGGCTTCGCCAACTCCTGGTACGGAGGCACCCTCCTGATCGGAGTAGCCGACGACGGCTCCATCCACGGCCTAGAAGACGATTACAACACCTTCTCCAAACGGGGCCAGGCAGGCGACCACGACCTCTGGGGCCAACACCTCCAGAACCTCATCCACCACCGCCTAGGCGCCTACGCCCTTACCCTCGTCGACTGGCACTTCCACAAAGTCAACGGCCAAGACCTAGCCCGCATCCACATCGACCCCTCAGCCCACCCCATCTACGACCACAAAGGCCAGGAAGAGACCTTCTGGCACCGCACCCCCGTAAGCACCCTCGCCATCACCGACGACAAGGAACGAGCCCAAATCATCGCCAACCGCTGGGGAGGAACAACGTGACCGAACCCGTCCGATTCATACGCGGACGCATCGCGCTCCAACAGACCACACTCAAAGCGGAAGAACCTCCTAAGGGCGCGACGCCGACTCTGCACACCGTTCAAGGCTTCCCGTGGCGCTGATAGTCCTCACGCATGGACTGGGTGCCTCCCGTGGGCACTGGGGTTCCACCGTTCACTCCCTCCGTCATCACGATGATCTCGCGAGTCACGAGATTCGGATCTGGACCTATCCGACCAGTAAAGCTCCTTTCTTCTTGAAGCATCTCCGCCTCTGGAGATACGAGAGCCTCCGCACCATCGGCGAACGCTTATGGTCAGATCTCCGTTCTTGGAGTGAGGAGCACGAGACTCTTGTCCTTCTGGGCCACAGCATGGGAGGTTTGGTTACAGCTGCTGCGTTGGTTCATGGCTTCACCAACAGCGAAGATCGGGATCTTGAGTTGCGTAACAAGCTACGAGGTCTGATTTGTATCGCGACACCATTCGCCGGTGCATCCCATGCCACAATGATCCATCATTTCTACCGAACCCTAGGGATCAACAGGCACATCGCCAGCTTAAGACCAAAGTCACGGGAGAGAACGGCTGTCGTTCGCGCCTTCGCGGGACCCGTTCTGAATCATGCCCATTTGGCGTTCGTAATCATGAAGGCCGGAAACGATGGAGTAGTGCAGCCGGTCGAGATTACTAGCCCGTTTAGCCGCGAGCAGTATGAGATGGAAGTCTTGGCTGGTGCCCATTCCGAGTGCATTACCAACCTAGGACCCGACGATCCGAATCTCCTCACCCTTATCACCACGCTCAAACGCATACTCAACCCAACGGCGAGCACCAATGATCATACTATCCAACTGTTCAAGAGTAGATCTGTCACTATTAGGAGCCATTACGAAGACCGACTGTCGAGGATGACAGACCGCCTTGACATCCTTGCGTGGGGCCTCGCCTCGTTCCGTGAAGATTATGGGCCTGAGGAGCTTGAAGAGTGGATAAGTAGAGGCATCCGTGTTCGCATTCTTCTAGTCAACCCCAACTCCCACACGGGTGTCACGCTGTGCGAGCTTCAGGATAGATTAGAGCATCGTGTTATCGGATCGACAGCAGAAGATAGCACGCTGTTCCTCGATTCCCGTCGCTCTTACAACGGAATTATCGAGGTCCGCGTCAGTGACTTTCATCCGGGTGTGAACATATTTCGGATCGACGGGGACATGTTCTTCGGACCGTATCTTGCAGGTACCGTTAGCCGAAATATGCCGACATGGCTTGTGTCTGACCAACATTGGCTATTTGACAAGCTCTCAGATCACTTTGACTGGATGTGGGAGAGGGCATCGGACGGATCGGACGTCCCAGGGTTACCATAACTGCTTGTTGCTTGTAACTCGTCGATGAGAGCAACATACGCTCGGCCATGATTGGTTAACTCATAGAAGGTTGTCCCAGCCACCTCACTGACCCGTCGAACGAGTACGGGGTACTGTGTCAGTGTCTTACGTACTGCGTTACGCTTCACGATCTGTGCCTGGCCATTGGCCTTCTGTTGCTTTTCAATCTCTGCTGGTGACATGGCCTCGTCCGCATCCATGAGAACCCGTATGCATCGATAGATTTGGCTCTTGAGTGCGGCTGAAACACCTACGCCGAGGCGCGATATCTTGGGACCAGATACGGCAGAGCCACTCCTCGCTAGTAATCCTGCAATGGCCTCAAACTCGCTCAGCGTGGAGTTGTTCGTAATGCGGACGGTCGCACAGTGGTCAGCGACAGCGATCAGGCCGAAACTGAAGTGCTCGTTTTCTCTCTCCCGAAAGCGTGTGAGAGATAGATCGTCACCTGCCCGGGCCCGAATAACATAGCGTTCGAACCGGCTTTCACTCGGAGCCTCAAGCAGTACCACAAGTAGGTCATCAAAGATGCTCACAAGGTAGTTCAGTTCTTCCACTGTACGCAGGCCAGTTATACAGATGCCTGAATCGATGAATTGAGCGTACAGATTTACAGCTTCACGCGCAATCACATCCCAACCTCTCAACCCGAGAGTAGTCATGGCTTGGAAGTACCCAGGCCGTGTGCCTGGATCTGTATCACTACCTTGCAGGACCCGGAGGACCGAACTGGCTTCGACGTGTTTGTAGCCATACGTGCTGAGGAACTGGCCGAGGGTAGTCTTGCCAGCACAAGTTAGTCCGACTACGACAATAGGTGGACGACGTGTGGGGAAGAGTTGAGCTTGCTTGACACTTGTCATCTTGTCTGGCACAAGTTCGACAGACACCGGCGGCAGGTTTAGTACTGCCACGTATTCTTCGAGTCGATCTGCAAGTGCCAAGAGCGCGGTTACGCGAAAATCTACGTCTAGCGATTGCTCGAGGTCGATATCTGACAGTGGAAAGTTCTCGCCCGCCGGGACAAACCAAGCGTTGAATGAGCTTTGACTAAGCCAGGGGAATGGTAGATTTTCCTCCAACCCAGTGCCCGGTCGGCTGGCAACTGATCCTGTAACAGAACCGGTGAAGAGTTGTGGGTTATCCACTCCTGGAACGTGCAACGCAATTGTGGAATACACTGTCGCGCTGCGATCACCGCCTTTCGCTACTAGGTCGGAGTCGAGTGCTGTGAAACTGACGCTCTCGAACCACTCTTTGGTTCTGAGGCCAGGAACAGTCGCCCGTGCCCACTCGATGCTGGAAGAGTTGGCGTCCGTGGGAACGCTGAGAGCCTCAACGCGAACGTAGGTGTCCTCCACAAAGTAAACTGTCTGCTGTCCAAGCCACGTATCTCTCAGTTTCTGCTCAACAAGTTGCTGTGAGCCTCCGAGGTAGTCCTCCAACCGTTTAGCGTCGTCGGACCCGGATCCATACAGAGGCAATCCGAGAAGACCAAAGACAAAACGCGCTTGAGCATACTTCGCTGTGCTGCTCGTTTTGAAGTAGACTCTGATCCTTCGGCTTGCGTCCAAGAATGCTGGCCGAGGATACAACCGGTCCGAGTTACGCATCAGGCTGATGATTCTATTCTATGGCCACGGTGAGCGGGCCGCGCCGGTAGCACGTCGATTCCTACAGACCGTGCAATAGCCGTTATGTGTTTGGTCGTAGCCTCGTCGTGCCTATGACTGATCGCAAATACGAGCGGACCAAGGCTGCTCATCCCTGCCGCCACCGTCTCACTCGCCTGTAGCTGCGAAACCAACGCCCGGACCTCTTCAGACTGTCGTGCAAGCTCGCGCCTCTTGAAGCCTACGGAGTGTATCTGGCGAAGAGCGTAGGACAGCGCAGGCAGGTCAGCCTCGAGAATCGCCGGAGCAACACCGTGGTACACAAAACCGAGAGTCTCAAGAGACTCCTGAGCAGGCACAGGCAACTCCCGGTGGAAGAAGGTGAGTTCGTCCTTCCCTGCCGTGGCCACGCCCTGTGGGCAAAGAAGCGAAATCACCCACTGCGGTGGGAGAGCAAGTCGGGTGATGATCGGTGGAAAGCTGTTGGGTGTCTGGTACCTGGATGGCGAGAATGGCTCCTCTCGTTCGACAGGGCGACCAGCATCAAAGATCACTCCACCAACATCGAAAGCGTTAACGCCAACTCCTGAGGTTCCACCTCTCCCGCATAGAAGGGCCAGTTCACGAACTGGCATGTCCAATCCGGTCAGGTGGGCTGCTCCAGCGGTAGCCGCAAGGCGGGCAGCTGTTCCGGTGCCAAGGCCTACGTGGCGCGGTGGCATCCGCTCGAACTCAACGAACACCGGTGGGTGGTCCTGGGTCAACGCATTAACCGCCTCGAGCACTGCCTGAGGGAGACCTCCGTCCCCGTCGAGTCCCACCACCTCGGAGCGAGCCGTGGCCCCAATGGAGACACGTAGGCGAACGTCTGGCTCCGCCAACGAAATACCTACTCCCCCGAAGCGCCGCTGAGTGACGTCGGAGCAATCAATCAATCCCAAGTGCAATCGGGTGGGCGCAAACACGGCGCAAGATAGTGCGGTCATCGTCGGTGGTCTCGAAGGGTACCCCAAGATGGCCGCAGCGACCGCAAAGGCGACTATCGGGATTTCCCAGTCTCGATCCTGAGATCCTCGCGTTACGGAGGGGTAGCGCGTACCGCCTCAGTGCCATGCAGCAGCAAACGCCCGTAGCCCAGTCGGCGATCCTGTCGGAACGCCAGCGGGCCGGGTCACAGCCAAGTACGAGTCTGTTCCTCGCCGCCAGGATCGCTATCTCCCAGACGGTCACAGCCGCGACAGCCACCGAGCCCACCGACCATCCATGGGTGGTCATGTCGCGGGCTTGGAGCTGAGCCGTGGGTTCTCCTGCAAGGCCCACAGCAGGGCGTTCGTGTCCAGGAGCAGCAACACGCGGAGAGAATGCGGTCGGGACCCGGCTAGATCTTGGCTTCCCAGTCTGTCCACTGGTCCTCGGTCGAGGGAACGAGATCATCATCGTTGAGGATGATGAGGGAACCCTTGCAAGAACCGAGGAGTGAAGGCCGGTTGGCCCGGGAGGCGACCGGCACCAGCTTCACTACCGGATGACCGTGTTTGGTGATGGTTACCTCGGCGCCGGTTTCCTCCACCAAGTCCATGATCTCAAGGCACCGCGCCTTGAACTCCGCGGCGTCGACAGTCTCGTGCGAGGCGCTCATCGGTGTCTGGCCTCGGTCTGGCCGGATGTCAGATGTTGAGACACTCACCTTCCTCTCCTATCCGTTCTGACTGGTCACAGTCGAGGCACATCTGGACTATGTCGGCACCTCAATGCTTAGTGGGCACCGCCCGTCTGGCCATGCCGTCTCGCCTATTACCTGGCAGTTCCACAGAGTCAACGGCCAGGACCCTAGCCCACGCGGTGAACTCGGCGATCACATCCCGGTTGCGGCGCCGGCTACCTTTCTGATGTCTGTCTTGCCGGTGGTGCGTTGTGGGACCCAGCTGATCATCTTCTTGAATCCCTCGTTGAGCAGGAAGAAGGTCGTGAGAGAGTAGAGAGCCACGATGAACGCCACTATCAACAGCTGGGCGGTGTTGGTTCCCTGCACCGCCGCGTCGGCCAGGTGACCCAGCCCGGAGCCGAAACCCAGGAACTCGGCGACGATCGCCAGTGACCAACTCCCTCCCACGGCGAGCAGCAGGGCGGTGCGCAGTTCTGGAATCGACGCCGGCACTATCACTCTGTAGTAGGTGCGCATCCGGGAGGCGCCCAGGGTGCGGGCGCTTTCGATGTACCGGTCGGGCACGTTGGCCACCGCGTTCATAGTGGCCACCACCAGGATTATCCACACTCCGAAGGCGATGTAGATGGTGATACCCACGAAGCGGCGGCCCATGACGAGCTGCAACCAGGGAGCCGCCACCAGGAGGGGGATCATCCGCAAGAAGTTCATGGGCGCCCACGCGGTCTTGCGCACCGCCGGCCAGTAGGGAAGGGCCAGACCGGTCAGGAGACCTAGCGTCATGCCGAGCACCAGGCCGCACAACAGCCTGACGAGGGTGACACCGGAGTGATAAGCGATGGCGAGGAACGCACCCACCCAGGTCGCCTCCCCGCGGAGGATGGGAAGGGGCGCCAGCCCCTCGAGATTGAAGCTCACGAACCCGAGGTCAAAACCGCGGACGGTCCAGTACGTCGACATGCCGAAGAGGGTGTCACCGAACACGTAGTCCCATCCGGGAACCATGGGATGCTCGAGAGTCCCGTGAGGCACGACATAGGACGCCACCTGCCACGCCACCACCAACACCAGCCAAGAGACGAAGAAGAGGGGGCTGCGGCGCATGCCGGCCCACAGCATGTCCGGCCCTGCCGCTATCCCGCGTCCCGCCCTGACCAGGACGTCCTTGACCTGAGTCGTACGGAACGCAACCGGCCAGGCCAAGAACAACACCGACCCGGAAACGATGTAAGACCACGTGACGTGGATCACACCGTCGGTATGTGTCCACGTGACGAAGGGAAGGCTGTCAGGCAGCTGCGCGAGCAACCACGGGATCAGGACAGCCCAGATAAGCCATCCAACCCAGAAGAGGCCTCGGAGCAGGGCAGGCCGATTCAAACCGTCGTCGCCTTCCTCGCCTACAAGCCCAGCTGGCGGCCGCCCTCGGACCACCTGGTGAAGGAACGGATTACCAATACCAGGATCCCGTCGACCACCGCAGCCAGCACGCCGAAGAAGAGAATGAGGGAGACCACCGCGGTCGGCCCCCCCGAGTGGCCCATCACGTAGCTCCACATGCGGATCAGGAACCCTCCACCCATCTGTGGTCCCAGCACCTCCACCAGCGTCCCCAAGCCCCAGGCTCCTCCCAGAGCGATCCGGAAGCCTCCCGCGATCTCCGGGATCGTTCCCCGCAGATACACCCAGCGGAAGATGGTGCGGCGGTCTCCTCCCAGGGTGAGGGCGGATTCGATGATCCCCACCGGTATGTTCTCGGCCGCCCGGCGGGTGAAGAAGTACATCAGGAGGGTGGTGTAGAACGCAACCACCCCGATGGTGGTCAACAGGGGATACTCGATCCCGAACCAGATCACGAAGAAAGGCGCCACGATGAAGATGGGGGTAGTCCCGAAGAAACCGACTACCGGTGTGACCACATCGGCAATCCACGGTATCAGCAGAGTGCTCAGTCCAACCGCCAAGCCGATGACCGTCCCCAGCGCAACTGCGATCAGGATGTTGCGGACCGTGTGCAGCAGATGGAGAACGTACCCGAAGCAGTGATCGGGAAGGCTGGACAGCCTACCCCTCTTGAACTCCAGATCTGCCGACAGGTCCGGACAGGCGTGAACAAAATTCTCCATCATGGGCTGGCTGAACATCAGGTTGTCCCGGAAGTGGATGATCGCCTCGATCGGCGTCGGGATGAGCGAGTAGAGGGGCGAGAAGGGCGCAGCCCACAACTGCCAGACCAGCAGGAACAGAAGCATCCCCAGAACCAGATACATGAGGTAGGAGACCCGGCGGCGCCGCCTGTTCCGGCGCGCCGCCTCCCTTACCCCAAGAACATCGGTGCTTGTCGTGGTCACTGTATCTCTTCGTCGTCCTCGTGGTTTCGGAAGGCCACGTTACCGGGTGGTCCAGATGGCAGCATCGACCGCCACGGGGGTGCCGTTCTCCTGCAGCAGGAGCGGGTTGACGTCGATCGCCTCGATGTGGTCCTTCTCCAGGCCGATTCGCCCCAGGGCAACCAGGATCCCGGTCAGGGCGGAACGGTCGGCAGGTGCCGTACCGCGGACCGGGCCGAGGATTGCCGACCCGCGGATGCCGTCCATCATCGCCAGCGCGTCGCGTTCCTGGAGCGGGGCGATCCGGAAGCTGACATCATCCAGGACCTCGGTGTAGACGCCGCCCAGCCCGAACATCACGCATGGGCCGAACTGTGGATCCCGGACCATGCCGGCAACGAGTTCACGCGTTCCCCGGATCTGCGGCTGCACCAGGATGCCGTCCAACTCTCCGGCTGCGGCAGCCTCGATGCCTGTGAACGCCGACGCAACCTCAGCACCTGTCGTGAGGTTCAGCTTGACCACTCCGAGTTCCGACTTGTGCGTCAACCCGGCGCCACATCCCTTCAGCACCACGGGATATCCGGTGTCGGCGGCCGCCTCCACAGCCTCTTGCTGCGTGGTGACGAGAGTCGTCGCCACCACGGGAATGCCATAGCTCTCGAGGATGTTCCTGCTCTCGAACTCCGACAGCGACCGCATCTCGCCACCCCGACTCGCCAGATCGGCCCCGGTCTCCATCACGTTGCCCTCGCCGAGGCCACGAAACCCGAGTAGTCGGCCAGCCGGGCCAGGGTTCGGGCGGTGGAGTCGATGTCCGGGAACATCGGGATGCCTCCGTCGACCAGGATTTCTCGCATCTCCTGGATGACCTGGCGGTATTCGGGCCCCGAACGGTAGGACCGCCAGGTCGCGACCAGGGGCTTGCCGTTCATGTACGCGGAACCCGACTCGGCGAGGAAGGTGGCGAGCGCGGCTATACGGTCGGGCGCCACGTCGTACATCCAGTCGATATGGAAGTACACGACCACCATGTCGAGATAGTCCTGCGAGCTGAGCACCTCCATCACGGGCGGCATCTGCGCCGGGTCGGTCATCACATCGTGAGCGTCAACCGGATTCGTGATGATGTTGCCGGCCGCAGGAATGGTCTCACGAAGTCCGGCCCGGGCCTCGGCGGATAGCGGCGGAACGTCAAGGCCGGCTCGGCTGCAGGCGTCGGCCGCCAGCACGCTGCTGCCCCCTCCCGTGCCCAGTATGGCGACTCCGTGCCCGCCCGGCCGCGGGAGCCGTCTCAGGGCGTCGATCGTGTGCGCCATGTCCTGGACCGAATCGACCCGGATCGCTCCGCTCTGCGCGAAGAACCCCTGCCAGATGCGGTTGTCGCCCGCCAGAGAGCCAGTGTGGGAGGCAGCCGTCCGGCGGGCTGCCCGGCTGGCACCCGGCTTGACCATGACGACCGGCTTGTCCGGGGTCGTCCGGGCGACGGCCTCGAAGAGCCGGCGGCCGTCGGGCACTCCTTCAAGATACACCCCGATCGTGTCCGTTTCCGGATCGTCGGAGAGGTACTCGACCAGGTCCGACGCATCGACCGTGAGGCCCGTTCCGTAGTTGACGACGGTGCTGAACGAGAGCCCGATCTGGGAGCCGTACCCGAGGATCGCGTCGGCGAAGCCCCCGCTCTGGGTGAGGATGCCGACCGATCCGACCGCCTCCGGCGCCCCGGCCCAGGTGACCAGCCGGAGTCTCGGCGAGAAGATACCCATGCTGTTGGGACCGATCACCCGCAGACCACCCTCGACCGCGATCTGCGTGATCTCGTCGTGGAGCGCGTTTCCCTGCTCCTCACCCGTCTCGCCGAAACCGGCTGAGAAGATATGGACGTTCCGATTCCCGGTGGCGACGCAGTCGCGGAGGATCCAGGGCACGATACGGGCTGAGAGGCCGATTATCACGAGATCCACCGGCTCCGGAAGGTCGGCGAGGCCGGCATAGGCCTTGTGGCCACGGATGACGTCGGCTTTCGGGTTGATCGGGTAGAGGCGGCCGCGGTAGCCGAACTCGACCAGCTGGCCGAACATGTCCACCCAGCTGGCACCCGGTTTGTCACGGGAGGCGCCTACGACCGCTATCGACTCGGGCTTGAGCATCGGGTCGAGCCCTGGCGAGCGTCTCACCTCGTTATCTCGGAGTGGACCGAGGGCCGGTGGGAACAGATGCCCGGCCACCGGCATGGCGGGCGTGCGCACGACCCGGCTTCAAGCCGTCCTACTCGGAGAATGCGGAGGACGACAGGCTCTCCTGGAGGGCAAATATCGAGCCCGGCCATGGCCGGGACGGATGGGGCAGCCTCACCGGAACGTCCGCTATCCGCGGCTCCACCACAGGTTCTCCCCTCAACAGGCACGCGTTGTACTCATCCCAGGTGCTCCAGGTGTCCCAGTCGCCGAGGCCGAACAGGGGCCAGGCGTCCGCGGCTGCCAACTCGAGGAACAGCACGCGACGCGGCCGATCCGAAGTGTTGGGCGGGGACCCGTGCAACATGCGGATGTGATGGATGGATATCCCACCGGCCGGAACCTCCACGGGCACCGCGTCCGCCGGGTCGAAGTGGTCGCGGCCGACCGCTCCCACGAAGTAGCCGTCCTCGTGGTGGTCGTAGACCGGGTGGCGGTGGGAACCGGGAATCACGAGCAGGGCGCCGTTCTCCGTCGTCGTATCGTCGATGGCGATGCCCACGGCCAGAAGGTCGTCGTTGGTGTGCGGCATGAAGCCCCAGTCCTGGTGCCACTCCACCACGCTGCCGAACTCCGCGGACTTCATGTTCAGCTTCTCGCCCGTAAACCGGATGGACGGGCCGATGAGCTGCGCGACCATGTCGAGGATGGCGTCGTGATGCAACATCGACATGTACAGGTCGTGGTGCAACGAGGGGCGTTTGATCCGGCGCACCCGGACGTCATCGGCCGTGTGACCGGGCTCCAGATCGAACCTCTCATCGCTCTCGGTCAGGAACCGGGTGCCCTCGACCAACTCATCGGTCACCCGTTGCAGCTCGCTGACCTCGAAGGACGACAGCACATCCGTCACCGCGACGTAACCGTTCTCGTTGTAGAAGTCGATCTGATCCCGGGACAGCATCAAGTATCCAGCTTGTAGAGGCGGGCGGCGGTGCCTCCCATGATGGCGGCCAGTTCTTCGTCAGTGAACGGTTCGGCGCCCTGGCGCTCGGCGACATCGTTGACCCTCCGGTATAGCTCCGGCACGGCGGCGAAGTCCCTGCCGATGCGGATCTTGTCGCTGTTGTCCGAGCCGTACATGGCTCGATCGGTCGCCACGTACGACCTGAGCATGGCAAGGGCATCATGAAGGGGCTCGGGCCCTCCGCCGGCGAAGTGGCAAAGGTCGGCATGGAAGTTGGGATGCTTCGCCACCATCAGTATCCCTTTGGTCACCCAGGGCCAGTTGATAACGACGATGACCTTCATGTCGCGGTGGCGTCGTCCCACCCCGTCCAGCAGGAACGGATCCCCCAACTCCAGTGACGCGTTGATGATGGGGGTCCATCCGGTGAAGAAGTGCACCGGGATGTCCAGTTCGATCGCCTTCTCGTATAACGGGTCCAGGCTGCGATCGTTCGGGGAGTAGAGCTGGTAGCTGGGAACGAGCTTGAGAGCCCGGAAGTCCAACTCCTTCACGCACCGTTCCAGTTCCGCGACCGCCCAGGGAATCCCCCGCATCGGGTCTATGCACGCAACGCCCTTCAGCCGGTCCGGGTACATGGCGACCTGTTCGGCGGTGTAGTCGTTCGGTACGTACACCTCGTACTCGTCCGGATGGTCGGGATGGAAGGTGGTACGGCGGATGTCGCTCCCCTGGACCATCCCGATGTCGATTCCCGACCGATTGAGCAGATTGACCATCCACTCCCCGTCGGTGGTGCCGTACTCGACGCCGTACGGCCTGTACAGCTCCTGCATCCACCAATGCGGGACCTGCTCCGGCACCTCGGTGAGGTGTAGATGGCAATCTACGGTGACCATGGACTCTCCTGCGGTGTCGGGCGGGATCGGGAACCGGCGCTACCCGCAGGAGGATAGACATCGGCCGGACGACCGCTGCGACGACCGGGGTGTGTCACGCGCCGTGGCGGAGGCCATGAGGGCCGGATACACTCGACGGTCGGCAGGCAGTCGAGGCGTGAGGAGACATGTCGTGCCGCGGACGAACGAGGCTCAGCTTCCTCCGATCCTGGTGGCCTCTCTGCAAAACAGTCTGGCGTGCTCTGCTTGCCATCGGCGCCCCTCGCTGCGTTCCGCCTCCTCAACGCACCGCCGCGGGTACGCCTTCGTCAGCGGGCCTTGCGAGGAACACCGCGGCCGACGCATACCACACCGCCATTTCACAGACAGGCCACTGGTGGTCGCCGCAGGCATCCGGGCGTTGATCCGCTGATGTCAACGAGCACGGCGAGGGCGTCCTCTCAGGCCTCCATGGTCGCGCTCGGCGCCGTCGGTGTCCTGCTCATGGTGGGCGCCTGGGAACTGGTGGGTAGGCTCGAGCTGCTGGGACGTAACTGGCAACCCTTCTCGGCCGTGGTGCGGGCCTTCCTGGAGAACCTCCCTGTCTTCGGCAGAGCCACCAAGGCCACCATCATCGACGCCGGTAAGGGATTCGTCGCCGGGATCCTGCTGGGGCTGGCGCTCGCGGTGCTGGGACTTCTGGCGCCGGCCCTGAACCGTGGCATCGGCCGGATGGCAACCCTCGTCAACTCGATACCGTGGATAGCGCTCGGGCCTGTCCTGGTGATGATCGTGTCACAGGAAACCGTGCCGTTCACGTTCGCACTCCTGGCTGTCTTCTTCGCCAGCTTCATCGCCATCACGTCCGGTTTCTACCTCGCCCGCCAGGCTCACCATGACCTCCTCAGCAGCCTGGGATCGTCTCGTTGGACCAGATTCCGGCGGTTGCAGCTGCCGGTCGCAGTGCCATCGTTGATCTATGCCGCCAAACTCGGGGCCCCGGCGGCGATGTTCGGCGTGGTCTTCGGCGAGTGGTTCGGCTCATCGCGTCCCGGACTCGGCGCTCTGATTGTCACCTCGATGCGAAGTCTCCGCGCCGACCGCCTATGGGCGGCGGCCGCTCTCACATCCCTGATCGCCATCGCGGTATTCGCCGTGTTCGCCGCCCTCGAGAGGGCCGCGCTCAACAGGTTCCGCTGATGCGACCTACCGATGGAGCCCCGAACGCTGTCAAGGATCCGTCGAGCCGAAGTCGCCTCAAGGGTGGTTCCCGGCTGCCGACCGTTCGGTCCCTGGCGCGCCGCTTCCTCGTCGCTATCTGGCCCTACGTCCTCGTCATCGGCGCATGGCAGGCGTGGGTGACCCTCGGCGGCGTACACCGGCTCGTGATCCCGGAACCGGGCGCGGTGGCCTTCGATATCTGGTCCGCCCCGGGCGAGTACTGGTCCTACGGATGGCGGACCGTCCTGGAAGCCGCCGCCGGTCTGGCCATCGGGACCGCCATCGGTGTAGCCGCGGCGATCGCAGTGTGGTTTTCCCGGGTTCTCCGCGGTCTGCTGACGACCTCCATGATCCTGCTCTACTCCGCTCCCATCGTGGCCACGATTCCGATCATGGCGAAAGTCCTGGGCTACACCGCCACCACGGTTCTCGCCATTGCGGCCATCGTGTCGATGTTCCCCACTTTCGTGCTCGTGAACTCGGGCCTGCTGGATTTGCCGGCGGGTTCGTCGGACGTCTTTCGGAGCCTCGGGGCACCGCGCAAGGTGCAGCTGCTGAGACTGGCACTGCCTGCCGCGATGCCGAACTTCCTGGTCGCCTTCCGCCTCAACGCGGCGGTCGCGTTCATTGCGGCGGTCATCGGCGAGTACCTGACCGGCGTCCGGGGCCTGGGCTGGTTGTTCGCGCTCTCGTTCAGCCGGTTCGATGTCGACCGCGCCTGGGGTGCGGCGATGGTCATCATCGCCCTGTCCATCCTCTCCTACGCACTCGCCAGCCGGGTCGAAGAGCGGGGTATCGAACGCTGGACGTGAGCGAGTGCGGGTTCGGCGTCGATCGGCACCGCGACCGTGCTGAGAAGGCTGCGGGTACGCCGGAAGCGGTCACCGGGCGCCCGATCGTGTCGTGTGGCAGGCCCTCTTGGCTGGCGACGAACCTGCATCGGTATGCTTGTCCGGGCCGACGGATCGGCTCGCCCCGATCCGCGCCGGGAATGAGCTAGCAAGAGTCTGAGTGCGACGACCAGGAGGAGGACGCATGATAACCCAGAGGACACGAGTCAAATGGATATCGGTAGTTGCGCTACTCGCGCTGTTCGCGGTCGCCTGCGGAGGCGACGAGACTGCCGAGACACAGGCCACCGCCGCGCCAACCACCACGGCCGCGCCGACCACCACGGCCGCGCCGACCACGACCGAGGCCGAGATGACCGAGACGACCGCGGCACCGACCACCACGGCCGCCCCGACGACCACGGCGGCACCCGCGCCCGCCGAGCCGACCGATATCAGGCTCAGGCTGAGCTGGATCGCCGACCCGGGCTTCATGGGGCTCTACGAGGCCGTCGAACAGGGCTTCTTCGACGACGAGAACATCAACGTCACGATCGAGCACGGTGGCCCGAACGTGCCCAACTCGACCCAGGTGGTCGCGGGCGGGGCTGCCGATATCGGCGTCACCGATCCGTTCTCGCTCGCCCTGGCGATGTCGGAGGGAGCGGACTTCGTGGTGTTCGGCGTCAGGATGCAGTCCGACCCCACGGGTATCGGCTCGCTCTGTGACAACCCGATCAACTCACCGGCCGACATCGCCGGAAAGAAGATCGCAGGCGGCACCACCGACGGATTCCTGATCGATGCATTGCTGACCGCCAACGGGCTGGAGCCCGGCACCTACGAGCTGATTCCGGCCGGCTGGGACATGTCGCCGGTGGTCGACGGAACGGTCGACGGCATGCTGATCTGGGTCAACAGCCATCCTCTCCCGCTCAACGCGCAAGGGATCTGCAACGTCAGCTGGACCTTCAGCGAGATGGGCCTGCCCGCCTACCAAGACCTGTTCTTCACCACGACAGACTTCCTCGCCAACAATCGCGAGGCGATCGTGGGCTTCCTCCGGGCCAACATCAGGGGCTGGGAATACGCCTTCAACGATCCTGCCCACGCCATAGACCTGGTGATGAACACCTGGGGCGGGGTGGATCTCGGCCTGGTCCTCGAGGACCAGTTCCCGATCCACGAGGCACAGATCCCCCTGATGACCAGCCCCCTCACCGATGAGAAGGGCCTGTTCTGGTTCGATCTCGACCAGATCCAGAACATCCAGAACGGCTACGTGATTACGGCTACCGGGCTCGAATCGATTCCTGACGCCGCCGACGTCTACGACATCTCGATTCTCGAGTCCGCCTACGAGGGCTGCGGATCCTCATTGCTCGACTGCTAGAAGCGAGTTCTCGACCGCATAGAGCGCTGCCTCTCCGAAAGGAGGGGCAGCGTCTCTTTTCCTACAATCCTGTGCCGGCCGGACCGGATCTAGGAGGGCCGTCCTAGAGGCCGAGCTTGTAGAGCCGGTTGGCGGTACCTCCCATGATGGCCTCCATCTCGTCGTCCGAGATTTCGGCCGTGCCCCGCTTGGCGGCGACCTCGTTCACGGCGTAGAACAGCTCGGGGACGGTCGCTACGTTCTTGCCGATCCGGATCTTGTCGTTCCCGTCCGATCCGTACAGGGCCCGATCGATGCAGCCGAAGTCCTTGATCTTCAGCAGCGCGTCGTAGAGCTGCTCCGCACTCCCCCCTCCGAACCACGCCAGGTCCATGTAGAAGTTCGGATGGCGGGCGGCAACGGCGATTCCCTCATCGATCCATGGAAAGGCCAGGTAGAAGACGACCTTCAGGTCACGAAGCTCCCTACCCACGTCGTCCAGCAGGATCGGATTCGAGTACTTCATGGGAGCGTTGATGATCGGCGTCCACCCCGTGAAGAGGTCCACGGGAACGTCGAGCTCGATGCACTTCTCGTAGAAGGGATACACCCGGCGGTCGTTGATGGCGTGGTCGTGGTACGCCGTCTTGAGCGCCAGGGCCACGAACCCGTGCTCCTTGATGAAGTACTCGGTCTCGGCCAGGGCATCCTGCGGATCGCGCAACGGATCGACCGCCACCTGGCCGCGCAACCGATCCGGGTGCTTCGCCACCTCTTGGGCGATCCACTCGTTCGGGATGTACACCCCGTGGTCGCCGGGATGGTCCGGGTGCGAGGTGGTGCGCCGTATATCGCCGCCTTGCACGATCGCGATGTCGATTCCGGCGTCGTCGATCATGTCCACGATGTCCTGGCCGTACCGGGAGACGCCCGTGCCCCCGTATGGCAGGTACATCTCCTCCATCCACCACTTCGGGACCTGGCTCGGCGTCAAACCGATGTAGTGATGGCAGTCAACGGTAACCATGGTCGCTCCTAGTGGTAGGTTGCCTGCCCTTCGCGCGGGGCGGCTTGATCCGGACAGTACTAGCAGACGCCGGCCGGCCGAGATCAGGCCCGGGACGGTCGGTAGCATAGAATCCCGCCATGCGTACCGGTCTGTCTGCCGAAGACCTCGGTGACTTCCTCCAGCGCCCGCTCCTGGCGACGCTCGCGACCTACCGCCGGGACGGCCTGGTCCTGCTGTCGCCCGTGTGGTTCGAGTGGCGGGAAGGCGGGTTCAATATCGCTATCGGCCGCAACGACGTGAAGGCGAGGCACCTGAGGCGGGACCCGCGGGCGGCGGTGGTGGTGGCGGAGGCCGAACCGCCCATGCGGGGCCTGGAGCTACGCGGCTCCGCTCGGTTGATGCCCCAGAGTCTCGAAGTCGACCGCCGGATCGTGGAGCGCTACGTAGACGCAGCGGAAGTAGACGAGTACCTGGCCGGACTACCTCCGGGCGTTCTCGTCCGGCTCGAACCCGGAGAACTCCGGGCATGGGACTTCCCCGACGAGCATCACTGACACGGAGCGTTCTCCGGTGCTGCCCGTGGGGGCGGGCTGCTAGGTCTGCCCGCCGTGCTTGTCCCCGGCGTCGACGCGGACCTCGCATCCGGTCATGAAGCTTGCGAGGTCGGAAGCGCAGAACAAGGCAACTCGGGCAACATCGTCAGGCACGCCGGCGCGGCCGAGCGGCAGCTCCCTACTCATCTGCTCGGCCAGGCCGTCGAGATCCCAGCCGCCCTCCGCGGCCGACTCCTCCATTCCCGGGGTGAGGATGACCGTGGGGGCCAGCGCCAGGACCCGGATCCCGTGCACTCCGAGTTCCGCCGCCATCCGCCTGGTGAGGGCCACCACCCCCAGCTTCGAGGCGACGTAGTGCGGAGCGCCCTCGCGAACGTAGGCGGGGGCGGTCGAGATGTTGATGATGACACCGCCCGTCCGCCGGGCCATCATCCGGGTGGCTGCCTCCCGGGCGCCCAGGTAGGTACCCCGCAGGTTGACATCCAGGACACAATCCCACTGGTCGTCATCGATGTCGAACAGGGCATCATCGGGATAGACACCTGCATTGTTCACCCAGATGTCTATCCCGCCCGCCTCGGTAAGCGCGAGATCCGCCAGGGCGGCGATCGACCGCCGGTCGGTGACGTCCACGCCAGCTGCAAGTGCCCGCTCTGTCCCCAGAGATTCAGCCGCTTCCGAGGCGCGTTCCCGGTCGACGTCGGCGATGACCACACGGGCGCCGGCCTCGATGAACCGCCGGGCGATCGCGTAGCCGATGCCCCGACCTGCTCCGGTGACCACGGCGGTGCGCCCACCCAGAGACACCAGCTCTTCGATCGTGCGGTCGCTCATGTCCGCGATAGCCACATCCACTTCCTTCGTCTCGTCCGGATCCGGAACGCGAGCGGCCGTAGGTGACGTCTAGGCGCTGATCCCGAAGAGTCCCGCGGCCGTATCGCCCATGATCCCGGCCATCTCCTCATCGGTGATATCGGTGCCCTGCTCGCGTGCGATCCGGCGGGCATCACGGTAGAGGTCCCTGGCGTCGGTGTTGTCGGATCCGAAGACCACACGGTTGACAGCGCCGAGTTCCTTGAGCTTCATAAGGGCGCCCGCCAGGACTTCGGGTCCCCAAGCGGTCCATCCCGCCATCTCGGCATAGAAGTTGGGGTGTTTGGCGACCACCGCCACCCCCTCATCCACCCACGGGTAACCGAGATGCGCCACGATGACCTTCAGATCCCGGTAGCGACGTCCGATGTCGTCCAGCTGGATCGGGTCCTGGAACTCCATCGCCGAGTTGATGGTGGCCGTCCACCCGGTGTGGATCATCACCGGTATATCCAACTCGAGACACTTCTCGTAGAGCGGGTCCAGCCGCCGGTCATTCGGGGAGTAGTGGTGGTAGGTCGGCACCAGCTTGAGCAGCCGGAAGTCCAGTTCCTTCACGCATCTCTCCAACTCGAGTACCGCCGCAGGGATGTCCCGGAGGGGATCCATCGCCGCGACGCCATACAGGCGCCCCCCGGACCGGGCAACCTGGTGGGCGACGTAGTCGTTGGGAACGAAGACGCGGTGGTCGTGAGGATGATCCGGATGGTGGGTTGTGCGGCGGATGTCTCCACCCTGGATCATGCCGATGTCGAATCCGGTGGCATCCAGGTGTTCGACGATATCTGAACCATCAACGGAACCGACGTCCCAACCCCATGGCGCGTACATCTCCCGTACCCACCACTCGGGGGCATGCTCGGGCACCTCGGTGACGTGCAGGTGACAATCGATCGTTACCATTTTGGTCAGACCCCCAATCCGTACAGGCGCGCTGCGCTACCACCCAGAATCGCCGCCATCTCCTCGTCCGTGAACGGCTCGGCCCCCCTCTCCCGGGCAACCCGGTTCACGCTGCGATACACGTCCGGCACCGTGGCCTCCTCCCGGCCGACCCGCACCTTGTCGCTGTTGTTCGATCCGTACAGCACCCGGTCGAGTGCCGACAGCGACCGGAACCGGTCGAGGGCCTCGAACAGAGGCTCGGGCCCGAGTTCCGCGTAGTGATACATGTCGCCGTGGAAGTTTGGATGTTTCGCCACCAGCAGGATGCACTGGTCGATCCAGGGATCGGCCATCGAGATGATCACTTTAAGGTCGCGGAAGCGACGGCCGACATCGTCGAGTTGCACCGGATCGGCGTTCTCGAGCCTGGCCATGATGATCGGGGTCCATCCGGTGAAGAAGTGGGCGGGGATACCCAACTCGATGCACTTCTCGTAGATCGGATCCAGCCGCCGGTCGTTGGGCGAGAAATGAAGGTACGAGCCGAGAAGCTTGAGGGCGCGGAAGTCCAGCTCGTTGACGCATCGGTCCAGTTCCTCCAGGGCGGCGCCCATGTCCCGGATCGGGTCGATGACCGCCACTCCCTTCAACCGGTCCGGGAAGAGAGCGACTTGTCGGGCCGTGTAGTCGTTGGGAACGAATACGTCATGGTCGGCGGGGTGACCGGGATGGTAGGTCGTGCGCCGCATGTCTCCACCCTGGACCAACCCGACGTCGACGCCGGAGCGATCCAGGAGGTCAACTATCCATTGCCCGTCATAGTTGGCGAGAGCTCCACCGCCGTACGGTCGGTACATCTCGGTCAACCACCACTCGGGTATCTGGCTCGGGACCACGCCGAGGTGCAGATGACAGTCGACGCTGACCACCAAGGCCTCCCATCGTGGATAGTGCGATACGCGGTAGGCCGCTCAGTGTACAGACCGGCCCCGGCACGACAGCCCGGCGCTCCCGGGATGTAGGCTGGCGCCGGCTGGATCTCACGGGACGTTCTCGGGCATCCTCCGTCTGCGGCGCCACACAGGAGGACTTGGAATGATGGGGTTGTCGGGCTCGAGGGTTGTCATCACCGGTGCGGCGACCGGGATCGGTCGCACGGTGGCCGAGAGGTGTGTCCAGGCCGGCGCCCGAGTGCACATCTGCGACATCGATGCCGACGCGTTGGCAGCAGCCCGGGAGGAAGTACCCGGTATCTCGACGACCCTGGCCGATGTCGGATCGGAACAGGACGTCGAGAGGTTGTTCGACGACGCGGTCGGGCGGCTCGGGGGGCTGGACGTCCTGGTGAACAACGCCGGGCCGAGCGGCCCCACGGTCCCGGTCGACGAACTCACCTACCAGGACTGGCGCGCCTGCATCAGCGGGAACCTCGACGGTGCCTTCCTCAGCACGCGGGCCGCGGCGCCCCACCTCAAAGAAGCCGGCGCCGGGGCCATCGTCAACATGTCATCCGTTTCGGGACTCTTCGGTTCCCCGCTCCGGAGCCCTTACGCGGCAGCCAAGTGGGCCTTGCTCGGTCTGACGAAGACCTGGGCCTCCGAACTCGGCCCCTATGGCATCCGGGTGAACGCGGTCTGTCCGGGAGGTGTGGCCGGTCCCCGGCTCGACCGGGTCATGCAGGACCTGGCTGACGAGCGAGGCGTCCCCTTCCAGCAGGTGTCCGACGAGTGGAAGATGCAAGCCTCCCTCCGGACGTTCATCGAACCTGACGAGATCGCCAACCTGGTCCTGTACCTGTGTTCCCCTTTGAGCGCCGGCATCACCGGAGCGGTCATCCCCATCGACGGCCACCTCGAGACCCTGGTCGGCTAGCCGCAGGACTTCCGTGCCGGGCGTCGGGTGGGCCTGTTTGGATGTGCGCACCGAACTATGGTGGCGCGCCATATAGCGAGGAGGGTGATGCGACCTAGCCCGGACGAAGTACAGCGAATCACCGTGGTTGGCGCCGGAACGATGGGGCATTCGATCGCCCAGGTCTTCGCCCAGGCCGGGATCGATGTGGACCTGGTGGATCTCGACGAGACGGCTCTGGCGCGCGCCCCCCGGTTGGTGGAGGCCAACCTGCGCGTGCTCGTCGACGGAGGCCGTCTGAACCCCGCGGAGATCCCGACGATCCTGGGGCGCCTCCATCCGACCACGTCGCTGGCCGAAGCGGCCGCCCGGGCCGAGTTCGCGATGGAGGTGGTCAGCGAGACCATCGCCGCCAAGCAGGCGGTGGTCAACGCGTTCGAGGATGCGGCCGCGCCCGATGTGGTGCTGGCGAGCAACACCTCGGCCCTGGACCTCTTCACGCAGGTGACGGCGGACAGACCCGAGCGGTTCGTCTGCGCCCACTGGTTCATGCCCCCGTACATCGTCCCTCTGGTGGAGGTGGCCGGCGGGCCCGACTCGTCGGGCGAGTCGCTCGAGTGGACCGCCGACCTGCTCCGGCGGATCGGGAAGCAGCCGCTCGTGATGAAGCAGTTCGCGATCGGCTTCATAGCCAACAAGATCATGATGGCGATGGGAGCTGCGGCGGAGGAACTGATGGACGACGGCGCCGCGACCTTGGAGGACATCGACTTCGTGATGAAGACCAGCGTGGGCGTGCGGCTGGGGCTGGTGGGCATATTCCAGAGCCTGGACTTCAACGGACTCGACCTGATCGCCGAAGGCACGGAAGAGATGGGACTCGAAGTGCCCCCCTACCTCAAGGAGGTCGTCGACCAGGGCTTCTACGGGCCGAAGACGGGCCGAGGCTTCTACGACTACGGCGGCCGCTCCGAACGAGAGGTGGTGCGTAAGCGGGACCTGGCCTACATCGCCGTACTGGACGCCCTGGAGGAGGCAGACGCCTTCTCGCCGTTGTAGAACCCCTCTTCGGGAACTATCGGGTCCCGCAGGTGATCACAGGCGACCGGCGCCGTGCTCGGGGTACAGCTCTTGGTAGAGCCTCCCCCGCTGGTACGGGTAGGCATCCAGGACGGTCTCGTCGATCTCTATCCCCAGCCCGGGCCCGGTGGGGACCGCCATGCGGCCGTTCTCGACGCGATCCATGCCGAAGATGGGGTCGACGAGCAATTCGTCCCGTAGCGGCTGGTACGGATCGGGGTCGTACTCCAGCACCTCCGGCTCGATCGCGGCAGCGAGATGGAGACCCGCAGCCACTCCCACCGCGGTCAGACCCCCGATGTGGGGAACGACGGCCAGATCGTGCGCCTTCGCCAGGGCCGCCACCTCCATGCAGGCGAGTATGCCTCCGCAAACCGTCGGGTCCGGCTGGAGAACGTCCGCGGCGCGATGATGCACCACGTTCCTGAATCCGGCCAGGGAGAAGACGCGCTCGCCGACCGCGATACGGACCGGCGATCCGGCCCGGAGTTCGGCAAGCGCTTCGATCATGTACTGGGGAATGGGCTCCTCGTAGAAGCTCACGTCGTACGGTTCCATCCTCCGGGCCAGGCGGATCGCCTCGCGGAGCGTGTACGTCCAATAGCCGTCAGCCATCAGAAGGCAGTCGTCGCCGATGACGCTCCTGGTCCGGGCGATCAAGTCGAGATCCCGATCCGGGTCGTTGCCCAGCCGCACCTTGATGGCTTTGATCCCGACCCCGAGGACATCATCGAAGTACGTCTCGTGCCAGCCGAGATCCACCTCGAACGCAGTGGTCCCCGTTGCGTACAGGGGCAGGCTGTCCACGCCGGCGCCGAGAACCGCCGCAAGAGAGACGCCGTGCTCCTGACCGAAGATGTCCCAGAGAGCGATCTCGATGGCGCCGATGACCTGCGCGGAGACACCGTCCCAGCCCAGGTAGCCGTCCAGCCATAGGTGCATCTCGGCGAGCCGGGCTCTGATCGCCAGCGGGTTCTTGCCGACCAGCACGTCGGCGAGGACATCATTGACGATGGTCTCCACGACCGTTGGGTACGAGTGCCCGTAGGACGAGCTTGCCTCACCCCATCCGACATGCCCCGCGTCCGTGTCGATCTTGACCAGCGAGAAGCTGCGATGCATCTCCGGATCGACCTTCATGTACCCGGCCGAGAAGGCCGTGATCCGGGTTATCTTCATGCGATCACCGCAAGGAAGCCGGGACGGCGTGTCATTGCCGTGCCCGGGCCTCGAACTTGCCCACGAGGGTGGGAGAGGGAACCTCGTCCGGTGCGGTCTCCAGGTAACCGGTGACGCTGACGATCGTGTCCCGGAACCAGATGTCGAAGGGATGATCGGAAACCGTCATCTTGTCGAGGATGTCCTGGGGGTCGACGCCGTCGATGGCGACGATGGCCAGGTCCATCCCGGGAAGACGCTGCTCCCAGACCACCTCGCGCGAGACGCCCATCCGCCGGTGGTGGTCGGCCCACTCCTCGTACCGGGGTCCGGTGACCTCCCGCATCATCTGGCGCCACGCCTCCCGCTTCCCGGGGAGTATCGGCGCCACTATCAGGAACTCGGTCGTCTCCGCCAACGAGGTCTCCCATTCTCCGGGCAGGTGCGGAGTGTATCAATCGGGTGGGTCGCCCCACCGCTCCCGCTGTGGGTGTGGTCCTAGACTCGCCGGGTGCAATTGTTGGCCGCTTGCCCGCCCGACCGGAGTACGCCCGAGTGAAGGTATTCGACTTCGATCCGGGCAGGATCCACCTTCTGAGCCTGAGCCAGGGGGATGACCTGCTGGACTCGCTGACAGGATTCGCCCGGTCCAATGGCGTCCTGGCCGCGACGATCACCTTCCTCGGCTCGGTAAGCCGGGCCGACCTGTCCTGGTACGACCCGGATACCGGCGACTACCGCACCTTCGTCCGGGAGGAGCAACTGGAGGTTGCCGGCGGGACGGGCAACATCTCCCTGTACGAGGGCCAACCGCTGGTGCACATCCACGCCGTGTTCGCCGATTCGACCGGCCGGACGATCGGTGGCCACATCAACCCGGGGACCACCGTGTTCGCCATGGAGGCCACCGTCCAGCAGCTGGTGGGCGATCCGCCGGAGTTCTGGGGAACCTTATGATCCGATACCGGTCCGGCAGCGCGATCCGGTACCCGGCTGCGCGGCCGGCATGTCACCGCCACTAGTCTCCGTTCCTGCGGAACCCGCAAGGAGGCGCCATTGACTGACCGCAGCTTCGTCGACGGTGACGTGGCCGCAGAGATCGCGGACGGGTCACCGGTCATCTCGCTGCGGGATGTGAGCAAGGAGTTCAAGCTGCGGAGGGGCGAGTCGCTGCTGGCTGTCTCCGACGTCAGCTTCGATGTGGCGGCCGGCGAGTTCGTAGCGCTCATCGGGCCTTCCGGGTGCGGTAAATCGACCTTGCTGCGCCTAGTCGGATCGCTGGAGGTGCCTTCCGGCGGCACCGTGGTCGTGAACGGGCGGCAGCCTGCCGAGTTGGCGGCCGCGCATCGCCTGGGAGTGGCGTTCCAGGATCACGCGTTGCTCCCCTGGCTCAGTTCGTGGGACAACATCGCGCTGCCGTTCCACGTAGCGGGGATGAAGCCGGACCGGGAGCGCATCTCCGATCTCATCTCGCTCGTCGGTATGGCGGGGTTCGAGAAGGCGAGGCCGAAACAGCTCTCAGGCGGGATGCGCCAGCGCGTCGCCATCGCACGCGCCCTCGCCCTGAACCCCGAAGTCCTGCTTCTCGACGAGCCGTTCGGAGCCCTCGATGCAGTGACCCGCCGGCAGATGAACATGGAACTCCAGCGGATCTGGTCCGCCCAGCAGCACACCACGATTCTGGTCACCCACTCGGTGGACGAGGCTCTGTTCCTCGCCGATCGGGTCATCGTTCTCACCGAGCGTCCGGGGCGGGTAAAACTGGTGCAGGAAGTGGAGTTCGAGAGGCCCCGGACACGGGAGTTGGCGACCACTCCGGAGTTCCACGCCATAGCCGACGAGCTCACCCTGGCCCTGGACTCGACGGGAACCTGAGCGCCTGATCCCCGCCGGATCAGCCGGGGCCGCGGATCAAGCTGCCTGTGTTCGAAGTCGACCTAGCAAGGGCGTCACATACGAAAGTGGCGCAGGCGGTGAGTCAGTTCCCCTGTCGGAGAGTGTTGTAACTGCAAGTCTGCCCTGTCCTACTCCTCGTAAGGGAGTTTCAGGCTTCCCCAGGTGTCATCTGGTAGAGAAGTATCAGGTTTCCACAGGTGTCGTCAAAGACCGTCTGGATGACTGGGCCTGCCGGGGTTGGTTCCATCTTGAACATCACGCCGAGCTTCTTCAATCGGTCGTACTCTTCATGAATGTCGTTGACTGCAAACATCGCATGCGGTATGGCCTGTTCGAAGATCCCCTGCTGGTAAGCCTTGGCAACCGGGTTGTCGTTCGGTTCGAGAAGCAACTCGATGTCGTCGGGTCCCTCCGGGGAGACGACGGTTAGCCAATTGAACTCCCCCACGGGGAAGTCGTGCTTCTTGACGAATCCCAGGACCTCTGTGTAGAACCTGCGTGCCTTGTCCTGGTCGTTTACATGAATGCTGGTGAGGGCGATCTTCAAGAGTTGCCTGTGCCTTTCTTGGGGAACAACGGTCGAATCAGTTGGGAAAGCGCTGATCAAGGATCAGCACCAACGCCGCGATGAGGCCCAGGAAGCATAGTTGCGGGGTGTGACCAAGCCTCAGGTCAGACCGATCCCGCCACCTTCGAACAGTTCCCAAAAGGAAAGTGGCGCCCCGTCAATCGGAGGCGCCACTTCCCTACAACCGGAAACCCGAGCGATCAGCAATCCAGGAGCGAAGCTCCGCAGCCGGCGAACGCATCATCGAGCAGGCTGGTATCGATCATCGACTCGGCACTGGGAAGGTTCTCGATACCCGTCAGGGCCAGGACGTCCCACATGGTGGACGCCATGAGATCGAAGTCCATCTGGAACAGACCCTTCTCGTCGGTAAGGCTGCTCGTCATCAGAGGTACCTGAGCGTCATGGACGGGCCGCTGGAACGAGATGTCCATGCCGATCTCGGCCCCTCCCCACTTGTTCATCATGAGGTCGATGGCTGCATCCGGATCGGCGAAGGCCGCTTCCCAGCCCTTGATCATCGCGCGCAAGAATCCCACCATCGCATCGCGGTTGGCGTCCAGGAAGCTCCGGTTGACGAACGCCAGGTCGTGATACATCTGCATGCCCAGTTCGGCATAGGACACGGCGACGTTGTCGATACCCATGAAGTCGAGAATGACGGGGTGGCTGTTCATGTAGTTGATCTGGCCACGCACCAAGCCTTCAGCGACCGGTGACGGGTCGTAACCGACCGGGACCATGTCGTAACACCCGGGCTCGAGCCCGTTGAGGGTCAGCAGGGCATCGAGTTGGACTATGTCACCCGGGGTGGCCCCGATCTTGCTGCCACATATGTCGCTGGCGGTCAGGATCGGGTCGGAAGCTAGGGAACTGATCCCCAGGATGCCCTCCTGCAACCTCGTCCCGAAGATCACGAAGTCATCGCCCTGTGACACCGCATCGGCAATGATGGCCAGACCGCCGAAGCCGATGTCAGCAGCTCCCCCGGCCAGGATCTGTACGGGATGCGGCACGTTCGGGCCGCCGTACTCGAATTCGGCCACCACGTTCTCCTCGGCGAAGTACCCCAACTCGTCCGCCATGTACAGCCCCAGGAATCCGGGATCCGCCGTCCAGTTCAGCCGGACACGGATAACCGTCGGCTCCATGGGAGCTTCCGTGGTCGGCGCCGCCGTTGTGGTGGGCGCCGCCGTTGTGGTGGGCGCCGCTGTCGTATCCGGCGCTGCCGTGGTAGCCGGAGCGGCCGTGGTTGCGGGCGCTGCTGTCGTGGCGGGGGCAGCCGTCGTGGCGGCCGGCTCGTCATCCCCGCACGCGGCCGCCAGCAAGGCCAATACGAGAATCATCCCGCCTAGTCGTGAACTACGTGAGTACCGCAATGGTCTCCTCCTACTTCGCCTCCGATGCGTCAGTCTGCCACCCCGACCCGTGGAATGCACCTTGTTTCTTGATCGCGATCCGGCGGGAGGGCGAAGAAGCGTCAGAGCATCCGCTGCTGGCCGCGCTCCTCGAGTCGGCTGGCACCGACATACACGACAACCGACAGGACGACTATCACCACCGCAGAACCCCAGGCCCGAGCCATTTCAAGACCGCCGTACGAGAGAGCGAAGAGCCACCCGAGGCCGTCGCGGCCGGTGAGGTACTCCCCCAGGATCGCGGCGACGATCGCCAAGGCCCCGTTCAGCCGGAGCGCGGTGAGGAAGTCGGGTACCGCCGAAGGCAACGCCAGGTGACGCAATCGGGCGCGGCGCCGTGCGCCCATGACGGAGAACACATCGTCGGCGCCGGGGGGTGTGGAACGAAAACCGGAACTGACCAGCACGAAGGTCGGGAACATCGAGACCAGGGCGGCAACCGCCACGACGGTGGTCCGTGTGTAGCCGATCACCCTCGCCATGATCGGGACGGTCGCTACCAGCGGAACGGAGTACATGATGATCATGGGTGTGGTGAGCATGCCCCTCAGCACCGGCGACAGCCAACTCGCCAGTGCCGCCACCAGCCCGATGAGGCTGCCGACCGCGAGACCCACCGCAGCCATCTGCAGCGTGTTGAACGTGTACGAGAGATAGGTCCCGGGATCACCGGCGATATCGCTCACCACCGACTCGGGGGTGGGGGCCACGATGGGACTGACGTCCCAGATCGTGACCGCGAACTGCCAGAACCCGATGACCAAGACGAAGGGCCACACCGTGAGAGCAATGTCCACCAGTCGGCCTCGCCAGGAAGCGGGCTCCCTCTCCCCCTCCTTCGATCGGCCGGAACCGGCCAGTTCCCGCACGTCCTGGCGGACGGAGAAGTCGCGACGCCGGACCAGTTCTTCCACGAGGGCGAAGAGGCCGAAAGCCACGATCGCTATGAAGGCCGTCAGCCCTGCGGCGGCCCAGAGCCGAGCGGTGAAGAACTGCTGGAGCGCCACGACCATCACCAGGCCCAGTCCCGGCTCGGTCGTGCCGAACCACTCGCCGAAGACCACGCCGAACATGGCGGCGGGAGCGCCGAGCTTGGCCGCGTACACGATCGAAGGCAGCACCGCCGGTATCTCGAGCCTCCAGAAGCGGCTGGTCCTGGATGCCCCCAGAACGGTGAACACGTCCTGATGGGATGCGCCCACGAGGTTGAAACCGGAACTCACCGCGATGAAGCTCGAGAAGAACACGGCCAGGCTCGCGAAGACCACCGGAGTCGCCGACGACGACACCACCATGACGATGAGCGGGCCCAGGGCGATCCAGGGGATGGAATTGACAACGGTGGCCAGGCGCCCGATGCCCCGGCGGAGCGGGATGATGACCAGCCCGATGATGGCCAGAGAGATTCCCAGTGCCATCCCGGCGGCGAATCCCCGCACCGCGTCCCGGATCGTGCCTGCGGCGGCCCGACGCAGGATTTCCCTGTCCTTGGAAAGAGACTCGAGAACATCCGTGAAAGGCGGCCAACCCCTACCGAACACCTCGAATTGACCGACCAACTCCCATCCCGCGAGGAGGACTCCCACGCCTGCAACCCCGAGGGCGGCCGCTCGCCAGCCAGCTGCTCCCTTGCCGGTGATGGCCCCTCCGGTTGTCATATTCCATCGTCCCTTCGAGGACCCTTGGTGGTCTGTCTGCGAAACAGCGTGGCGTGCTCTGCTTGCCATCGGCGCCCCTCGCTGCGTTCCGCTTCCTCAACGTACCGCTGCGGGTACGCCTTCGTCAGCGGGCCTTGCGAGAGACACCGCTGGCTGGCGCATACCACACCGCCATTCCGCAGGCAGACCACGAGCCAAACTTCGCGCATCTTACCCACCGGTCCGGAGGCGCGAACGGGACGGAACCTACGATGTAGGGGAGGTGTGAGTGCGGCTAGCGTTGCAACGGGACGCGACGGGACGATATGAGAACCATCACTGTTCAGGCCACCATTCGCCAGGATCAGCTGGAGGGGTTTCTCACAGCCTCGATCGCCAACGCTCGCGCCTCTGTCGCGACCGAGCCGGGGTGTCGCCGTTTCGACATCTTCCGCGACGGTGCGGATCCGGCCAGGGTGGGATTCAACGAGATCTACGATGATGACGGCGCGGTCGAAGCCCACGGCGAGTCGGCGCACTTCGCAGCCTGGTTTGCGGCTACCGATGGAATGGCGGATCAACTGGTCTGGGCGACGTGCCGCGGGCTCGACAGCACCGGCGGGGCGCGCCGTGGCATGAACGGCGCGCAATCCGAGGATCCCCCATCCATCGGGGGGATAGTGGTCTACCAGGCGCGTATCTCCGTGCGACCGGAGGACAGGGACAGCTTCCGCGCGTCGGTGACGGAGCAGGCTCGTGCGGCCGCAGCAGCGGAACAGGGGCTGCTCCGATTCGACATCAACCAGAATCTCGACCTCGCTACAGAATTCTGGCTCTACAAGGTCCACTCCGATGCCGCCTCGGCGCGCGACCACGCGGCTGCGCCGTACACGGCTGCTCATCTCGACCGATACGGCGGGTACTACTCGGTCGGATCGCCCAGCCCTATCTCCGGACCGAACATCTGGCCACCCGACGCCGGATGGTGACCCCACCGGCGCTCGTTAGGATCGGCCATCGACATCGCCGATAGAGGCGAGTGCCGGCAAGGTTGCGGGAGCGGCCGCCCAGATCTCCAGGGGTTCCCATGTCCGTCCGAAGGTTCACAGAAGTCGAGGCCTACCAGCACGCCGACGACGGCTACTACTACCGCCCGCTGGTGGCCGGGAAGGAGTTGTTCTCCTACGTAGCGCACGTCCCCTCCGGCGGTTACATGCCCCCCGACGCGGAGGAGGCCGAGCTGTTCGAGCTTTCCCTGTTCATGCTGGAGGGAGAACTCGACGGGATACTCGACGAGCAGAGGGTGCCCCTCACCGCCGGTGACGCACTGCACATCCCGAGAGGTATGCCCTTCGGAGTGGAGAACAGGGGACCGGCGACGGTGTCGTTCGTGCTGAGCTTCGCTCCCCCGCCGCCCAACGTGGACCTCGACACCATGAGACAGTCGGCCATCGACCGGGGGCGGGTGGTCATCGAGTCCACCGATGTCGAGGACGTGGTCGGCCCGGTCACCTTCCCCTGAGAGAACCGTCCGGTCGGCCGCCCAGCGGTGATCCGATGAGCACGGCAAGGTCCTTCCGGGACGAGCATCGCACCGTCGACGCCTGCGGCGCCACGCTGGCCGGGACCCTTACCCTTCCGACCACGAAGGGTCCCTGGCCGGTAACGCTCCTCCTCGGCGGCACGTTCTCGGATCTGAGGGATGCGGACGTGGATCCCAGGCTGTGGCCCGGAGTGCCCAAGCGCGGCATGTACGCAATCCTCGCCCGCGGGCTGGCTGAAGCCGGTGTCGCCTCGTTCCGCTTCGACCGCCGTGGCGCCGGTGAGAGCACGGGAGAGTTGGGAGTCGAGCGCGCCCAGGAGGTGGCTGACGCCGGGACCGTATGGCAATGGGTCCGATCCCTTCCCGAGGGTAACGGCAGAGCGGCGATGCTGGGCCACAGCGCCGGCGCCTACGTGCTGTGCCGGGTGGCGCTCGAGGTCGCTCAGCCCGACGCGGCGGTGCTGCAGGGTGCCCTGTACCGGACGATCGCCCAACTGCTCGAATACAACTACGGCCTGGTGCGCGCCTATCTGAACCGTGGCGAGCCCCACATCGCATGGGTGAAGCAGCACTCCCCCAGGGCCTACGAGGATGCGATGATGATGGACGCCGTAGTCAGCGCCATCGAGAACCGCGAGCCGGTGGCCGTGGCCGAGATCGACGGCGTGACCGCAAGCCGCGACCTGGCGCGTCTCCGGTACGACCTGGACCTCCCTCCTGAGGACCAGTTCCGCCATCTGGCGGCCCCCACCCTCGTGCTGCATGCCTCCGAGGACCTCAACGTCCCGGTGGAGGACGCCTTCGACACGGTCCGTGCTCTCTGGGCGGCCGGGAACAGGGATGTCGAGCTACGGATAGTCCCGGAAGCCAACCACTCCTTCCAGTTGGACGCCGAGGACTACGTCACCCGGGTACGAGAGAAGATCACGATGCAGAACTTCGGCCGCCCGTTCCATCCGCTCTATCCCCATGCCGTCATCGATTTCCTGTCGAGAAAGCTCCTCGCGTAGGCGAACCGAGGACCGCTAGTCTCAGACAGCCGACTGCGCGGTCCGTGCCGGCCCAAGCGTCAGGAGCTTCGATCAGTCCAGCACCGACATCCTGTGACCTGCTCGTCAAGGGAGGTTCAGTAGTCACCGTCGATGACCGCCGGCGTGTGATCGATCCCGGGGCCGTGGCGGTCACCGGAGACCGCATCGTCGAGGTGGGCACGGTCGAGGATCTGAGCCACTACCAGGGCACCAGGGTAATAGACGCGTCAGGTTGCGCGGTACTGCCTGGGTTCGTCGACACGCATCAGCACCTGTTCCAGTACCTGACGCGGGGCCTCGGAGAAGGCTTGGAACTGTGGCCGTGGTTGTCGGACTTCATGTGGCCGGTCACCACCGCCATCTCCATCGATGAGGCCAGGATCGGCGCTCAACTCGGCGCGGTGGAGGCCGCTCGCTCCGGTGTCACCACCGTGCTCGACAACCACTACGCCCCTACCGACTTCGCATCCACCCTCGCCGTGGCGGACGCCATCGAGGCGGTCGGGCTGCGAGGGGCCGTCGCCAGGGGCATGACCGGCGAGCTGACCGGGATGGCGGTCAAGCACGGCCTGGCGGGCGAGTTGTTCCGCTACTCCAACCAGGAGGAGATCGACATCACCCGGGCCTGTATCGAGGCCCGCCCCGCCGGCGCCCGGGTAGGCGTCTGGCCGGCGCCCCTCAACATCATCTACGTCAGCCAGGATCTCGTGGTCGATGCCGTCGGTCTGGCACACGAGAAAGGCGTCGGTTGGCACTCGCACTGTTCGGAGGCTGCGAACGACCCGGTCTTCTATCTCGAGGAGTACGACCGCAGGCCGGTGATGTGGCTGGCGGAACAGGGGCTCTTGGGCCGGGGCGCCACCCTGGCCCACGGGATCTTCCTCGACGACCGCGAGGTCGAACTCGTCGGGGACTCCCGAACCGGTATCGCCTACTGCCCGATCTCCCACCAATACATAGCCTTGGGGGTGATGTGCCTCCGCGACCTGCGCGACGCCGGCGCCACCGTCGCGCTCGGCCTGGACGGAGGCAGTGGGCACCGGCTGGACATGTTCGCCTGCATGAAACAGGCGGTCCTCCTCCAGCGCGTCCATTCCCGGAACCCCACGGAGTCGAACGGTGAGGAGGCGATCGAGCTGGCCACCCGTGCCGGCGCCGAGTACATGGGGATCGAAGCCGGTGTCATCGCGCCGGGAAAGCTCGCGGACCTGGTGATCGTCGATCAGTCCGCTCCCCACCACTCGCCGCTCCACCGCACGGTGGCTTCCGTCGTCTACTCGACCGCCCCCGCCGATGTGACCCATACGATCGTCGGCGGCGATGTCATCTTCGAGAACGGCGCCTGTACGATGGTGGACGAAGCGGCCGTCGTCGAGGAAGCGAATGGTCGCGCCGCAGATCTCGTCGCCCGGGCCGGGCTCACCCCCCTGCTCGAACCGTGGCGAATTACCGCAACGCCCTCGGACGAGGCTTAGTCCCCGGGTCCGATACTGCGGGAGACGGGCTTCGCCTGACCGGTGGGAGCAGTTATGTTCTATATGATCCGGACCTCGCATGGTGATTCCTCGGTACCAGGACGAGTCGCCGCGCGGGCTTGACAGCTGTCTCGAAAGGAACACCGATGGGCGAAATCGAAGCGACTTGGGACTTTCGCGACCCGTACCTCTGGATGCAGAAGACTGCCAGGAGTTCGCTACCGCCCCTGATCATCACCGCGGCCATCAGCGGCGGCGGCCATGGCAAGGAGTCGAATCCGGCCCTACCGGAGACCCCGGAGGAGCAGGCGGAGGAAGCCCGGAGGGCATACGAGGCCGGCGCGTCGCAGATACACGTGCATGTGCGCGATCCCGACGACTGGAGTCAATGCACCGGCAACCCCGACGACTACGGGAAGGTCAACGGGATGATCCGGGAGTTGTGCCCGGATGTGATCATCAACAACAGCACCGGCGGCGGTCCCACCCTGACCACGGAGGAACGTTACTCGCCGCTGTTCGCCGACCCTGCCCCTGACGTGGCCACTCTCAACCTGGGTCCTTTCGTGTCCAAATTCACCATGCCCGAGCGGCCGTCCGACCTTCCCCATCCCCGCGGGCCGGTCGAATACGACATGTGCAGCGGCACGACCTACGGTGAACTGAACCACTACGCGTCCGTGATCGCCGAGCGCGGGATGAAGCCGGAGTTGGAGATCTACGACCCGGGCCAGTACTGGGTCCTTCGTGATCTGATCTACAACGACAACGTGACGCCCCCTTACATGGTGCAGTTCGTCCTGGGCGCCCAGACCGCGTCGTTCCCGACCCCCGCCAACCTCATGTCGCTCATCAGCGAACTCCCGGCCGGAGCGCTGTACTCCGTGATCGGCACCGGGCCGTTCCAGATCCCGATGAACGTCCTGGGAATCCTGCTCGGAGGCCATGTGCGGGTCGGCTTGGAGGACAACATCTACTACCGGCGGGGCGAGAAGGCCACCGGCAACGCCCAGCTGGTGAGCCGTATCCGGAGGATCGCCGAGGACATGAACCGCGAGATCGCCACCCCCGCCCAGGCCCGCCAGATGCTGGGCCTCCCGCAGGTCGCATGAACTCCGGCCCGCACCGCCAGATTCTGGACGTAGGCGCGTTCGACGTGTCCGATGTCCGAGCAGGCGACCGGATTGAACTCGCCGACGGCGTCCTCACCATCAACATCGAGGAGTTGGAGGAACAGCTCTCCGCCGATCCCCATCTTGCCTCCGTCTCCGTGGAGATCATCAGGCCCGGGGAATCGGTCAGGGTGATAAACGCTATTGATGCGGTGGAGCCGAGGATCAAGGTTGACCCTCCCGGCACGGACTTCTCGGGTCTCCTGACCGTGCCGCAGCTGGTCGGCACGGGAACCACCCACGCGTTGAAAGGGGTGGCAGTCGTGGAGACCGCCCTTCCGGTACCGGGCGAACCGCGCTACTGGCGGGAGGCCGTCTTCGACATGGCCGGATCCGCAGCCGGGTACTCGCCTCTCTCGGATCTCATCAACGTGGTGGTCTCCTGTGAACCGACCACGGAACTGCTCGAGAGCGAGGACCGTCCCACCAACGTCTTCGAGGGGACGCCTGAGGCTGTCGAGTACAACAAGGCGGTCCGGCTCGCAGGCCTCAAGGCGGCCCGGTACCTGGCGGAGACGACCCTCGGGAAGACACCCGACCGGGTGGACACCTACGACCTGGCCCCGTCGCCGGTCAACGGGCTACCCGCGGTCGTGTACCTGTACCAGCTGGCCATCCCGTTCCTGCATGGCGAGATCGCTCCCGGTGCCGGGGCGATCGGCGGCGCCGCCCACTTGCCCACCCCGATCCACCCGAACGAGCTGCTCGACGGGGCTCTGGTGTGCGGCTGGAACGCTATCGCGTGCATGCGGGAACTCACCTACACGGTGCAGAACCACGCCATCATCGAAGATCTCTACGCCCGCCACGGCAAGGACATCGACTTCCGGGGAGTCGTCCTCTTCACCAACGGCGACACCCGCGCCGCCAAGGAACGCCTCGCCAACCACGCGGCCAACCTGGCGATCATGATGGGCGCCGAAGGGGCGCTGATCAACTACGCCGGCGGCGGGCATCCCGCCGTCGACGCCATGATGATCTGCAGGAACCTGGAGCGCCGGGGGGTGACGACAACAATGCTGTCGATGGAGATGGCGGCCAACCCGGGCGAATCCGGCTTCGTCCACTTCGTTCCGGAAGCCGATGCCATCGTGAGCACCGGAAACTACGAGGAGACCGTCCTCTTCGAGCCCGTGGAGCGGGTGATCGGTGGTGATGCGCTGATCCGGATCGAAGGAGACCCGTCCGGTGCGTTCGAGGCCCCGCTGGCCATCATCATGGCCAGCACCCACCAGTTCGGCGGAACGCGTATACGCGGCGAGGAGTACTGAGAGGTAACCGATGGCGAGAATCGTCCACTATCTCAACCAGTTCTTCGGGGGACTGGGCGGGGAAGAACAGGCAGGTATGGGACCGGTCACCGAACCGGGTCCGGTGGGTAGCGGTCGCGGCCTGACCCGCTTCCTGGAAGGCGAGGACCGGATCGTCGGGACCGTCATCGGCGGTGACAACTACATGGCGCAAGGCGGGAGCCGTGCGGTGGACGAGGTGATCGGGTTGATCTCCGGGTTCGATCCGGACGTCGTGGTGGCCGGCCCGGCCTTCGGGTCCGGACGCTACGGCCTGGCCTGCGGCGCGGTCTGCAAGGCGGTGATGAAACACCTCGGCGTGCCGGCGGTCACGGGACTCCATCCGGATAGCCCGGGCGCCGACGAGTACCGGGCCTGGGTCCCGATCCTCACCACCGCCGAGACAGCCGCAGGCATGACTACCGCACTCCAGCACCTGGCGCGTCTGGCGTCGAAGCTGGGACGGGGTGAAGCGCTCGGCAATGCCGCGGAGGAGGGCACCCTCACCAAGGGCCTCCGCCGCAACACGTTCGAGGATTTGCGGGGCTCCACGCGGGCGATCGACATGCTGCTCACCAAGATGCGTGAAGAGCCCTTCCTAACGGAGTGGCCGCTCCCCAGCTACGAGCCCGCCGAAGCCTCCGAGCCGATCGCCACGGGCGCCCCATTCCGGCTGGCGCTGGTGACCGAGGCGGGGATAGTCCCGGCGGGCAACCCCGACCGGCTGCCGTCGGGATGGGCGACCGACTGGCTGAGATACCCCATCCAGGACCGGGAAGGCTTCGCCGAGGGCGAGTTCGAGTCGGTGCACGGTGGCATCGACACCAGCTTCGCCAACCAGGACCCCGACCGCCAGGTACCCCTCGACGCCGCCCGGTCCATGGAGCAGGCGGGCCGGTTGAGCCTCCACCCCGAACTGCTGAGCACCACGGGCAACATGGGCACCCTGCGCGACATGACCCGCATCGGCGCCGAGATGGGGCGCGCCCTGATCGCCGACGGGGTTCAGGCCGCCATCGTGGGTTCGACCTGAGGAACAGGGACGCGTAGCGGGTCTACGCTCGCCAAGTCGATCGAGAACCAGGGCATTCCGGCGGCGCTGGTCACGGCGCTGGTCCCGCTGGCCGAGTCCGTGGGCGTACTCCGGATCGTCCAGGGCAAGGCCGTCACCCATCCCTTCGGCGATCCGGAGCTGGACGCGGCCGACGAGATGGAGTACCGACGCCGGGTCGTGGAGACCGCCATCTCGGCACTCGAGGCCGAGGTCTCCGAGCCCACGGTCTTCGACGTGGCAGTGTCCTAGGACCGCACCGGGCCCGGACCGCAGCGTTCGGTTTCAGCCGATCTTGTAAATGCTGGCGGCGGAACCGCCAAGGATCGCCTCCATCTCGTCATCCGAGAACGGAGCGGCGCCCCGTCGAGCGGCTACCTCGTTGACGCTCCGGTACACGTCCGGGACGGTTGACTCCTCCCGACCTACACGTACCTTGTCGCTGTTGTTGGACCCGTACAGCACCCGGTCGAGGGCGGACAGCGATCGGAACTTCTCCAGCGCCCCGTAGAGGGGCTCCGGACCCATCTCCGAATAGTGGTACATATCCGCGTAGAAGTTCGGATGCTTTGCAACCATGAGGATGCATTGATCGATCCACGGCACTCCTAGAGCCACGATGAGCTTCAAGTCCCGGTAGCGACGGCCGACCTCGTCGATGAGCACCGGATCGGCGTGTACCAACTTGGCGGTGATGGTCGGGGTCCAACCCGTGAAGATGTGCACCGGGATGTCCAGTTCGATACACCGCTCGTAGATCGGGTCGAGCCGGCGATCGTTGGGCGAGTAATGCTGGTAGGACGCCACGAGCTTGACGGCGCGGAAGTCCAACTCCAGGACACAGCGGTCGATCTCCTCCAGCGCTGCCGCGACGTCACGGATCGGGTCCACGCAAACAACCCCCTTGAGGCGATCCGGGAACATTGCCACCTGCTCGGCGGTGTAGTCGTTGGGAACGAACACCTCATGTTCCTCCGGAAAGTCCGGGTGCCACGTGGTGCGGCGGAGGTCGGCGCCCTGCACGAGACCCACATCGACTCCGGACCGGTCCAGCAGGTCGACCATCCAGGCCCCGTCGGTCGACCCGAAGACGCCCCCGTACGGGCGGTATATCTCGGTCATCCACCAGTCGGGAACCTGGCTGGGCGTCTCGGTCAGATGAAGGTGGCAATCAACCGTGACCATCGATCCCTCTCCTGCCCCTGATCGGTTCTTCAATCAAATCTACCCCTCCGGCACGGTGGACGGCCTAGTGGTCTGTCTGCGAACAACCGGGTGCTCTGGCGGCCATCGGCGCCCCGTCGCTGCGTTCCGCTTCCTCAACGTACCCTGCGGGTACGCCTTCGTCAGCGGGCCTTGCGAGGAACACCGCTGCCGACGCCATACCTCACCGCCATTCCACAGACAGACCACTAGAGCTGGATGAACTCGAGCCAGTTGCCCTCCGGATCCTGGAAGTAGACCACGCCCCAATCGTCACCATCCGGGGTCTTCGAGAAGATCGGCTTGGTAACGAAGGAAACGCCCTTGCCCACCAGCTCCTCGTGGGCCTTGTCCAGGTCGTCCACCAGGAAACAGACGTGCGTCGCTCCCAGCTTGTTCAACTCGACGTGACCGTCGCTCGAAACGGGTTCCAGGTACCGGATGAGTTCGAGCATGTGGCCGTCATCCCCGAGACCGAGGAAGACCTCGGTACGGCGCGCTCCCGGTATTCCGGCGTGATCGCCTTCGGGTCCCGCCTCCATCTCGTAACGTTCGAGGATGGTCAGGCCGAGATCTTCGGTGTAGAACCGCAACATCTCGTCGAGGTCCCGGACCACGATTCCCGAATGGTTGAAGCTGGTGATCACGGCGCGCCCTTCGATCTTGGTGACGCTGGGGATGGTAGACCGCGGGCGGACGGGGTGACCGGATCACCCGTCTCCGCGCGACCTCGGCCCGCCGGGTTCGGGTTGGAACGGACCGTCGCGAGCGTCGAGAAACGCCCTGGTTC
Source organism: Acidimicrobiia bacterium (assembly GCA_011523635.1). Lineage (GTDB taxonomy): Bacteria > Actinomycetota > Acidimicrobiia > Spongiisociales > Spongiisociaceae > Spongiisocius. Next base: position 45,462 of record WTGI01000043.1, read on the forward strand.
CTCCCCGGCGATATGCCTCGTTGAGGTGCCGAACATCGGACGAGTCGCCGGAAGCATGGGCGATGGTGGCGAGGAACGCCATCACGTTGTGGGCGTTCCGCAGTCCCATCGCCTCCAGGCCATAGGTGGTGATCGCCTTGTTGAGACGCACCGAATCGGGCGGCACCATAGCGATCCTGGCGGCCAGGGCGTAAGCCCGCTCCAGCAACCGGTCGGCGGGCGTCACCTCGTTCACGACCCCCATCCGCAACGCCTCCGCGGCGTCGAAGTGGTCGCCGGTGAGCGTGTAGCGGTGGGCGTTCTTCCACCCGGCCAGTACGGCGAACAGGATGGACGAACTAGATATCCCCCGGACCTCCGGCTGGCCGAAAGTTGCGTCCTCGGAGGCGATCGTGATGTCCGAGCACAACGCGTACCAGAACCCTCCACCGAGGCACCATCCGTTGACCGCGGCGATCACCGGTGTCGAGAGTTCCATCACGTGCATGAAGCCCTCCACGCTTCTCTGATTGGTGTCGAGCCACTGCCGCAGAGAGGCGGCGGTGGTGGCGTCATCACCCGGAACATCCTCATCGAAGTCATAGCCTGCCGAGAACGCCCGTCCGGCTCCGGTCAGGACGATCACCCTGATGGCCGGGTCGGAATCGGCGTGGTCGAGCGCGTGGTGGAGTTCCCGTTCGAGCCCGTGCGATAGCGCGTTCATCGCATCGGGACGGTTGAGGGTGATGGTGGCCACCGCATCGTCCTGGCTGAAGCTGACGAACTCGTAATCCAACTCGGCGCCTCCCGCGAGACCCGCCCGACCACGATGTGCGACATGTTTGCGGAAGCAGATGAAGCGGCCCGCTGTACATGCAGGACAGGCGGTTATTCGATGTTCCTCACACTATCAGCGTCACGGACAGTGTCCCGGGGTCGGCACTCCGATTAGCGTCACCCCGTTCCAGAGGTCAACCGAGCGCGAGCACCGTTTGTAGAGCCGTGTCGACTCCCCATTGTTCTTCTGGTGTGAGATGCCCGGCGAGGTCCCCGAGGCGCGTAACGTCGACAGCACCGACGTGTTCGACAAGCACCCGGGTCAGGACCCCTTCTATCTCGATCTCTGGTCGGAACGACGCTGGTCTCGCACTCGTAGACGTGGGTGCCACCAATACTACGGAGCGGGGCAGGAGTGGATCGGCCTGCACGACGACCCCGTACCGGGGTCCGTATTGTTCGTGCCCCACTCCCTTTGGTAGCCGTAACACGAAGATGTCACCCCGGCGCACGCAGGCTTTCCATGATGCGTGCGGTCGCGAGCATTTCCGCCCTGTCGTCTTCGTCGGCTTCTAGCTTGGCCGCTTCGGTGGCCAAGGCTTGTTCGCCTCGATGCCGCGCAGCTGTCTCTACCAGGGCCAGCCGGATGGCCTCGGAACGGGTCAAGCCGGTTCCTTCCAGCTGGTGTAGCGCCCGTGACGCTTGGTCGTCGAGGCGCACTGACAACGCTCGAGAAGGCATACCCCCAATTGTATCACGGTTTGTCCTACATTGATGGGCTGGTCCCAAGATTCGGGGCACGAGGAATGCGACCAGCCGGCTGTACACTCGCCGCCATCGCGCCGGGGAGCAGACCGAATGTTGGAAGATCTGGGTGTCGAGGGGTTCGTCGGAACGCCGTTCCACAAGCGGACGGCAGCAGCCGTCGAGACATCTTCCTGGTTCCCCTGGCCCCCGTACATCGTTCCCGACATCTATACCGACTTCAGGGAGGAACTGGCGGCGATGCGGACGGCCGCCACCCTCAACGAGATGTCTCCCCTGTCGAAGACCCGCATCCGTGGGCCCGATGCTCCCCGGCTGGCGAACCGGATCCTCCCCCGGAACGCCCTCACGCAAGAGGTGGGCCAGGTCCTCTACTCGCCGTGGTGCAACGAGGAGGGGAAGATGGTGGCGGACGGCCTCGTCTTCCGTTTCGGCGAAGAGGAGTACGTGTTCGTAGCCGGGCCCCAGGAACAATGGTTCACGATGACCGCCGCCGGGCTCGACGTCGAGGTCGAGGACATCAGCCCGTCGATCGGCATCCTCGCCCTACAGGGGCCCAAGTCGACCGAGGTCCTGGAGCGTGCGACCGGCCGGGACTGGTCCTCCCTGGGGTTCTCCCGGATGGCAAAGACCGAAATAGGCGGAGCGAGCGTGGATGTGAGCCGCCAGGGCTTCACCGGCGAGGTCGGCTACGAGCTATGGGTATCGCCGGAGGGCGCCTGCCCGATGTGGGACGCTCTGATGGAGGCAGGGGGAGAGTACGGCCTCCGCCCCGCCGGGGAGTATGCGATCGACATCGCCCGGGTGGAAGCAGGCCTGCTGATCATCGGGGCCGACTACATGGGAGCCGGGCCTGATCCGACCCCGCCCGTCGACGACCCTACCCAGATGCGCGAGTGCTCCCCGTTCGAGCTTCGATTGGGTCGCTTCATCGACTTCGACAAGCCGGACTTCGTGGGGAGGCAGGCACTTCTGGACGAGCAGGCCGCCGGGGGCGCCCCTCGACGGATGGTCGGGCTCAGCATCGACTGGCGGGCGATGCTGGAGTATCAACTCGAGCAGGGCGAATTCGTGCAGATGTTTCCCCGGGTGCATGACATGCCGCTACCGGTCATCGACTCGGGCCGGCGGGTGGGATATGCCACGAGCGTCACCTGGGGACCGTCGGTCGGGGTGCTCATCGGCCTCGGCCACATCGACAGGGAATCGGCAGGCCTGGGAGCCCAACACACCGTGCTGTGGTCGGCCAACGGTCAGACGGTCGAGATCGCGGCCGAGGTCGTCCCCTTACCGTTCAGACCGCACCGGCGCGCCTGATGGGCGGGCGGACCGGAGTGCCTGGTGGAGGCGGTTTCCGGGACCGGATGAAGCGTTGTGGGGCCGACGGGGTTTGATTCCCTCAGGACTTGTAGCTGTAGCTCCCCAAGCGAGAGTGCTGCTGTGAGCGTCGTGATCTCGAGAAGCACCGCGGAGTTGACCCCTTCGGAGGCCGCCCGTATCAGGACCCTCCTCGACGGGGCATTCGAGGGCAGGTTCACGGATGCGCTCTGGGGCCAGGCGCTCGGAGGAGTGCACTTCTTCGTCGAGGAGGATGGCGTCCCGATCTCCCATGCTTCGGTCGTTCCCCGCGTCCTGGCCGTTCGAGACCGTGAGATCAACACGGGGTACGTCGAAGCGGTCGGCACGCGGCATAGCGATCGGCGCCAGGGCCTGGCCCGGAGCGTTCTTGCCGCGGCCCGGCGTCACATCGAGGACACGTACGAGCTCGGAGCCCTGCATTCCGTGCTGCCAACCTTCTACGAGCACCTGGGGTGGGAGCGCTGGCGCGGCCCCACCTTCGTGCGGACGGACTCGGGTCTGGAGCGGACTCGAACGGACGACGGGTGCATCCACATCTGGCGCGTCGAGGCCGGGGCCGCCGTGGACCTCGATGATCCGATCAGCTGCGAGTGGCGTCCCGGCTTCGTCTGGTAGAGGAGCGCGGGAGCCGCCGGGGCTAGGGTTCGAGCCGATGGATGATCGACCTGCGCCTCAGGCACCTCGTTTCGGGGTCGTCGTGCCGTCCAGCGGGGACCTCGCCGAGCCGGAATCCATGGTCGCCGTCGCCCGTCGGGCGGACGAGCTCGGGTTCGACTCGATCTGGGCGATCGACCACATCGTCATCCCGGCCTCAGGCGTTTACGTATTCGGCGAGGACGTCTACGACCAGTTGGTGGTGCTCGCCCACCTGGCAGCGGTCACCGAGCGGGTCCGGCTGGGCACGAGCGTCATGGTGGTGCCCTACCGCCACCCCATCGTCGCGGCCAAGATGCTCGCCACCATCGACGCGTTGTCCGGCGGGAGGCTGATCCTCGGAGTGGGGTCGGGGTGGCTCGAGGAGGAGTTCGATGCGCTCGGCGCCGACTACCCATCCCGCGGTGCGGTGACGGATGAGGCGCTGGACACCTTCGTCAGCCTGTGGACGCGCCGCGACGAAGGCCGTTCGGCAAGGTTCGAGAAGATCCGGTTCGCGCCGACGCCTGCCCAGGATCCCCATCCCCCCATCCTCATAGGCGGCAACAGCCGCCGCGCCATCCGGCGGGCGGTGGAGTTGGGTCAAGGCTGGCACCCCACGACGGTTCTCAGCGAGGCTGAGCTCGTCGCCCTCGTCGACCATTTGCGGACGAGTTGGGAGGCGGCGGGACGCCGGGGGGAGCCCGAGATTGCGCTGGGGATCCCCGTTTTCGTCACAGAGACGCCGCCGGATCCCGAGGAGACGTGGCTGGGCGCACGGATGGTGGCGGGATCACCCGTGGAGATCGTTGCCGAGCTTCGGAAGCTCGCCGAGTTCGTGACGCATTTCGTCATCCACGTGGTGGCTCGCAACCACGAGGAGTTGTTCGCCCAACTCGAGTTGATAGCCCGGGACGTCCTTCCAGGTGGTCGGCTACGCTCGTGAACCGGCGCGGTGAGAGGAGGAGAGGACCGATGGCTCGGGACTTCGTTCGTGCTTTCAACGAGAACATCGGCGTGAACACCTCGGGTCGGCTCCAGGTCGAGGACGTGGACGCCACCGAGCTCGCCGAGAGGTTCGGAACGCCCCTCTACGTCATCTCGGAGAACCAGATTCATGCCAACGTCAAGAAGTGGCACGATGCGTTCGCGTCGGGATACCCCCGGTCCGAGATCCTCTTCGCCACCAAGGCCAACAACAACCTCAGCGTGAGGCGCATCTTCACCCTGGCCGGAGCCGGCGGAGACGCGTTCGGTCCGGGTGAGCTGTACCTGACGCTGCTAGCCGGTACCGATCCCGATCAAGTCGTTCTCAACGGATTCAACAAGCGGGATGAGGAGATCCGGATGGCCATCGAGGCCGGCGTCGCCATCCACCTCGATGCACCCGACGAACTCGATGACGTGATCCGGGTGGCTCGCGATCTCGGGATGAGAGCGCGCATCGGGATGCGGACGAGGTTGTTGTTGCACGACCTCGACGATATGGAGGCGGACTGGCCGCCCGGGATCAAGATCGGACCCGGCGTTCGCGAGATCAACAAGTTCGGGATCGCCCTCGACGATCTAGAGACGGTGTGCGAGCGCGCCCTCCGCGCCCCCGAAGTCGAGCTGGTCGGGCTCCATCACCACGTCGGTCGCTGGGCGCCCGACCTGAGGGTCCACGAGGCGGTCGTGAAGGACCAGATGGAGGCCGCCGGAGTGCTCAGGGACCGGTTCGGATGGGTACCCGAATACTTCGACTTCGGCGGCGGCTTCGCGTGGGGAAGGCCGGAAGGTCACGGGCCCATGGGATTCGACCGCGGCTCTCCGACCGCAGAGGAGTTCGCCGCGGTGATGACGGCGCTCTTCCGCGAGGGGCTCGACGCCCACGGACTCGGTGAGCCCCGGCTGATGATCGAGCCCGGACGCGGGATCTCGTCCGACATCGGCATCCTCCTGTCCCGGGTCGGCATGAGGAAATCGTTCTCCGACGTGGGCCAGACCTGGATCGGACTCGACGCGAGCGAGAACCACCTGCTCAACATCCTGTCGGGCGGTTTCTACTACCACCCGGTCGTGACGGACCGGGTCAACGAGACCCCCACCGAGACGGTCAACCTGGGAGATCCGCTGTGCTGGTTCGGCAACCTCGCCCTCAACGTCCAGCTTCCACACGTGGAGCGCGGCGACGTCGTGGCGTTCCTGGACACCGGCGCCTACTGCGAGAGCAAGAGCCTGCAGTTCAACTCGATGCCCCGTCCGGCAACCGTGCTGGTCTCGGGTTCGAAGACCGAACTCATCACCGAGCGGGAGGTGCTCCAGGACGTCACGAGGCGCTTCCGCCTGCCTGCCCGGCTGATGCCCGGGCCGACCTAGCCCGCCGATGGCATTGCCGAGCCGAGCACGGCCTGACAACCGCCCATCATGCGATGAAAGAGAGAGCCCATGACCACCAATGGCCCACGCTCCGAGTTGGTTCTCCACTGGCCCGGTAGTCCGCCGTCCTTCAACCCGTTCTCCAACCTGTCGATGCCGAGCTGGTTCCCCATCTGGTTCATCTTCGACCAGCTCGTCAACCTCGACGGAGAAGCTCGGGTCGGTCCCCAGCTCGCGGAGAGCTGGGACGTTTCGGCCGACGGGCGCCGGTACACCTTTCACCTTCGCCGTGGCGTGACCTGGCACGACGGCGCACCCTTCAGCGCCGAGGACGTCGCCTTCACGTACACGATGCTCGTCGACCCCAGATCGACGAGCAGGTACCAGTCGCTGGCGCTTCCGATCAAGGGCGCCGAGGCGTACGCCGCGGGCGACGCGGCGACGGTCGAGGGCATCAGCGTGCTAGACGACTACACAGTCGTGATGGAACTGGCCGAACCGCACTTCGGTTTCCTCGCCACGATGGCTTTCCCGATCGTCCCGAAGCACCTCCTCGAGAACGTGGCCACGGGCGAGCGGGTCGAGGACACCGAATGGTCGCTCCGGTCACCCGTCGGAACCGGGCCCTTCCGGATCTCCTCCTACGAGCCCGGGGGAGACGCCGTTTTCGTCGCCAACGAGGCGTACTGGGGCGGGAGTCCGAAGCTCGACGGCCTGGTGCTTCGCAGGCTCGACGACGATGCCGCTCTCGTGGCGTTCGCCGCCGGGGACATCGACGTCATGTTCATCGACGCGCTCGATGCCGACCGGGTGAGAGAGCGTCCGGGCGCCAGAGTCGAGGCGTTCCGGACCTGCGAATGGCGCACGATCATCTTCAACCACAGCCATCCGGCGCTGGGCGACCGGAGGGTGCGCGAAGCGGTCGTCCGCGCCCTCGACCGCGAGGCCATCGTCCGCGACGTTTACAAGGGAATGGGCGAGGTGATCGGCTCGCCGCTCATCATGCCCGAGTGGGCGGTGAACCACCGCCTCGACTCGCAATACCCGTACGACCCCGAAGGCGCAAGGGCGCTGCTCGCCGAGGCCGGGTTCGCCGAGGGTTTCAGGGTCGATCTGGTCACGGGCCCGGGCGCCATCCCGGCCCGTCACAATGCTCCGTTCCTGGGAGAGGTCCAGCGTTACCTCGCCGACATCGGCATAGACCTCGTGCTCAACATCAAGCCGATCGTGGAGTACGTCTACGACTACGAGAACTCCCGCTTCGACGTGTACACCTGCTGCGGTGCTTCCGGTCCCGACCCGGACTTCACCGCGATCTACTTTCACTCTTCGTCGATGCCGCCGAAGGGCTCCAACGGCGCTCGCTATGTCAGCGCGGAAGCCGACGAGCTGCTGCTACGCGGCCGCGCGACCGCCGATCCCGAGGAGCGAGCCGCCGTGTATCACCGCTACGCCGAGGTGCTGACCCACGACCTGCCGTGGGCGGCGCTGTGGCACGAGAACCGGGTCCTGGCCCTGGCCGAGGGCGTCGGCGGAGACTTCACCGAGTTGGGCATGTCTTGGCTGCCCGGGACGATTCCGGGATCGTGGCAATGGACCAAGAACGGGGCCGGCTAGCGAGCCCCGTCGTTCCGATCGGCCAGGATCGCCGCCGCGCAGTTGTAGCCGGGCGCCCCGGTCACCTCGCCGCCGGGATGCGTACCGGCGCCGCATAGGTACAGCCCGGCGACCGGGCTCCGCCATCCACCGGAGCCCGGGAACGGTCGTCCGGTGAAGAACTGGCCGGGGAGATGGTCACCGTGATGGATGTCCCCGTCCGGCATGCCCAGCCTCTGTTCCAGGTCGGCCGGCGTGAAGAGGACGTAGTCGACGAGCGCCCTGCGGAAGTTGGGCACGTACTCGGTGATCCGGTCGATCAGGTCTTCCGCGACGGGGGTGCGGAGCTCGTCCCACGTTCCGTTCTCGGGAACCGGTGGTGCGTACAGGACGAGGGCCGATACCGCGTGACCCCCCGGTGGCGCGCTGGCCGGGTCGAGCGCGGTGTGCGTCCCCAGCTGGATGACGGGGTCCCTCGCCGGACGGCCGGCGGCACAGTCCTCCCAGGCCGAGATGTAGTGGTCGATCGACCGGGTGATCCGCATGTACGACCCCGCCGCCGGGTCGTGGTCGGGACCCAGATAGCGTGAGAGGTCCATCGGTTCCCGAAGGGCCGCGTGCAGCTTGAGGTAGCCGATCGTGCTCGAGATCCCCTCCACCCTGCCGAGAAACGACGGGTCCAGTACCCCGGGATCGACGAGCCGCGTATAGGTCGCCCGCGGGCTCAGGTTGGACACGACGATGCCGGCATCGAGACGGCTCCCGTCCCCCAGCTCCACCCCGGCCGCTCCCCGATCGCCCACCAGGATCCGTTTCACTGAGGCATCGGTGGTGATCTCCGCCCCAGCCCCGGCTGCCGCCTCGGCCATCGCGGAGGCGAGGGCGCCCATGCCGCCGACCGGAAGCCCGGCCCAATCCGGCTCCAGCGGAACCGAGGCCCAAGCGATTTCGAGCGGTGATCCGGGCTGTCGCGGGTCGGCAGGCGCCGCTATGTAGGCACCCTGGACGGCCTCGTCGGCAAAGTGATCACGCACGAGCGACGCCATGTCCGCCGTCCGAAGGGTGTCGTACAGGTCGGGATCGCCCAGCAGGGCGGACCGAGCACGCAGCTCCGACTCGGATGGAGGTTCACGCAACACGAACGGCTCGTAGAGCGCACCCGCCCGCTCCCACAATGCCGACCAGTCCGTCAGACGGGCCGACGACCCCGCGGCGAAGGACTCGAGATCGGCGGCGGTGCGGCCCAGGTCACTCCACTGTTTGAGAGCGCGGCCGTCGGGATAGAGCCGCAGCACGGTCGGCTCCGGCATGCGGATGGTGACACGTCCGGCGAGCCCCATGTCCCGGATCACCGGTCGTTGCAGGCCCCACAGCCGGAACGCGCACGTGGAAAAGCGAAACCCGTCAATGAGTTCTTCGGTGGCTACAGCACCGCCCACGAGGCTGCGCGCTTCGAGGACCTGCACCCGGAGTCCGGCACGCGCCAGGTAGAACGCCGCCACCAACCCGTTGTGCCCGGCCCCCACGATGACGACATCGGCGCCGGTCCTCGTCGAGCCCCTCACGGGCTTCAGCCCACGATCGGCCAGGTCGTGAAGCTCCCCGGTCCCACTTCGTTCTCGAAGCCGGAAGCGGCTGCATCGATCTGGCGATACGCCTCCGCCGCGTCGAAGCGCGTGAAGCGGCCCCGGTCGTAGACGGCTTCCCCGTCGATGATGACCGTGTCGACCGTGCGGGATTGCCGGTAGAACACCAGGCTGTCGACGGGATCCTGGAATCTGGGGTGCGATTCGGGCCGATCCAGGGAGTGGATCACGATGTCGGCGCGCTTACCGACTTCGAGCGACCCGATCTCGTCCGCCATGCCAACGGCCGCTGCGCCGTGCAGTGTTGCCATCTCGAGGATCGTCTCCCCCGTGAAGACCGGCATCTCGTTCCGGACCTCGCGGAACCCGACCGCGGCGAGATACATCTGCCGCCCCACGTCGCGCCGTGCGCTCACTCCGTCGGACCCGAGCCCGACCGTCAGACCGGCGCGCACCATTTCCGGGAAACGGCCCATCCGCAGGGCTCCCATACCCCGGCGCACCGAGGCCGTGGGACAGTGGACGACGTGAGTGCCGGACTCGATCGTGAGCTCCAGTTCACGCTCGTCGAGGTGGATCATGTGCACGAGCGTGAGCCCCGGCCCGAGGATTCCGAGGTCGGCTAGGTGTTCGAGGGGTCGCTTTCCGTGCTCGTCGAGCGAGGCACTGACCTCCTCGGGTCCCCAGGACTGATGCATGATCATGGGCACCCGGTGCTCGCTTGCCAATTCCCTGGCGCGGACGAGCAGCTCGTCGGTGTTCCGCCCGCTGCCGAACATGTTGACGACGCCCCTCACCCGTCGCTCGCTGTGGAAGGGGTGATCCTCGATCTGGCGCCGCAGTCGTTCGAACGCCTCATCGGTGCTCACCCCGAGGATGTCGATCTCCGACTGCGGCATCGAGCCGAACCGCGGGTCCTGGAGCTCCTCGGCATCGATCTCGAGGTTGCCGTCGATGAGAAAGTGGCCGGGGAAGCCCCGGATACCGACCATCTCGAGGGCGCGCACCTCGTCCTCCAGCCAGAAGGCGCTCCCGGTATCGGCGAACATCGTCGTGCCGTTGGCGATCATCTCCATTGACGAGATGAGCGTGCCGAAGTGATCCATCTCGGGTGAGCGGGCATCCCACAGGGCCAGCTCCAGATCGCTCCAGTCGGCGGTGTGTTTGGGTGCGAACCCGCGGATCAACTCCTGGCTGTTGACGTGAACGTGGGCATCGACGAATCCGGGGTGAACGAGGGCGCCCCGCAGGTCGCGTTCCGCGGCGCCGTCAGGCACCGTCACCTCGTCGTCCGGCCCGATCGCGACGATCCGGCCGTTGCCGATCGCGATCGAACCGTCCAGCAGGATGCGGCGATCGGGATCCATGGTGATGATGTGACCGTGCCGCAGCACGGTGTCCACGCCGGTGGCCGGGCGCCCTTCGCCGGCAGCCGTCATGTCACAACGGGCCAGCTCGAGAAGCGACCGGGCCCGACGATGGATTCGAACTCCGCCGCTAACGCATCCATCGCCTCGTAGGCGTCGGCCGGATCGAAGCGGGTGAACTTACCGTCTTCGAGTACGGCCTCGCCGTCGATGTACACCGTGTCGACGGTGGCCGACTGCCGGTAGAAGATCAGGTTGTCGACGGGGTCCTGGAACCGCGGGTGAGCTTCGGGCCGGTCCACCGTGTGGATAACGATGTCGGCGCGCTTGCCGGGCTCGATCGATCCGACCTCGTCGCTCATCCCGAGCGCCGCCGCGCCGTGGATCGTCGCCATCTCGAGGACCGTCTCGCCGGTCAGCACCGGGATGTCGTCCCGGGTCTCGCGAAACCCGACTGCGGCCAGGTACGCCTGGCGAAGCACATCGCGCTTCCCGCTGTATCCGTCGGAGCCCAGACCTACCGGCACGCCGGCGGCGATCATCTCCGGATGTTTTCCCACTCGCAGGGCACCCATGCCTCTGCGCACGGATGCCGCGGGGCAATGCACCACGGCGCACCCGGATCCGATGATGAGCTCCACCTCTTTCTCGTCGAGGTGAATCATGTGTACCAGGGTGAGGCCGGGTCCGAGCATGCCGAGGTCGGCCAGGTGCTCGATCGGCCGCTTTCCATGGACGCGCAGTGACCCCGTGACCTCTTCGGGGCCCCACGACTGGTGCATGATGATCGGAACCCGGTACTCCTCGGCCAGTTCCATGCATTCGCCGTAGAGCCGATCGGTGATCCTCCCGGAGCCGAACAGGGTGATGGCGCAACGCACCCGCCCCCCGCCGGCGAAAGGGTAGGCCTCGAGTTGCTCACGCAGCAGCACCAACGCCTCGTCCGTCGGGGTCGAGAGCGCCTCGATCTCCGACGGAGGCATCGAACCGAAGCGGGGATCGGCAAGCTCCTCCTCGTCCACTGCCAGGTATCCGTCGAGGATCGAATAACCAGGAAGCCCGCGGAGGCCGACCGTCTCCAGGGCCCGGACGGTCTCAGCGAGCCACTTCGAGCCCCCCGTGTCCGAATAGAGGGTCGTCCCGTTGATCACCATCTCCATGGCATCCAGCAAGGTGCCCAGGTATTCGGACTCGGGTGACCGGACGGGCCAGAGAGCGTGCTCCACGACCTCCCAGTTGGCAGTGTCCTTGGGAGTGAACCCGCGGATCGCCTCCATTGCGCCGGCATGAGCGTGTGCGTCGATGAGGCCGGGATGGACCAGCCCGCCGCGCAGATCCTTCACGAGCGGAGCCGTGTAGGCAGCGGTCACATCCCGGTCCGGCCCCACGGCGACGATCCGGTCTCCGCGAATGGCGATGGTGCCGTCGGTGAGGATACGTCGCTGCGGGTCGACCGTCAGGATGTGCCCGTGGCGCAGCAGGAGATCGACCTGCTCCGGCTCCACGGCCTCTCCCTCCGCCCCGCCTGCCGCCTACGACCCGACGAGCCAGCGGCGGGGGTTGTCCCGGATGATCTTGTTGATCGTCTCTTCCGTAATGCCCAGCTCGCGCAGCGTCGGGATGACCGTCTCGGAGATGTACACGAAACCAGGACCGCCGTGGATCTTGAACTGGGGGAACTTGCAGGTGTCGTGGGAGAGCAGGATGTAGTCCTCGTGCCCCCTGTCGACCAACTCCTTCACGGTGTTCATGATGTGCTCCTCGAAGGTCTTAAGAGCACCGTACTGTCCGCAGTTGTCGAACATGATGAGGGCCCCTCGGGCGATGAGGCCTTCGAGGAACTCCATGTGGGGATAGGAATCGCAATGGCCGATCGCCACCCGCGATATGTCCACATCCTCTTCCTCGAAGATCGTCAGGATGTCGGGTGCGACCGGGCCGATGGCGTGGATCGCGCCCAGGGCGAGTCCGGTCTCCTTGTGGGCCCGCGCCGCCGCTCGCAGCACCCTCTCCTCCGCCGGAGCCACCCAGGTCTTCTCCACACCGATCTCGCCGATCACTCCGGGCTTGATGCCGGTCCCGTCGACACCGTCGGTGATCTCTCCGATGAGCTGGTCGGCGAGCGATCCGACGGTGCGTCTCTCGATGACATCCTCGGGCCGGTAGTAGTTGCCCCGATACCATCCGCAGCCCATCACGATCTGGACGCCCGTGTTCTCCGAAAGCGTGCGGAGGCGCTCCGGCGACCGGCCGATGTCCGGTACAGTCAGGTCGACGAGGGTGGTTCCGCCCAGTTCTCCGAAAGCCGCGACCTCGGCCGTGACGATCCGGTCGTCGTCGAACTGGTCGGGGAAGTCGTAGCGGTACGACGCCTGGCGCAGCTGGCAATAGGGATGCTCATGGGGAAGCACGTAGCCGAGTTGGTCTGCTGGTATGGGCCCCAGAACGGTCATCACGCTTCCTGGATCCGACATGATCCCTCTCCTGCGTTGCTTGCTGACACCGCGACAGTAAACGGGGCCGGGTCAGCGCGTCAACCGGTCCCGCACGCCGGTACTTCAGGCTCCCGCGGTGGCGTTCTTGGGCAGGAGAACGGCATGGAAGGCCCGCCGTGACGCGCCCGCTAGTCGCGGGCGTCGAAGGTCCCGACACGCCATCTCGCGACTGGTCCATCGAGCGCGACCTGCTCGATGCGGCGGGCGCCGCCCTCGTGACGTCCATCTGCGCGAGCGAGGAGGAGGCGGCCGCGGCCTTGCGCGACGCCGACGCCGGGCTCGTCCACACGAGCCCGATCACCGAGGTAATCCTGAACGTCGCCTCGAGATGCCGCGCCTTGATCCTCGGCGGCGTCGGCCACGAGCACGTGGATCTGGAGCTTGCCGCCGAGCGCGGGATCGCGGTCGCCAACGTGCCGGACTACTGCGTCGAGGAGGTGTCGGATCACGCCCTCGCGCTGCTTCTGGCCCTAGCCAGAGGCCTGATCCCCTTGGATGCGAGCAGCCGTCGGGGCGATTGGAACCATCTGGGCGGAGGCAGGCTCACACGCATCCGGGGATGCCGGCTCGGTCTCTACGGATTCGGCCGTATTGCTCGCCGGCTCGCGGACAAGGCACGTGGTATCGGGCTCGCGGTCATGGCGTTCGACCCATACGTCGACCGCTCAGAGATGGAGGAAGCCTCGGTGACGCCGGCGGAGAGCCTGGCTCAGCTTCTCGGCTCTTCGGACTTCGTGTCGCTGCACACCCATCAGACGCCGGAGACGGAGAACGTGATCAACGCAGCTTCGATCCGGCTGATGAAACCGGGGGCCCGGCTCATCAACGTGTCGCGTGGCGCCCTGATCGAGGAGGGGGCACTCTACGAGGCCCTCCGCTCCGGGCACCTCGCGGGGGCGGCCCTCGACGTGATGGCCGTGGAGCCGTTCGACATAACCAGCCCGCTTCTGCGGCTCGACAACCTGGTCGTCACGCCGCACGCCGCGTGGTACTCGGAGCAGTCCGGCCGCGAGCTGAGCAGAAAGATGGTGGGCGCAGCGATCCAGGCCCTACGAGGCGAGCTTCCCGACCACACGATCAACGCACAAGCAGAGCCACGCTTCCCATGGCTCGATTCGTAGAGGTACCGGAGCCGAGCAGCATTACTTCCGGCGGTGGTCTTGCTTCCGATAGCAATTGCCGGGTACAGACCCGCGGGGCGTGAACAGCCATCTCGCACCGCAAAGATCGACCGGCCAATCACAAAGTAACCTCGTCAGAGGGATTATGGGGATCGGGTGGGGTGTTGCGGTGGAGCTGAGGGATTTGAACCCCGAACGCCTTTCCACTGTGTTTCCCCTGTTAGATAGGGTTTCCGCTCCCCTCGGTGACACTCTCGGTAACACCATTCCCTCCCGGATCGGTCGGACTCCCTCGGCCTAGTAACCCGCGCACTTCCCGGACTCGTGTGTCCCGTCATGGTTCGTGCCTGGGTGGGTGTGCTTCGGGTGTCCCGCGTGCCAATGGGTACAAGTTCCCGAAGGTGGCGGCGTGGTCGTGGTAGTTGTAGTGGTCGTGACCTCAACTTCGTCCGCAACCATGCTGTGGAGTAGTGCCATCATGTCGGCGCGGGTGAAGTCCGGGTTGCTGAACTGATCGTCACCGTTGGCACCGAGCACCTGGTCGTAGAACCGTGCCATGAAGATCAGGGCATGACTCCGGCTCAACGGCTCATCCGGCCGAAACGTACCGTCTCCATACCCGAGGGTAATCTCGTTATCCGCTGCCCACTCGATAGCTTCCACGGGGTGGTCGTGTGTCACATCGGTGAACCGACTGTGGGCCGCGAGAGCGCCGCCTGCGATAACCAGGACCATCAGGCCACCTAATACCCACCCAAACTTCTTACGCCTCATTTGATGGCCCTCCGGTCTTCGGTCAAGCGATGAATTTAGTCGCCTCTCACCCGTCTCAGGATGAGAGATCACGCCCAGCCGTTCCATCTGTTCCACCAGATCCTCCTTTTTCGAGATCGAGGCCCACGGCATCCGCCGCCGTCTCGAAGGTTGCTCCCGCCTCGATCAGGCTGGCGATCGCCCTAGCGTTGCCCGTCACGTCCGAGGCCCTGAGCCCTCTCCAGGACAGGGAGACGTCTTGCCCCATCTTCCGGGCCAGTTCCTCGGTCACCAGATCCCCAAGAGGCGATATCACGCCGTGAAATGTGATGCGCCATGCTTCCCGCAGAGCCGCCGAGTCACTGGATCCGAACCCGAACATTTGCGGGGGGATACCGCACGCCGCCAAGACCTCCCGGGTAGCCGATTCGCAGAGCTTCACCAGAGCATCCGGGGGAGAGGCCCCGAGCCGTTGAGGTGTCCAGCCTCCGCTCGGTGACGTCTGCGGGGCTTGTTCGGTCCACTGGCCGCTCGATTGCGATTCCACCACCGCCAGGGCCCTGGCGAGAGTCTTCAGGTCTTCCTTCAGCTTCCGCACGGTCGGGTCTTCCCCGTCGACCGGGATCGGCAACAGGTAGCCCCTAGTCCCTGCCACCTCGTCTCCTAGAGCGTGCACCAGCTCGGCCGAGAGCCGCCCGGCCATAGCCGCCGACTCGATCGGGCCGACCCCGTACCAGGCCGCTCCGGGTGGGTGGAATAGCGAAGGTGGATCACGTCCTGGGCCCGATACGTCTTCCGGGTCCCGCCGTCCGGGCCCGCCAGTTCGACCGAACAACGCCAGGACTCCGGGTCATAGGTTCCCGTGATATCCCATGAGGAAGCAGGAACCAGCCGGAGATCCCCTGTGGCAACCAGGACAACCTCACCGCCCCGGATCAGCGCCCGGCCCGCCATTGCTCTGGTCCTGGTGTCGAAGGCTCTCCGGATTACCCAGGGCGACCGCACCGTCTCGAAAGTTCCCCCTGGATCGGCATCTCCCCTGCTAACGGCCTGATTTTGAGACAACATGGGACGAAAGGTCTTCGTGGTGGTGGAGCTGAGGGGATTTGAACCCCTGACCCCCTCGTTGCGAACGAGGTGCTCTGCCGAACTGAGCTACAGCCCCTGGAGGAGCCTCCATTCTACCCGCCTCTCAGGCGGGGAAACACAACCGGGGAAGGAACTCAATCAGGCTCGCGCCGGGTGTGGAAGGCGGCAATGTCCTGCCGGAGACGGTCCGCCACCAGGGCCGAGGTCAGATCGGCCCTGCTCCGTTCCGTGAGGCTGCGGGCGACGTCGGTGGTACGGCGCAGGCCGCCGGTCATGCCGTCGGGATAGTCGAGCGAGGCCAGGAGGTCCACCACCTCGTCCATGATCTCCAGCAGCCGCTCCGCCTCGGCGAAATCTCCCGCTCTCAGCTGATCGAGGAGCCTGCGCCTCAACTCCCCCACGGCTTCGCCCAGGCCGTTGAGATAGGGCGCCATCCGCGTTCCCAACTCCGAGGCCGCCGGAAGCTCGTCCCCCCTGGCCATGGCCAGGAACAGATGCGCCTCGGCGTACTCCTTGGCCGCGTCGTTGAGGATCCCGATCCTGATGTCGGGATGATCTGCGATGGCGGCGGCCGATTCGGCCAGCAATTTCCCGGCCTCGGCCAGCATCGCCCCGGCTTCGTTCAACTCACCCCGATGACCGGCGCGGATCGCCTTGGCGGACAACCGAATGACCCGCCGCCCGTTGGAGATAGCCACCTCCCGGGCCGCGAACTTGGGATCCAACTCGGCTCGCGCCGCCTTCTCGATGGGGGACAGGTCTGGCTTGCTCACCGGGATCTAGTGGTCTACCCGAGAAACGACTTGGTGTGTTCCGGCGGCCATCGACCTTCTCCGGACAGACGGATGGGCGGGCACTAGTGGCGCTGCACGACCTTTATCGCCGAGTAGTCGCGGGTGGGGGCAACGTAGTCATGGTCGGCGAACAGGGCGTTCACGTCTTCGCGGAAAGCCCGTATCCGGCGCAGCATCATGATGTACCAGACGAACACCGCATCCGCGATGACGTGTATCAGGAGCATCCACAGGCTATTGAGAACGAACCAGCCGGCCAGGCTGGCTACGGCAGCGCCAAAGAGAACCGCCGCCGCCCGGCGCCGGCGGGCCAGCACGGCTTCTCGATGGGAAACGGTGTTGTCCTCCTCGCCCGACCGGGCCAGGACCCGCCCCATCATGCGGCCCATTCCGGCTTCGGAGTTCGATCGCTGGAGGGGTCGGAAATCCGGGCGTGTGGCGCTTGGGTTTTGAGTGGCGCGATCGGCCCACCATCTTGGGATGAGGAACATAGCCCAGACAGCCGCGACTGCCAGAAATAGAGCCCAAGGCATGTCCGAGGCCGTCTCCCGGATCCGCTAACCGGGAGTGCAGCTTATACCCGAGCCGGGCGGAAGCCAAGGATTTCAGGACCCGGGTTAGCCTCCGCGGCGGCGGGGGGTGGGCTACCCGCCGAGACCGGGGGCGGACCACTCTCCCGACCGTCCGCCCGCCTTGTGCAGCAGACGCACGCTCTCGATCCGGGCGCCCCGCTCCACCCCTTTGATCATGTCGTACAGGGTCAGCGCCGCCACGGCCGCCGCGGTCATGGCCTCCATCTCCACCCCGGTACGGTCGGCGTTGCGCACCGTCGTCCGGATGCGGGCCGCTGAGGAGACCCTGTCAATCTCTACCGCCACCTCGGACAGCGAGATCGGATGGCACAGCGGGATGAGGTCCGAGGTCTTCTTGGCGCCCATGATCCCGGCCAGGCGGGCAGTGCCGATGGCATCGCCCTTGGGCAGGGCACCCTCGAAGATCAGGTCGAGCGTGGCGCCGGACATGGACACCCGGGCTTCTGCGGTGGCCAGACGTTCCGTAACCGCCTTGTCCCCCACGTCGACCATCCTGACTCGGCCCCGGGCGTCGGTGTGGGTCAGGCCTCGCTCACCCATCGAGAACCTCCGATGCGGTCCGAGCCTCCGGCGACCGGAACAGCTCGATAGTGATCGGGTCACCGGCCTGCACCCTCCCGGTGCCCACGGGAATGACCGCGAAGGCATCGGCCCGGGCCAGCGCGGAGAGGACGTTGGACGACTGCCCGCCGCTGCTCCGGGCCAGCGTTACCCCGTCCTCGACTTCGGTGAACACTCGGGCGAAGACCGTCTTGGCCGGATCGGTCCGCCAGGCCCCGGCGGCCCGGGCCTCGGCCTGGGCACGGAACACGGCCCGGCATCCCATCATTTGCAGGAGGGCGGGGCGGGCGAACTGCTCGAACGCCACCATCACCGACACAGGATTGCCGGGCAAGCCCAGAAGGGGCGTCCCCTCGATGTGGCCGAAGGCGAAGGGCTTGGCGGGCTGCATCGCCACCTTCCAGAAGTCGATCGTGCCGAGTTCCCGGAGGATGATCTTCACGAGGTCGTACTCCCCCATCGACACGCCGCCCGACGTCAGCACCATGTCGGCCTCACCGGCGCCCCGCTCCAGGGTGTTACGGAGCACGTCGGCGTCGTCTCCCACGATGCCCAGGTCGACGACCTCCACCCCCAACTCGTCCAGCATGGCCGCCAGGAGCGGCCGGTTGGTGTCCCGGATCTGGCCTGGACCCAGGTTCCCGGTCTCCGGCGGCAGGACCTCGTCTCCCGTGGACAGCATCGCCACCCTGGG
The DNA here is from genome assembly GCA_011523635.1 of Acidimicrobiia bacterium. Taxonomy (GTDB): domain Bacteria; phylum Actinomycetota; class Acidimicrobiia; order Spongiisociales; family Spongiisociaceae; genus Spongiisocius. The sequence goes on from WTGI01000043.1 coordinate 63,982, forward strand.
CCGGCGATGCACTCTCGGGCTCACGCCCAGCGACGCAAGCACGGCCAGATGTGGGGGCGTGAGCCGCTCCCCCGCGGCGAACACGGGCTCCCCTGCCGCCAGGTCTCCGCCGGCGGGCCGGACCGCCGTGCCGGCAGGCGTGGCCGCCATGATCCGCACACCGTCCGGCAAGGGCGCCGTGTCCTCGACCTTGACCACCGTGTCGGCGCCCTCCGGCATGGGCGCGCCGGTCATGATCTTGATGGCCGCACCGGAACTTACGGCCTGATGCGCGACATGGCCCGCCGGGACGTCCTCGAGAAGCCGCAGGGTCACCGGCCCCTCCTCGACGTCGGCGCCAAGCACCGCGTACCCGTCCATGGCCGAATTCGTGAAGGGTGGGACGTCGTGGGGCGCCACCACCGGGCGGGCAAGGCCTAGCCCCAGGGCATCCCACACGGGAAGTTCGAGCACCGGAAGGGCTTGAACGGCAGCCAGCACGTCTCGTTGGGCCTGCTCTAGAGAGCGCATGGGGTCATTCCACCAGAAGATCGTCGACTATGGACCGGTAATCATCACGGTAGGCGGGGTCGGCGAGACCGAGGACGGTATTCGCCCGCAGGTATCCGAGCGGGTTCCCGACATCTAGCAGTTCCACGTCGGCCACGTAGGCCCGGCACCGGCCTGCGCGGGCGAGGGAGTCGACGGCGTCGGTGAGCTGTATCTCGCCGCCGTAGCCGGGGCCGATGCCCGTTAGGTGATCGAACACGTCGGGCATGAACAGGTAGCGGCCATGAATCGCGTAGTTGGAGGGGGCCCGGGCCGCACCCGGCTTCTCCACCGCCCCCCGGATCTCCATCACCGAACCGGACACGGCGGAGCGGGGAATGACCACTCCCTTGGCGCCTAACACCTCATCGGGCAGCCTCCGGACGTATACCACGGAGGTCTTCGAGTCGGCGGCCCGAGCCAGGTGGATGAGGAGGTCCTCACGAGGACGGATCAGGTCGTCGGCCAGCATCACGAAGAAGGGCCGCAGGCCGATGGCTTCCCGGCCGGCCAGCACCGCATGGCCCAGCCCCTTCGCCTCTTCCTGGACGACGGCTCGGACCTTGATACCGGAGAGGCCGGGCAGGAATCGTGACTCGTCGAAGTGCCGCTCGATGATCGCTCCCCCGTCGGGATCGACCACCACCACCACCTCCGTCACCCCGGCCCGGGCCGCCTCCTCGACCACCCACTGGATACTGGGACGATCCACGACCGTCAGGAGAGCCTTCGGGATGGCGTTGGTGGCGGGCCGCATCCGCGTACCGCGGCCGGCGGCCGGGACCAGTGCTACGTCGACCTTCATCGCGGCGTAACCGTCCGGCGCATCAGGCGAGCCGGTTCTCGGTGCCGGAGCGGAGCCGGCTCAGGTTGGAGCGATGGCGGAAGACGATCAGCGCCATCATCAACGCGAACCAGGCCACGGTCCGGGGTGGTTGGCCGGTGAGCAGCAAGGCGGGGATGGAAACCACCGCCGCCGCCAGGGACCCGACCGCCGAGACACGCGAGACCGCCAGCGCCACCCCGTACACGATCACCATGGCCACCATGACCAGAGGCGCCACGGCCAGCATCACTCCGCCAGCCGTCGCCACTCCCTTCCCTCCGCGGAACCGGTGGTAGACCGGGTAACAGTGACCGAGAACCGCCCCCAGGCCGGCCACGGTTCCGATCGTGGGCGACCAGGCGAGCGACCCGACCAGTGCGGGCACGAAACCCTTGGCCAGATCGACCAGGTAGACGGCGGCTGCCGGACCCTTACCGATCGCACGGAGCACGTTGGATGCGCCGGGATTTCCGCTCCCTACCTGCCGGATGTCCACTCCCCGGCCCCGGGACACGACCAGAGCCATGTTGATACCGCCCAGTAGATAGGCTCCGACGAATAGGGCGATAGCACCGATCAGCATCTCCGCCGAGTCTAGGAGTGTGCTGAAAAATGTCCCATTGGCGGCATGGCCGGAAACGGAACCCCGGGCCGAGGTAATGCGGGCCGGCCATCCCCTTCTTTTCCCGCATGCTTCTAGGAGCGTGCTGGTATGATCCCGCCGGCAACGGTCCACCGTCGCGGGCCGTTCCCCCCAGTCCCGACCGGAGTACCTGCGAATGCCCACGTATGTCTATCAGTGCCAGGAGTGCGGTCACCGGTTCGAGATCTTCCAGAGCTTCTCCGCGGATCCGCTCGATACCTGCCCGGAGTGCCAGGAGGTCGCCCTGCGCAAGGTGCTGTTTCCCGCCGGAGTGGTCTTCAAGGGGTCTGGTTTCTACGTCACGGACTCCCGTACTTCGAAGCCATCCACCTCCGGGAAGAAGGAAGGCTCCGCCGACAAGAAGGACAAGAAGTCGGACAGTACCTCCAACGGCGCCGCATCCAAGAAGGAACCCGCCAAGGCAGGCGCCAAGAACGACCGCTAGTGCTGCCGGCCTCCTCGGCGCGCCGGGTCCGAGAGGATAAGGATCGACCGGTCGATGCCTACGGCCCGGTACGATTCCTGCGGATACAGGTGATGTGAATGAGAGGCGTGGTCGGGATCATCCTGGCGGGCGGTGAGTCGCGACGCATGGGGAGCGACAAGGCCCTGGTCGAGGTGGGCGGCCGCCCGATGGCGGGATGGGTGGCCGAGGCGATGGCCGGATTCGACAAGGTCGTGATGGTGGGGCGCCGCCGGGGCGTGGCGGGCTTGGAGGCGATTCCCGACCTGCAACCCGGCCCGGCCGGACCCTTGAACGGACTCCAGACGGCGCTGGATGTCTTCAGATCCCCCGTGGTAGCGGTGGCGGTCGATCAACCGCTGGTGCGATCCGGCACGCTGGAGCGGCTGGCCGAGTGGGCCGCGACCAACCAGACAGCCGTCTGTGTCGACGAGCGCCCGCAGGTGACCTGCGCCGCCTACTCAGCGGACTGCCTTGACGAGGCCACCCGGGTCCTCCGCTCGGGAGGGTCGATACAGCAGATGCTCCGGTCGGTGCCCTGGACCCGATTGGATCGGAAGGTCTGGTCGTCCTGGGGAGAGGACGGCCGGTCGTGGTTCTCCATGGACTCCCCGGACGCCATCGTCGCGGCCGAGCGGCGCTTCCGCGTCAGCCTCCTCGACTAGAAGAGGCCGGGTACCGGAAGGCGCGACAAGCCTCTTCAAGGTGGGCCGGAACGGCGATACGTTGCGGCCTGTGCTCTGGTTAACCCGTCCTCCATACCTGCGCTGGTCGCTCGTCGGCCTGCTGGTCATCATCAGCCTCTGGGTGGAGATACGCCCCACCTCGAGCGTCAGCCACCCCTACGTTTCCCGTGACGTGGCCCGGGGGGAATCGGTGGAAGGCGTTCTCGAATGGCGGACCGTGGCCGGCGGCGTTCTCGAGCCGGTCTTGGGCACCGGGTTCGCCGACCGTGACCTCACGGCGGGCCATCCCCTCCTGCCCGGCGACACCACCGATGCTCCGATCGCGGTTCCACCCGGTTGGTGGCTCTTGGATGTTGCCGTGCCGGCCGAGACCACGGCCGGGATGAGCGTCCAACTCGTGATCCTCCCCCCGTCGGGCGAGCGGGCCCTGCCGCCCATCGGCGGCCTGGTGACCAGCGTCCGTCCCGGTGAATACCAGAGCGACGGTCTGGTCGGTTCGGTGGCCTTCCCTCCCGACCGGGCGGCCACCGCGGCGGTGGCGATCGCCGAGGACCGGGTCTCCGTGCTGATCGAGGCCCGCCGTGACCGGGGCGGATAGAGCGGCCCCAACTATCGATGGCCACTGCCCACCGACCATCAACCACGTCTTGCGGGATCTTCCGGGTACTCTCCTGAGGCATGCTGGAAGCCGTGGTCTGGGGACTCGTCCAGGGCATCACCGAGTTCCTGCCGGTCTCGTCGAGCGGGCACCTGCGGATCATCCCCGACCTCTTCGGGCTCGAACCCCCCGATCTGTCCACGTCGGCGATCCTCCACCTGGGCACGCTTGCCGCCGTCGTCGCGTACTACCGCCGGGATGTCGCCTGGATAGTGGGCGGGCTCAGGCGGGATCCGGTCGCCCGGCAGATGGCGGCCATGGTCGTGGTCGCGACGGTCCCGGCCGGGATCGTCGGGTTGCTGTTCTCATCGGCCATCGAGAGTTTCCAAGAGTCCGCTTCCGGCGTGGGGGTGGCGCTGGTGGCCACCGGTGCGGTGCTGTTCCTGACCCGGTTCGTCAGCCGTGGTTCCGGGAGGGCCGAGGATCTCACTACCGGGAACGCGGTCGTGATCGGACTGAGCCAGGCGCTGGCTCTGTTGCCCGGAATCTCCCGGTCGGGGATGGTCATCACCGCCGGAATTCTGCGGGGAGTGTCGCCCGAGGAGTCCGGACGGTTCGGCTTCATCATCGCCATCCCGGCCATCCTCGGCGCCGGCCTGCGGGAGTTCATCGACCTGGGCCCGGCCTCGACCCTGTCGATCGAGCTGTTGGTCGCGACGCTGGTGGCGGGCGTGTGCGGATACTGGGCCATCAAGTTCCTGATCGACCGCCTCGCCCGCGGGAGCCTCGTGCCATTCGCCGTCTACTGCGTGGGAATCGGGCTCGTCACCCTGATCTGGCTCTAAGACAGCCGGTCGCCTGAGCGTTAAATGGCAAGCCGGCTGGTGTGAGATCAGCCGATCCGAAGCTCCGGGTGCATCCTGATGCGAGGTCGGGTTGCGATGAGACGGCGGGCCAGGTCATCGAAGGCATGGACCGCCTCGCTGCCGGGCGCGGCCACTTTGACCGGGTCGCCCCGGTCGGCGCCCGATCGCATGGCCTCCAGGATCGGGATCTGCGCCAGGAGGTCGACACCCGTCGCCTCGGCCAGGTCGGCTCCGCCGCCCGATCCGAAGATCTCGTAGTGCTTGCCGTCATCACCCACGAACCAGCTCATGTTCTCGACCACCCCGATGACCTTCTGGTCGACCCGATCCGCCATCCGAGCCGCCCGGGACGCCACCCGGCTGGCGGTGGGCTGGGGCGTGGTCACCAGGAGGACGCGTGCCCTGGGCACGAACTGGGATATCGATATGGCGATGTCGCCCGTTCCTGGGGGCATGTCGATGAGCAGGAACTCGGGCTCGTCCCAGAAGACGTCGGTCAGGAACTGCTCCAGGGCTTTGTGGAGCATGGGCCCCCGCCAGACCACCGCCTGACCGTCCGGCACGAAGTAGTCGATCGAGATGACCGACACCCCGTGGGCGCGGAGCGGGATGATCGAGTCGGCGATCACCGCGGGTGCTCCCTCGGCGCCCAGCATCTTCGGGATCGAGTATCCCCATACGTCGGCGTCGATCACCCCGACGGTGTGACCCAGGCCGGCCAGGCTCACCGCCAGGTTGGTGGTTACAGAGGACTTGCCCACCCCGCCCTTTCCGGACGACACCGCGATCACGTAGGTCGAGGAGCCGGGACCACCGACAGCCCTCTTCTCTCCCCTCACCCGGCTCATGAGGTCGTCCCGCTGCTCGTCGGTCATCAACTCGTGCCGGATCTGGACCGAACGCACCCCGGGAACGGACCGGGCGGCGGATGTGACGGTCTCGATCAGCGCATGTCCCGGTGGGCCGGGTACGGGTAGGAGCACGTCTATCACAGCCGCTCCCAGGCGCTTCGTCCGGGCCGAGGTTATGTAACCCAACTCGGCCAGGGGCCGCTGCAGGATGGGATCAATCGTGCTGGCAAGGGTCGAGGAAAGCGCCTCGGTCTTCGAATCGGTCATCGGTGGGCCCGCCGGGAGTCGGCTCCATACGATAGTGACCCGGCTATGGCCCGAAATCAGCCCCCAGGCCGACAGCAGCGCAGCGAACCTCAGGATCAGAGCGTCACCCATGACGCCCTCTGCCTCAAGTTCACGAACCCCACCATTCTCGATGCACAGAACCTCACCCACGGCGCCCTGAACCTCAGGCTTAGGACGTCACCCATGACGCCCTCTGCCTCAAGTTCACGAACCCCACCATTCTCGGACGTCCCCGAACTCGCGAAAGACGTGCCGAATTCGCGAAAAACCGATGCTCCGCATCGGGCCCCACCCCCGCCACCGCCGCCTGGGTTCGGGAGACGCGCTCGCCTATGTCCCGACTGGGACTTCTCCCGAGAGTATGTCCCCCGTCCCGACGGTCGGCGTCCCGGATCGCCGGTACGAGGTGCTTGGTCGCAATCATGAGTATGGGGCCACCCTGTGACACTTCTGGGCCCTCTGGCGATCGGTGCGCGCTGGCGGCCGCTTGATTTCCGACCGGGCGCCGCCGGCACCTGGTCTGGCAAGGCCGGACAATTATCATCAGTACGGGTCCCGGGCGTTTCCCAGTGAACGCCCGGCACCGCCAGGACCACCAGCGAGAGAACCGGTACCGTGCCCATGAACAACACCTCCTTCTCCAACCCGTTCGAAGCCGCAGCCACGATCAATACGCCTCTCGGCAACCGGACGGTCCATCGACTCGACGCGGTCCGGGACCACGGAGACATCCAATCGCTCCCCTACTCCATCAAAGTCCTGCTCGAGTCGGCGCTGCGCAACTGCGACGGACGGACGGTCACCGAGGAGGACGTGGTGACGCTCGCCTCCTACAACGGTGCCAAGGTTCCCGAGTCCGAGATCCCCTTCTCCCCCGGTCGCGTGGTGCTGCAGGACTTCACCGGAGTACCCGCCATCGTCGATCTGGCCGCCATGAGGGACGCCATCGTCCGCATGACCGGCAATCCCTCGTCCGCCCGGAAGGTCAACCCCAGGGTCCCGTGCGACCTGGTGATCGACCACTCCATCCAGGTCGACACGTTCAACTCCAGCATGGCTCTCCAGATCAACTCCCAGCGTGAGTTCGAGCGCAACCGGGAGCGGTACGAGTTCCTCAAGTGGGGCCAGTCGGCGTTCGACAACTTCCGCGTGGTGCCGCCCGCCACCGGCATCGTTCACCAGGTCAACCTCGAGTACCTGGCCCGGGTGGTCTGGGACGACGGAGCCACCCTGTATCCCGATTCGCTGGTCGGGACCGACTCCCACACCACAATGATCAACGGCCTCGGCGTGCTCGGATGGGGCGTAGGCGGGATCGAGGCGGAGGCGGCGATGGTCGGCCAGCCGATCTTCATGCTGGTTCCGGAGGTGGTCGGGGTCCGGCTCACCGGGCGCCTGCCCGAAGGGGCAACCGCCACCGATCTGGTGCTGCGGGTCACCGAGATCCTCCGTGAACACGGCGTGGTCGGACGGTTCGTCGAGTTCCACGGACCCGGCCTCGATGCCATGCCGCTGGCCAACCGGGCCACGATCGCCAACATGGCGCCCGAGTACGGCGCCACCTGCGGCTTCTTCCCGGTCGACCGGCAGACCATCTCCTACCTGGAGTTGACCGGACGCCCGCCAGAGCTGATCGAGACCGTCGAGCAGTACGCCCGCCTCCAGGGACTGTGGCGGGACGACAGCCACGACATCGTCTATTCATCCCTGATCGAGCTCGACATGGGCGCAATCGAGCCCGCCCTCGCGGGACCGCGCCGGCCCCAGGACCGCATCGCCCTGGCCGGTATGAAGGACCAGTGGGCGGCGGATCTCGACACCACCTTCGCCGGTCACGGTTACCCCGAGGGCGCCGACGGGGTGGAGAGCGACGGGGCGACCTTCGACCTGATGGACGGGTCGGTGGTCATCGCCGCCATCACCAGCTGCACCAACACGTCCAACCCGGAGGTTATGATCGGGGCCGGGCTGCTGGCCCGTAAGGCCCGCCGGCTGGGCCTGACCCGCCGGCCCTGGGTCAAGACCTCCCTGGCGCCCGGCTCCAGGGTGGTCACCGACTACCTCGGCCGGGCCGGCCTCACCGAAGACCTGGAAGCGCTCGGCTTCTACAACGTCGGTTACGGGTGCACCACCTGCATCGGCAATTCCGGCCCCCTCCCCGAGCCGATCGCCCGGGCCATCGACAGCCACGACCTGGTGGTCGCGTCGGTCCTGTCCGGCAACCGCAACTTCGAGGGACGCATCAGCCCCCACATCCGGGCCAACTACCTGGCGTCGCCGCCGCTCGTGGTGGCATACGCCCTGGCCGGGACGGTCGACATCGACCTGACCTCCGAACCGCTCGGGAAGGATCCGGCCGGTGACGACATCTACCTCAGGGACATCTGGCCCTCACCAGCCGAGATCGCCCGCATCGTCGGCGGGTCCATCTCGTCGGATCAGTTCACCCGGCAGTACTCGACCGTGTTCGACGGGTCCCCCGAGTGGCAGGAGATCACCACCCACGCCTCCAACCTGTTCCGGTGGAACCCCGAGAGCACGTACATCCAGGCCCCGCCGTTCTTCGACGGTCTGACGATGGAGACCGACGCCATCACGCCCATCAGCGGAGCCCGTGTTCTGGTGAAGGTAGGGGATTCGGTCACCACCGACCACATCTCCCCGGCGGGCTCGATTCCGGCCGATACGCCCGCCGGTGGGTACCTTCACGAGTCCGGCGTGCCCACCCTGATGTTCAACAGCTACGGGTCCCGCCGGGGCAACGACCGGGTCATGGCCAGGGGAACCTTCGCCAACCTGCGCGTGCGGAACCATCTGGCGCCGGGAACGGAGGGGGGCTGGACCACCGACTTCACCGACGGACAGGTGAAGAGCATCTTCGAGGCCTCGCTGAGCTACCGGGCCGCCGGCACTCCCACCATCGTGATCGCCGGGATCGACTACGGGATGGGATCGAGCCGGGACTGGGCCGCCAAGGGTCCCTTCCTGCTGGGCGTGAAGGCGGTCATAGCCGAGAGCTACGAGCGGATCCACCGGTCCAACCTGGTGGGAATGGGGATCCTGCCTCTCGAGTTCATGCCGGGCGACAACGCCGCTTCGCTGGGCCTGGACGGATCCGAGACCTACGACATCGATGTCGACGACTCAGTGAGACCGAGGCAGCAGCTGACGGTGACAGCCCGGCGGGAGGACGGCTCCGTGACGGCGTTCCAGGCGCTGGCCCGGATCGACACCCCCGTGGAGGTCGACTACTACCGCAACGGTGGGATCCTCCACACCGTCCTGAAAGAGATGGCCGCGACGGACTGACCCGCCGCTCCTAACAATCGGCGGCGGTGGAGTAGTCGTGGACGAGGAACACCCCTCCGGCCTGATCCGCGGCAACGATCATCTGCCCGAGCGGGGTCGGGAAGGGGCCGTTCATCACCTGGCCACCCAGTTCGGCCACGCGGCCAGCGGTCTCGACGATGTCGGCGGCGCCGAAGTAGACGCTCCATGACGGAGGAACGTTCTCGGGAGGCTCCATGACACCGGCCACGATCTCGTCACCGGCCTTGAGCAGCGTGTAGGACATCGGACCCATGTCGGCGGTCTCGGCGGTCAGGCCGAGGACGGCCCCCAGAAACCCGGTCGCCGCGCCCACATCCGGCACGTAGAGCTCGCTCCAGCTCATCGTCCCGGGCTCCTTGATCAGCTGTGCGCCCTTATGGTCTCCGGCCTGCCAGAAACCGACGGCAGCACCCTGGTTGTCCATGATGTAGGCCATCCGACCCGTGGTCATGACGTCGAACGGTCCCGCCAGTCCCCGGCCGCCGGCTTCGATCGCCTTCCGGTAGGCCTCGTCCGCCGAGTCGACCGCCAGGTAGGTGTTCCATACCGAACGCAGCCCCATCGCCAGCAACTCCGGCGGGGCCGGTCCCAGGCCGGCCACGTTGCAGCCGTCCTTCTGGGCCATCGAATAGGTCATGTCCGAGTCCGGCATGCCCCGGTCCTCCCAGGTCCAGCCGAACAGTCCTCCGTAGAAGGCCTTGGCGCCCTCCGTGTCCTCGGCGCTGAGATCCGCCCAGCACGGCTCTCCCTGGGTGTATCCGTCCCTGCGCGGCATGTTCTCCCGTCCTCCCGTCGAATAGCGCACGGAGTCTAGGAGAGGGTGAGGACATGCCGAACCCGTCGGGAAGTGATGCGAGCCAGGCCGCCCGGCGCCGACCGTTGCCGAGATAGGAACCGCAAGAACGCGAAAATCGCCGAAACCGGGCCCGACCCGGCGGGCCCGGCCCCCGCCACCACCTCCTGGGCTTCTGGGGCGTGGTCGGCCATGCCCATCCCCTTCTGGGGTTTGGATGGGCTCGCCCCGGACGCGCTCGCTGTTCCCTCGAATGATCGACTGACGCCCTGATACGGTCGATCACCTCGGTGCTTGACGATATGGAACATACGAGCAGGGTGTGACACAGTCGACCTTCTGTGGCGAGAACGCGAAAAATGACGGAACTGTTCCGTCCCATAACTACGGACCGGGCATCACTAGCCTGCGGTCGTGGCCGAGTCGAACCAGCATCCGCCTACCGACACGGCGCCCGATCCTCCCCCGGAGCAGGCAGGGCGGCAGCGGATGCCGGTGGCCTGGAAGCTTGCCGCCACCGCGGTGGCGGTCATCGTCATCGCCGGGGCGGCGGTGCTGACCCGTCCCCCGGACTCGCCACGGGGCGATGCCGTCGATTCCGGATCCCTCTCGATCGACGTGGCGGGCTTCCCGAGAGGCCCGCTGGCCGGAGAACCCGCCCCGGACATGTCCGTGGCGCTGTTCGACGGGTCCACGTTCGTGATGTCCGAGTACCGATCCACCGACGGGCGGCCCCTGGTGCTCAACCTGTGGGCCAGCTGGTGCGCCCCCTGCCGGATCGAGATACCGGAGTTCTCGCGGGTGGCGGAGCAGAATCCACAGGTGGCATTCCTGGGCGTCGCCGTGGAGGATGCGCCCGGGCCCGCCGAGACCTTCGCCACCGAGGTCGGAGCGTCCTACCCGCTCGGAATCGACGACAGCCAGAGCGTGACGGACAGCTACCCCTTCATGGGGCTACCGGTCACCTACCTGATCGGAGCGGATGGCCTGATCACCCGCCAGGTCAACGGCCAGATCAGCGGCGCCACCTTGGAGGCCTTCATCCACCACGATTTCGGCACCCCGTAAGCGCCGTTCGGGCGCTTGCAACTCCGGAGTTAGCCGGACTCGAGGCGGCGGAAGTCCCGTTGCCAGTAGAGGAGCGGGCGACCCGGGTCGTACCGGGCGGCGTGTTCCACGTGGCCGATGAAGATGGTGTGATCCCCTGCCTCGGCCGACTCGACCGTGCGGCATTCCAGGCAGGCGAAGGAGTGCGAGGGCAGGGACAGACCGGCCCCCTCGTACCGGGGCGCCCGCACCGGTAGGCCGCGGAACTTGTCCGGGTCCTTGGAGGCAAACCGCAGCGCGACGTCGGCGGTGCCCTCCCGGAGCATGTTGACCGTGAAGCCCCCGGCCGCCCGCAGGGCCTCGATGCTGTGCGAGGCATGGTCGATGCAGATCAGTACCAGGGGAGGAACCAGTGACACGGAGGTGAACGCCGACACCGTCAATCCGTGATGGCGTTCGTCCCAGTAGCTGGTCACGACGGTCACGCTGGCCGCGAAGTTGGCCATGATGTCGCGGAATACGTCCTCCAGGTTGACCGGATGCGACGACATGTCCCACGCTCCTCTCCGCATCGGGAGGGTAGCCACCGGATCCCCTAGCCTGAGCGCCATGACCCATCCGGTTCCGGTACACACCGCTCGCGGGTTCGGGGCGGCCGCGGTAGCCCCGCACGAGCTGTCGACGCTGGCCGCCATCGAGATCATGGCCGGCGGCGGGAATGCCGTCGACGGCGCCATCGCCGCCAATGCGGTGCAGGGGACGGTCGCTCCGGAGACCTGCGGGATCGGGGGCGACCTGTTCGCCCTGGTGCACCATCCCGGAATGGACTCCCCCGCCTGCCTCAGCTCCTCGGGCCGGGCCGGATCGGGCACCGACGCAGACGCTCTCCGCAAAGCAAGTCATACGACCATGCCCCTCTACGGGGCGCCCCCCGTCACCGAGCGGTCTGAGGGAAACAGTGGCGGATCCTCGGGTCGAGACCGCTCTCGCCCTAAGCCTCTGAGACCAATCGGCGACTTCAGCCGCGGACCTGGGCCAGGACCGTGGCCCACTCCTCATCCGTAATCGAGGAGATGGCGCCTCCCATCGAGTAGCACCCGACCCGGTCGAGCACCCCCTCGTAGCGAGCTCTCATGGCCGACCCGAGCCGGTCGACCGGCGCCTCCACCGCGACCTCCGCAACCACCTCATCGGGGATCAGATCGACCATCCTCTCCCACCGACCCCTCCTCGCCAGCCCGGAGAGCGCCGGGCCAAAATCCCAGCCATGGGCATCGAGAACCCGGCTATAGGCCGGAGTGGAAGCGTAGAAGGCGATCTGTCGCCGGACGCCCAGCCGGGACTCCTCGATCTGGCTCTCGTCCCGGCCGGTGACCACCATCACCGAAGACACCATCTCCACCTGATCGAGCGAGCGCCCCGCCGCACGCGCACCGGCGCGCATGGCCGGGAGGGTGACCTCTCGCAGATACCGGACGGTGTGGAAGGGATGGACGTGGTAGCCGTCGCACATCTCTCCTGCCAGCCGCGACATCCGGGGACCGACCCCGGCTATATGGATGGGCACGTCCGGATGGGCGATCGGTCCCGGATCGAAGAAGGGAGTCATGAGCGTGAAGGAGTAGTGCTCACCCCGGAAGCGGAGGCGGGTTCCGTTCTGCCAGGTGTCCCAGATGGCCCTCAAGGCGCCGATGAATTCGGCCATCCGCTCCACCGGCCGGCTCCAGGGCATCGAGAATCGCCGCTCGATGTGGGGCTTCACCTGGGTTCCCAGGCCCAGCCGGAAGCGGCCTTCTGTGAAGGAAGCGAGATCCCAGGCAGTCTGGGCGACCACCATCGGCGACCGGGCGAACGCCACCGCCACAGAGGTGCCGACCTCGACATCCGGGGCTGCGGACGCGGCGGCCATCACCCGGAGGAACGGGTCATGGGCCGTATCGGCCGTGAAGATCCCGTCAAAGCCGAGGGCCCGGGCCCGCGCCGCCCGTTCCGAAACGGCGCCGAGCGAGTTCTCCTCCAGGTAGTAGTCGATCTTCAAGGCAACTGCCTCCGGACGCGCTGGTTTCTCCGACGAGGCTACAGCAGGCGCGGTCCCCGATCCCAGACACTCTGCGGCCGAGTACCATGGGCGACGAGGTCCTCGCCATCGGAGGTGGCTCCGGGACCGGTGGATGACAACCGAGAAGAGATGGGCCGTCACCATGAAGAGGTTGCTGAAACTGTTCGCCTTCATCGGGGGAATCGGAGCGGTGGGTTGGCTGCTCCAGAACCGGATCGTGACCGTGACCATGAGCCGCGAACCGAGAGAGCCAGAATTGGCACCCGAGCCCACCAACCCGGATTCTCCCAAGACTTACTTCACGGCGGAGGCGAGGGTGAACCTCGGCCTCGACGGGGGAACGCCCGAGCCGGAACCCGCTGCCGCCGCTCCGGCCGAGGAAGCGGCGACCGCAACCCCTCCCGAGGATCCGGAGGAAGGCCAAGTCGTCGCCGACGCCTAGGTTCCGAACCGGCGGCTTGCGGGGAAACCCCATTCCGGCAGACGGCCTCCGGAACCAGAATTCGACCGCGGGAACACCTGCGAGGTCTGGTGGCCCTTCGTGTCCCGGACTGCTGGCGAGCCCGGCACGCGCCGGTAATAGTTCGCGCCAGTCGACCTCGAGCCGGAGGGCCGGATGAGCGAATCGAGCCTTACTGTCGCCGAGGCCCTCCTGCTCCGGCTCGGCAAAGCAGGCGTGCCGTACCTGTTCGCGAATGCGGGAACCGATGCCGCACCGCTGATCGAGGCCTACGCCCACTTCGATGCCGAGGGCATCGGACCCGTGCCGCAACCCGTAACGGTCGCCCACGAGATGGCAGCGGTCAGCATGGCACATGGACACGCGATGGCGACCGGCGTGCCGTCTGCGGTCTTCCTCCATGTGAGCGTCGGAACGGCCAATGCTGCCTCGGGGATCATGAACGCATCCCGGCAGCGAGTTCCGATGCTGGTCATGGCGGGCAGAACCCCGGTCCTCGCCGATGGGAGCCCCGGATCGCGTGACATGTACATCCATTGGGCCCAGGAGAGCTTCGACCAAGCTTCCATGGTCCGTGAGTACACGCGCTGGGACTACGAATTGCGCTACCCGAGCCAGGTGAACGATGTGGTCGACCGGGCACTCGCAGTGGCTACCGCCGATCCGGCCGGCCCGGTCTACCTGTCCCTTCCCCGGGAACTCCTCGCCGCACCTGCCACCCCGGCAGTTGACGCCCGGCCACCACGCCTCGGCCCAGCCTCTACCACCGCCGCAGAGCAGTCCGCGATCGCTCGAGTCGCCGATCTCGTAGCGGGATCCGGAAACCCGCTGGTCATCACCAATTCGCTGGGACGGAACTCCGGAGCGGTGGCCGCGCTCGTCGAGTTCGCCGAAGCTGCCGGAGCAGGTGTCGTAGAAGTCTTCCGAGAGCGTATGTCCTTTCCTTCCTCGCATCCCCAGCATCTCGGATTCGACGCGGTCCCGTTGATCGAGGATGCCGATCTCCTGATCGTCGTCGAAGCGGACGTTCCCTGGTTCCCGCAGGACGCGCCCGCCCCTGATGTGCCGGTCGTGCATATCGGTCTCGATCCGATCCGCCGGGACTATCCGATGTGGAACTTCCCGATCAATGTCGCTCTCGGCGGAAGTCCTGTCCATACGCTGGAGGCGCTCACGGCCGCTGTGAAGGGCAGGCTCGCCGGTGGTTCCCTGCAACGCAGTCTGAACCGGCTGGCCGCGCAACACGCGGAGTCACGGGCGGGAGCGAGGCGCCGGGCCGAGGCTACGAAGTCGGCCCGGCCCATCGATCCGGCATTTCTCTCCCGCCGCATCGGAGACGCGCTCGCGCCGGACGGAATCGTCGTCAACGAGTACGACGCCCATTCGGACCAACTCGGGCTCGACCGCCCGGGCAGCTACTACGGCCCGTCGGCGGTCTCGGGGCTCGGCTGGGGCTTCGGCGCCGCACTGGGAGTCAAGCTCGGGGAGCCGGACCGCACCGTCGTATGCACGCTCGGCGACGGCGCCTATATCTTCAGCAACCCACTGGCCTGCCACCTGGCGGCCGAGCAACTCGGTCTCGCGCTCCTGGTGGTCGTGTTCAACAACAGCAGTTGGAAGGCGGTGCGCACCGCGGTCCGGAGGATCGCTCCGGGCGGCTGGGCCGAGACTCCCGGAAAATATCCGCTCACCGATCTCAGCCCGTCACCCGCCTTCTCAGAGGTGGCCTCCGCATGCGGCGCCTACGCGGAAGAGGTGGGCGATCCCGGCGAACTCGAGGGCGCCCTGGAACGCGCTCTGCTGCAGGTGAGGGAAGGCAGGCAAGCCCTGCTCGACGTGCGCACCACCTGACCCGGGCTAGCCCCAATTCTTCATGGATCCGGGGGTCTGTCCGGTGAATGGAGTGCCCGTTTCGGGCTCTTGACCTGGGGTTATAGCTATCTGGTAGATGCGCTTTGGCCTCGCGTGACCTTCACCTGCCCGGTGTTGGAGTGGCAGGCATCAATTCATGAGGTCGACGTGCCTGATGTGCGTCGGTGTGGCAGGAAACATCAAGAATCAGTTGACGGCGCCGAAGCCTCCTCCGGTGTGCCAGAAGACGATGTGGTCGTCGGGGCCGAACCGGCCCTTGCGGATCTCGTTCTTCACTCCGTACATGGCCTTGCCGGTGTAGGTGGTGTCGAAGAGCAAGCCGGTCAGCCGGGTGGCCTCCATCATGGTCTCCACCAGTTCGTCGTTCACCTTGCCGTAGCCGCCGCAGAGGTAGTCGTCCACGTACCGGAGGTTCGGCTGCGGCATGTCGCCTCCGAAAGTCTCCACCCCGGCCCTCCAGATCCGATCCACCCGTTCGATCAGGTTCTCGGCCGGCTCCGAGATGCACAGGGCCACGACCGGATTCCGGAAACCGGTGCGGTCGGCGCCCCAGCCGAAGCCGGAAGTGGTGCCGCCCGACGATCCCGTATGGAACATGGCCGCCACGTCAGCGCCTATCACCTCGGGGACCTGACCGACGAACTCGCGAAATCCCAGCGACATACCCCACATCCCCAGCTTGTCGGATCCGCCCTGGGGCATCACCCACGACTTATGGCCCTGCTCGGCCAACTCGGCCGCGTCCGCAGCCATGATCTCGTCCCGGTCGGGCCACTGTGCCTCGGAGATGTAACGGATCTCGGCGCCGGCGAGGGTGTCGATCCTCAGGTTGGCCACCGAGACCTCCGGCTCGTTCCCGTCCGGGGTACGGAGCACCAGCTTCACATCGAGCCCGAACCGGGCGCCGGCCAGGGCGGTGGCCCGGCAGTGGTTGGACTGGTAAGGACCGCAGGTGATCACGGTGTCGCAGCCGGACTCCATCGCCGCGGCCATGTGGAACTCCAGCTTGCGCACCTTGTTGCCCGACAGGCCGAAGCCGGTCAGATCGTCACGCTTCACCCAGATATGGGGGCCTCCCCACGCCTCCCGCAAGCGCGGGAAGTATTGGAGCGGCGTGGGCTTGAAGGCGAGTTCTACCTGCGGGATGGACTGGGTTGTGAGCGTGTCGGTCATACCCTGGATGATACCTGCCGGCACCATGCATACCTCTCTTTCCCGGCAGGCGTCGGTGATGATCGAACAGCTGCATCTAGGTTCCCAGGACGCGGAACGACCCGCCCCTCAGAGGGCGGGTCGTCCGATGTCTGGTTCGGTCGTCGGAGCGGGACTAGAAGTCCATCCCCGGCGCGCCACCGCCGTGTCCGTGATCCCCTCCCGGAGGCGGGTCTTCCTTGTGCTCGGCCACCAAGGCCTCGGTGGTGAGCAACAGGCCGGCGATCGACGCTGCGTTCTGCACGGTCGACCGGGTCACTTTGGCAGGATCCGGGATTCCGGCGTCCAGGAGGTCCTGGTACTCGCCGGTCAGGGCGTTGAAGCCGTAGGCCCCGTCGCCCCGGCGCACCCTGTCGACCACCACGCCGGCCTCGTAGCCGCCGTTGGAAGCGATCTGGCGGAGGGGCTCCTCGAGAGCACGCCGCACGATCGACCGTCCGGTCTCCTCGTCGGCAGTACCGCCGTCGACGCCGTCCACCACGGTCTGGGCCCGCAGTAGGGTGACGCCGCCGCCGGCCACGATGCCTTCCTCGACCGAAGCCCGGGTAGCCGACACCGCATCCTCGATCCGGTGCTTCTTCTCCTTGAGCTCGACCTCGGTGGCCGCGCCGACCTTGATGACAGCCACGCCGCCGGCCAGCTTGGCCAGGCGTTCCTGCAGCTTCTCGCGGTCCCAGTCGGAGTCGGTGTTATCGATCTCCCGCTCGATCTGGCGGATCCGAGCCTTGACATCCGACTCGGAACCGGCGCCGTCGACGATCGTGGAGTTGTCCTTCGCCACGATGACCCGGCGGGCCCGGCCCAGCATGTCGAGGGCGACCCCGTCCAGCTTGAGCCCGACCTCTTCGGAGATGACCGTGCCACCGGTGAGGATGGCGATGTCCTGGAGCATGGCCTTGCGCCGCTCGCCGAACCCGGGGGCCTTGACGCCGAGGGACGCGAAGGTCCCGCGGATCTTGTTGACCACCAGGGTGGCGAGGGCCTCGCCCTCCACATCCTCGGCCAGCACCATGAGCGGCTTGCCGGTCTGCATGATCTTCTCCAGCACCGGGAGCATGTCGTTGACCGAGCTGATCTTCTGGTTAGCGATCAGGATGTAGGGGTCTTCCAGCACCGCTTCCTGGGAGTCGGGGTCGGTGATGAAGTAGGGCGAGATGTAGCCCTTGTCGAACTGCATCCCCTCGGTGAACTCAAGTTCGAGCCCGAAGGTCTGGCCTTCCTCCACCGTGATCACGCCATCCTTGCCGGCGCTCTCGAACGCCTCGGCGATCGTGGCGCCGATCTCGGGATCGGCTGCCGAGATGGCCGCCACGGACGCGATCTCCTCGGTGGTCTCGATGTCCTTGGAGAAGTCACCGATGAAATCGGTCACAACTCCCACCGCCGACTCGATGCCGCGCTTCAGGCCCATCGGGTTGGCGCCGGCGGCCAGGTTGCGGAGTCCTTCCCGCACCATGGCCTGGGCCAGCACCGTCGCCGTGGTGGTACCGTCACCGGCCACGTCGTTGGTCTTGGTCGCTACTTCCTTGGCGAGCTGAGCACCCATGTTCTCCCATGGGTCCTCGAACTCGATCTCCTTGGCGATGGTCACCCCGTCGTTGGTGATGGTCGGGGCGCCCCACTTCTTCTCTAGCACCACGTTGCGGCCCTTGGGTCCGAGGGTTACCTTGACCACGTCGGCGAGCTTGTTGACTCCCGACTCCAGACCGCGTCGCGCGTCCTCGTCGAAACGAAGATCCTTCGCTGCCATAGTTGAGTTTCCTTTCTCGAGGCGTGTCCTGCCGCTACCGTCAGCCGACGATGGCCAGCAGGTCGCGGGACGCGAGAATCAGGTACTCCTCGCCTTCGTACTTCAGTTCCGTTCCGGCGTACTTCGAGTAGACGACCGTGTCGCCCGGGGCGACATCCACGGGAGTCCGGTCACCGTCATCGTTCAGTTCGCCGGGGCCGACGGCCAGGACGGTGCCGGTCACCGGCTTCTCCTTGGCCGTGTCAGGGATTACCAGTCCCGACGCCGTGCGCTGCTCGTCATCCTCGTTGGGCGAGACGATCACGCGGTCGCCGAGTGGCTTCAGATTCATCCGAAGTCCTCCTTGAATAAGGTGGCGTTACGTGCGAGATGCCAACCGGCCGGCCGGGAAAGGCGGACCTGTTGGCAATCTCTCCTTACGATTGCCAGAGGTTAGCAGCCCTTGGGGCGGAGTGCTAAACGGGGAAGTGCTGCTCTGCCAAAGCGGCGGTGGTGAGTGGCGGGTCCCCGGATCAGCCGCGCCGGACGGAAGGATCGGGTGGCTGGGTCGCTGGTGAGTGCAGAATCTATGATGCGGCGTGGCGGAACGGAGATCAACTCCCGCCGGGGCCGACCGGCAGGCAGATCATCCGACCGGACTCGGGATCGGTGAAGATCTTCGCTGCCACGCCGAACACCGTCCGCATCAGCTCGACGGTCAGCACGGCGGAGGGCGCACCGTCCGCCACGATCCGGCCTTCGTCCACCACGACGACACGGTCCGCATAGTTCGCCGCATGCACGAGATCGTGGAGCACCATCACGACCGTCATGCCGCCGCTCGCGCAGAGGGACTCAACGAGGTCGAGAACCTCGAACTGGTGCCGGACGTCGAGAAACGTGGTCGGCTCGTCCAGAAGAAGGGTGCCGGCGCCTTGAGCGAGAGCGAGCGCGATCCAGGCGCGTTGGCGTTCGCCCCCGGAGAGTTCGTCCAAGGGACGCTCCGCGAAGTCGGTCAAACCCGTGAGGTTGAGCGCAGAATCTACGGCGAGTGTGCCCTCTTCGCCGAGTCGCCCGAAGAGCCCGGTATGGGGGAAGCGACCCAACTCGACGAGTTCGCGAACGGTCAGACCCGGTGGGCTCGATGGAGATTGCGGAAGGACGGATACGAGGCGGGCGATACCGCGAGATCCGAAGGTCCGGATGTCCAGCCCGTCGAGGAGTACGACACCTTTCCGCGCCGGAAGCAGCCGGGCCATCGCCCGGATCACCGTGGACTTCCCCGACCCGTTCGGCCCGACAATGGCGGTGATCGTGCCGTGCCGCAGCCTCAGGTCGAGGCCATCGAGCACCACCCGTTTCCCGTAGCCGGCGCTGACCTGTGCCAGCCTGATGGGTTCGACGTCGTTCATCTGGTGCTCCGCCGGATAAGAAAGATGAGCAGTGGCGCCCCGAAGACGGCCAACACGGCCCCGACGGGAAGCCCCACACGGTACGCCGACGAGGGAATCGGCGGCCTGATGGAGAACGATTGGGCGACGAGGTCAGCCGCCAGCAGGAGGACGCAGCCGATTAGGGCGGCCAGGGGCAGGACGCGACGCGCGTCGGCGCCGACGATGGCCCGGGCGGCGTTCGGCGCCATCAGGCCGACGAATGCGATAGCTCCGGAGACACTCACGGCCCCGGCGGCCAAGACCGCGGCCAGCCCGAATAGGGCGACTCGAGCAGGCTGCAACGGGAGGCCGAGAGCGCGCCCTGATTCGTCGTCAAGCTGGAGGAGGTTGGCGGCGCGGGCAGCAAGCAATCCCGCTGCGATGCCGACAGCGGCCCACGGCAGGGCCAGCCAGACGTCGTCCCAGACGCGGCCGTGCAGCGACCCGATGAGCCAGGAGAGGATGTTCCCGAGCGCGTAATTGGAGCGCAGCATGACGATCGCGGTCAGCGATCCGAGGATCGCGTTGACGATTACCGCCGTAAGGATCAGTCGTAAGGGATCGATGCCTCCGCGCGTCGAACTCACGAAGAGCACCAGTATCCCCCCGGCCAGGGCGCCGAGGAGCACGATGAACGGAAGCAACCGGCCGGGTTGAGGCAGGCCCCACGTCCCGGCGAGGAAGAGGACGGCAAGGAGAATTCCCCCCGTGGAGACGCCTGTGAGCCCGGGCTCGGCGAGGCGATTGCGCATGACGACCTGCAGCAACGCCCCTGATAGGCCCAGCATGCAACCCACCAGGAGCCCGAGGATGGCGCGAGGCATCCGCAGATCCCAGACGATCGTCCGGTCCGTGGATTCCGTCAATCCGTCCACCAGGGCCCCGATGACACGATCCGGTGGGATCCAGACAGTACCCAGTCCGAGGTGGAGGATGAAGAGGGCGACAGCCGCCATGCCTGCCACCAGCACGAGGGCCACGAACGAACGCGTCGATGTCACGAGCGCTTCAGTCCCAGATTCTTGCGGCGGAGGAGCACGAGGATCATCGGGGCGGCCAGGAGGGTCGTGCACAGGCCCACCGGAATCTCGCCCGGATAGATAACGACCTTGGCAAGTACGTCGGACGCCAGCAGCAGGAGCGCTCCGATCACCGTCGCCACCGGAAAGAGAAGTCTCGCATCCGGCCGTTTGACTAGCAGCCGAGCGATGTGTGGCGTCAGAAGCCCCACCCAGGCGATGGGCCCGGCGACCGCCACGATGCTCCCGACGAGCAGCGCGGCCAGTGCTACGAAGACGCCGCGCATGCGCCTTGCCGGCATCCCGAGCGATGAGGTGACATCCTCGTCCAACTGGAGCACGTTGGCGCCTCGAGCCAGGAGGAAGGCTACGGGAATCCCCGCGAGCACCCACGGCCACACGAGCCGGACATGATCCCATGTCCTACCCGAGAGGTTGCCGACCGTGAAAAGGAAGAAGACCCGCACGGCGCCGGATGAGGCGGCGAGGCCGATTATCGCGAGGATGATCCCATGGAGGAGCGCGGCGACAGCGACGCCGGTCAGCGCGGCTTGAATCGGTGTTCGCGCCCCCCGCGAGGCCACGAGGACGATCAGGCCGCCGCCGAGTCCCCCGGCAAGAGCCACGATCGGATGAAGCGCGAACAAGACCGGGGCGTTCAGCAGCAGGATGATTGCCATTGCCAGCGATGCTCCGGCCGACACGCCGAGCAGCCCCGGCGAGGCCAGCGGATTCCTGAGAACGACCTGAAGGATTGCCCCGGAGAGCCCGAGCGCCGCGCCGGCCAGCAGCGCCAGGATCAGCCGGGGCAGCCCCAGCTCGCGGACCACGAGCCGTTCGATCCGGCCGCCGGACTCGCCCAGCAAGATGCCGGGAAGTTGCCCGGGCGCCACTCTCGGCTCGACCGTGCTCAGATGGATTACGGCCAGGGCGGCAAGTGCCGCGAGGATCGCGGCGGCGACGATTACCCGAGTCCAGGACCAGCCCGGAGCCGCCGCCGCGCCCGGGGGTGCGCTCAAGGCAGAGGAGCCGGGAAGTCCTCCGGGTAGATCTTCGGCATCGCCTCGTCGAGCACGAAGTTGGTGCCGTTAATGCCACGGGATGTGCCCCAGATAAAGAAGTCCACCTCGTGTACCTCGCCGTTCTGGACCGCTACGAGCTCTCTCCAGATCACATGGTCAACGAGTTGCTCGGACACCGGTTCCGGGGGTGTAGGCCCGAATCCGTACGTCTGGACGAAGATGACGTCGGGGTCGATACCCAGCAACTGCTCCACAGAGAAGCTCGGGAACGGCTGGTGGATGTCACAGCCGGAGAACTCCGGGGCGTAGACCGCTGCATGGGCCAGCGCATCGACGGCCGGCGTACACACAGTGTCGGCCCCGATGTTCACGTCGGACCCGTACACGACCATGACGGACCTCTTGGTGGTGACTCCCGCAACATACTGCTCGAGCCGGGACTCGAATGCTGCCACCGCGTCCTCGGCCTCGTGTTCCATTCCGAGGAGGATTCCGATCTCGACGACATGCGCGAGCATCCCCTCGACACCGACCGGGTTGACGATGAATAGCGGTGCGATGCTCTCGAGTGCGGCGCGCAGGCCGTCGTGAACGCCGCCGAGCCCGATGACTATGTCGGGGTTCGCCGCAGCGATGTCTTCCAGGCTTGGCTCGAAGAAGGAACCGCTGACGGGACCGATTTCGTTCTCGTCCGGTCCCCAGTAGGCCGGATCCCGGTGGAGCAAGTCATTCGCAGCCACGGGCTTGACACCTAGCACGAACATCGTGTCCACGCAGAGCCCTGTGAGGCAGACAACCCGGACCGCCGGCGCTTCCAGCGTGACCATCGCACCCGTAGCATCCTCGACGCTGGGCGGAGCCGCGGCATCGTCCTCGTGCTCGTGCTCGTGCTCGTCATCCTCGTGTTCGTGCTCGTCGTCTTCGTGCTCGTGGTGGTCGTCTTCGTGCTCGTCCTCGTCGTCTTCGTGTTCGTGGTGGTCGTCTTCGTCGTCGTGGTCGTGGTCGTGGGTTGTCGGGGGTGCGGAGGTGGTGGTTGTGGCCGAGGTGGTGGTTGTGGCCTCGGCCATCACGGTGGTGGCCACCGTGTCGTCGCTCGCTTCGTCTCCGCCACATGCCGCTGCTACCAACACCAGCGCCAGCATCGCGGCGGCGGTCCGGGCTATCCGACCGGGCCTGGCCCTGGGTACCTGGACACGCAACATTCCGACTCTCCTTCTCCGGGGTTTCTCCTTCTCCCGAGTACAATAATGAGACTGATTCTCATTATCAATCCAGCCCGCGCCCGTGCGGGCAACGGAGGCGCGAAGACCGCACATGATGATTCACCGGCGAATCGTGGGACTGACTGTTGGCGTGCGCCCGCTCCTGGGCCTCTCCATCGCGCTTGGCCTTGCCGTCTCCGCGACCTGGGTTGCCCAGGGCGTGCTCATCGCGCTCGTCGTGCGGCGAATCCTCGACGGCGGTGGCTGGACTGCGATCGCTGGTTCCGTTGCTGCCGTCGCCAGCCTGACCCTGCTTCGCGCCGCACTGATATTCGCCCGCGAAGTCCTGGCAAAGAAGGTCTCAGCCGTCGTCAAGACCAAGCTGCGCCTCCGGCTGTTCGCTCAGTTGCTCCTGCTCGGACCCGGTTACCTGGAGCACACGGAGACGGGCAAGGTGCAAGCGACGCTGGTCGATGGTGTCGAGGCACTCGAGTCGTATGTCGGCTACTACCTGCCCCATGCGGTGGTGTCGGTCGTCGTTCCGATCTGCATCGTCGTGGTCATCCTGGCTCTCGATCCCCTCATCGGCGTTGTCGTCCTGGCCTTCGCGCTGGCCGTGCCGCTCATCCCCCGGATCTGGGACCGCATCCTCGGCGAGTACGGCCAGCGACACTGGGCCGCGTACTCGTCGCTGGATGCGCAGTTTGTCGACTCCATGCAGGGCATGGTCACGCTGAAGGCGCTGAACGCGAGCGAGCGGCGAGGAGACCAGCTCCGCGCTGCGAGCCAGGCGCTCTACCGAGCCACAATGGCCCAGCTCTCGATCTCGATGATCCGGAACGGACTGGTCGGATTCGCGATGAGCGCAGGCGTGGCGCTCGCCGTCGGCATCGGAAGTTTCCAGGTCGTTGCCGGCGACCTGGGCATCGCCGCGCTGCTGATCATCCTCTTCCTCTCGGCCGAGTGCTTTCGACCGCTCGTCGAACTGGACGCCTACTGGCATGCCGGCTACATGGGCATTTCGGCTTCGACGGGCATATTCGAACTGCTCGATACCGAACCCGGGATTCGTGACGCGGCCGCCGGGAGGACCGCCACCGCCACATCACCCGGCGGAACGATCGCCCTCCACGGCGTCACGTTTCGCTACTCGAGTGACGCCCGCCCGGCCCTAGAGGATGTCTCCCTGGAGATTCGCGAGGGCGAGACGGTCGCGATCGTCGGTAGCTCCGGCGCTGGCAAGACCACGGTGGCTTCACTCCTGCTCCGGTTCTTCGATCCGCAGGAGGGCCGGCTGACGTTCGGCGAGACGGACTTCCGCGACATCCCCCTGGACGACCTGCGGCGGTCCATCGGCTACGTCTCCCAGGACACGTACCTCTTCCACGGGACCATCGAGGACAACCTCCGGATCGGCCGGGACGACGCCACACCGGAGGCAATCCGGGATGCCGCCGGGAAGGCGAACATCCACGCATTCATCCAGTCGCTTCCGAGCGGCTACCACACCGTGGTGGGCGAGCGCGGCGCGAAGCTGTCGGGCGGTGAACGCCAGCGCATCGCCATCGCCCGCGCCCTCCTGAAGGATGCGCCGGTTCTCATCCTCGATGAGGCCACCTCGAACCTCGACGGCGCCAACGAGGCGGCGATCCGGGAGGCACTCGGCCTCCTCACGCGAGGGCGGACCACCATCATCATCGCCCATCGCCTCTCGTCAGTCGTCAACGCGGACCGCATCGTGGCGCTAGACAACGGCCGGGTCGCTGAGTCGGGCCGGCACGGGGATCTCGTGTTGCGCGGTGGCCACTACGCGGAACTGGTTCGCGCCCAGCGGGAAGGCGCCTCATGACCACGATGGCCAACCCCAGGACCGCGCCCGCGGCGAGCGGACAGAAGGCGACCCGATTCTCGTCCGGGTTCTGGCAACTCCTCTGGATGATCCGGGGTTACTACGGCCTCATGGCGCTGGCAATCGTGACGGGCGTGTTGAACCAGGGCGCCACGATCGCATCCGCGGCGCTCGGCGCCTACATGGTCGGCCAGGTCGCTGTTGGCGCGACCGCCACCGACCTTCGCACGCCTGCGGTCGCGCTGGGGGCCGCCGTCATCCTTCGGGCTGTAATGGCCTGGGCCGAGATGTGGATAGCGCATGATCTGGCCTACCGGATCCTCGCCGAACTCCGCGGCCACCTCTACGACGCGCTCGAACGGCTCGCCCCCGGATACCTGATCCGGCGGCGGTCCGGGGACGTGGCGTCTGCCGCTATGGCCGACATCGAAACCGCCGAGTGGTTCTATGCCCACACCGTCGGAACGTTCGTAGTGGCCGTCGTGGTTCCGCTCCTGGCGTTCGCCACCCTCGGAGTGATGCACTGGACCCTTGCGCTCGTGCTCCTGCCCTTCGCTGTTCTGGTGGCGGGCGCGCCATTCGTGCTGAGGCGTCGCGCCGCCAGGCAGGGCGAGGCGCTGAGGGCCGACCTCGGCAATCTGAACGCGGAAGTCGTGGACGGCGTGCAGGGCCTGCGCGAACTGGTGGCTTTCGGCTCCCAGCGAAGGTTCCTCGCCAACCTCGAGTCCCACAGCAACCGGCTCGTCCGCTCGCAGCTGGTCTACGGAATGCGCGCCGGGATCGAGCAGGGCGCCGTCGTGGCCTTCATGAGTTGCGGCATGCTGAGCGTCGTTGCGGTTGCGGCAAACCACGTTTCCCGTGGTGACCTCGACCCCGCCTACTACCCCGTCGTGATCACGCTCGCCATCTTCGTCTTCATCCCGATTCTCGCCATCGCGAATGTGGCCCAGAGCCTCGGGATCGTCTTCGCCTCAGCCGAACGCGCCTTCCACCTGTTGCGCGAACCGGCACCCGTCACAGACGCGCCGGGGGCCATCCCGCCGGAGTCCGAGGTGGAGCCCCGGGTCACGTTCACGGGAGTGACGTTCGGCTACCCCGGCGGTGGCGATCCCGCTCTCCGGGATGTCTCGTTCGAGATCGCGCCCGGGGAGACCGTAGCGCTCGTCGGCCATTCCGGCGCGGGCAAGACCACGTGCGCGAGCCTGCTCATGCGATTCTGGGACGCTGACGCCGGGACCATCGCCATCGGGGAACACGACGTGCGCCGGCTGCCCCAGCGCTTCCTTCGAGAGATCATCGCGTGGGTGCCCCAGGACATCTACCTCTTCAACACCAGCTTGCGGGAGAACATTCGCATGGCGCGCCCCGACGCCACCGACGGCGAGATCGAGAACGCGGCACGGACGGCCCTGGCGCACGAGTTCATCACCGAGATGCCCCGCGGCTACGACACTGTCGCAGGTGAGCGGGGCGTCCAGATGTCCGGTGGCCAGCGCCAGCGCATCGCGATCGCCCGCGCCCTGCTGAAGGACTCACCCGTGCTCGTACTCGACGAGGCTGTGTCGAGTCTCGATACTCGCAACGAGCAAGAGCTGAACCTGGCGCTCCATGCCGTCCGTCAGGGGCGGGCGACACTCGTCATCGCTCACCGGCTATCGACGATTCGCAGCGCCGACCGGATCGTCGTCCTCGAGGAGGGGCGAGTCGTGGAACAGGGCACCCATGACGACCTCCTCGCTCACGGCCGCGTCTACCGCCCGCTGATCGCCGCTCAGACCGAGGCGGCCCACCGTGTCTCCATCCAGTAGACGCCCAGACCCGACGCGACCTCCGTTTTGGCCTGCTCCGGAGAACCCCGCAGAACTTGTTTCTCGGCACGCTCTGGCCGGCTCACAGCGGGCGGCACAATACAACTTGGATGTACAGTCGTACATGGAACCTCTTGGGAACGGAGGTCAACTCCGGCCACAGGGCTGCGGTGGTTGCCGAACTGGTCGGTGAGAGGTTCTCGGTGACCCCGCAGCGTAGATTCCCTTCAACGGCGGAAACGAAAGGGTCATTTGAGACATGTTCCTCTCCCTGCTTTGCGTTGAATCCGATGACGTGCCGGAGCGGATGCTGGTGGTCGGCGATCCCGACCGCGCCCTGCGGGCGGCCTCGCGGCTCGACGGCGCCACCGAGATAGGTCGCTTCCGGGAATACGTCACCCTGGTGGGCCACCACCGGGGGACCCGGGTCGGGGTGTCCTCCCACGGGGTGGGGGCGGCGGGTGCCGCGGTGTGCTTCGAGGAGCTGTTTCTGGCCGGCGTGCAGCGTGTGATCCGGGCGGGGACCTGCGGAGGCATGCAGGCCGACGTGAGGGACGGCCACCTGGTGATCTCGACCGGAGCGGTGCGCAACGAGGGCTACACCTCCCAGATAGTGCCCGATGGCTATCCCGCCCTGGCTTCGGTCGAGGTGGTGATGGCGCTGCGGCGCGCCGCCGAGGGCGCCGAGAACATCCACGAGGGAGTGACGCTGACCAATGCCGCATTCTTCACCCACGACATTCTGGGCTCCCCGGTGGCCATGTGGCAGAAGACCGGAGTGAAGGCGGTGGAGATGGAGGCCGCGGCGCTGTTCGTGCTGGCCGGACTGGCGGGGAGGCAGGCGGGCGCCATCCTGGCGGTGGACGGCGACCCGCTCGCGCAGAAGAACGAGGACATGGACTACTACAACCCTCATCGGGACGTGGTCCGGGACGCAGTGGGTCGGATGATCGACATAGCCTGGGACGCCTTGGTCGACGATCGGTAGCCGAACCGCACCCCCTTCCGCTCACCCACCCGCAGACATCATCACCCGCGGGTCCGAGCGGCTTGTTACGGCGCCTTCCTACCGAGTCACAGCTTCATGGAGGAATCGACTCCGGCCCGCCACTCGGTCCGCTCGCCCCGCTCCAGCCGGAACGCCGCCGCCGCGCCGATCATGGCGCCGTTGTCGGTACACATGATCGGCCTGGGCAGGAACATTCCCACGCCCCGACGATCGGCCTCCTCTTCGAGCCGGGTTCTGAGACGGCGGTTGGCCACAACGCCGCCCCCGCCGCCGACGATCTCCACTCCGTGATCCTCGACCGCGTTCATCGTCTTCTGCACCAGCACGTCGACGATCGCCTCCTGGATCGAGGCGGCGGCGTCCTCCCGGGAGGGCAGGGTCCCGGACGCCCTCGCCTTCTCCAGGGTGGTCACCACCGACGTCTTGAGGCCGGAGAAGGAGAAGTCGTACCGCCGGTCGGCCAGCGCCCTGGGGAACCTGATCCGGTCGGGGTCTCCCGTCTCGGAGAGAGCGTCGATGGCCGGCCCGCCCGGAAATCCCAGCCCCATGAAGCGGGCCAGCTTGTCGAATGCCTCGCCGGCGGCGTCGTCGATGGTCTGGCCGAGGACCCGATAGTCCCCCCATCCGTTGATCAGGACCACCTGGCTGTGGCCCCCCGAGGCCAGCAGCACCACGCCCGGAGGCCGGAAGTCGTCGAAGTCCAGGCGGGGCGCGAACAGGTGTCCCTCCATGTGGTCCACGCCGAGGAACGGAAGCCCGCGGCTCCACGCCATGGCCTTGGCGAACGAGAAGCCCACCAGGAGCGAACCGACCAGGCCCGGCCCCCTGGTGGCGGCTATGCCGTCCAGCGAGTCGGGGTGTACCCCGGCTTCCCGTAACGCCCGGTGGGTGAGCGAGCGGATCGCCTCGACATGGGCGCGGGCGGCCACCTCGGGTACCACTCCGCCGAACCGGGCGTGCAGATCCACCTGTGACGAGAGCACGTTGGACAGAACCCTCGTGCCCTCGGTGACCGCCACCGCGGTCTCGTCACACGAGGTCTCGAATGCCAGCACCAGCGGACCGCTCAAGGCAGCGCCTCCTCGATCAGCCGGAGCCGTTCCCGGTAACCGGCGCCGGTGATGTCGTGCGCCCACATGATCAGGGCGTCCTCGTCCCGGTAGTAGTGCTTCCGCACCCCCACCGGGGCCATGCCGAACTTCCGGTAGAAGTCCTGGGCGCGCCGGTTCGAGGCCCGGACCTCCAGGGTCAGGTGCTCGGCGCCTCCCGCCAACCCGACATGCACCAGCGCCAGCATGAGACGGGTTCCCACGGCGGGCACCGGCGCCGGGCGCTGGGTGGCCAGCGTGTTGATGTGGGCATCGCGTTCCACCAGCATGAGACCGCCGTAACCGACCACCTGCTCCTCGTAGTCCGCCACCAGATACGACCGGCCCGGAGCGTCCAGCTCCGCCTCGAACACCTCGCGGGACCACGGCATCCGGAAGGTGGCGGCCTCGAGCTCCAGGATCTGATCCAGGTCCTCCGTCAGCAGGTCCCGGACCACGAGCCCACCGTTCAGGACCACAGGCCCGCCTCCCGGCGGTGCACCGAGCCGAGCGTGACGTCCGGCTCCCGCATGTAGAAGGGACGCACCTCCCTGGGATGGCCGAACTCCCCCCGCCCTGCCTTCGAGACCACCATCTCGGCCAGGGCGTCCGCCGACGGGTAGCGGGGCATACCGGTCCGGACTCCTCGCAATCCGCGCAACACCGAACGCGGGAGGGCCTCCCAATCGCCCACCACCAGGATCTCCCTGGCATCGGACTCGAGGATGCCCCGGAACTGCTGGTAACCGACCAGCTCGGGTGGCGCATCCAGCGCCGCGCCGCCGGGGACCGGCTGGTAACCGGCCACCGCCACCTCGCCGCGGCGTACGTCCACCACCGCCCAGATGTACCTGTGCCCGGTGGTGGCCCGCAGGGCCAGAGCATCCAGCGAGGAGGCGCCCATGATCGGGACGCCCAGCATCGTGGCCAGGCCCTGGGCGGTGGCGATACCGACCCGGACGCCGGTGAAGAGGCCCGGCCCCACATCGACCACCACGGCATCCAGGTCTCCTGGCTGCCATCCGGCCTGGGCGAAGCAGAAGTCGATGGCCGGAACGAGGAAGGCATCGTGGTCCCGGCTTCCGGAGCGGCCGGCGGAGGCCACCAGCCGCCTCGACTCCACGAGCGCCACCGACGAGGCCCCCGTGGCGGTATCGATACCGAGGATCCTCACCTTCGCACGCCCTGGGCCGCTTCCCGCATGGCGGGTTCGAGCCGGCGGCCGGTCCACGGCTCCGAGGGGCAGAGCCGGATCGTCCGGGTTCCGTCACCGGTACCCTCGATCTCCACCGACAGGCAGGTGTCGGGGAGGCGACCGGCCACCACATCGCCCCACTCGATGAGCAGCACGCCGTCTCGAGCCGCTTCGATCAGGTCGAGGTCCTCGAATTCACCGGACGAGCCGATCCGGTAGACATCGGCGTGGAGCAACGGCATGAACCCGTCCCGGTAGTGGCGGGACAGGACGAAGGTCGGCGACGTGAGCGGCTCCGCCACGCCGATGCCCTCGCCGATGCCGGCGGCCAGCACCGTCTTACCGGCCCCGAGGGATCCGGAGAGGAGGATTATGTCGCCCGGTTGGACCAACCCGGCCAGGGCCCGGCCGATCCGGCGAGTGTCGCCCGCGGTGGGCGCCTCGACGACGATCATCCGAACAGGCCGAGCTGTTCGTAGGAGTCGGGCACATCCGGGGCGCCGGCCTGGGCCTCCGGATCCGCCAACCGCTCCCGGGCGGTTCGCACCGCCAACTCCAGATCGGCCTTGATGGTCGCCTCCATGGCGGGACCGCTCCGCAATGCCGCCGCGGGATGGAAGGTCGGGATCACCACCCGCCCCCACCACGGGTACACCTGGCCTCGGGTGCGGGTGATACCCACCGATGTCTTGAGGAGGAGCTTGGTCGAGAAGTTGCCCATCGTCATGACCACGGCCGGGTCCACCAGCCGGAGTTGGTCGACCAGGAAGTGCTTGCAGGCGTCTATCTCGTCCGGGCGGGGATCCCGGTTGTTCGGAGGCCGGCACTTCACCACGTTGGCGATGTACACCTCGCTCCGATCCAGACCCACCTCACCGAGAAGCCGATTCAACAGCATGCCCGCCTTGCCCACGAACGGCAGGCCTTCCTTGTCCTCGTTGTAGCCGGGACCCTCGCCGATGAACATGATGTCCGCCTCGGGCGAACCGTCGGCGAAGACGGCCTGAGTACGTCGTTCGTGAAGGCGGCAGGCCGTGCAGGTGGCCGCCTGTCCGGCCAGTTCGTCCAGGCGCGCCCGGATCTCCACCCGGGTCACGAGCCGGATTCCGTCCGGTCAGGATCGTTCTGACGAGCGCCGGTCACCGCCGCGGCGATAGCCCGTCCGGTGGCGACAAAGGCGGCCTCGCCCAACGCATCTGGATCGCCCATCAACTCTCCACAGGACACCGCGAACGCCGAGTCGCCATCATATCGGGTGTGGGACGGCCGGATACAGGCTGCCACCGCATCCTGGGACCGCACACACAACCGGAATAGGTCGTCCCGCTCCAGGCGGGCATCGGTGGCCACCGCCACGAGCGTGGTGTTGGCGTGGGGTGTGACGGCGGAGGCGGCCGGGCCGGGGACCATCTCGCCACCGGTGAGCGGAGTCCCTTCGAGGGTGAAGACGTCGCCCACCGCGTTGACCACGGCCAGCACGCCGACCGTCGCGGCGCCGACCTCGATCCGGGCGGATCCGAGCCCGGAGGGCCGGACCGCAGCCGGGCCGCGCCACTGCGAGGTGGTTGCGCCCCGGCCGGCGCCGACCCGCCCCTGACGTACGGGCGCCGGCGAGCGGCTCCGGTAGGCGAGTGCTCCCTCCGGCGCTCCGGGATGGAAGCCGGATGGTCGATCGAGGTCGTAGATGACCGCGGCGGGGACGATGGGAACCGGGCCGTTGCGGGTGGGATGCCCCCGGCCGTCGGCGGCCAACTCCCGGACCACCCCGTCCGCTGCGGCCATTCCGAAGGCCGACCCTCCGGTGAGCACCAAGGCCTGGATCTGCTGGACCCGCATCCCGGGGCCGAGCAGCGCTGTCTCGCGGCTTCCCGGCGCCGCTCCCCTGATCTCCGTCGCCGCCACGTTGGGCTCGGGGAACACCAGCACGGTGACCCCGGTGCGGTGCTCCTCCGATGTCCAGTGCCCGACCTCCACACCCGGTACCGCGGTAATGGTTTCGTTCACGGCCCACCGCCCCTCATGCCGGCTCCCGGCGGATCACGAAGCTCTCGTTGTTGAACCACACCCGGCCGTAGCGCTGGAGCACCGACCTGGTGCCGTCGTGGTAGGCGCCGAACGTCACCGCCTCCTCCATCCGTTCCTCGTCGATCTGGGCCACGTAGGCGGCAGCGTTCCAGGCCGCCAGGATCGCGGACGTCCCGATGTGTTCCTTGGCCTCGACCGGCATGGTCCGCATCTCGTAGCGGAAGACCGACTCCGAGTCATCCCACTCCTCCATCACCAGGTCCCGATCGGCCGGGCTCGACAGTTGGCGGGCCGCCTCGGCCAGCAGGGCCCGGCGGTCCGTCCGGAAGGGATCCTCGTCCGGCCACAGGGTGTGGATGATCTCCATGCCCGGATCGTGGCCGTAGGCGTGGATCCCCAGCAGCCGGCCACCGGGAGCCAGCGCCCGGGCCAGGGGAGCGATCACGGTGCGGACCTTGTGCTCGGCCGAGGTACGTGCCCGGTAGGGCTGGGACGCGATGACGAGATCGAAGGCTGCCCGGTACGTGCTCGGATCGGGAAGCACCCGGCGAAGGATGAACTCCCGATCCTGGCGATAGATCACATGGACGGCGGGGCGGACGTAGACCGGGTTGCCCGTCCTGGAGCTGGTCTTCACCTGCCAGTCCTCGGCCAACGTGTCGTGGAGGCTGCGTATCTGCTGGGCGAAGCCGACGGTGGTGGCGCCCTCCAGAGCGGTGCGCCGCCACGACACCTCGCCCTTACCGGGTCCCGGCCGCAGGTTGGTGGCCTCGCCGTAGGTCATGTTGGTCACCACGAACACCATCTCGGGGTGCTCGTGGAAGCGGTCGGGTAGCCGATCGAGAGCGATACGGACGTCCTCGATGCTTATCTCCTTGCCGACCACCAGCCAAGGAACGTGGGGGCGGAGCGCATGGAGGCTCCGCATCACCTCGACCAGCACCGTGGCGTCCCCCAGGCCGGCGTCGAACACGCGGAAGGCGTCCGGCCCCGGACCGACCAGGCGCGCTTCCCGCGCGATCCGAGCCGCCACCTCTGCCTTCTCCGTGGTAGTGGTGATGAACATCATGTAGGCCGTTCGGGTGTCGAAGAACCGGGGCCGTCCCCCGCTTGGCCCGTCGACCGTGCTCATCCGCTCGCCGGACCTCCCACCTGTAACCTCCTGACCGATGATCCTCGATCCCACCGTAGCCCCGCGGGTTCCCCGCCCGACCTACGTGGAGATCGATCTCGACCAGCTTACGGCCAACTACCGGGCTGTAGAGGCAGCCGTGGCTCCGGCACGGATGCTGCCGGTGGTGAAAGCCGGCGCCTACGGCCACGGCCTGGTAGAAGTGGCCCGGTTGTTCGAGAGCTTCGGACCGGCCGGGCTGGCGGTGGCATTCCTCGAGGAAGGTGCGAAGCTCCGGGAGGCCGGGATCGTGTGTCCCATCCTCGTGATGGGGGGCCTGGACACCGCCCAGATTCCCGACTTCCTCCACTTCAGCCTCACCATGACCGTCTCCTCTGGACAGGCGGTGGGACCGATCGAGGAGGCCGCCGAACGCCTAGGGACGGTTGCCCGCGTTCATGCCAAGGTGGATACCGGGATGGGGCGGATGGGGGTCCGGCCCGAAGGGGCCGCCGAGCTGCTCGACGCCCTGCTCCGCAGTCGGCATGTCGAGCTCGAGGCCGTATACAGCCACTTCGCAACCGCCGACGAGCCGGATCCCGCCCAAACCCTTGACCAGATGGCCACCTTCCGCCGGGTGATCTCCTACTTCGGTGACCGGGACCTCCCCATGCCGACGCTGCACCTGGCCAACTCGGGAGCCGTCCTCCAGCACCCCGGGTCCTACCTCGACCTGGTGCGACCGGGTCTCATGCTCTACGGGGTCTACCCGACCGACAACATCCCCAGGACGGTCGGGATCGAGCCGGCCCTCACCTGGAGGTCGACGGTGGTGCTGTCGAAGCCGCTCCCCGCGGGGAGCCCGGTCAGCTACGGGGCGACCTGGACCCCCGACCGCGACACCCGCATCGTGGTCGTCCCCATGGGATACGGGGACGGCTACCCCCGGCTGCTGTCCAACCGGGGAGAAGTGCTGATCGGGGACCGGCGCCACCCTGTGGTGGGCCGGGTATGCATGGACCAGTTCATGGTCGACGTCGGACCCGATACCGATGTCCGGGTCGGCGACGAAGTGGCCATCATCGGCTCCCAGGGCGGGGAGACAATCACGGCCAACGAGCTGGCGGCCTGGGCCGAAACCATCCCCTACGAAGCCCTCACCGGCATCAGCAGCCGGGTCCCCCGCCGATACCGGGGCTCAGCCGGCGGGCCGAACCAGTAGCTCGACCAGGATCCCGGCAGCCATGGCTACCACGAAGACGTAGCCGCCGAAAACAACCAGCACCTTGCGGCTGGTCAGCCTGGCCAGCATGACGAACTCGGGAACGTTGGCTCCCGCACCGGCGATGGTGAGCGCCACCACAGCGCCGATCCCGATCCCCGCCGCTCTGAGACCGTCGGCGATCGGAACGAACAGCTCGGTGTTGATGTAGAAGACCGTCCCGACCGCCGCGGCGGCCGGGATGGCGGCGTCTCCCGACAGGACCGGCACGCGGGCTACCGTCTCGGCCGGCAGGAACGCGGTGATCCCCAGCCCGATCAGGACGCCCAGCGCGAGCAGCGGGAGCATGGTGCGGAGCAACGCCCGAGCCGACAGCATGGCGGGACGCCACTCCGTCCGCAACCCCCGCCACGGGCCGGTTCCGATGTCCGGCTCGGGACCCCCATCCACATCCGGCGGGCTCAAGGGCTTCATGAAGCGTTCCAGATCGACCCGTTCGGCCAGGAGCGCCAGACCCATCGACGCCGCGAACACCACCAGCAGGTAGATGATCGCGGCCGGCAAGCCCACGATGATCACCAGCGCTCCGAACAGGATCGGGTCCAGGACCGGCGCCGCCACGATGAACGCCGCGTAGCCCGCCGGGCTCACACCCGCCCGCCGGAGGGAGACCAGCACCGGGATGGCCGAATAGGTGCAGAACGGGGTGATGAAACCGACCCCGATCCCCCGTAGCGCGGCCCCGACCGGCGAGGCGCCCATGAGCGTCCGGAGACGCTCGTCGCCGACCCGGCGCCGCAGGAGGTTCAGCCCGAAACTGACCCCCACGAACAGCAGGAAGAGTTCGGCGAACAGGACAAGGGCGTCACGGATCAGCGGGTGCATGGTGGGACTCTCCGCCACGAGGCCGCCATCGATGCACCTCTCCTGCTATCCACCCGCTCTGTCGGCGCCCGATGGCTAGCGCCGCTTGTACAGCCCCATCAGGCCGGCCTTCTCGAGCGTGTTGAAGTTCAGCATGAACCCGACCACGGCCGGCATCGTATCGGCGTCGACGGGCAGTTCGGCCACACCCACCGCATGGATGGTGAAGAGGTAGCGGTGTGGGTGGTCGCCCTCGGGAGGGCACGGGCCACCGTACCCGGGCTCGCCGAAGTCGGTACGGGTCTGTAGCGCGCCGGCGGGTATCCCGGATCCGTCACCGGCACCCGCCGCCAGCTCCGTCACGTCAGCGGGGATGTTGACCACCACCCAGTGCCAGAACCCCGAACCGGTCGGGGCATCCGGGTCATAGCAGGTGAGGGCATAGCTGGCGGTTCCCTCCGGGGCGCCCGACCAGGAGATCTGCGGCGACCGGTTGCCTCCGGCGCACCCGAAACCGTACTCCTCCGCCAGGATGTGATCCGGACCCAGATAGTCGCCGTCGTCGAAGTCGGTGGAGGTGATCTGCAACGCCATGTCGTGTCTCCTTCCGATGAGCCGCTCGGCCGAGACTACCCCACCACTATCACCCGTGGCACGGGGCAGCCCGGCGGGGAACTCGGTACCCTTTCGCCGGTATGCCATCACCGGACGAGCGATCCATCGAAGAGGCACTGGAGCGGATGGACTTCCGCGCCGCCCTGGCCCGGGCCGGCCGGGCGGCGGAGGGAGACCGTGAGCGGCTCCGCCGCGTCGTCAAGACCCGGCGGCAGGAGGCTGTCAACAGGGCGGAGCACCTGGCGGCGCGGATCCAGTCGATGGCCCGGGCCGACCACTACGAGGGCTTGTTAGGGCTGGCGGAGGACCCCGAAACTGAACACCTGCTGGCCCTGCTGTCGCAGGAGTTACGCCGGGGCGCCCAGCTGCATCTCGACGGGGCCCTGCGCCGGCGAACGCGCTACCGGGCCGCAGCTCGGCGGCACATGAAGGCCGCTTCCGAGGCTTTGGTCCTGTTCGACACTAGAACGGCGAGAATCGAGATTGCCAAGGTGGAGATCCGGTGGCTCGCCGCTGATCAACGCGAGGCGCTGGACAACCTCCGCGCCCAAGCCGAGCGCGTGGCAGCCGAACGCCTCGAGCTGGAGAGCAGAACGGCCGACGTGCTGCGCGAGCACCTGTCGGAGAACCCCATCCAACCGCCTACGCGCCGACGCCTCAAGCCTCCTGCTTCAAGCTCACGCCATGCCAAGAAGAAGCCGACCGAACCACCGGAGGGCGAACCGGCAGGTGCGGCCGCTCCGGCTGGGGAGGGTTCTCCCCGGCAGGCTTCCGGGGCCCGGCCCCTGTCATCCTGGCAACCGGCGCGACACCGACTAGACTTCATGTTGGCCGGCACTTGGTCTCCCATTATCGGGAACTCACACGGAAATCGCAATGTAGAACA
>WTGI01000047.1 GCA_011523635.1 Acidimicrobiia bacterium
GGTTCGACTTCAGGCTGTTCGAGGCCCGGGACCGGCTCGGGGGGAATGCGGTGACGGTGGAGATGCCCCAGGATGACGGAGCTTCGATCCCGTTCGATATCTCCGTGACCGCCTGCATCCCGTCGGTCTACCACCACATCGTGCTGCTGATGGAGCGATTCGGGATCGAGTTGGTCGACACCAGGTTCAGCTACAGCGTGAGATACCGCGGCGAGGTCTACGCCCACGACTTCGACTCCGAGATCAGGAGGCAGCTCCGATCCGAGATCCAGAAGTTCCAGCGGGTCCTGAGGCGGCTGCACCGGTTCGGTCGCCTGAGCCGTTCCCGGTCGAAGTTGGCGAACGCTCTCAACCCGTTCAACTACATCAGCATGGGAACGGTCCTGAACCTGGGTGGGTTCTCCGGGGACTTCCGGTACAAGGTACTGAAGCCCATGTTCGTCAACTTCCTGATGGCGACCAACGTGTTCGATATGCCGGCAGCCTTGTTCTCGAGGTATCTCGAGTTCTTCGACATCGAAGTGGCTACTCCCATGCAGACGTGGGACCGGGGCACGCGGCGGATCTACGAGCACCTGTCGGCCGACTTCAGGGACAAGATCTATCTCAACCGGCCGGTGCGGAAGGTGTATCGCCGGGCATCCTCTGTGGTGATCGAGGATGAGGACGGTGTGAAAGAAACGTTCGACGACGTGATTCTGGCGTGTAATGCCAACCAGACGATGATGATCCTCGACAAACCCACGATGCTGGAGCGCTACATCTTGTCGTCGATACGCTATGAGAGTGAACTCCACAACCATACGGTGGTTCACTCGGATTCCACGGTCCTCCCGGACAACGAAGTGCGCCCGTTGGAAACGCGGAGTAACCACATCGAACATTACGGTGCCAGGCCCGACAATTATGAAATAACGTACATTATGCACAACCAGCAGCCGTGGGCCAGCCAGTCCGACAAACCCTGCCTGGTTACCTATAACCCGGTCAGCCGCATCGATGAAAACAAGATCGTCGGCAGGTGGTGGTTTCAACACATCGTGCACGACGTACGCCAAGCCACACTGCTCATCTACCTGTTCCGTTTCATACAAGGAAGAAGAAAAACCTGGCACTGTGGCGCCCACACGCTCATTAACAGCCAAGAGACCTGCTTCGTTAGCGGACTCGCAGCGGCGACACAGATGGGTGCGGACTACCCCTTCGACGATCCGGCTGCCAAGCGCTCCTTTAACCATTACGGAAGCCTTATGCACGGCTGGCGATTCAAGAAGGCGAAGGGCTGAAACATCGGTGGTCAAGTCCGGTCACTGTTAGGCTTTGGCGACGCTGCAGGATGAACGTAGCGGGTACTACCGTTTTGGGCTGCCAGCCCACGGGAAGTCCGGTCTTCGGGGGGAGTTGAGATGTTTGTAAGCGCCCTGACACTTAGGCCATGAGCAAGGCACTCGAGCGCCTGCGCCGGCTGGTAACCCGCTACCCGTGGGTCACCATCGCCGTACTCCTCATCGTCACCGTCGGCCTGGGCGCAGGCGCGGCACAGCGGGCCGAGCCGCCGGAGACTGCCGAAACCCTTCCCGACGGCAGCGCCGTCGCCCAAGCCCTCGACGAGATCGATGAGCTCTTCGGGGGCGAGGCCGAGGCCCACGTAGCCACGCTGATCTTCCGCGGGGATGCGCTCACGCCCGAGGGGCTCTCCCAGATGGACAGCCTGATCGGCGAGATCGCGGCCGATCCCAGCGTGAGGGACATGCTGGTGCTGCCCGATCCCATCTTCGCGCCCTCGTTGCTGGTCAGGGCAGTGCTCCAGGTGGACGCCCTCGGGTCGGTCACGCAGGCGGAAATCGATTCCGTCCGCAACGTCCCGGGCATCGGAGAAGCAATCGACGCCATGACCGGATTGGACGCGGACGGGAATCCGGTCGCCATCGCCACCATCAACCTGGCGGACACCAACGACGAGCGAATCTATGCCGCCTCGCGGACAGTCGACGAGTTGGCGGATGCGGCCGAGGGTCCGCTGCGGGTGAGCAGCATCTCCCCCGTGGTGATCGAGGACGAGTACAAGAAGGCCACCGAGGAAGGGATGGCCCCGCTCGTGGGTGCGGCCTTCCTCTTGATTGCGGTGCTGATCCTGCTCTTCATGCGTACGGTCTCGGATCTCCTCCTGACGCTGGGAGGGCTCCTGCTGTCGATAATCTGGATCGTCGGCGCCGAGGGATGGCTCGGGCCAAACGCGCTAGGTCTGGTCGGCCCTCCCAACTCCCTCACCACGATGGTGCCGATCATCCTGATCGGCCTCACGGTGGACTACGCCATCCAGATCGTCTCGCACTACCGCGAGCAACGCCTCGCCGGCGAGGATGTCGCCGGGGCCGTCCAGATGGGACTGCGGCACGTCACCCTGCCCCTCACGCTGGCCGCGGTCACCACGATCGTGAGCCTCTTGGTGAGCCTCTTCTCCCCGATCGGGATAGTCAACGACTTCGGCGTCATCGCGGGGATGGGCGTTGGGATGGCCCTCCTGGTGATGCTCACACTGATTCCGGCCGGACGGACGATCATCGATCGGAGGCGGGCGGCCCGCGGCAAACTGAAGGAGCCACGCCCGATATCGACCGCCCTGCCCGGCGTCAGCCGGGTGGCGGAATTGCTGGGGAAAGGGGTGACCCGCAATCCCACGCCCTACATCGTCGCCGTTATCGCGATCACGATCGGACTCGGGTTCGCGGCCAGGGGCCTCGAGTCGGAGTTCAGTATCCGCGACATCCTCCCCAGAGGTGGGGGGTTGCTGGAGGATATGGAGACGCTCGATGTGGCCATCGGCGGCTCTACGGAGATGGTCACCTTGCTGCTGAAGGCCGAGGCCACGGAGGCGCGCACGTTCATCGACCTTCACGACCTCACCACCGCCTTCGCTGACGGGACACGCCGCCCGGGGGCGGCGGCAGGACCGATCCAGGCGTCCTTCGACCTAGTCGTCCACGACTGGATCAACGACAGCGGTCAGCCCGGC
Organism: Acidimicrobiia bacterium; assembly: GCA_011523635.1. Lineage (GTDB taxonomy): Bacteria > Actinomycetota > Acidimicrobiia > Spongiisociales > Spongiisociaceae > Spongiisocius. Next base: position 3,017 of record WTGI01000047.1, read on the forward strand.
GACAAGTACGACCCGGAACTCGCCGCCCTGTTCCAGGAGGCATCCGCCGGAATCGAGCTCGATACGGCGCTGATGCAGGAGGTGCTCGACCGGCTGGTGGCGACCGATCCCATCATGGGGCGTCTCCTGGTCAACAACCCGGACGGTATCGATGCCATGCTGCTCCAGTTCCCGGCCTTCGCAGGTGACACCTCGCAGGCCAGGAACACCCAGCGGGAGATCGAGGAACTCTGGTTCGGCGACGACAGCGCCCTCACGGCGACTTCGTCCAGCATCATCTCGTTCACCGTCACCGACGCCATAACGGAGCAACAGACCGAGGCCATCAGCACCACCATCGCGGTGGCCCTGACCGTCCTCGCCCTCTTCTTCTGGGTCACTGTCCGCCAGCCAGCCCTCGGATTCGTGGCGGTGTTCCCGATAGTGCTGGTGCTGATCTCGGTGCTGGGCACCATGGCGTTGCTCGACATCCCCTACACCCTCATCACGTCGATCATCACCGCCCTCTCGATCGGGATCGGGGTGGACTACACCATCCACATGATCCATCGCTACCGCGAGGAGTACGGGTACCACCGCAATCCTGAGAGAGCGGCGGTCCAAACGCTGTCCGTCACCGGATCGGCCCTGCTGGGCTCCGCCATGACGACGGCGCTAGGACTGGGTGTGCTGGTGTTCTCGCCGCTGGCAGCATCCCAGCAGTTCGCCATCACGGCGGCCATCACGATCGCGTACTCACTGATCGTCTCCATCGTGCTGGTGCCGCCCGCCATGACGCTGTGGGGCGCCTACCAGAACATGCGACTTCGCTCGCGGACGCAGCGCTGGGCGGACGAACTCGACGAAGCGATCGATGCCATATACCGCCGCAACGAGGCCGCCGAGGAAACGTCCTAAGCCAGCCCTCGGCCCGGCAGTTAGCTCACGGATTGTTGCCCTTGCTCGCTGAACCGTGTTGTAGTGTGCCCGGTGTCTTGCCGATGGTTGGAAAGCGTCTCGAGTGCGATGCCGTGTCGGACCCCGCTGTTCGCGGTCGATCCTGCTGAGCGAGCATGCTTGAGTTGGGTGGAAGCCTGGTTGTGGTGTCCCGATGGTGAGTCTGAGCGGCGGCGAAGCACTCGTCAAGTCCCTCGTCAAAGAGGGTGTCGAGGTCGTGTTCGGCGTACCGGGCATACAGATCTACGGGATCGTCGCGGCGCTGCGGGACGAGCCCGGCATCCGGATGATCACGACCCGGCACGAGCAGGCCACCACCTTCATGGCCGACGGTTACGCCCGCTCTTCGGGAAGGCCCGGGGTGGCCCTCGTGGTTCCGGGGGCGGGGCTGTACAACGCGGCGTCCGGGTTGACCAACGCGTACGCGCGCTCGTCGCCCGTACTTGTCATCGCCGGCCAGATTCCGCGCGGCGCGATCGGCAAGAATGCCGGGGCCGTCCATGAATTGATGGACCAGCCCGGGACGGTGCGCTCGGTCACCAAGTGGCAGCGGCGCGTGCTGCGACCCCGGGAAGTGCCGGATGCGGTGTTCGAGGCGTTCAGGCAGATGCGTACGGGCCGGCCGCGTCCGGCCCTGATCGAGATTCCGCCCGAGACCGGGGTGGAACGGGAAGAAGTCCGGCTGCGGAACTCCGCCCGTATTCCCCGGATCGTGCCGAGCCGCGACGACCTCCGGGAGGCTGCCCGTGTCATCGCCGCCTCTCGCACGCCGCTGATTTTCGCCGGCGGGGGCGTGGCACGCTCGAACGCGGAGGGCGCCCTCGTCGAGCTGGCGGAGGCCACCAACATTCCTGTGGTGACGTCCAGCGGGGGCAAGGGGACCATTCCGGACAGCCACCCACTGTCCTACGGCTCGTGCTTCAGTCCCAGGGGCGAGAGACAGGAGATGAACCAGCTCTACGAGGTGATGCAGGCCGCCGACGTGGTCATAGGAATCGGCTCACGATTCTCGCTCGGCAATCCGGCCGGTGAGTCGTCCACGCTGGTCAACATCAACATCGACGACGGCGAACTGGCCAGGGTCCAGTCCAACACCATCCCCCTGCATGGCGATGCGAGAGCCACCATCGACGAGCTGCTTCCTCTCCTGGTCGAGGCCGGAGCGGAAGAGCGCCCGTCACCTGCCGCGGCCGTAGCGGCGGCCCGCAAGCTCATCGCCTACTACGACATCCGGCTCAAGGAACCCCAGTACGCCGTCCTGGAGGCGATGCAGCGCGGCATCCCGGAGGAGGCGTTCGTAGTGTGGGACGTCACGCAGTTCGGCTTCTACGCGCGTACGCACTACCAGGTGAACCGGCCCAAGACGTACATCGACTCCGGCTACTCGTTCAACCTCGGTTACGCGTTCCCGACGGCCCTGGGCGTGAAGGTCGCGAAGCCGGGCCGCCCCGTGGTGTGCGTGGCCGGAGACGGAGGGTTCATGTACAACTCCTCGGAACTCGCCACTGCGGTCCAGTACGGCCTCAACGTGGTGGTGGTCGTCTTCACAAACGACTCCTACGGCAACGTCGCCCGCGACCTCGAGGAGTCGTTCGGCAGAACCTATGGGACCGACCTGCACAACCCGGACTTTGTGAAGTTCGCGGAATCCTTCGGAGCGGTGGGCATGAGAGCAGACGACCCCCACGATCTCGAGACGTTGATCCCGCTTGCTCTGGAACACGAGGCACCGGTGGTCATCGACGTGCCCTTCGGCACCATGCGGATACCAGCTGCCCCGCTGGCAGCGTATGTGAGCACACTCCCCTGGACGCGGCCTCAGGAGGGTCTGATCGAGTCCTGATCCCGAACGCGCGGATTGGTTGTCAGACGACCCTGGAGCGCACGTCGGCCAGCCACGCATCGGCCTCTTCGCGGCTCGTCTGGTCGGGCACGCCGGCCAGGACCAGGTAACCCTCATCGTCCACATATGAAGCATCCACGTCCTCGCGCAGCGCCCCGCCGGTGGGATCGTCCCCATGGCCGACCGAGTCCGCCGGGTAGGAACCGAGGAACTTGACGCTGGCCGCCCTCATCTGGAGGTTGCGCAGCGCATCGCCCAGCTTCTCGTCCATCACGTGACCCTCGCAGTCGATGAGGAAGCAGTAGCTCCCGAGGCTTGCCTTGGTCGGGCGACTCTGCAGGCTGGTGATGTTGATGGACCGGGCGACGAACTCGCCCAGGATCCCCACCAGCGAACCCGGTGCGTCGGCGCGCTGGTACACGACCAGGCTGGTCTTGTCCCGTCCGGTCGGCGGGGGAACGGTGTCGCGACCGACCAGCAGGAAACGCGTCTTGTTGCCGGGCCGATCCTCTATGCCAACCTCGAGAACCTCCAAGCCGTAGACCTCGGCGGCTCTCTGCGGAGCGATCACCACCGTGTCCAGGTCGCCCCGGGCGACCAGGTCGCTGGCGGCGCCGGCAGTCGAGTTGGCCGCCACCATCACGACGTCGGGCAGTCGCCGGGTAACGAAACGGCTGCACTGTGCCGAGGCGAGGGGGTAGGAGAGGATGTACTTGACGTTCTGGAGTTCCGTGCCGGGTAGCGCCATCAGCGCCAGGCTGACATCCATTATCACCTCGTCCTGGATCAACAGACCGGTTCCGAAGGCCAGGGTGTCGATGCTGGAGGTCACGGCCCCCTCGATCATGTTCTCTATCGGGACGAACCCGACATCCACCACGCCGGACTCCACGGACTTCAGTACCTGCAGCATCGAGTTGAACGGTTGACGGCGCATGGCGGCCAGGTACTTGCGGGTGACCAGCGCCTGCTCGGTGAATGTGCCGGCTGGTCCCAGGAAGCCCAAAGAGCGGGAACTCGTACCAGAAGAGATCACGGTTCGCGAACTCTACCCCCGCCCCGGTGCGTTCCGAACTCCGGGGCTACGCGTTTCCTGTGTCGGGCTTGCTTTCATCCGCCGCCAATGGCCGGGGCTCGTCGATGAGACGGGCGAGGGTGGCGCCGACGATGAGGTCGTCGACCTGGCCGAACGCGTTGAGACGGATACGCCCGGCCCGGTCGATGGCAACCAGGCTCGGGGTCCCCCGCAGCTGGAACCGGCTCATCGTGAGGGGCAGAGCCGACCCGGGGTCGTGGGCATCGACACCGACCGGGAAGGTGAGGCGGTACTCGTAGAGGAACGCCTCGAGCGAGACCGGCGTCATGGCCTCGTGATGCTCGAACACGCAGTGGAGCCCGAGCAGGGTGACATCGTCGCCGAAGGCGTGCTGGATGCGCTTGGCCTGCGGCAGTCCGTGGGAGACACAACCGGGACAGAGCATCTGGAACGCCTCGATCACCACGACCTCGCCCCGCAGGCCGGCCAGGGTCGGATTGGCGGCGGTGTTGAACCAGCGGGTAACCGCCAACTCGGGCGCGGCGGGAAACGCCGATCGCGGGCTCATCACAGATGCCGATCAGGTCGGCCGATGATGGTAAGTACCTCCATTTGGCAACTATATAGGGGCCCTATGTCCTGGTCGGGATCCCTGGACCGCTCGATTCCCTGAGGCTGATGCCTGCGGCGTGGCGAACGACGGCCCCGGCAGGCCGTCCTCGGCGACCGGTGCATCACGTAGGACGGATTAGAATCGGAGGGGATTCGATCCGGAAAGCTTCCGGGAGCCTCCTGCAACCGCGAACTCAGGATGGCGCAGAGGGAATCCCCCATTCGAATCTCGGAGCGGATCAGCCATGCCACATATCGCCGCGGGTACACGATCGGGCCGGGCCAGATACAGAACGGTGACGCTGCTGAGCCTGGTAGCGGCAATCGCTCAGGTCGCTCTGGGAGGGGTCGTCCGGGTGACCGGTTCCGGAGATGCATGCCCCGACTGGCCGCTCTGCCACGGACAGATAATCCCGCCCCTCGACTACCACATCTGGCTCGAGTTCACCCACCGCCTGGCTGCGACCGCCGTGGGGGTCCTGGTGGTGGCTTCGCTCGTGCTGGCTTGGCGTCACTTGCGGGCATCGAAGCCGGCGCTCGTCGCCACGGCCGCGAGCACGGTGCTGGTGGTGGCGGCGGCGATCCTCGGTGGCCTCACCGTGCTGAGCGAGCTCTCCTGGTGGACCCGCCTGATCCACCTGGGGCTGGCCGAGTTGACCGTGGCCGGCCTCGCCGTCGCCTGGCTGGCCGGTCCGCCCGATGATCGGTCGGATCGTCCGCAGGACCCCGATCCCAGGGTCTCGAGGCAGGATCGGAGGCTGGCGTGGGCCGGCTTGAGCGGTCTGCTGGCGACGATCCTCTTCGGTTCCTACATGGTGGGGATGAACTACGGCGCCGCCTGTCCGAGCTGGCCGCTATGCATCGGTACCAGCATCCCCGGAGGCACGCCGTTCGTCATCAACATGACCCATCGATACATGGTGGCCATCGTGGCCGTGGTGGTGTTGCGTACCTGCTACGTGGCTTGGAAACAGGGAGCGGCACGGGGACAGCTTCGTTGGCTCGCCGCGCTCACGGCCGGGTTCCTGGTGATCGAGATCGGGGTGGGCGCACTGACGGCATGGATGGGTTCGACCCCTCTCATCGCGTCCTTGCATCTGGTCTTCGCCACGATGTCCTGGGTGTCGATGGTGCTGATGGTCGCGGTGCAGTTCGATCCCGGAACCTTCCGGGTGAGGACCCGACACCAGGAGCGCGCCGGTTGATATTCGCTCCAGGCACTCGCGCATCCAGGGTGGTGAGCGACTACGTGGCGCTTACCAAGCCCCGGATCACGGTCCTGCTGCTGATCACGGCGGTGGGGAGCATGTTCCTGGCCGCCGAGGGCCGGCCCGATCCCCTGGTAGTCACTCTTGTCGTCGTCTCCGGCTACCTGGCGGCCGGTGGCGCCAACGCTCTCAATCACGGCGCCGAACGCGACATCGACCAGAAGATGGTCCGCACCAGCGCCCGCCCGGTAGCCGGCGGGAGGGTCTCGAAACGGCGGGCCTACAGCTTCGGAATCCTCCTCAACCTGGGCGCCTTCGTGATCCTGGCCGGCTTCGTGAACGTTCTCAGCGGCCTGCTCGCCATGGCCGGCACCCTCATCTACCTGTTCGTGTACACCAAGGGCCTCAAGCGGACGACGCCGCAGAACATCGTCATCGGAGGCGCCGCCGGCGCGGTCCCGCCCCTGGTCGGTTGGGCGGCGGTGACCGGGACGGTCGAGCTACCGGCCGTCTACCTGTTCGCCATCATCTTCGTGTGGACGCCACCGCACTTCTGGGCCCTGGCCCTGCTGATCAAGGACGACTACGCCCGCGCCGGGATCCCGATGCTGCCTGTGGTCGCGACGCTGGCCGCGACCAAGCGCCAGATTCTGGTCTACACCGTGGTGCTGGTGGTGGTCTCAGGGACTTTCGTCGCGACGGGCGCGGTAGGTTGGATCTACCTGGTCGGCGCCGTCGCACTGGGCGCGCCGTTCATAGTCCTTGCGGTGCGTCTGGCACGCGGCGATGGAACCGACGGCGCCAAGGCCGTGTACCTGTTCTCGCTCCTGTACCTGGCCCTGCTCTTCGCCGCCGTAACGGCCGACTCGCTGGTGACCCGGTGATGCATCGTTTGGCGCGTCCGTTCACGATGGCGGTCCTGGCCACGGCTCTAGCGGCGACGGTTGCCTGCGCGCCGCAGGGGTCTGCGGGATCCATCTCCGGCGAGGTGCGCTTTGCCCGCGAGGTCGAGTTGCCAGAGGGCGCGGTCGTCACCGTCCGACTGCTGGACATCACGCTGGCCGATGCCCCCTCCGTGGAACTGGGGCTCGACGTCATCGAGAACGCCGACCGCCTCCCGGCCCGCTTCCACATCGAGTACGACCGCGACCTGATCGCCGGCGGCAACGAGTACTCGCTGAGCGCCGACGTCCGACTAGGCGATGACCTGCTGTACGTCAACGACACCGTCCACCCGGTGCTCACCGGGGCCGCTCCCGCCAACTCCGATGTCGTGGTTATCTCCACCAGCCCTTTTGACACGTGCGTGGAGCCACTGCCGGGACAGATTCACTCCGGGCCGGCTGATGAGGTCCTGCCCCCCGAGGCCGTGCTCCACGTCCGGCTGATAGACGTCACCGACCCCGAGACTCCGCTCCTGGTCACCGAGACGGTCCGGGGCAACCTCGACGGGTTCCCGATCGAGTTCTCACTCCCGCACGAAGGCGTGCAGATCAGCCGCCACAGCAGGTACGAGCTGGAGGCCGAGATCGTTGCCGGCGGCGAGATCCTCTACCACATCCCCGAAGACGAGTGGCGCCAGACATGGCTCCCGCACTGCCCCAATGCCGACCTGCAGATCGTCAACAGCGTGTTCCCTGTCAGCGAGTTCCCCGAACCCGGTTCCACGCCCTGAGTCCAGCGGGGAGGGTGCCCACACAGCGCGAGCAGGTATATCAACAATTGATGGACGGTAGGTGTAGGCCTCAAACCCACCGCATCCGGTGCTGATACCCGAGGTTCAATGATCTTGATGTTCTACTCGTAGACGTTCCCGTCGTCGGGGGCGAAGTACCAATCGTGTCTCGGAATGATCTGCTGCTCGGGGCGTCCACGACTCACCTGTACGACGAAGTCGTCACCAATCCGTCGTGTGACGGTGATCGAGACATCGTCCCAGGTTGTGAATCCATCTCCAACGTCCATCACATGCCCAACGCTGTCGTCCAAATCGAGCGGCACGGATGTGTCAAGGGAGACGGCACGCGTGAAGCGATGGTTCCAGACACATGCCCAGAAGTGGCTGCAGGTCGGAGACTGCTCATCGACTAGATAGACCTCCACTCCCTCCCTCGGCACGAGAGAATCGAACTCCCTTCTGACCCTGGTCCCGAGCGTAAGAAAGCCACTTCCCTCCGACTGCACCACCAGCATCTGCACACCACCATCACCAATCGGCCGCAGCCTGTATCTTTGTGTATCCGTACCTTCGTATACCGACACTTCGGAAGGATCGATCCATCCTGCTGCGTACCTGTTGATCGCGATGGTCCCCACCTGCAATTGCGATCTGTCTTCCACCCTGCTCATGAGATCCATCGGGTTGTCGTAATCTGCGAACCGCCCTGTGTGCGGGAGTCCCAGAGCGTGGCCCAACTCATGGGCGATAACCGATAGGTAATCTAGATGACCGTCCCTCGAGCCTCGTGAAGAGGAAGAACCCGCGACCGCCACGAGATCTCCCGAGAAGTAAACGTCGCGATTGCTCTCGGGATACTCATGGGCATGTTTACGCAGGATTTGGTCCTGTGTTCTGTCGTTGCTGCCCATGCCTCCCGAACTGGTCCCTATGTCCCTGTTGAGTACATAGATGACCCCCTCGACGGCGGGAGCGCCTTCTCGCTCACCAACGTCAGCCTTGACCCGAGTCTCGCAATCGCCGTACTCCCAACCAGGGGTCGGTGTTATGTCCATCGTCCCACCCGCATTGAAAGCAGGCTGATAGCGGCCACCGGAAAGCCAATGGAAGTACGGGGTGACACGAGACTCCAAGACTTCTATGACGTCCGACATTCCAATATCGAGCTCGCCCTCGGGATCATTGCAGATCCATACCTCCCACTGGTCACGGCCAAGTGCGTAGAAGGTCGATTCGTCGTATCCGGCCACCAGCCCAAGCGGATCGGCATCGTAAGACGTACTATCAAAACCCGTCAGTTCGTCACGGTTCACAGGTGGTGACGAGTAACCACGGATAGGAACGTCGGCTGATGACGTATCCTTCACCTCCACTACAAACCAGTCACCGACGCGAGTCAGAACTTCAACCGATACCTCCCCATGCTTGTATCGGTCACCTACTTGCATGACGTGGCCGTCAGTATCAGAGAAGTCGAGAGGAACGGTCGGGTGCAGGATCACTGTCTGTGTAGGCCTCAGCAGGCCGAAGCAGGGGAACCCGGTCGGTACGCCACACTCCGGTGTGGTGGTGTGGATGAAATAGGATTCCACCCCTTCCTTGGGTATACCGGAGTCGTAGCCTTTCTTCACACGGGCCCCGAGGGTGATGAAGCCGCCATCGTCAGAGCGGATCACGAGCATCTGTGTTCCGCTGTGTCCAGGAGGTGCCAAGACGAAACGCTCTCTTGCGGTACCGCCGTAGATCTCGACGTCCTCTCCGTCGATCCAACCTGCGGCATAACGGTTGATCGCGATAGTGCCCACTTGCAGTCCGGGAGCAGCCTCGGGATCACCCATGATGTCCATCGGGTTGTCGTAGCCACCTGCATAGAAGTTGTACGAATGAGGGAACCACAAGGAGTGTCCGAGTTCGTGGGCAATAATCGCAATCGCGGACGCGGTCCCGCCGCCAGAGTTGGCGGGAACGTCGACAACCTCTCCGCCTCCGATTATGTAACGCTCGTTGTCAGGAAATGCAGTGCTGGACAACCGTAGGGTCCGCGCCTGCAATCGGTAGACAGGGCTGTCGCCCGGACGACCCTGCCACCAGTTCGTTTCCTGGTTGACGAGGGCAATGACACCCTCGGTCCCCTGCTTCGACGTCTCTCCTATCTCATCGATACATGTCCTGAAGCCCACAGAGGCGACCCTGCCCGGGTTACCGGTCGTGAATACCGGAACGTAGCGACCGCCTGACAGCCAGTCGAAGTAGGGCACCAACTCCGACCTCAGAACGTCGGTAACCGCAGCCGCGGAGATATCGAGTTGACCCTCGGGCGACTCGCAGATCCAGACCTCCCAATGATCCTCGCCGAGGCTGTAGAGCGAAGTCAGGTCGTAGCCGGTGATCAAACCCAGCGGATCCGTACCGTCATCGTTCTGGGCGGCTCCTGGCCGCGCGATTAGCAGGACCACGACGGCAACGAGGAGCACTCCAAGGCATTGCCCGAGCAGGGATCCCCTTCGCCCCTTATCGATCAGCACATCTCCGATCCTTCGACCATCGATCCTAGGCGCCCACGACGACCGCCGGTGTTGCCGGCTGACGACAAGAGCTTGGTTTCGTCCGTGGCCTCAGCCGGTATCGCCCGAGTCGGGTGCGCGACCGAAGTGGACCTCGAGAGCGCAGCCAGTACCCTGGCAGGCGCCGGACTGTTCGGTATGGTAATGACTAGTAAAGTAATACCAGATAGAGCTACCGTCTTATAAGGGAGTTGGATGGCATGGCTGCGTCCTCGGCCGGGACGACACGTTCCAGTTGCCTCGTACGAGGCGAGCAGATCACACATCCCGCTGATGTGAGGGTACGTTGACCCCCGATCTGCTGTCGGTCATCGATGGTCTGGTGTTCGACGGCGTGGGCCCCGAGCCGGTCGAGTGCCCGATCCATACGGAAGCGGGACGGATCGTCGGCCTGGAAGGCCCGCCTCCGGGTGGGGCCCGGGTGATCAACGCCAAGGGTCGACTGGTCACTCCCGGTCTCATCGACGCCCACTTCCACGCCTACACGGTGAGCGTCGACCTGCTGGAGGTGGAGGCCCTGCCCAGGAGCTACGTGGCCACGAAGGCCGCTCGGCGCCTCGAAAGCGCCCTGCGGCGGGGTTTCACCACCGTACGGGACGTGGCCGGGGGTGACGTCGGCCTTCGCATGGCCATCGAGGAGCGACTTATCGATGGCCCTCGCTACTTCTTCACCGGTCCCGGCCTCACCCAGACCGGAGGGCACGGCGATGCCCGTCCCGGTCACCTTGCCATCGACGTCCTCGGGCACCATGTCGGAGAGATCGCCGACGGTGTCGACGCCTTGCTGCGAGCAGTCCGGGAACGGTTCCGGACCGGCGCCCACGCCATCAAGATCTTCACCTCCGGGGGCGTGGCCTCACCTACGGATCCGCTCCGTAGCAGGCAGTACTCCGCGGAAGAGGTAAGGGCGGTAACCGACGAGGCATCCCGGCGGGACTCCTACGTAGCCGCCCATGCCTACTCCCCCAGGGCGATCATCCACTCGGTGACGAACGGCGTGCGGACCATCGAGCACGGAAACCTCCTCAACGAGCAGGCAGCCGCGCTCATGGCGGAACACGGCGCCTATCTGGTCCCCACGCTGATCGCCTACGACGCCATGGGACGCCGCGGGCCCGGTCTCGGCCTATCTCCGGTCTCCGAGCGCAAGAACCGCGAGGTACTGGAAGCGGGCCTGTCGTCGATCGACATCGCCCGCCGGGCCGGAGTACGCATCGGTCTGGGAACCGACCTGGTGGGCGACCTCGAGGACGAACAACTGCGGGAGTTCAGGAACCGCTGCGAGGTGGACACAGTTGGCGATGTCCTCCGCTCCGCCACCTCGGTCAACGCATCCATCCTGCGGCGACCGGACCTGGGAGTGATCCGGGAGGGCGCCGTCGCCGACCTGGTGGTCCTGGCCGGCAATCCGTTCGAGCAGACCGACGTCCTGTGGTCGCCGGAACGGATGGTCATCCGATCGGGAACGGTGGTGGACGCATGATCCGCACCTTCATCAGCGAGGAGGGCCGGTGAGCACCAACCGCTTGGCTGTCGACGTGGGCGGCACGTTCACCGACGTGGTGAGTCTCAACGGCAGCGGGGAGATCCGGTTCGAGAAGGTACCCACCACGCCGGACGACCCGAGCCAGGGGGTGATCGACTCCATCGCCCGGGTCGAAGCAGCGCTGGACCGCACATCCCTGTTCACCCACGGCACCACCCTGGCCCTCAACGCGCTCCTGACCCGCTCCGGCGCCCGGACGGCCGTAGTAGCAACGGCGGGGTTCCGGGACGTATACCTGCTGGGGCGGACCTCCCGGGAGGGGAACTACGACATCCTCTACCGGACCCCTCCCCGCCTGGTGGAACGGTGCGACACCTTCGAGGTGACGGAGCGCCTCATGTACGACGGCTCCGTCCGCACCGGATTCGATGAAGCCGACGCCCGCCGGATTGCCGCACTGATACGCGACGGCGCCTACGAGGCGGTGGCCGTGGCCTTCCTGCACTCCTATACCAACCCTGCCCATGAGGCGGCAATGCGGGAGGTCCTCAAGGAGGTCGTCCCCGGAGTGGAGGTGTCGATCTCGTCGGATCTCTCACGCGAGTACCGGGAGTACGAGCGGACCAGCACGGCGGTCCTCGACGCATATATCAAGCCGATCGTGCGGACCTACCTGTACGACCTGGGCGCAGAGCTGGCGACAGGAGGTTTCGAAGGCCGGTTCCTGATGATGCGGTCGGGCGGCGGGGCAATGACGGCGTCCTCCGCCCGTGAGAACCCCGTGAACCTGATCCTGTCAGGACCGGCGGGAGGCGTGATCGGAGCGGCAGGTTTCGCCCGGATGATCGGGGAACCCAACCTCGTCACGGTCGACATGGGGGGCACGAGCCTGGATGCGTCGCTCATTATCGATGGGCGACCCGTCATGCACCAGGGCACCGAGTTCGAGAGCCTTCCCATAAACATCTCGTCCCTCTACATCCACACGATCGGGGCCGGCGGCGGCTCGATCGCCTGGACCGACGAAGCCGGAGGCCTCCAGGTCGGGCCGCACAGCGCCGGCGCGGATCCGGGGCCCGCCTCGTACGGATCCGGTGGAAGCGAAGCCACCTTCACCGACGCCGCCCTCGTGGTGGGCTATCTCGGCCGGGAGACTCCGCTGGGAGGGACCCTCACCCTCGACGAGGACCTGGCCCGCGGCGCATTGGAACCGCTAGCCGAGCGCATGGGCATAACGGTGGAGGAACTGGCCCTCGGCGTGGTACGTATCTCGGCGGTCAAGGTAATGGGAGCGGTGCGCTCGATCACCGTCGAGTTGGGCCGTGACCCGAAGGACTTCGCGCTGCTGGCGTTCGGCGGCGCCGGTGGGATAGTGGCGGTCGACGTGGCCCGGGAGCTGGGTATGGGCACCGTCATCATCCCGCCGGGCCAGGGCGCCTTCTCCGCGCTGGGAATGCTGATGGCAGACGTCCAGCACGACTTCGCGCAGACCGCCCTGATGCCGCTCGAGTCTCTCGACGCCGATCGGCTGGAAGGCTCCTACGCTGAGATGTCGGCCCGTGCAGTAGATACGCTGCAGTCGGAGGGCTTCCCTGTCGAGAGGCAGGTACTGGCGCGCTCGGTCGACGTCAGGTACTCCGGCCAGGAACATCCGGTGTCGATCCCCCTCCCGGCCGGGACAGCGGACCCGATCGCACATCTGGGACAGCGGTTCACCGAACTCCACCATCGCCAGTACGGCCATACGATGACCGATCCGGTGGAGGTCACGACGCTGCGCCTGAGCGCCACCGGAACGGTGGACCAGCCCACGTTGCCGGCGCTTCCCCGCCGGGCGGCAGGGCTGCCCGAGCCGTTCGCAACCCGGCCCGTTCTTGACGCCGGGGGCGCCCACCGGGTCCCTGCCGGGGTGTACAGGAGGGAGGACCTCCGCTGTGATGACGAGATCGCCGGACCGGCGGTGATAGTCGAGCACACCGCCACCACCGTCATCCATCCGGGCGACCATCTGGTGGTGGGGGAGCATGGCGAACTCGTGATAACGCTGGGGGTTACCGATGGTTGACGCGATAACGACCGAGATCATCCGTCACGGGCTTCTCTCGGCCTGCGAGGAGATGGCCCGGAACCTGTGCCGGACGTCCTACAACACGGTCGTCTACGAAACCCACGACTACGGGATCGGACTGCACGATGTGAACGGGGACATCGCTGCCGACGCTCCGGGCATCGCCGTGTTCACCCGCGGCAATGACTACGGCATCAAGCGGTCGATCGAGTTCCTGGGAACGGAGTCGATGAAGCCCGGGGACGTGTTCATCAACAACTATCCGTACTGGTCGTCGGCCCACACGCTCGACCCGCTCGTGTTCGCTCCGATCCACGTCGACGGGCGCTTGGTCGGGTTCGCGTCCTGCCGGTGCCACGTGCTCGACCTCATGCAGAAGGACCCGGGATACGTACTCGACTCCACCGACATGTACCAGGAGGGGATCTTCTTCCCGGTCGTCAAGCTGTACCGGGAGGGCGAGATCAACGAGGACATCTTCAACATCGTGCGCTTCAACAGCCGGATGCCCAGCCACACGATCGGGGACTTGCAGGCCCAGGTGTCGGCTGTCGTCACCGGAGTCAGGCGAACCCGCGAGATCGCCGACAAGTTCGGGGCCGAGACCCTCACCGCTGCCATGGACGCCATCAACGTCCACGGCGAGCGCCTGGCGCTGGCAGCACTGCGGCGAATGCCCAAAGGCACGTGGAGCGCCGAGGACTACATGGACCACGACGGGGTGGATCTCGACAGACCGGTAAAGATGGCCGTGACCATCACCATCACCGACGACGAGATGATCGTCGACTGGACGGAGAGCGACGAAGGGGTTCGCGGTCCGATCAACCTACCACGGGGTCTGACCGAGGCGTTCAGCTGCCTCATCTTCAAGGCTCTCACCACCCCCGAATGGCCGGTGACGGCCGGCAACTTCCGCCCGATGCGGGTGATCACCAAGGAGGGATCGGTGATGCACGCCGTTCCACCCATGCCTACCTTCACCCTGTGGGGCGGATTGCTGGGCGGCGAGGTGATGCTGAAGGCCCTGGCACAGGGGATGCCCGACCGGGTGCCCGCCTGTTCCGGGGGCGACGTGTGTTCCGTCATGGCTCTCGGGGACGATCCCCGGACCGGAGGACCGTGGCTGGAGGGCATGAACGACGCGGTCGGCTTCGGTGCCCACGCCGGCGGCGACGGTGAGGACGGCATCATGCATCTGAGCGAGCCGGGCTGCCGCAACAATCCCGTGGAGGTGCTGGAGATCAAGGGTCCGCTGCTGATCGATCACTACGGCTACCGGCCCGACACCGGAGGCCCCGGTAAACACCGCGGCGGCGTGGGTATAAGCAGGGTCTACCGCTTCCTCGCCCCCGCCACCGCCATCGCCATCCTGTATAAGACCGTGAGCCCTCCATGGGGCATCAACGGCGGGAAGGAAGCCGACCCCAACCACGTCCTGATCGACCCGGGGACAGAGCAAGAGCAGCGTAAGGGGAGCAGCTACAACTTCCTCGAAGCCGGACAGGTTCTCGCCAACAACACCGGAGGAGGAGGCGGCTGGGGCAACCCCTTCGAGCGCGACCCGGCACTGGTGGCGAAAGACGTCCGCAACGGCTTCGTATCCGTCGAGGCAGCCGAGCGGGACTACGGCGTAGCAGTGGACCCGGCCACCTTCAACGTGGACACCACAAGAACGGCAACCCTCCGCGGCTGAGGTAAAACCGATCAGGCGTTCTCTCTGACCCGCCCCCCATGCCGGGCGATTATGGAGCGCCTCGGATGGAGAGTTCGCTGTCCAGACGGGTTATGAGGCGCGTGACGTCGGGCGCCTCGAAGATCCTGTACCGCTGCTTGCCGACACTCCGCACCACGAGGATGCCCAGCTCGGTGAGTTGGTTGACGGCCTGGCCGGTTGCGACTGTCGAGCGTTGGATCGCAGTCGCCGCCGAGTCGACCGAGAAGATGGGACGGGCCGGCAAGAGGCTTAGGAGGCGGTCGGCGGACGATCCGCGCCGGACCGGTCCGGCCCGTGAGCGCAGGTCGGCCTCCAGGTCGGCGACAGCGTCCAGGTAGCGGTGAGCCTCCTGGCAGGCGTCGTGGGCGGCTTCGAGAAACATGCCTAGCCATTGCTCTGCGGCATGGTCTCGAGCGGAGTCGTCAGCCGATCCGACATGTCGCCAGACACTGAGCCCGCTGATGTACGAATCGGTGGATCGCGCCAGAACCGCACTGATAGGCGGTACGAACGCCGGGGTCACCTCCCGCCTGCGCAGGATCGCGTGGATCAGTGCCCTCCCCGTGCGGCCGTTGCCATCGCCGAACGGGTGGATAGTCTCGAATTGAGCGTGCGCGATCCCGGCTTGTATGAGGGGTGGGAGGTCGGTGCGGTTGACATAGGCCATCAGGTCGGCCACCAGCGGTGGAACTTCTTCGGGCGGGGGCGGAACGAAGGACGCACCCAGAGGGGAGTATGCGCCAGACCCGATCCAGTTCTGCACGTCCCTGATCCAGCCGCCCAGGTCAGGGTGGGGTGACGCCGACATGAGCCGGCGATGCATCTCCAACAGGTCGGCTGTGCGTAGCGGGCCTTCGCGGACGGCCGATCGGATCGCCTCTTCCATGGCTTCGAGGTTCCCCAACACCTCGGCCGCGGTCCGGTCAGACGACCGCCCGCCCGCTCGGTGCTCGGCTTCTGCGGTAAGCAGCCTCCGCGGCGAGACCTCGATCCCTTCGATACGCGACGACGCCACCGCCTCGACCCGCAACAACACGTAAGCGAACGTGCCGAGGGGATGCGGTCCCGCGCCAGCTGCCCGTCGGTTCAGCGCTTCAACCGCCGCCTCAGCGGCGCTAGCTGTAGCTATGACATCCACCGACAGCCGCGGCACCCACCCCGCCAGATAGTCAGGCACATACGCCTCGTACCGCCCCCCGCGACGCTCCCGAGCCAGCGGAGCCTCCAACCTCGGGCGCCAATACCTAGAAACGTACCGGCCCATAACCTTTCCCCTCAGCCCACTTAACTACAGTTTCTACTCTAACCTTAGGTTAAAACGATGGGGTCGGCTAGGGGGGACAGCTACCGTGGACCGATCCCCGGTTGTGTGGCTTCCGGTCTTGGGTTAGGTAGATTCTTGTTCCAGCCCGCTGAGGTCCGGTACGTCCATGTCGGGTGCGTTCATACCGTGCCCCTATTGGAATCTGGGGAGAGCGTGCCGCCGGTGGCGCCGCCGTGTCCGGTCTCGGCGGGGCCCGGGTCGTGGCGCTCGGTCGCGCATTGTTAGCCCGCGGGAATCGGGTGGTGCAGGCGGGCGTTCAGGCATGGTGTTAGCCTGCGGCTTATGACCGGCTGGCTCGAAGAAAGACCCGCCGCGCCCCGAACCCGGCCCAATGTCCGTATCCCGATGCGCGACGGTGTCGAGTTGTCGGCCGACCTGTTCTACCCGGAGTCGGACGAGCCCGCTCCGGTGATCCTCAAGTACTACCCATACCGTAAGGACGACCTGCTGCGCGGCGCCACGGTGGATAACGTGGCCTATTACGCCGCCCACGGGTACATAACCGCCCTGCTCGACATCCGCGGGACCGGTGCCTCGGCAGGTGTGTCCGACCGGATGTTACGCCTCCAGGAGTGGGAGGACGGTTACGACGCGGTGGAGTGGTTGGCCGCGCAGCCATGGTGCGACGGCTCGGTGGGCATGACCGGGGTTTCCTACGGTGGTTTCTCGACCCTGCTCACCGCTGCCCAGGCGCCTCCGCACCTCAAGGCCATCGCGCCGGTCTACGCCGGATGGGACCACTACGAGAACAGCCATCCGGGAGGGATGTGGCAGACGTTCATCTGGTCGGGCGCCTACAACGCCATGATGAGCGCGTTTTCCGCGGCGCCTCCGGCGGCCGATCCAGAAGGCGCCTGGTTGGAGATCTGGGAGGAACACCTCACCAACAACAAGCCGTGGCTCAACTCCTGGATGCGGAACCAGGTCGATGGCCCCGCGTGGCATGAGGGCTCGATCCGGTACGGGCTCGAGAACATACAGTGCGCCACCTTCATCATCGGCGGCTGGCACGACATCTTCGTGTCGGACCCGTTCTACATGTATATGGGCCTGAATCCGGACGTTCCCAAGAAGCTAATGGTGGGCCCATACCTGCACACCCCGCCCAATATCGGGTTCCCGGGGCCGCGCGTCGATCATCTCCACGAGATCGTGCGGTGGTTCGACCAGCACGTGAAGGGAGAGGACACCGGGATCGTCGACGAACCTCCCATCGCCATATGGGTGCGGGGTTACGACCAGCCCCAAGCTCGCCGGGAGACGGCGGCCGGTTACTGGCGGAGCGAATCCGACTGGCCCCTGGCCCGGGCCGAGAGCGAGACCCTCTATCTCCAGCCGGGAGGGCGCCTGACGGATGAGGCGCCCGAAGATGGAGGGGGCGGCAGCGTCTCCTACGCGTGCGACCCCGCGGTGGGTGTGTCGACGATGGGGTTGATGACCGGGCTCGCCGGGGATACGGGCCTGCCCCTGGACCAGCGCCGGGAAGCGCCCGGGTCGGTGGTGTTCATCGGAGAGCGGCTTGAGGCCGATCTCGAATTGACCGGTTTCCCCCACGCCACGCTGTACGTGTCCTCGACCGCCGAGGTCACCGCCTTCTCGGTCAAGCTGGTAGACGTCCATCCCGATGGGCCGTGGGCGCTGGTATCCAGGGTGATCAAGAACGCCACCCAGCGGAACTCCCGGACCGATCCGGCACCCCTCGTGCCGGGGGAAGTTATCGAGCTGAACATCGAGCTGGAACCCGTTTCCTACGTGTTCGGCGCGGGCCACCGATTGGGGATAATGGTCGCCGGCTCCGATTTCCCACTGGTGTGGCCGCTGCCCGAACATGCGACCAACACCGTCCATATGGACCGCGATCACCCCTCGCGGGTCACCCTGCCGGTGGTGAGCCGGCCCGACTCCGGCCTGCCCGCGCCGGACTACCGGCCCGCGCCGCCCCTTCCCGAGGCATCGGGGACCACCGAGCCCTTGCGCTGGGAGCTGGTGGAGAGCCTCTCCGGCACGGGCGTGAGCGTGGTTATCTCATGGGGCAGCGACGCCATCCAAGACAACGGTGCCCGGATCTGCTGGCACGTGGACTTCAGGGCTACCACCGACCGGGCCAAGCCGGCGGAATCGAGCATCGAAGCCGCCTTCCGCTTCGACGTGGACCACGGACCTTCCACCACCGAGGTCCGGACGACCAGCCGCGTTGCCGGTAACAGTGACGCGTTCCACGGCGTTACGGCGGTCGAGGTTAGAACTGATGGGATGCCCTGTTTCTCGCGCACCTGGCACTGCTCGGTCCCACGGGGATTCCTGTGACCATCGACGTCGCCCACCGCTCGGCGATCGGACGAGACCGCTCGCACGTCCTCCACCCGTTCAGCCAACTGGCCACCACCGAGGTCACGCCGGACGACATGTGATAGCGGGCCGCGTCGAGGCCTACTGCCGAGGCCAGGGCCTGATCGTGCGCCCCCTCGGCCGGCACATAGGCCTGTCGCCCCCCTGATCATGACCGCCGAGCAAGGCGACTGGGTGGTCGCCGTGATCCGCCGGAGCCTCGATCGGGTGGAATCCGATCTCCGCACCGAAGGCCTGATCACGTGACAACCTAGTGGCAAAACCCCCTGTTGGCCGGGCGGTCGATGACAAAGTGCCACGTCAGCGGACGGCGGGCCAACCGTCGTACATGATAGGAAGGTGCGTGAACTCCGCTCACTAGAGGACGGGATCGGGTCGTCGCTTGAATACGGTGCCAAGGCGGGTGTGCTCACACAATGGCAGCGGCCGGAGATGTG
>WTGI01000023.1 GCA_011523635.1 Acidimicrobiia bacterium
GAGTTGGGTGAGGGCGGGGTGTGGGGGTCCTCCGCCTAGCCATCGGTGTAGTTGGTCGGCATTGACGAACCGGGCGTTGGTCTGGCGGGCGATCCGGTGTATTGGTTCGAGGGGTCCGGAGAAGAAGGAGACGCGGCCGTCGCCCCACCATGTCAAGCCTTCGGTGAGGGTCCCGTCTAGATAGATCTTCCCCTCGGGAGGGATGTCGCAGTGGCCGTGGTCGGCTGATCCGATGATGGTGTCGCTTGGGAAGGAACGTCTGAGGTGTTCCCATACCCGACCTGTTTGGGAGAGGGCCGTGCTGTAGGCCTGTGACCGTTGGCCGTAGGCGTGGGCGGCTGTGTCCACGGGGGCCGTGTACACGACGGTCAGGGTGCGGTGGCCGTCACCGGGAACGGCCGGCGGGCGGATGTCGAAGGGGGATGAGTATCCGTGGCGTTCCGCTCCGCGGCAGACCATGTTGCTCACAGGGGTGTCCAGGAGTTCGGTGGGTTTGAAGATCACCGTTCTCACGCCGGCGGCGCTGAGGCGTTCGGGCAGGTTGGGGGTGGGGTGGAAGCCGGCCGGGTTTAGGTCGACGGGCTGTCCCGTTGCCATGTCCGCCCACTCCAGCATGTTCACGACCGTGCCGAGGGCGGGCATCCACTGGGTGTACCCGATCACCCCGTGTTGCATGGGCGCCATTGCCGTGGCTACCGCCGACAGCCCGACCGAGGTGGTGGTGGGGAACGGCGCGATCAGGGCGGCTCGGCGATGGCGGCGGAGGGTGACTGCGGCGGGGTGGGAGAGTTGCAGGTCGCCGAGGCCGTCGATGATGACGAGTAGGTAGTTCCGCGTGTGGGGGATCAGCTCGGCCAGTTCGGGGCGCAGACCGCGGCTCGGGGAACGGCCGGTGAGGCGGATCTCCAGCTCGGCGGCGAGGTTCGCCAGGTTGGCGCCGTCGTAGGAAGGTACGGGGTTATCCATCGTCCGGGCCCATCTGGTCCTTCCGGGTACTGCTCGATGCCCTTGGGCCGGGCTTTGACGGCAGCGCGTCCAGGGCTGCGACGGTGCCGGCATGCTGGACCATGTGTGCTCCGG
Source organism: Acidimicrobiia bacterium (assembly GCA_011523635.1). GTDB lineage: Bacteria > Actinomycetota > Acidimicrobiia > Spongiisociales > Spongiisociaceae > Spongiisocius. The sequence goes on from WTGI01000023.1 coordinate 1,081, forward strand.
CTCCCACGGCCACTCGTGCCGCTTCCACGGCGCTGCGGCCCTGGGCGACGGCGGCCGAGAACGCACCGCAGAAGGCATTGCCGGCACCGGTCGTGTCCGTAGGTCGATGGACTGTCCGGGCCGGGATGTGGGTCACGCCGGTAGCGGTGGCGACCACGCACCCTTCGCGGCCGAGCTTCACCGCGGCGATCCGGGCACCGGCGGCGACGTAATCCCGGGCCGCCTGCTCGTGGTCCGGCCCGGCCAGGCGTTCGCTCTCCAGCGCGCTGGGCAGGAAGGCGGTGCATGCGGGTATGAGGTCGGTGTAAGCGTCCGGGTCGGTGGCGGCGTCGTCCGTGTGGGGGTCGAGGATGATCATCGATCCGGCCCCGGCTGCGAATGCGATCCACGCGGCCTGGTAAGTCACGGGTATGGGCGCGATGTGCACGCACTGGTCCGGCGCCAGATCCGACGTGAAGTCGCCCGGCCTCGGGCACGTACCCTCATAGTCACCCGAACCGAGCTCCCACTCGTACACCGTCTCCCGGGCGGCCGACACGTAGACGCGCTCGTGGATGCTCGGGGCGGCCACCTGCTTCACCTCGAGCACCACGCCCCGCCGCCCAAGCTGGGCGAGCGTATCCGGATCGATGCCCGCGCCGGCGCGGGCGACGAGCCCCGCCCGGGCTCCCGCGTAGGCGGCTCCGACGCATGCGTAGGCGGCCCCGCCGGCCAGCAGACCCATGGCCCTCGGCTCGCCCTCCACGTAGAGGTCGTCGACCATTATCAGCCCTACGGACCAGACGTCCGGCCGGGGTGTCACCGGGTGGGCTCCGGTTCGAGCCGGATCGTCTTCGCTCCGTCCTTGAGCGTCCGCTTGGCGAGCACCTCGAGCCGGTCGAGATCGTCCGGATCACGGATGTAGGCGAAGGCGTTGCTCGGCAGGTCGCCGACATAGGAGCGGACCACGCACCGTCTCCCGTAGGCGATGATGCAGGCCTTGTCTGGAGTCAGGACGAAGTCACCCTGCGACAGGTACACGGTGAGGTTCTCGGGTTGGACGAGCCGGGGGCCGTGGACGACCACCCCATCATCCGTCACCCCGTCGGACCCTGCCCTACCCGGCATCGTGTCGATCGCCAGCTCTTCATCGACGGGGAAGAAGACCCCTTCGCCCGAGCACGTGACATGCATGAGGGGCGCCTCCAGCGGGAGCACGTCCCTGATGGCGGACGCGGTCCGGCGCGCCACATCGAATCTCAGGAGCGCTGTCGCCACGAACTCACCGTCGATGAACACCCGGAACCCGCTACTCGATGTCATGTTTCAACTCCCGGTCCGGGCATACAAACGCGAGCCGTCCGGTCGGCTGGGATCTGCGGACGCACATGCGCGCACGCTCGCCCTTGCCTTACTCCACCGCTTCTCCCCGCATGCCGTGGCAGGTGGTGGTGCCGGGCATGCGGGGACTCAGGCTATCGATGTGCTCCTAGCAGTAGCGCGCCAGGATCGGGTCTAGTTCGGCCACGGCCCGGTCCATGGTCTCCTGCGGGTCGGCACCCAGGGCGATGTCGCCCAGAGCAGTGGTCACGATCTGCTCGTACTGGGTGAACGCCGGGGTCGGAGGCCGCGGCTGCCCGGCCACAGCGAGCGACTCGGCGAAGATGCTCTGCGGGTACACCTCGAAGAACGTCTGCTGATCCAGGATGGACTGGCGGACCGGCAGGGACTGGTAATTGTCGGAGTACTTCTTGGACTGCTCCGGGTTGGTGGCGAACATCACGAACGCGGCAGCCTCGTCGGGATACTTCGTCTTGGCGCTGACGCCGACCGTGACGCTGCCCGTGTGGGTGAAAGGCGTGTTGAAGTAGGGCACCGGCGTGATACCCCACTCGAAGTCGGCGTTGGCCTCCAGGACTCCCGCCACGAAGGGCGGCTCCAGGCCGAACGCTGCGGTCCCGTCGAGCAGGGCGTTCGGGATCCCGACCTTCGGGGTGATCTCCCACTCGTTGAACATGCTGGCGTAGAACTCCAAGCCTTCGATCGCCTCGGGCGTGTTCAGGTACCCGTCCACCGAGCACCCGTCACCCGACAGGGCCCAGAAGGTGTTGTACGCGGACGAGCCCATGGCAGCATTGGGATCACCCATCGACCTGGTCATGATCAGGTCCCGGTAGGCGAAACCGGGCGTGCCGTCGCCGAAGGCTGACGGGGCCAGGCCCCACTCCGCGATCCCCTCGTCCTGGATCTTCTGGAAGGCCGCCACGGCTTCCTCCCACGTCCAGGCATCCTCTATGTTCTGCGGCGGTTCGATGCCCGCGGCGTCGGTCATGTCCTTGTTGTAGAAGAGGGCCATCGCCGACTGCTCCAGCCCGGGCGAGTACAGCACGCCCTGGTAGCTGTGCTCGGAGCGGGTCGCCTCGAGGATGTCGTTCAGGTGCTCGTCGGTGATGTAGTCATCGAGCGGTAGCAGCATCCCGGCCTCCGCGTAGGACTGGGTGAACGGCCCGTCGTAGAGGAGGATGTCGGGCGGATCGTCCGATGTCGCCACGATGCTGATCTTCTCGTAGAGCTGGCCGAACGGCACCTCTTCAACCGCGATCTCCACGCAGGGTTCCGCTTCCATGTAGTCCGCGATGGCGATGTCGAGCGTGTCTCCCTGCCACCGGAGCAGCCGGAGCGTGATGATCTCGGCACACCCCTCCGGCTCCGGCTCCGTGGCGGGTGCGGCGGCCGCGGTGGTGGCGGGCTCTTCAGCTGGTTCTGGAGCAGCCTCCTCCTCTGCGCACGCTGACATGACCAGCATTAGCGCCAAAGCCGCAAACGTAGCGGCTCTCAGTTTCCTCTTGCTCCACATGGCCCTGGGCCTCCCCTCAATCGTGCCCGTCCGCCTGAGCGCGGACCGCACTACCTGGCTATACCTCCCGTCGAGCGTGATAGCGGATCGAGGAGCCCGACGGGAGCGTTGCGATCGGCTTCCGGAACGTCTCGCGTGGGAGCACTCGGGGAACGCAGCAACCTGTCGGATCGGCTGGGATGCCTGCCATCATCTCTCGATCAAGGGATGGTTCAACCATAACCCTGGCCCGGGATCGGCGTCCCTCGATCCATAGAGTTTGTCAAAAAAACAATCCAACGGGGTTCGCTGCCTGGTAGACCACCCGGGGTCAGGGTTGTGGGCCGGCGAGCGAACCCCTTTCTTCCAGGCCTTTTCGGCGCTCTCGCGGCAGCCGGATTGCCCTCGGGACGGCATTCCCGGGGTGCTCCCAAGCGCTAGCCGGCGCCGGAAGTGATAGCCTCACAGGGGAGAGTTGTCGGGGGTGGAGGGCGAGTGTCAGAAGATCTGATCATCGACTGCGACACCGGTTCTGACGATGCGATAGCGCTGCTCGTCGGCGCCCTCCATCCAGGCCTGAACCTGATCGCGATCACCACCGTCGCCGGGAACTGTCCCGTCGATGTCACCACGCTGAACACCCTCAAGGTCCTCGAGAGCGCTGAGATCTCGGGAGTCCCCGTGTACCGGGGCGCCGAAGGTCCGCTCGTCGGTCCGGCCATCGACCGCAGCCCGGGATGGCCGCAGGATCTGGACCTGCCGGAGCCGTCGATCACGGCCGAGCCACAGCACGCGGTCGACTTCCTGGTCGAGACGTTGACGAGTGCGGAGACCCCCATCACCATCGCCGCGGTCGGGCCGCTCACCAACCTCGCCCTCGCCTTCCGGATGCGTCCCGGGATCGTCTCGAAGATCGGGCGGCTGGCGATCATGGGGGGCGGTATCAGCGTCGCCAACATCTCGGCCAGCGCCGAGGCCAACATCTTCTGGGATCCCGAGGCCGCCGATGTCGTGTTCCGGGCCGGGGTGCCGATCGAGCTGTTCCCGCTGGACGCCACCCACATGGCGCCCGTCACCTCCGACGACGTGGCCCGCTGGGCGGAAGCGGGGACTCCGGCGGCCCTGACCGCCGCCGCGTTCCTGCCCGAGCGGATCCACATGTACGAGTCGAGGATGCCCGTCGAGGGGGGCGGCGCTCCCGTGCATGATGCACTGGCCGTGGGCGCGCTGGTCGATCCGGACCTCGTGAGGTTCGAACGGGCCAACGTCGAGATCGAGCTGCACGGGACCCTCACCCGGGGCCGGACGGTCGTCGATCAACGACCGCACCTCTTCCTCGCGTCGCAACCGAAGAACGCCCGGGTGGCGGTCTGGGCGGACCGCCAGCGCTTCCTCGACTTCCTCACCGAGATATTCCACGCGCAGGAGTCCGGGGACCACTAGGCGCGGGTGAACAACCACGCCTCCACTCCTACTGGAGCCGACATGTCCAAGGTAAGAACGAAGGCCCGGTACTCCCGCTTCATCACCGTGGCCGGCTTCCTGGGGCCCTTCCTGGTGCTGCTGGTGGTGTTCCGCCTCATACCGATCGCCGAGGTCGTCCTCACGAGCCTCCAGCAGTTCAACCTGCTCCGTCCTGACGACCGCACCTTCATCGGCGCGGACAACTTCGTCAGGCTGGCCTCCGACTTCAGGTTCCTGAAGTCGATGCGGGTCAGCGCCACCTTCGTGGTCGGCATGCTCGTCCTCCAGATCCCGCTGGCATTGGCGCTGGCGATGGCTTTGCGCGGCTCGCAGCCCGGGATCCGCCGCATCCGCACCATCGTGTTCTCCCCCGTCACAATGTCGATCGTGGTGGTGACGGCCATCTGGCGGCTGCTGCTCGATCCGGCGAACGGCATCTTCAACGGGGTTCTGGAACGGCTCGGCTTCGAGGGTCTCGACTTCATCACCAGCACGTCGCAGGCGCTCCCGTCGCTGATGCTGATGATCATCTGGTACCAGATCGGGTTCACGATGATCCTGTTCGTGGCCGGCCTCCAGGCCATCCCCACGGTCTATGCCGAGGCCGCCGCGGTGGACGGCGCCGGACCGTGGCAGCGGTTCCGGTTCGTGACCCTCCCGCTCCTGTCGAGAACCACCGTGTTCGTGGTGGTCATCATCACGATCTTCAGCTTCCAGCAGTTCGCCCCCGCCTACGTGATGACCCGCGGCGGGCCGAGCGACAGCACGTTGTTCGTGGTCTACTACCTCTACCAGCAGGCCTTCAGCTTCCTGGACCCGGGCTACGCATCGGCCATAGCAGTCGTCTTCCTCGCCACGGTGCTCGTGGTTTCCCTCCTCCAGCGGCGGCTGCTGTCTCGGACGGACGCCTGATGGCCGGGCTGAAGCTGAGTCGCCGGCGGCGGGAGGCCGAGCAGGCCCCGATGCGGCTGAGCGCTCCGGTGCCCGGGTACCTCCGGGTGGCGCTCGGCATCGCCGTGGCATTGGTGTTCATCGCCCCGGTGTGGTGGGTGATCGCGGCCTCGTTCAAGCCGCAGTTCGCCATCTTCCGGGACGCCTCGCCGGTCACCGTCGCCACGTTCCTGCCGTTCGACGCCACCCTCGACAACTACCGGGAGGTGTTCGGCCGCCTCGGCATGGGTCGCGCCCTGATCAACTCCACCATCGTGGCCGTGTCACAGGTGATCCTGACGCTGGTCCTCTGCTCGACCGGCGCCTACGCCTTCTCCCGCCTGCGCTTCCCGGGGCGGCGGGTGCTGTTCATCATCATCCTGGGAACGCTCCTGGTGCCCTTCGAGTCGATCCTCATCCCGATGTACCTGATGGCCAGCCGGCTCGGGCTCGGGGACATGCTGCCGGCGGTGTTCCTGCCGGAGATCGCCAGCGCCTTCGGCCTGTTCCTGTTGCGGCAGGCATTCGACGACGTCCCTCGCGAGCTCGACGACGCCGCTTTGGTCGACGGTGCGTCCCACTTCCGGGTCTACTTCGACGTCCTCCTCCCGAACATCAAGCCGGCCCTGGCGACCCTGGCCGTGATCACCTTCCTCTGGTCCTGGAACGGCTTCCTGTGGCCCCTCGTGATCATCCAGCGCCCCGAGCTGCAGCTGATCCAGGTGGCCCTGGCCCAGACGGTGGTCCCCGGCGAGCTGCCCAACTGGGGAGCGATCCTCGGGGGGGCGACCATCGCCACGGTCCCGGTCCTGATCCTGTTCCTCCTCCTCCAGCGATACATCGTCCAGGGATTCGCCGAAAGCGCCATGAAAGGATGACCGATGAGCCGGACAGCCGTTGACCTCCCGCTCTATCCCGGGTTCGAGGGCCCGTACTCCCAGGGCGCTGCCGGCGGCGGCATCCTGTACACGTCCGGCCAGCTCCCGTTCGACCCCGAAGCCGGGAGGATCGTGGACGGCCCGGTCGAGGCGCAGGTGAAGATGTGCATGCAGAACATCGAGCGCATCGTGGTGTCCGGCGGTTCGAATATGGACTGCGTGATACGTTGCTGCGTGTTCGCCCGGCGCTACGCCGACTTCCAGGCTGTCAGCCGGGCCTATGCGGAGGCGTTCGACGAGCCCTACCCGGCCCGGACGTTCATCACGGTTGCAGACCTGCCGGAGGGGGTCGACGTGATTATCGAGGCCGTGGCGTTCGTGCCGGAGTCCCTGCCGGCTCAGGATGATTGAGAGGATGACAAGTGGCTAGCCCAGACCGGACGCCGGAGACCAAGCACACCGAGCTGCACATGTGGCGCGAGATCCGCCGCCAGCCCGAGGTGGCCACCCTGAACCTCGGCGACGAGGGAGGGCGGCTGGGGAGGGCGGCGGCGTGGATCGCCGAGCAGGGCCCCCGCCCGCTCCACTTCGCGGGATGCGGCGACTCGCGGTTCACCGGGATAGTGGGCCGCTACGCCATGTCCCGATGGGCGGGGATACCGGCCGCCGTGCACCAGTCGTTCGACGCGCAGGCCCACCTGCTGGACGAGATCAGCGGGGGGATCCTGCTGGCCTATTCCAACTCCGGGGAGTCGCAGTCGACCGTGGACTGTGCGGGAGCCGCCGCAGCCCTCGGTATCCCGGTCCTCGCCGTCACCGGCCACGAGGGGTCGCGGCTGGCCAGGCTGGCCGATCACGTGCTGGTGACCACCCTGCCCGAAGCGCCGGTGGCGGCGTCGCACACCACCAGCCACACCGCCATGATCGCCTCGACCCTGGGGCTGGCCGCCCGCGTCGCCGCCATCCGGTCCAGGGACACCGCCTCGATCGACCGGGCGATCGCCAGCGCGCCCGCCGCGATGCGTTACACGATCGAGATGGCTGGGCCGGCGGCCCAGGAGCTGGCGGCGCGGCACAGGTCCAGGGACCGCTGGGTGCTGCTCGGCGCCGGCCCCCATCACGCCACCGCCCTCACCGGGGCGGCCAAGCTCTACGAGACCGGCTACGTACCGGCGATCTGCGAGCAACTGGATGAGTACGCCCACGAGCAGATGTTCATCCTCGAGCCGGGGGACCCGGTACTGGTGGTGACGTCGCGAGGAGCGTCGCACCGGAAGGCGGTGCAGATCGCCGACGGTGTCTCCGACCTGGAGGGCGACCCGGTCATCGTGTCGGAACTCGCGCCCTCGGACCTCGGCGGCCATCGAGTACTCCCGGTCGCACCGCTGGCAGAACCCGTAGAGGAGGTGGCCGCGCTGACCCACCTGATGCCGCTACAGCTCTACGCCCTCCACCTGGCGCTCGCCAGGGGACAGGACCCCGACCGCGTCAGGTACTTCGCCGTGAACATGCGCCTGATCGGCCAAGGCAAGACCACCCAGGACGCCGACCTGTAGGTCGTCGGTTGTGGGCAGGGGCCTGGGTTTGCGGCAGGCCTGTCGGAGAAAAGCTGTAACCCCGGCCGTTTGCCGAAGCAGGGACGGTTCCGGGGTCTTCGGTGCGTATCATACTGCCCTCTTGGGACAGGGTCAACACTTCGATCACCGTGAGGTCATCACCCGGCTTACCGTAGAGCGGCTCTCATCGTATCTAGAGAGAACGGATCGCGATGAGCATGCTGCGCTGCGTCTGTACGACTGGAACATCCGAGCAAGTGGGGCACTGATCGAGGACATCTGTCGTCTAGAGGTTCTGTTCCGCAACAGCGTTGACATGAAGCTCGCCGACCACTGCCAACGCAGGGGATGGCGGACGGAGTGGTATCTACACGACCGATGGTTCACGCCCGAAGGGCTCAGTGACATCAAGGAGGCTAGGCACCGTGCTCGTAGGGCGGGTGGCATTGAACGCCGGGGCAAGGTAATCGCGGAGTTCAGCTTCGGGTTCTGGAAGTTTCTGTGCGCACGGCACTACCTGACATCACTCTGGGTGCCTGCGCTCGGCGGAGCGTTTCCGCTACACCCGAGCGGACCGGATCCTCGAGCCGTGCGGTCCGACGTCCACAACCGTATGACGCGTGTGCATAAGCTGCGGAACCGCGTGGCTCACCACGAACCTATCCACAACCGCGATCTAGCCGGTGACTGGCAGGCCCTTGTCGAGATCGCCGGATGGATTTGCCCGGACACGAGGAATTGGATAGTTGCCCACAGCAGGACCATGGAGATACTCGCCCAACGTCGAGAGGTTCTGTAGCAGTTGAGCCTTCTGGTCGATCCTGTCCTGGTTCCTGCCACCGGCGAGCACCGGGGGGTGCTGGTGTGGCGGTGGGGAACCCCTATGTCGGTGCTGTCGTCGGCGCCCGTGGGTGGTGGATCGGGCCTGGCGGAGTGGGTGCTCAACATCGGCGTCGGGTCGGACTACGACCGCACCGACCTCTCCGACCACGCCGGGGAGGTGGCGGCCGACCTAGGTCTGCGGGGAACCGGCGTGGCGATGTTCACGGCGGTGGACCTGAGCCGCCGACAACGCTGCGCCTCCGGAGGAGTGGTGGTGGATGCCACCGTGGGGATCAGCCATCCCACCTGGGCCGCCGGGACGCTAGCGACAGAGGCTCCGGCAGCCGGAGGCACGATCAACCTCGTGGTGCAGTTGCCGGTAGGTCTGGATCCGGCCGCCGCTGTGAACGCGGTGATCACGGCCACCGAAGCCAAGACCCAGGCGCTGGCAACCCGCGGGGTGCCCGGAACCGGGACCGCTACGGACGCGGTCACCATCGTGTGGCCGGCCGAGGCCGCTGCGGAGCGGTTCGCAGGTCCGCGGTCGCTGTGGGGCACCAGGATCGCCCAAGCCGTCTACCAGGCAGTATGGGCCGGGGCCGGACCAAGGGGCTGATAAGGTCTGCGGCGGCAACCAAGCCGGCACCCAGGCGCTTTGGCGACCCGGCAAGGTATCTGACGGGAGGCATCATGCGGGTGTCCGAGAGGGGCCAGATCACGATTCCCAAGAGACTGCGGGAGCGATTCGGCCTGAATCACAACGTCGAGGTGGAACTGACTCCCACAGAGCGAGGAATCCTCATCCAGAAGCGAGCCGCGGCCCGACATCCCGTGGAGCGGGTGCATGCCATCCTCGACAGCGGCAAAGGCACCGACGACTACATAGAGGAGATCCGAGGACGCTGATCACCGCTGTTGCCGATGTGCTGCTGGATACTCTCCTCGGCACGAGCGGTGTGAGCGTGACTATCCGGAACCGGTCGAGTCGCTACACGCACGTCTCGCTCTGGCTAACGGCCTGCTCGCTGCCTTGAGTGATCGCGGCGGGTAACTGATCCGGTCAGAGGGTCGGTTGCCGCCGGATCAGTTGGTGTCCTCCAAAACCCAGCGGGTTCCGTCTGGTGTGTCCTGGAGGGTGACCCCTAGTGAGGTGAGGCCGGACCGGATGCGGTCTGCTTCTTCCCAGCGTTTGTTCGCTCGCAGGCGGTCCCTGGTCTCGACGAGCAGATCCACGTATCCCTCTACGCGCTTGACCGGGTCTGTCAGGCCCTCTGTCGCCAGGTCGGACAGCTCCAGAATCATGCCTCGCAGGGCCTCTCGCGCGGGTTGGGATCCGGTGGCGGCGAGGGCTTCGGCTGCGAGCAGGGCGCCGGCGATGTCTTCAGCCGAACCGGAAGCCAGGGCGCCGACGAAGTCGGGTAGGGGCTCGGAGCTGGGTGCGGGAGGCGGAGTGGGATCGCTCCGGAGGAGCTCCAGCACGGTCTCGAGGGCCATGGTCTCGCCATCGCCTACGAAGGTGACAGCGGCGCCGGTCAGGGTGACTCCTCCGACGCCGAGCACGTCCAGCGTTCCTCTCCCGAAGTCGATGATGGCGGCGGTGTGCTCGTCCACCCCGATCACACCCATCCCCTCCGGGAGCTGGCCGCGCAGGATCTCGAAGCGGCGGCGGCCCATGTAGCAGCGGCTCGTGTCGAATCCCTGCCCCTCGGTGTTGTTCCAGTGGGGTACGACCACCGCCTCCAGCCCGAGGTGGGACGCCAGGTCCAAACCCTCCAGCCATTCCAGGTCGGATCCCGCCTTGTATATCTCGTAGACGGGGAGGGTCTTGACCCCGGCAGTCAGGGCCGCTGCGGAGGCCAGGGTCACGGTGGCACCGCCGGAGAGCAGATCACGCAGGGCCGCCGCCAGGCCGGTGTCCCGCCAGACCCCGAGGGCATAGCCCGGCGAGCCCGGTCCGGCGAATACGTAGCGGGCAGCCCGCACCGCGGCCAGCATCCGTTCCAGGGCGACCGCTCCGGCGCGGGCGGAGCGGTAGGAGGCCACTTCGGACTCGACGACCAGGCTGGTACGGAAGAAGCCGGTCAGGCGCTCCGACAGGATCGCGGCGTTCTCCTGGAACCCGTAGGGGGTGTCGAGCACCAGCACCTGCTGCGCGCCGGCCGCCTCGATGCCCCGGCGGTGTGCGGCCACCAGCCGGCCGGAGGTCTCCCCCGATCCCATCAGTATCAAGCGGCCGGCGCTCAACGCGACGCCTCTCCGGCCAGTTCCTCCAGCCAACCGGCGGTACGGCCCGGGTACTGGGCGTGCAGGTCGTGATCGGCCTCCACCAGGATCAGCCTCCCTCTCGGCAGCCGCCGGGCGAACCGGTCGACCATCCCTCGCTTGGCCGCCCCCGCAGGCGAGGGGTCGTCGGCAGCCACGATCAGCGCCGGGCACTCCACGAGCGGAGCATCGTCCGCCGGGTGGTGTTCCCACATCTGGCGCAGCAGCACCAAGTGATGCTCCCTGGTCAGGTGAGGGCGCACCGTTCCGTCAGGAGCCGTGGCGAAGTTGGCCATCTGTCCCCTGATGCCGCTCTCGGGCCAGTCCGGGTGACGCTCCCGCAGCCTCCTCTCCAGGAAGGCCGGAGTGAGGCCCTCGAACGAGGGAGGTGACAGCTTGGCCAGAGCCGTCTCCCAGTCGGGAAAGAGGTCGCTCAAGGTGATGAAGCCCCCGTCGATGAACGCCGCCCCGGCCACCTTCCGGGGATGCTGGCTAGCCAGCTCCACGACCACGTTGCCGCCCAGGGATTGTCCGGCCGCCACCACCGCCGTCTCCGGGGCGAAGACCCCATCGATCACCGCCGCCAGGTCGTCGGCCAGCGTGGCGAAGTCGAACGGGCCCTCCACCCGGTCGGATCGTCCGTGGGACCGCTGATCCACCGCCGCTACGGGATAGCCCCTCTCCGCCAGGTGTTCGGAGACGCCGTCCCAGAGCCGGGCGTTGGAAGAGAGGCCATGCACCAGCAGGAACCCGGTCCGGCGAGAGCCCGGCCACACGATGACGCTGAGTCCGGCGCCGTCGGAGGCCAGGAGACGGCGCCGGGACGGACACCGTGCGGTTACGCCCACAGCGTGGATATGGGTGCCGCGAGAATGCGGTCACCCAGTTCGAACGTATCCCGGCCCGTGTGCAGCACCACGCCGCCCGCAAACCGTTCCTGCATCGTCTCGCCTAGCCACAGCAGGTGACGGGCGTCGGAGCGTCCGACGCCGGCCGCGGCCTTGATCTCTATGCCGACGACCCGCCCGCCGGCCAACTCTGCGATCACGTCCACCTCTCGGCGGCCGTCGCGCTCGCGCAGGTGCGAGAGCCGGTAGCGGGAGGCCGACACGGCCGATTGGGCCTGCAACTGGGCCAACACGAACGTCTCGATCATCGTGCCGAGGAGGTCGCCGCTGGCCAGGACATCGTCGATACCGACGCGCAGGACTCCGCCGAGCAGGCCGGAGTCCACCATGTAGCGCTTGGGCGCCCGGGTCAGGCGCTTGAGCCGGTTGGTCGCCCATGCCGGCAGTTCATTCACGACCATCAGGTCCCGCAGGAGGGCATCGTACGACAAGGCAGTCTTCCTGCTGATGCCAGCCGCGTCGTAGACCGTCTTGTGCTGGACTACCCGACCGGAGTTGATGGCATAAGCCTCCAGGTAGCGCTGCAACCGGTAGGCATCGGGTTCAGCGCCGTGGGTGCGGGCATCGCGCAGGGCGATCTGGTCGGCATAGCTTTCGAGCCATGCTCGGGCGCCGCGGTCGCTCAACTCGAGCGCAGGCTCGGGAAACCCGCCTCGCAGAGCGAGCCGCATATACGAGCGAAGGTCGACCGGCGCTCCCGCGGCGCCTTCCAGCCCATCGCCCTCCGCAATGCGGTCTACGAGCGGACGCACGGACCGATGCTGCTGCTCGGCCACGGTCATAGGGTGCATGCGCATCATGACGACCCGGCCAGTGAGGGGCCAGAACCGGTCGCCCGGGTCGGTGCGGGCTGATCCAGTGATCAGAAACCGTCCAGGCCGCCGGTCTGTGTCGATGGTCCGCTTCACGGCGCCGAGCACCTCCGGCACCATCTGCCACTCGTCGAGCAGCACGGGCTCCTCACGGCCGCGCAGTGCCGCATCGGGGCTGGCGCGGAATGCGGCGGCCTCGGCAGAGTCCAGGCGGACGACGCTGCTGACGAGCCGGATGGCGGTTGTGGTCTTGCCACAGGCGCGCGGCCCCACGACCATGACAGCCGGAATCTCCTCGATGTACTCCTCTAGGAGCGTGTCGACGAGGCGGGAAACATAACCCTCCATGAGGGTAGCCTAGCAAATCGGATCTAATTCCCGGTTACACACGTAATCGATTCCCGGTCTCGCACATATGCTGGTTTCTTCCGCCCGCGACTCTGACTCTTCCTCCATCGAGGAGATCCGAGGACGGTGATCACCGCGGCCGGCGCCATGTCCTCCTGGACATCTCCGAGGACGTGGCGCGGTCCACTCGGTGGCAACGTCAGGGGGTGGTGCCCGCTGTCGTGGGAGTAGGGTCCGGGGGCGTGTCGCGATTGTTCAGGGGGTGAGGGCTTGATGGCTGGTCGGTGGCGGGGTCTCCTGGTGCTAGTGGTGTTCGCTGTCGTGGCGGCGGCTTGTGCGGGTGGGGAGGATTCCGAGCCGGTGACGCTCAGTCTGGGGTATGCGTTCGCGGCTGATCACCCGGTACGTGTCGGGGTCCTCGACCAGTGGGCGGAGGACGTGTGGGAAGCAACGGGCAACACCGTGCGGGTGGAGTTCCACCCCGAACAGGCTCTCAGCACAGCGGCGGAGACTTACGCGAACGTGGCCGCGGGCGGCCAGGACATAGGCTGGGCCCTGCAGGGGTATTCACCGGGGCGGTTCCCGGCTACCGACGTGGTGGAGATGCCCTTCGTGTTCGGCAGCGGTGCGCAAGCCACCGAGACGCTTTGGGCCTTGTATGAAGAGTTCGAGGCCGTGCGTGACGAGTACTCCGACGTGAAGGTGCTGGGTCTGTGGACAGGCGGCCCGGGCGACCTGTGGCTGGTGGACGGTACCGCATCGTCTGTGACCGACCTAGCGGGGCTCACCCTGCGATCGCCGACCCCCGTACAGGCCGCGGTGATCACAGCCTTGGGTGCCATCCCCGTGAACATGGCCGCGCCTGACGTGCGGGCGGCTATCGACGCCGGGGAGATCGACGGCTTGCTGACGGTTGACACGGCTCTGGCCACCCACAACCTGGTCGAAGTGATCACGAGCGGCACCGAGTGCAGATGCTACGTCCTCGCATCGTTCCTGGTCATGAACCTGGACACGTGGAACAGCTTGTCAGCGGACCAGCAGGCAGCCATAGACAGTGTGTCCGCCAGGACCGTTTCCGATGCCGCCGCCGGCTTCTATGACCGGGCCAGCATCACCGCAGCCCAGGAAAACGCGGCTGCCGGGATCGTCAAGATCGTGCTCGACGATGACCAGCTGGACGAGTGGAAGCAAGCCACCCGCAGCGTGGTCGACGACTGGGTCGACAGCAACCCCGGCTTCGACGCCCGGGCCATGTACGAACGGATGCTGGAGCTGGCCGCCGGCTAACGGCGGAGCACATCGGTCATGTCTGGCAACAGCATCAGCGAGTCTTACCGCAGGGACGGCTACTACTTCCCGATCCCCGTCCTTTCGGTCGATGAAGCCCGGGAGTGCCGCCGACGCCTGGAAACCTTCGAGGCCGAGCACCAGGGGTTGCCCGAGAAGTACCGCTTCAAGACCTACCTGGTGTGGACCTGGCTCGATCGGCTGATCCGGCATCCGCGGATTCTCGATGCTGTGGAGGCGGTCATCGGACCCAACATCCTGTGCTGGTCGACCGACTTCTTCATCAAGGAGCCACGCGACCCGGGGTTCGTGTCATGGCACCAGGACTCGACCTACTGGGGATTGGAACCTCCGGACGTGATCACCGCCTGGCTCGGACTCACGGACAGCACCGAGGAGAACGGGTGCGTCCGCGTCGTGCCGGGCAGCCACCTGTGGGGCCAGGTCACGCATCACGACACCTTCGGGGAGGACAACCTGCTGTCCCGAGGGCAGGAGGTGATGGTCGAAGTCGACGAGAGCGAGGGCGTCGATCTCAGGCTGTCCGCCGGTGAGATCTCTCTCCACCATGTCCTGGCGGTCCACGGGTCCCGGCCGAACGCGTCATCGGACCGTCGCATCGGGATCGCCTTCCGCTACCTGCCCACCCATGTGCGCCAGACCGTGGGGGTCCGGGAGTCGGCCATGTTGGTGCGAGGAATCGACGAGTACGGGCACTTCGACCTCGAGCCCCGACCACAGGCCGACTTCGACGAGGCGGCGCTTGCAGCCCATGCCGATGCCACGGAGCGGTTCGAGAGATTCAGCGAAACACCGCCCTAGGAGGGACGCCCTCCTGTCCTAGGTCTCCAGCCGGTGATGGCGTTGGGCGTAGTCGGGGGAGATGTGGCCGTCGGCTAGGTCGTCCTGGACGGCTTGGGGGTCACGGTCCAGGGGGTCGCCGTAGCCGCCTCCGCCGCCGGTGTAGCAGCGGACCACATCTCCTTCGCGGAGCGGCATGCGGTTGGTCTTCAGGCGGCGGGTCTCCCTGGGGGTTCCGGGGTTGATGACCACTTCGGGGGGTGCTCCGTCCCGGCCGCCGAACAGGCCCCAGGCGGGGTTGCCGGAGCGTTCGAACCAGAGGCTCATCTCGGTGTCGGTGGTCATCTGGTACTCGCGGATGATGCCGTTGCCTCCCCGCCACTTGCCGGGGCCGGCGGAGTCTTGGCGGTACCCGTACTCGGTTATCAGGGCGGGGAACTTGGACTCGAACACCTCGATGGGCATGTCGTGGAAGTTGCCCGACAGGGTCCAGATCATCCCGTCCTCGCCGTCCTGGCCCTGGGAGGCGCCCCATCCGCCCACGTGGGGCTCGTTGTCGAGGAAGAGCTCGTCGGTGCGGGGGTTGATGCCGGTGAACTGGAACACCATCCCGTCGCCGTAGTGGGCGGCAGGGACGGTGCCGGCCAGGGCCGGCGAGAGGGCCGCGCAGATCAGGTCGATCATCAGGCCCAGCGGGGTGAAGTAGAACTGGCAGGCGGCCGGGGACCGGGCATGGAGGATCGATCCGGGCCGGGTCTTCACCTCCAGCGGCCGGAAGGTGCCCCCGTTGACCGGGTGGTGCGAGTTGAACAGGTACTTGAAGGCCAGGCGGCAGGCGGACAGCGTCTGCACGGCCCCGCAGTTGATGGGGCCCTGGCCGGGCCCGTCGGCCTCGGTGAGGTCGAAGAGCAGGTGCTCGCCCTCCACGGTGATCCTGACCTTGATCCGGACCGGGTCGTCCCCCACCCCGTCGGAGTCCAGGAAGCCCTCGGCGGTGTACTCGCCGTCGGGGATGGCTCGGATGGCTTCGCGGTCGAGCTGCTCGCTCTGGCGGAAGATCTCCTCGGCGGCGGCCTCCACGGTGTCGCGCCCGTAGCGGTCGAAGAGGGCACCCAGGCGGTGCTCGCCGATGGAGGCCACCGCGAACTGGGCGGTCATGTCGCCGATGGCGGAGCGGGGGAAGCGCACGTTGGCCTCGATGATGTCCCAGATGTCCTGCACGGGCTCGCCGCCTTTGACGACCAGGGTCGGGGGCAGGCGGACGCCCTCCTGGAAGATCTCGACCGAGTCCATCGGCACTCCCGGGTCCTTGGCGCCGATGTCCAGCCAGTGGGCCCGGGAGGCGGCGAAGCCGGCCAGGTCGCCCCGGTAGAAGATGGGGGCGAAGACCGTGACGTCGTGCATGTGGGTGCCGGTCAAGTACGCATCGTTCATGATCCAGATGTCGCCCTGGCCCCAAACGGACCGCCCGAACATCTCCTCGGTGGCGAGCGTGCAGGCCTCCAGGTTGCCGAGGAACAGCGGCACTCCCGAGGACTGGCCCAGGACCCGGTGCCTGCTGTCGATCAGCGCCACCGCGCAATCCTTCGACTCGTAGATCACCGGCGTGTAGGCGGAGCGGATCAGCGCCGCGTTCATCTCCTCCGCCGCCATGATGAAGGCGTTACGGAGGATCTCGATAGTGATCGGGTCGGGTCTCATGCCGGTGGAACTCCGATTGTCAGGCAACGTTGACTTGGAGTGGGGCGGTCGGTCCGCTTCGCCTCACCGTAGCCACGGGACGGAGTGTTCCGTAATCTGCGTTCACGCCTCACGACGCGGTGGCTGCTCGGTCTTCCCGGATGATTCCGCAGCGCGCCACAAAGCGCCGATCGGTAATGCCCATAGGCGGTCGCCGAGCCGGAACGGGAACTGGCCGGCGTAGAGGACCGCGCCGAGATGGAAGCGGTCGCCCAGTTGGTCGCGTAGCCAGATGAGGCTCTTGGCGTCGTGGCGATCCACGCTGGTCGATGACTTGACCTCCAGCCCGACGACCCGGCCTCTCCGCTCGAGTATGCAGTCGATTTCGCGTCCGGAGCGATCGCGGAAGTGGAACATCTCGGTGGCGGCGGAGACCGCCTCCAGATGAGGTCGGAGCTCGCTCACGACGAAGGTCTCGAACAGCTGGCCCACCAGGGTGGCGTCCCGGGCCAGAGTGTTCTCGTCGGCGTGTAATAGATGCGCGGCGAGGCCCGGATCGGCGATATGGACCTTCGGGGATCTAGTGACGCGGTACAGCCGCTTGGAGTGCCACGCGGGGACGCGGGCGATGATCGACAGATCCTCTAGCAGGCGGACATGGGCCTCGGCGGTGGCGGTGGCGACACCTGCGTCCCGCGCGGTGGCCGCCTGGCTGAGCACCTGGCCGGTACGGGCCGCGCACGAGGCCAGCACCGATCGCAACTTTGCGGGTCTCGGGGTCCCAACCGCGATCTGGGGAGCGTCGAACTCGGTCAGTTGCTCCACGTAGCTCGCGAACCAGCGTGACCGGTGGCGCCCCGACAGGCGCAGCACGTCCGGGAACCTACCGGCGACGATGCGCTTGAGGTAGTCCGATCTGATGAGATCACAGGCGCCTCCGATCGGCCCGTCGACTGCCGAGAACAGCTCCTCGATCGGGTTGTACACCCGGTCCTTTTCGATCTCGCCCTGGGTTAACCCCGACATTCGTACGCGGATCAGGCGGCCGGTGCCCGGCCAGGTGGCGGCTTGGTGGGCCGCCCGTACCGAGCCGGTGAGAATGAACCGGCCCGGTGTGCGAGGGCGGTCGGTGTCGACCACCCGCTTCACCGCGCCCACGATCTCGGGCGCTTCCTGCCACTCGTCGATCACCACCGTTCCCGGAGAGGCGGCAAGAAGTCCATCAGGATCCTGGTGGGCAGCAAGCTTCGGACCCGGCATAGAGAGGTCGATGGTGGTGTCCGCGAACCGGCCGGCCGAGGTGGACTTGCCGCTGCCGCGAGCTCCCACCAGCAGCACCGCCGGGAAGATCGGCAGTAGTTCCTCTTCGAGCAGGCGCTCGACGATTCTCGGGTACCGGGTCGCCATAGTTGCAGGAGACTAACGCCAGCCAGAGCAAAATGCTAGATTTGCGCTACCTAAACTATGCGATTTGCGTAACTGGAACTAGGTGATTCGCGCCTCTAACACTACGTGATCCGCGTTCCCGATTGGCTCCGGTCGATCCTCGTCCAGGCGGATCCGTCACCATCGGTCGAGCCGGGTTTCGACCGGGAGCCTTCGTTCTCTCGTCACTTTCGACTAGTTCGCTAGTCGGTGAGGTCGGCCGATCGATCGATGTAGGCCAGCGTGGACTCTATCTCTTCCTGGATAGCGATCAACTGGGCGCGGAGTTCCATCGTCGCCTTGGAATAGTCGTCGGGGCTGCGGAAGTGGGACGTCTTGGTCAGCTCGGCCGCGAGGTCGTTGAGCCTCTTGGCAAGCGCTTCGTACCTGCCACGTGCGTCTTGAATCTCGTCCGCGAGGTTCAGCATGCGAGTCACCGTAACCGGATAGTAGTTGGTACGGCACGCAGCGCGACGGAGATAGTGGCGTCGCGTTTTCTGCTCGTCATCGCAGCACCGCGATGATGACGCCGCCGACAACGGTCACCCAGCCGATGACCCACTGCGTCATCCGTAGCATGTCCTTCCGCAGGTCGGCGACAGCTCGGGCGAACTCGGACCGCAACTCTCCCTTGACTGCCTCGTTCTTGGCGTCCACCAGCGACTCGGAAACGGGGGCGGCCATGTTCACCTCACCTTTGGACCGGCTTCTTCCCAACAATACCTACCACCATCCCGACCAGCAGACAAGAGGCATGTAGAGGGTTCTAAATGGGAGGCGCTTTGATGATCAGGCAGCCGTACTCGTCGATGGTGGCGGAGCCTTCGGGGGGGATGACGGTGGTGGCGGTGGCCTCCTCCACGATGGCGGGGCCGTTGATGGCGCATCCGGGCATCAGGTATTCGCGGTGGAACCGGGCGGTGGGGTAGGAACCGCTGGCGAACAGGACCGGCGTCGTCTTGGACGGCGCATCGGAGGGGTGGTCCGGGCGGTAGTTGGGCTGGAGGAGGGGGCGTCCCACGTCGCCGAGGGCGGTGAGCCTCAGGTTGACGGTCTCAAGCGAGGCGTCGGGGTTGGAGTGGCCGTAGCGGGCGCGGTAGGTGTCCTCGAAGCGTCGGCGCAGGCTGGCGAGGTGGCCGTCCGCGGACGGGGAGGCACCGTTCGGGAGCGTGACGGTCAGGGTGTGCTCCTGGCCCTGGTAGCGCATGTCGAGGCGCTGGATGAGGGAGATTGCATCGTGGCCCACGCCCTCTCCGAGCAGGCTGCCGACGGCCGTCTCTCCCAGCCTGGCGAAGCGGGTCTCCACGTCGGCCGTGTCCAGGTCGGCGAAGTCGCGGAAGAAAGCCTCGCTGAAGTCCTGGCGGACCGCCGACTGCAGCATGCCCCAGGCCGAGAAGCCGCCCGGGTCGGGGGGGACGATCACCTCGGTGATGCCGAGCTCCTGGGCGAGCGCCACGGCGTGCATGGGACCGGCGCCGCCGAAGGCCACCAGGCTGAACTCGCGGGGCTCGATCCCCCGTTCCACGGTGAGGGTGCGGATGGCCTGGGACATCTTGGCGTTAATCACCTCGATGATCCCGAGCGCCAGTTTCTCCCCGTCCAGCTCCAGGCTGTGTCCCAGATCCTCCAGCGCCTGCCGGGCCGCGTCGACGTCGAGGGTGAGGTTGCCGCCCAGGAAGTAGGTCGGGTCGATCCGGCCCAGGTACAGGTTGGCGTCGGTGACGGTTGGTTGGGTCCCTCCCCTGCCGTAGCAGGCGGGGCCGGGATGGGCGCCGGCGCTCTCAGGCCCCACCCGCAGGCCGCCGGCCTCCTGGTAGGCGAGGGACCCGCCGCCCGCCCCGATGGTGTGGATGTCGACCACCGGCATCAGCACGGGCAAGCCCTCCAGCAGGGCCGAGGGGGAGCTGTCGGCATGGCCGGCGGTGATCAGGCTCACGTCGAAGCTGGTGCCGCCCAGGTCGATACAGATCAGGTTGGGCCGGTCCAGGACCTCGGACAGGGCGACCCCGCCCGCCGCCCCGCCCACGGGGCCGGACAGGAGGGTCTGGAGGGGCCGTTCGGACGCGGAGCGGGCCGAGATGACGCCCCCGTTGGACTGCATCACCCGGAGTGGTGCCTCCATCCCCCGGTCGCTGAGGCGGGTGGAGAGGTCGGCCATGTAGCGGGAGACGGAGGGGGCGATGTAGGCGTCCATCACCGTCGAAGCGGTCCGTTCGTACTCCCGCCACTCGGTCGCCACCTGGTGGGAGAGGGAGACGGACACCTCGGGCAGCAGTTCCGCCAGGATCCGGGCGGCGGCCAGCTCGTGGGAGGGGTCGACGTAGGAGAACAGGAAGGCTACGGCCACCGAGCGGACCTTCTCCAAGCGGATGCGCTCGGCGGCTCCGCGGATGTCGGCGTGGTCGAGAGGAGCCAGCTCGTTGCCGTCGCAGTCGAGCCGCCCCCCGACGGGGATGATGTCGCGGCGCGGGATGAGGGGGACGGGTTTGCGGTAACGGATGTTGAACATGTCCAGGCGGTTGCCGCGGGCGACGTGGTAGATGTCGCTGGCGCCTCTGGTGGCCAGGAGGATGACCCGCTCACCGCGTCGCTGCAGGAAGGCGTTCAGCCCGACCGTGGAACCGTGCACGAAGGACTCAACCCCGGACGGGTCGTCGACCACCAGGCCGAGGGCGTCCATCACCCCTCCGGCCAGGTCGTTGCCCCGGCTGGGGGCCTTGGCGGTGGTGTACCGGCCGAGGTCCGGGTCGAACACCACCACGTCGGTGAAGGTGCCGCCGATGTCGGTTGCTACCCGGAGCTTCAAATCCGCTTCCAGCAGGCGACGCGGTGCTGGGCGCCGATGTCCACCAGTTCCTGGGGCGTGTCGGCGCAGACGTCCTCGGAGATCGGGCATCTCCCGTAGAGGGGGCAGCCCGGGGCCCGGTCCAAGGCGGAGGGCTGCTCGCCGACCAGG
>WTGI01000063.1 GCA_011523635.1 Acidimicrobiia bacterium
GGGCCGGACTCCACCACCTTGCCCAGGTACATGACGGCCAGGTCGTGGGCTATGTAGCGGACCACCGACAGGTCGTGGGAGATGAACAGGTAGGAGATGTCCATCTCCTCCTGCAGCGATTGGAGCAGGAGCAGAATCTGGGACTGGACCGACATGTCCAGCGAGGAGGTGGGCTCGTCCAGCACCACCAGGGCGGGCTTGGTGATCATCGCCCGGGCGATGCCCACCCGCTGGGCCTGGCCGCCGGAGAGCTCGTGGGGGTAGCGGCGGGCGTGCTCGGGGCTGAGGCCCACCCGCTCCAGCATGTCGGCCACCCGCCCGGTGGCCCGCTTCATGGTGAGGTCCTCGTGCAGCAGCAGCGGTTCGGCCACGGTGCGGCCCACCGTCTGCCAGGGCGAGAGCGAATCGTACGGGTCCTGGAAGACGATCTGCATCCGGCCCCGCACGTCCTCCAGTTCGGCCCCTTCCATGGCGGTTATGTCGGTGTCCTCGAGGAACACCGTCCCCTCGGTGGGCTCCAACAGCCGGAGGATGAGACGGGCCAAGGTGGTCTTGCCCGATCCGGACTCACCGACCACGGCCAGGGTCCTGCCCGGAGCGATGGAGAGGGTGACGTCGTCGACCGCCTTGAGGTCGGCGTGGCGGAAGCCGCGGGTCCTGATCCGGAAGACCTTGGTGAGGTCCCTCAGGGCCAGGGTGTCGCCGGCGCCGGTCATCGCGGGACCTCCCCGGCGTTGACGGGATGGTGGCAGAAGGCGATCTGCCCGGACCGGTCGATCAGGGGCGGCTCCTCGTCGAAGCAGCCGGGTCCGGCCCGGAAGCAGCGGGGGGCGAAGGCGCAGGCGGCCAGGTGGTCGCCCGGGTTGGGGACCCGCCCGGGGATCTCCCGGGGGGTGCCGCCCGAGTCGAGCGAGGTTGCGATGGATACCAGCCGGTTGGCGTAGGGGTGGAGGGCCTCGCGGTAGATCTCGGCGGTGGTGCCCAGGTTCACCACCCGCCCGGCGTACATGACCGCCACCCGGTCGCACACGTCGGCCACCACCCCCAGGTCGTGGGTGATCAGCATCCCGGCCGCGTGGCGCTCGGTGATCAGGTCGCCCAGCAGGCGGAGTATCTCGGCCTGGATGGTGACGTCGAGGCCGGTCGTAGGCTCGTCGGCGATGATCAACTCGGGCTCGCCGGCCAGCGCGATGGCTATGCACACCCGCTGGCACATGCCTCCCGACAACTCGTGAGGGAACGACCGGTACACCCGCTCCGGGTCGGTGATCCGCACCGCGCGGAGCAGGTCGAGGGCCTCGTCCTTCGCCTCCCGCCTGCCCATGTCCCGGAGGCGCCGGAGGGTGGCGGACAGCTGGTTACCGACCCGGAACACCGGGTTGAGGCTGCCGCGGGGCCGCTGGGGCACGAAGCCGATCCGGTGGCCGCGGGCCTCCTGGCGGGCCTTCGGGGGGATGAAGTCCTGCCCGGCGAAGGTGCAGGAGGCGAAGTCGACCGTGGCTGCCGCGGGCAGCAGGTCGAGGACGGAGCGAGCGGTCATGGACTTCCCGGCCCCGGTCTCGCCCACCACGCCCAGTATCTCCCCCGGCCTGACCTCCATGTCCACGCCGCGGAGGATGGGGAGGCCGCCGATCCCCACCTCGAGGCCCCGGACTTCGAGGAGGGCGCTCATCGTGACTTCCTCCGGGTGGGCTCCACGAGGTCGGCAACGGACTCACCGATCAGGCTCAGGGAGAAGACGGTTATGGCGATGGCGATACCGGGGAAGACCGGTATCCACCAGCTTCCTCCCCTCCTCATCTCGGGTATGCCCTCCGCGATCATCGCCCCCCACTCGGGCTCGGGAAGCGGCACGCCCAGGCCGATGAATCCCAGAGCGGCGGCGAGCAGGATCGCCCAGCCACAGCTGACGGCCGCCTGGGTGACCACCGTGCCGACCGTACCGGGGGCGATGTAACGCCACAGGATCTTGGTACGCGAGTTTCCCACCGCCCGGCCAGCCTCCACGTAGGCGTGCTCCCGGAGGGAGCGGACCTCGGCCCGCACCAGGCGGACGAAGGTAGGCACGCCCACGATCCCGATGACGAGGATCAGGTTGCGGACTCCCTGACCCAGGGCGGCGAGCACGCCGATCGCCAGCACGAGGGCCGGAAAGGCCTGGATGACGTCCAGGCAGCGCATCGTCACCGAGTCGCCCCACCCGCCCACATAGCCGACCAGCAATCCGATCGGGTGACCGATGGCGATGGAGAGGGCCACGGCGGAGACCGCGATCAGCAGGTCGTGGCGGGCGGCGTAGACCACTCGGGAGAAGACGTCGAAACCGAGGCTGGCCGTTCCGAACCAGTGATCCGCCGACGGCGGCACGAACTGGTTGGTCAGGTCGATGGCCAGCGGGTCGTTGCGGGCGATGAGCGGGGCTAAGACGGCCACGGCCACCATGAACCCGAACATGGTGAGCCCGATGACCAGCCGCGCGTCGTACTTGCGGGTGGTCACTTCAGCCTCACCCGTGGGTCGATCAGCGACTGCAACAGATCGACGATCAGGAACGCGACCGTGTAGGTGACGGCGGACAGCAGGACGTACGCCTGGATGGCCGGGTAATCGGTGTTGATCAGGGAGTTGTAGCCGTACAGACCCACCCCCGGCCAGGAGAACACCCTCTCCACCAGCACCGCCCCGCCGATCATGTACCCGGCGATCAGCCCGGTCATGGTCACCGCGCCCGGCAGCGCGTTGCGGAGCACGTACTTCAGGTAGAGCGGCGCCCCCCGCAGGCCGGCGGCCCGGCCGAAGGCGATGTAGTCGGAGTTGAGCACCGACAGGGTGGCGTTGCGGGTGAGCCGCAGGATGGGGGCGACGGCCGGGAACCCGATCGCCACCATGGGCAGGAGCAGGTGTTTGACCGCCGTCCGGAAGGTCTCCCAGTCGCCGGCTACGAGGGAGTCGATCACGTACAGGCCGGTTGGGCCGTCCGGTGTCGTGGCGCCGATCGGCAGGCGTCCCACCGGTCCCGGTAGCCATTGGAGGACTATGAAGAAGATCAGCAGCAGGATCATGGCCAGCCAGAAGTCGGGGACCGCCACCCCCAGGGTCGAGATGAAGCGGCAGAACTTGTCGAGCAACTTGCCCTTCCGCACCGCCGCCCACACCCCTAGAGGCAGGGCCACCGCCAGGGCGAACAGCATTCCGAAAGCCACCATCTCGAGGGTCGCCGGCAGCCTGGCGCCCACGTCCTCGGCGACCGAGAACCCGGTGCGGATCGAATCGCCAAGGTCTCCACGTAACAACCCGCCCTTCCCGGATCCCCCCACACAGGTGTCGCCGATCATGTATATGCAGTACTGCTGGGGCAGGGAGCGGTCCAGTCCCAGCCGTGCCCGGATGGCCTCCACCTGTGCGTCCGAGGCGTTGATGCCGGCGTACTGGCGGGCCGGATCCCCGGGGAGGGCGTGGGAGACAATGAAGGCGAGCAGGGTGACCCCGATCAGGATCGGGATGAGGGCCAACAGCCTCCGGGTCATGTAAGAGAGCATCTTCTCCTACCCGCGCCTTCTCTCCTTGTATTACAGCACCGGCGGTCCCCCAAAGGGGAAAGCCGCCGGGCCAGCGTACCGGCCCGGCGGCTTGTCCGTGTTCTTCGGGTTGCTACCGCGTTATCAGGTCGACTTGGTCACGTAGTAGTAACGGTTGATCTGGTCGGGTCGCCAGATGAATCCCTGGACGTCCTGGCTGGACGCCACGATGTGGTGCGGCTCGGCCAGCCACACCGCCGGGGCGTCGGCCAGCATCAGGGCCTGCACGTCGTGGTAGAGCTGGGTCCTCGCCGGATCGGCGGGGCTCAGGAACTTGGCGGCGATCAGCTTCTCGGTGACCTCCGGGTTCTCGTAGTTGCTCCGCATGGCGAAGGCGTTCGGCTCCCAGAACAGCTCCATGTGGTACTGGGGCTCGTTCACCCACGAACCGGACCCGAAGTAGAACAGGAAGAACTCCATCGGGTTGATCCGCACGTCGCCGTCCTGGGCGAACACGTTGTCGCGGAACTGACCGGAGTCGAGCCTCACGATGTTCACGTCCACCCCGATCTGGGCCAGGGAGGCCTGGACCACGATGGCCAGTTCGGGCGCGAAGGCCAGCGTTCCGTCTATGTAGAGGTCCAGGGTCCGGCCGTCGTATGACGAGGCGGCCAGCAACTCGGCGGCCTTGTCCAGATCCTGGCTGTAGAACGGAGCGTCCGGGTTGAACGACGGCGTGGTCGATGGGATCGGTCCACCACCGCGGCTCGCCGCGCCGAAGTAGACACCTTCCAGCACGTCATCGTACGGGTAGGCGTACGAGATCGCCTGCCGGAAGTTCACGTCGTCGAACGGCTCCTTGGTGGGGTTCATGTACATGACGGCCTGGTTGTTACCACCAACCGTGGTGACCTTCACGCCCTGGTCGCGGAGGTCGGGGATGGCGGTGACCGGCACTGCCTCGGCGAAGTCGATCTCGCCGGCGGTCAGCAGGGCGGCCTGCTGGGCGGCGTCGGGGATCACCCGCAGGATGATCTGCTCCGCCTGGGCCGGTCCCAGGAAGTAGTCGTCATTGCGCTTCAGCACGATCTCCACGCCCGGTTCCAGCTTCTCCAGGTAGAACGGGCCGGTACCAACGTCGTTGGTCTTCAGGTACTCGTGGGCCCACGGGTCGTCCTCGGTCGCGTTGGCGATCAACACCTCGGAGTCGTAGACCGTGACTCCGGCGTTGGACAGCACGTGCAGCGGGAACGGGGTGGGCTTGTTGAAGTCGAAACGGATGTGGTAGTCGTCGATGACCGTGATGGCGGCCTCGATGTCGGACTCCGAACCGAAGTCGTACAGACCGATCACCGCATGGTCGAACCATCCGCCCCCGTCCAGGTAGGCCGCCCGCAGGAAGCTCCACCGAACGTCATCGGCGGTCATCTCGGTGCCGGTGTGGTGGAACTTCACACCCTGGCGAAGGGTGAAGATCACCGAGGTGCAGTCCTCGTTGAAGTCCCAGCTCTCGGCCAGCAGACCCTGGGGACGGGTGGAGTCGGCCACCAGCACGCCGTCGGCGTTCGGCACCAGATGGAAGGTGGTGAGCTGGTCGTACATGTTGGCGACCATCTCCGACGCGCGAGCTTCGAAGTTGCGCCGCGGGTCGATGGTTGAGACATCACCACTGATGGCCCGGACGATCGTCATGCCGTCAACCGGAGCGACACCCCTGGGCGGAGCTGCCTCGGGCTCGGGTGCGCAACTGCCCTCGCCGCCGGCCAGTTCAATTCCCGTCAGCTGGGTGGTGGTCGTCACCTCTGCGGCCGCGGTGGTGGTCGTCTCCTCCACCATGGCGGCCGTCGTGGTCGTCTCCTCCACCATGGCGGCCGTAGTGGCAGTTGTGGCGGCTGCGGTGGTGGGGGCGGCCGTGGGTTCGGGGTCATCCCCTCCGCAGGCGGCCGCTACTAGCGCCATCGCCAGAAGGGCTGCTATCCACACACGAGATCTGATCATGTTTCCATCCTTGCTTTCGCTCGCATTTCCGGTGCCGGCAGGTGGGCGCGCTCACAGTCCGGCCACCTGCGCTTACATCGCCGGTAACCATAGCGAAGGGCCACGAAGACGGCATATTCGGGTGCGCCGTCAGGAAGGCAAGATCCACCGATGAAACTGTCGGTGGTCAGTGGCCTCCTGAGACGGCTCATAAGACCTGGACGAGGATGTTCATCTTCAGGTGGTCTGCTCGGAGACTCGTCTGCTTGAGACCGGCTCCGCGTCGGAGGAACTACCGACTGGACTCTACGGTTCCAAGCCGGCGACCACGAACACGCGCACCCGCTGCACCCAGTTGGCTTCGTAGTTGCGCGCAGGCAGCGCCTCCATGGGCTGGGCGCGACCCGCGGAGTCGACGGCCCTGACCACGAAGTCCAGCGGACCCACTTCATCCGCCTTGTGTGTCAGGCTCCAAGCCCTCCAGCTATACGGTCGCACCTCATCGCCGAGTTCGGTGGGCTGCCAACTCTGGCCACCGTCGAAGCTGATGTACACGCTGGTCACATCGTTCCTACCCGCCCATGCAAGCCCCGAGATGGGTATGTCCCCAAGGAGGATCCGCTGACCATTCGAAGGGGACAGGACCAACGACTTCACTCCCATCTCGCGTACTCGCCGCCCGGCTTGCAAGCCCGCATCCGTCCACTGGGTCCTGTACTTGTGATCGTCGTAGAAGTGGCCCAGCGGTGTGGTTCTTGCCTCGATGGACCTGAGCCACTTCACCGAATCCATGCCGTACCAGCCCGGCACTATCAGCCGGACCGGGAACCCATGCTCTCGAGGTAGGGGTTCACCGTTCATCTGGTAGACGAGCAGCGTGTCGACGTCAAGAACCTTGGCTCTGGGAATGCTCCTTGTGTAGCAGTCGATCGGGACGGGCTCGTCGGGGTCCTCGCCGCCGTCGTAGCCTCGAAAGACGAACTCCGTGACCTCAGGTGGGATCTCGTCCTCGAACAAGGCCGCGACCGGAACGCCTCGCCAGACTGCCGTCCCCACCATGGTCCTCATATGGTGTTGCTGCCGGTCGGCACCCCTGCCGTAGCCGCCATTGCCAGCACACTCCAGCGTCACGGTCAGGGACTTCGATGGCAGGCTCTTGAGGTAGGCGAGCGAGACGGCCGTGTCCTGGACACCGGCTCCTGTGAGATGCAGACGCCACTCATCATCAGAAAGTGCGGGCCGGTTGACAAAGTGATCTCTAATGAAGAACAGATGGTTCGGAGTGATGAACTCGCCCATCTGTGACACCCGCGGCTGGCTGAGCTCTGCCCTTACCCGAGTAACCATCAAGCCGTCGCCGGAGCTAGTAGACATCCAGAGAGCCTCCATGCATGGCGATCATTCCATGCCGGATGGTCCACAGAGCCAGCTCTGCGATCCCGTCGGCCGATATGGAGTTAGCCCGACGGTGCCGGTACTCCTCGCGCTCTTCGGCGGTCAACATCGGAGTGGCGAAATCAGTGTCTACGAGACCGGGACTTATCGCCACGATCCTGAAGGAGTCGCCCTTGAAGTCCCGGGCCACCTGTTTGCACAGCCCCAACAAACCGGCCTTCGCGACGCTGTAGGCGAACCGATCCGTGGCGCCGAGAGCGCCGGCTCCGGACGCAATGTGGATGATCCCGGCCCATGAACACGCTCCGGACTGGAGCAGGCAGACCAGTCCCTGGGTGATGAGGTAGGCCGATCGTAGGTTGATGTTGATGACCCGATCGAACTCCTCGGGTGTCACGTCCGCGACCGTGCCCCGACTCGGCACGCCCACGGCGTTCACAACCGCCACGGTACCCCCGTCTACGGACCGGACCGCGTCCGAGAGTCCCCTCTCGACTTCAACCGGATCGCATGCGTCCAGTTCGAGGACCTCGAACTCGCCGTCCGCCCGGGGGACCTTGTCGTAGCCGATGACCCGGAAGCCTTGATTCCGGGCCAGATCGGTAACCGCCCTGCCCATACCGCCTGCTGCGCCGAATACGACGATGAGGTCGGGGGTGATAGCCATCTCAACTCCTCGAGGCCGGAGTCCGCGTTCAGATGAGGGAGCCCGCTCCGGCGCGATTGCGAAGCACGTTCAGGAGTTCTACGTCCACCGAGTCGCCATGAAAGCGTCCGGACAGGTACTCGTCGATGGCCCACGCTTCCAAGGCCGCAACCACCGCATCGTCGGCCGAGGTCTCCGGCGGGTATCCGATCCGGTCCAGCAGCACCGCGATCTCACCCAACACGTCTCCTTCGAGTGGAATCGCACCAGGCCCATCACTCTGGACCAGGTGGACCGCTCTGATATCGGAGAGGCGTATGAGCTCGAGGACCGGATCGTGGTGGTCATCGACTCTTAGGTTCGTAAACTCGTCGCTGGCGCCTTCTTCGTAGGCGCCCTCGTCGGTAACGATCAGGATCGCGGAACTCTGGCGTCCTCTCCTGTCGCCACCGGCGCGATCGCCGGCTAGCAGCGCCGCGAGCATCCGGCGTTCGAGTTCATCCGATTCGTCAGTTGCCAGCCAAGCCCTTTCCATCGCCGCGATCACACCCGGGCCGGAGAGGAAGTTCCCTTGAATGGCATAGTTCTCGCCCACCACATGGCCGGCCCAGCCGTTGCAGTCCTCTCCGGTATGGCTGCTGGCGCGCCCCATCGCGTCCACAACCCCGAGCTGCCGGTACTGTCGATGTTCGTCGTCTTTCACAAGACTCCTCACGACTTCCTCTGCCGAGGCTCCGGCGCTAAGTAGGGCGAGTCCGCGTTCCCGGTATGTGAGATTACATTTGGCCTGGGTTGCGATCGCACCCACGTTCACTTTGGCCGCTGGTACGGCTCGTCCGACCGCAAGGCATCTCGAGGCCACCGCAGACCCCCACCACGCACCGTCTGCACTGCGAGCCACTATCGAAAACGTCACCGTTTACACGCTAGCAGGGCCGGATGTTGCCAGTTTGCCCAGGCGAAGTTACTTGCTCGCGCACCGCGGCTACGTTCTAGGTCCCTCGTATCTGTCTCCTGTCAACTCTTCAGCCAGGAAGGAAAGCGGAACAGAGCCATACGACAGCAGTCGATCATGGAAACTCCTCAACGTGACGCCGGTACCGCACCGTGCTCGCAGATCATGTATGGCGGTCCGGCCCATGAGGTAGGACGATGGGTACGTCGGATTGTTATACCTGATGTACCTGGTGATCTCGCCTTCAGCCATATGCCGATCAAGAGCGACCTCTTCCTCCAAGAGCCTGGTCGCTTCAGCCAGGCTCATACTCCTCGTATGGAGGCCGGTATCGATGATCACACGGACGGAACGCCAGAGGGCATTACGCAGCTTGAAGAGCTTGACCGCCGAGTTATCGAACAGGCCGGTCTCGTCCAGCAGATCCTCTGTGTATAGACCCCAACCCTCGGCAAAGAGCGGGGACACGACGTACCGGCGTATCGGCGACGTCTCTGTCGCCAACTTGTGATGGACGCGCTGGAGATGATGTCCAGGATAGGTCTCATGGCCTGCGATCGATTCACAGAACGCAAAGCAGTTATCGCGCATGTGCTGGGATCGGCGGTCGGCAGGCGCGTCCGGATCGATGGGCGTGATCAGCCAATCGCTGACCAGGCCCGGTTCAAAGGTAGGGCTTGGTGACATGACTCCGATCGGCAAGCCGACCCGAAGGTATTCGGGCAGCCATCGGACGTGACAAACCTCGTCATCGGGTATCGAGATCAGGTCCTTTTCCACACAGTGATCACGAGCTCGCTCCATCTCGCGTGCGTATGCGTCGACGAACCCGTCCGGAGGGGGGTGGCGCTCCTTGACCCGGCTCACCTGTTCGGTCCAGTGAGTGTCCGGGTCCAGGGCTCTCGCGTATTCCTCCAATCGAGCACGATCCTGGACCACCTGGTCTCGGCCCCACTCGAACAGCTCGGAGTGGTCGAGCGGGACGCCGTGATACGTGCGGAGGAGAAAGTCGAAGTACGCCGCACCTGCCCGGAAGCTCCCGCCGGTTGCGCCTCTTGTCTCATTCAGCGATCCGGAGAACTCTGCCACGGCGGCCGCCGCTCTCCGGGAA
Organism: Acidimicrobiia bacterium; assembly: GCA_011523635.1. Classification (GTDB taxonomy): domain Bacteria; phylum Actinomycetota; class Acidimicrobiia; order Spongiisociales; family Spongiisociaceae; genus Spongiisocius. The sequence continues at coordinate 9,603 of WTGI01000063.1, forward strand.
GCAGCCGGGAGTCGAGACGTGATCCGGCCCTCCAGCTGACCGGCGAACACCGGGACAGACGTACCCAGGAACGTCTGGAGGCCGTCGGCCGCCCTGATGGCCATATCGACGTAGGGCTCCGGAAGGTCCGACGGTGCGATGTGGCGTTGTACTGATGCCAGGTACCCCGGGACTGCTTCGAGCCTGGAGAGAAGGGATTCAGCCCGCTCTTGGATCGCCGCGAACGGGCGCTCCATGAGCTGCGACGCCGCAGTGCCGAGTCGTTCCAGGTGCCAGTAGGGTGCTCGCTCCCAGAACCGCGTCTCTACGAGCTGACGTGCCTTCACTCTGGCATCGACCAGGGCGATCTTCACATCCAGTTGGCTCGAGAAGGGCGAGGCGGAGGTGTCGATGCTCTCCAGACGAGCTATGTATCCATGGAGATCCCTCAGGTAGTCATCGGCGACCTCGGGCCCGAAGGTGCCGAGTTCCGAGTCCCATGTGTGCACTCCCACCTGCGTGGCAGCCACCGGATCGGCACGGAGCACCGTCTGGAGATAGTCAGCGATGACCTGATCTAGCGTTTCCGTCAACTGGACCTCACAGCGAGACCGCGCGAGCCAACGGCCGGGCCTTCGTGCCCGGCTAGAGGCCGAGAATCCGTGCGGCGTTCTCTCCCAGGGCCCGATTCAGTATCTCCTCCGAGTCGAAGGGCAGCGCTGAAAACTGCTCGACGCTCTGTCCGAAGGGCCTCACCGGGTAGCTGCTGCCGAACAGCAGGTTGTAGCTCATGAAGTAGTTCGCCGATCGCACGTACTCGTGAGCGCCGGGAGTGTTGGGCATGTTCAGGTAGAAGTCCGGTATCAGGTGGACGTTGTTGCACTGGAAGACCACGCTGCAGGCCAATGTGGTCCACGGCCAATTGGCATGTGGTACCACGATTGTCAGGTCCCGGAAAGCGAGCGCCACGCGCTGTACGTGAATCGGGTGGCAGTACTCGAGGTCTGGACCCAAGTAGATGCTGTTGGTGAGGGACACGATAAGCCCGAGATCGCTGCACAACTGGTACAGCGGCATCAATTGCGGGTCATCGTTATGCAGTGGCGGGTCGGAGAACCCGTTGTCAAAGGAAATGCCCCGGAGTCCTAGGCTGTGGCACTTCTCGATCTCTTCCAGAGCCGCCTCTCCACGGGAGCCATCCACGCCTCCGAAGCCCACGAACCGCCCGGGATACTCCTCGACTATCGCGGCGACGGTTTCACTGCTGACGGCGCCATAGGGTGGCGGAGACTGCCGGCCATGGACGACGCCTACGTCGATTCCCGCCTCGTCCATTTCTGCGATGAGATGGGTCATGGACAGCTCGGAGCGCGACTTGAATTCCGGTAGGTCGAGCGAGAGGCCGTGCTGCGTGACGGGATCCGGGTTGGGGTCGCGAGGGCTGAAGATGTGCAGATCCTTGAAGCCCCTGTAGGGGGGTCGTATCCTGAAATCGACAATCATTAGAGATCCTTCCTGCGCCGGCAAGGCCGTACCGAATCTGGCTGTGCAGCCCCAACCGATGTTTGGTGTGAGGCTACCAGGATGCTCGGTGCTGAGGCCCTGCGTAGAGTCCGTTTCTGACCCATGAAGTCCCTGCCGAAAGGGGCTGTCCCTCCGGTTGTCTAGTTGTCAGACCGGGAACCGTCAGCGCTTCCAAGACGGCGCCCAGTGCTCCGCGCCTTCTCCTTTGAGGACACGGCCGAACGCCATGACCAGAACCGGATCACGCAGTACCTTCGGATCGTCGAGAGGGGATCCTTCGGTGAACACGAGGTCGGCGGCGGCACCGGGCTCCGGCAGGCTTTGCGACCCGAGACCATTGAGTTCACGACCGCCGATCGTGGCAGCGTGCAGCACGGTCAGCCGGTCGACGCCCACTTCCTCCAGGAGTTCCATCTCCCGGTGCAGGCGAGGCCCGACCGGGTTCAGGTCCGCGCCGACGGCGATCCGCACGCCGGCTTCCAGGCAGGCCCAGAGGCCCTCCCGGTGCTTACGGATAGAGGCCGCTGCCCGATTGGCAGCGTGTGACGGCCACCCGTCCTGAGCTATGAAGGAGGAGTCGTGAGTCACCCCGATCGTAGGCACGAGCCAGGTTGACGATTCCGCCATCGCAGCAGCTGCCTTCTCGTCCAACGCATAGCCGTGCTCGACCGAACGCCCTCCCAACCTGGAGAATCGCACTGCTTGATCACTCCCACCACAATGGGCGGCCACGGAAATACCGCGCTGGTTCGCCGTCGCCATCAACGCCTCCAGTTCCTCGTCAGAGAACTGGCCCCCGTCCACGGTCTCGTGCTCGCTGTAGAGGCCCCCGGTCAGCGACGCCTTGATCCAATGTGCACCACGCGAGACCTGGCGGCGAACAGCCCGTGCCACCTCGGCCGGACCATCCACTGTCAAGAATCCCCTCATGCGAACGTACTCACGGGGATACGCCACCCCATGGCCACCGGTGGTCTTGATGGAGCAGCCGGCGCCGCGGAGTCGGAGGCCCGGCGGAACACCCGCCTCGTAGGCGCGGCTCAGTGCCAGATCGATGTCGTCACACTCCCCGAGCGCTCGCACACCCGTGATGCCCATCCGGGCCGCTTGCGCGAGGTTCACACCCGCCCGGATGGTACGGGCGGCAGGCGCCTCGAAGTAACCCTGGGCGTCCGGGTCGTACATCAGCCCGCCGACGTGGGCGTGACAGTCCCACAGGCCGAACATTGCGGTCAACCCGGATGCGTCGATCGTCAGGTCAGCTGGTTCACCTGACGGCTCGGCTATGACGCCACCGCGGACGGCGATGTCCCTCTTGCTGTACTCGCCCGACGACGTGTCCAGCCAGCTGAGCCCCCTGATGCTTACCGATGATGTCTCCATGTCTCCACCACCCTCCTTTCCTCGCCTAGCCGGCTATCCCTGAATCAGCCGCCGGGCTTCGAAGAATTCGACAAGGGGCTGATGCGGAGGATGACGCGCTCGCTCTCGATGATGCTGCTGTCGTACAACCGACCGAAGTACTTGAGGGCGAGCTTGTCGATGTGTTGCCTGGCCCGGCTCCCCCCTAATGTCTCGACCACCGTTCCCCTGACCTCGACATACTCGTACGGATCGTCACTCTTCCAGATCGTCACCGTCACCCGCGGGTCTCTCTGTATGTTCTTGAACTTCTGACGGTGTGTCTCCGTATTGATGAGGAGCACCTCATCATCACAATCGACCCACATGACCTGAGCGGCGGGATGGCCACCCTGCAGCAAGGTGGTGAGGACCGCGAAATTCGGGCCCTTCGCGAACTCCTTCACCTTCTCGCTAAGCATCGGGGTTGTCTCCGGCTCGGGGAGACCCGCACTGTGGAGCCGGCCCCACCGCGGACTCCATCCTCAGACCGCCTTGGCGGATCTGCTGTCGAAAGCGTCTCGCAGGCCGTCACCGACGAAGTTGAAGGCCATCACCGTGAGGAAGATCGCCAGGCCCGGGAAGACCGTCAACCACCATGAGATCTGGAGGTATTGCCTCCCGTCGGCGAGCATCCCGCCCCAACTCGGAGTCGGCGGCTGTGCTCCCAGGCCCAGGTAGCTCAGAGCCGTCTCGAGCAGGATGACGAAGGAGATCGAGAGCGTGGCGATCACGATCAGCCCGTCGGAGATGTTGGGGATGATGTGGCGCACGAATATCCGGAGATCGGACGCGCCGGAGGCGAGCGCCGCCTTCACATAGTCCCTATGTTTGAGCGATAACACCTGGCCTCGCACGTACCGGGCCGTAGTTCGCCAGTAGCTCAGGGCGATGAACAGCACCGTGTGTCCCGTACTCGCGCCGAACAGGGCAACGAGCATGATCAGGAGGAATAGAGGAGGCATCGCCATCAGCAGGTCGACTATCCGCATCAAAGGACCATCGAGCAAGCGGTAGTAGGCCGCGAGGATGCCGACCGTGGTACCGATGAGGATGATCAGCGCCACCGTGGCGAAGGCGACAAGGAGCGACACCCGCGCGCCGTAGATCATCCGGCTGAAGCTGTCCCGGCCGAAGGCGTCGGTCCCCAGCAAGAACTCTCGGCTCGGGGGCTCCAAGCGCCTCGGCAGATCCTGGACCACAGGATCGTACGGTGCTGCCAACGGCGCGAGTATCGCAACGATGATGAGAACGGTGAGAAAGGCCATCGCCACGACCGCCGGACGGTTCCGGCTGTACCGCCAGGCGATTCGCTTGAACCGGCTCCCGGAGCGCACCTGACCATGTGCGGGAGTTGATGTACTCGCTAGGCGCTCGCTAGACATAACGAATCCTCGGATCGATGTAGGTGTACAGGATGTCGACGATCAGGCTGAAGATCATCACGAAGGCGGCGGTGAAGATGGTCAGGCCCAGGATGACGGGGTAGTCCTGGCGGATCACAGCCTCCCACGCCAGCTGGCCCAACCCCGGCCAGACAAAGATCGTCTCCACCACGATCACGCCCGAGAGCACTCGAGCCATGGACAGACCGATCACGGTGACCAGGGGGAGAATGGCTATTCGCAGAGCGTGATGGATCGTGATCCGAGTCGGCGTCAAACCCTTGGCCGCGGCGGTCAGGATGTAGTCCTCCGCCAGGGAATCCAGCATGGACGATCGCACGACCCGGGCATACCAGGGCACCGCCGAGAGCCCTAGGACGGCCACCGGCATGACGAGGTTGAGGGGGGCCGCGAAGAGGCCTTCGCTTCCGGTCCCGAAAGCGGGTAGCCATCCCAGGTGTACGGAGAACGTCAGCATCAGCAACAGGGCGAACCAGAAGTCAGGCATCGACAAGCCGAACAGGGTTGCGGTCGTTATCGAATGATCGAGTCTCGAGTTCCGTCTGAGCGCGGAGACCACGCCGGCCGGCACGGCGATCACCACCGAAACGGTCAGCGCGAGCAGCTGCAACTGCAGGGTGGGCCACAACCGGGAGAGAATCACCTCTGTGACACTGACCCCGTATGAGAACGTCTGTCCGAAGTCACCACGTATCGCGGCCCCCAGCCAGGTGAGGTACTGCCGGACAGGGGGTTCGTTGAGCCCGAGCTTCTCGCGAACTGCTTCGGCCTGCTCCTCGGTGTAGTGGTCGGTGAGATAGAAGCTCTCGGGACTGCCGGGCGCCAGGTGCATCATCGTGAAGATGAAGACGCTCAACAGGACGAGCAACGGGATGATCTGCGCGATGCGATTGACGATGAAGCGGGTCATCGGTGCGCTCCGCTCGCCTGTAGTTCCGGGAAGTGGCAGGCGCTCGGGTGCCCGACACCGAGGGTGTCCACCAGTTCCGGAGAAACCTCTGCACAGGTCGGCTCCGCCTTCCAGCAGCGAGTACGGAACCGGCATCCGGAGGGCGGGTCGGCGGGGTCGGGTATCTCCCCGGTGAGGATGATCCTCTCATCGCGGTCGTCGGCCTTGGTCGGGTCCGCACTCGGTATCGCGCTCAGCAGGGCCTGGGTGTAGGGGTGGGTTGGCTGGCTGAAGACCTGGTCCACGGTGCCATACTCGACGATCCTGCCGAGGTACATCACCGCGATCCAATCGGAAACATGATGCACGACCGCGAGATCGTGAGCGATGAACAGATAGGCCAGGCCCATAGCCTCCTGGAGGTCCCCGAGCAGGTTCGTGACCTGGGCCTGGACCGAGACATCCAGGGCACTGACGGGTTCATCCAGCACCAGGAGTCTTGGCTCGAGTGCCAATGCCCGGGCGATGCTGATGCGCTGCCTCTGCCCTCCGGAGAACTCGTGGGGGAATCTGGCGGCGTCACCGGCATTCATCCCCACCTTCTCCAGTAATTCGTGGACCCTTCTCTCACCCTGGCCTCTGCGACCGTAGGAGCCATACACCCGCAGAGGCTCGGCGATGATCTCCTTCACCGTCATCCTGGGGTCCAGGGACGAGTACGGATCCTGGAAGACAATCTGCATGTTCCGGCGGATGGGCCGCATGCTGCGCCGGGACAGGTCGGCCAGTTCCTGGCCGTCAAACACGATGCTGCCGGCCGTGACGTCCAGTAGCCGGGTGACGCACAGCGCCGTCGTGGACTTACCGCTACCGGACTCGCCGACCAGCCCGAGCGTCTGCCCGGGATAGATCGAGAAGCTCACATCGGTGACCGCCTGGATCATCGCCTCCGGGCGCCCGAAGAGGCCCTTACGTACGGGAAACGTCTTCGTCAGGTCACTTACAGTCAGGAGCGGAGAACCCGAGCGCGGACCGGCGTCCCCGTTGACAGCTTCGGCGCGATCTGAGGGACGTTCCATCGGCACTTGCTTCCTAGTGGTCTGTCTGGGTAATGGCGGTGTGGTATGGCGTCGGCAGCGGTGTTCCTCGTAAGGCCCGCTGACGAAGGCGTACCCGCAGCGGTACGTTGAGGAAGCGGAACGCAGCGACGGGACACCGATGACCGCCAGAACACACCAAGCTGTTTCGCAGACAGACCACTTTCGCGTCTGTCTGTGGAATGGCGGTGTGGTATGGCGTCGGCAGCGGTGTTCCTCGCAAGGCCCGCTGACGAAGGCGTACCCGCAGCGGTACGTTGAGGAAGCGGAACGCAGCGACGGGACACCGATGACCGCCAGAACACACCAAGCTGTTTCGCAGACAGACCACTTAAAGCTCCTCGAAGAAGTGGCACGCCGAGAACTGATCCTCGCCGCACTGCCGCAGAGGTGGCCGTGACTCCCGGCAAGGATCACGGTCCCCGGAGAGTCCGCACCTCGGTTCAAAGGGACAGCCGGCCGATGCCTGGAACATCTGAGGCGGCGTCCCGGGTATTGTCGGCAATCGTGCCATCTTCTTGTCGATCTGAGGCAGGCTCGACAGCAGTCCCCTGGTGTATGGATGGCGCGGCGACAGCAGCACCTGCTCCACCGGGCCTTCTTCCATAACCCGTCCTCCATACATCACGATCACGCGGTCGGCCATCTCCGCTATCACGCCTATGTCGTGCGAAATCAGGATCAAGGCAGCACCCGTTTCCGCGGTCACGTTCCTGAGCAATTCCAGCACCTGCGACTGGATCGTCACATCGAGAGCAGTGGTGGGCTCGTCCGCAATCAAGAGCTTCGGCCTGTTCGCTATCGCCATGGCGATCATGGCCCGCTGTTTCATACCGCCCGAGTACTCGTGCGGGTACTGCTCGTATCTGATTCGGGGGTTAGGAATGCCGACAGACTCGAACAGGCCTTCCACGTGTTGTCTCACGCGGTCTGATCCCATCTTCCCGTGCGCCAGGCTCACTTCGGCCACCTGACGACCGACCCCCAGCACCGGATGCCATGACGACGAGGGATCCTGGAAGATCAGGGTGATGTCCTTGCCACGGATCTCCCTCATCTGCTTGGGAGTGAGGGCAAAGAGGTCTCGGCCTTCGAACAGCACCTCGCCGTTGACGCTTGCTCCCGTCGTGTAGACATTTAGCAAGCGGAGAACTGCCAGGACCGAAACGCTCTTACCCGACCCGGACTCTCCGACGATCCCGACTATCTCGCCCGGACGGACGTCGTACGAGATACGGTCCACCGCCCGCAGGACACCGCCTTCGAGTTCGAAGTCAACTGCCAGATCCCTCACCGACAGTAGGGCGTGCTCGGACGGAGAGGGGCTAGCCGCGTGCTCCTTCATGTGTCGGAACGCACCTTCTCAGGTTGCCCCGATCTTAACGAGTCCGGCTAGACCTCTACTCGTTGACCTTCCACTGACGGACATCCCAGTACATCCGGTTGTTGGACGGGAAGACGTCGGTGAGCAGATCTGAGTTGTAGAGGACGGTACCGGGTGGGCTGAACACGGGCACGAACGGCGTATCCGCTGCCAGGTTCTGCTGGATGATCGAGTAGTGCGCCTTCCGTTCCTCGACGTCAGTCGTGAGCAGGGCAGCCGTCAGGGCCTCGTCCACAGCGCTATTGGAATAGTTCATATGGTTCTCGGGTTCTCCCGTGCCATACGTCTGTCCAATGATCGCCGGATCCGGGAAGCCGGAATGGAGAGACATCACGGCTACATTGAACTCGCCGTTTCGCACGGCTTCGATGAACTGTGGCCACTTAGCCGTCTCGATGGTGACATCGATGCCGAGCTTGGCGAGCTCTGCCTGCGCATAGATCGCCAGCCCTTCACGATTGCTGTTCCCATCGTTGTAGAAGAACGTCAGCTCTATACCTTCCCCGCCGGGGTAGCCCGCTTCGGCAAGCAACGCCGCCGCACCATCGGGATCGTAAGGCGGCATCTCAACGCTCGCGTCGAATGCCCAGGAGTTGCTGATCAGGAAGCTGTTCCGTACGGTCGCATACTGGCCCAAGAAGTTCGTGACGAAGGATTCCTTGTCGATGGCCATCGCGATGGCCCGCCGAACGTCCGGATTGGCCAGAGCCGGATGGCTCTCGACATTGAACACGAGCCCGTCGAGCTGTGCCTTGTCATAGGTAGCGACGTCGATGTGTGGCAAGGCGACCATCCGATCGATGTCACCAGGCGGAGTCCGGTCCATGGCATGAGCCTGCTCCGTCTCCATCGCCACCAGCATGGTGTTGACATCCTGGATCCCCCCGTGGTGCACGGTCTCGATACAGCCACGATTCGGTTGCCAGTAGCCATCAAATGCCTTGAAGGTCGTTTTCTCCTCCGTCCATTGGACGAACTCGTAGGGACCACTGCCTATCGGATGCAGCGAGAACGGGTGATCCGCTCCGATAGGACCTTCCCCTTCCAGCAAGTGCTTCGGGAGGACCTTCAGTACCTCTCTGACAGAGATTGCCATGAACGAGGCATCAGGTTTCGCCAGCGTGATCGAAATCGTATAGTCGTCATGGACCGTTACGCCGGCGACACTATCGGCCGAGCCGTCCGTAAATGCGTCGGCTCCGACGATGTTGGCCAGCCTCGGCCGCCATTGGCCCAGGAACCCAGGCGCCAGGATGCTCTCGATCGTGAACTCCACATCGGCGGCGGTCACCGGCGCGCCGTCATGGAATATGACCCCTTCCTGAAGGTGGAAGGTGTAGGTCAGGTTGTCATCCGAGATGTCCCACGAACGAGCCAACTCCGGAACGATCTCGGCTGTATTCGGATCCACATCGACCAGGAGATCGAAGATCAGATCGGTCCGCCAGTATCCGGTCGTGTCGATTGCGAGAAGCGGGTTGACAGTATTCCGGACGTTGGTCTGGTTGATGATCGTGACCTCGGATCCGGGTTGGAGGCAGGATTCGGCGGCGACGGCTGCCGCTGCCGTCGTGGCCACAGCTTGGGTAGTTTCGGTGGCGCCATCGGTAGCTGCAGCCGCAGTAGTCGGAGCCGCAGTAGTCGGAGCCGCAGTAGTTGCAGCCGCAGTAGTGGGGGTTGCAGTATCCTCCTCGGCGCCTCCGCACGCCGCCGCGACGAGCGCGAGAACTCCAAACCAGATCGCTAGTCGTCTCCGATATGAGTAGCTACGATTGGCGTGTTCTCGAGTCCGCATCGGGCCGGCCCTCCTTCAGGGTAAGTCTCCTCAGGCCCGCCCGGGTTCGGAGGAACTGAAGAGCCTCCGCTTTTTCGCCCAAACTCGCATGGGCGAATAGCTCGATTGTATTGCTGCGGCCCTCGGATACGTCGGGGAAACCGGGGATTATCTGGCCCGTTAGTCCTATGTTCGCCTTGGATGTGTAACCGACCGTAGCTCCCGATTGCACGTGTGCGGCTATAACCCAACTGTGGCGAACTGATGGCATCCGCCAATTCAGATGGACGGACGGTGTGTGCAGGAACTAATGCAACTGCCGACTCGGTTTTGGCAGCCTCAACAAGGAACTAGCCGACTTGTCCGACTAACACAATCCGCACCAAGCCCGCCATGGATTCAATGAGTGGATCTCAGCCTGGTAAGACCCCCGGCAGGCTCTACTCCAACAATCGGACATCAGCCGCCAACGAGCGGGAGGACAACCAGTAGCATCACACACAGCCGCATGCCTCCATTTCGGTACAATCCGGCGGCCAGAAGGGCCTTCCTCGGGCCCGGTACCCGCAATCTCGACAGGTGGATCGACAATGACGGTTGTGGACGCGGTCTGTCCGCTGATGACTGATCCCGAATCGTGGGACCTCTACATCGAGGGAGGGGTCGACATCGGGGCGCCGACCGTGGCCAACTGGGAGACCCCGGCCGAGACGCAGGAGCTACTCGAGCAATGGGCCCGGTGGACCGACCAGGACGACCGGCTGGTGGCGGTCACCGAACCCTCCCACTTCGACCGGTTCCCCGATCCCGGCAAGCTGGGAGTGATCATCCACTTCCAGAACGGCGTCCCCCTAGGCGAGGACCTCTCCAACTACGAGGCCTTCCACCGCCTGGGGCTCCGGATGGTGCAGCTCTGCTACAACTTCGCCAACCCGCTGGGCGACGGATGCCTCAGCGCCGAGGACGGTCCGCTCACCGCTTTCGGGCGGGAGGCCATTCGGGAGATGAACCGGCTCGGGATCGTGGTGGACCTCTCCCACACCGGGCGCCGCACCACCATGGACGCCATGCGCGCCACCTCGGCGCCGCCGGTGTTCTCCCACTCCAACCCGGCCGCGCTCACCCCCCATCGCCGCAACATCGATGACGAGCAGATACGGGCGGTCGCCGACCTGGGCGGCCTGGTCGGGGTGGTCACCTTCCCGGCCTTCGTGAAGCCGGGCGGGAAGGGCGCCACGGTATCGGACCTGGTGGACCACATCGACTACCTGGTGGACATGATCGGACCCGATCAGGTGGGGCTGGGGCTCGACTTCTGCGTGTCGGGCATGGAGATGGTCGAGCGTATGATCGCCTCCGGGGCGTGGACCGTCGAGGACTACCCGATGGATGCCGACCCCCGCCTCATCGATCTCGACTCACCCACCAAGATCCCCGCCATCCGGGAGGAGATGGTCCGGCGGGGCTACCCGTCCGGCGCCATCACCGGCATCATGGGCCACAACTGGATAAACCTCTTCAAGAGGGTGTGGTCCGCCTAGCGGTAGCTTCGACCCGAGTTATTTTTCGCGTTCTCGCAGAACAGCCTTGAAACTGTCCTAGCTTCGAGATACGTTGCCCATCGCCAAGCACCAAATGCCGGCCGATGATGTGGCACCGATCGGTTCGGCCGGCCCGAGGGAACGTACGAGGCCTGCTGGCGTTACGACCGATTCCCGGCACCTGGCCGGGCATGACCGACCCACACTTCGAATCGGAGAG
>WTGI01000070.1 GCA_011523635.1 Acidimicrobiia bacterium
GCGGGCCGGCCGCTCCGGGCCGGTCGGGCGGTCACCTTCCCCGAGCCGGTCGGGTCCCTGTGGGCCGGCTGGGGGGAGAACCCCCTTCCCTGGCCGGATGTGGCATGCTGCCCTGCCCCCACCGACTCGGCATGGAAGGCGGTCCGGGTCGATCTCGAGTTCCGTGACGCCGAGGGGGGCGGATCCGTGGTCCACGGCGTCTCGGACGAGGCGAGATTCCTCGACGCGGCGTGCTTCGGCTCGGCCATCCTGGCCGCCGCTCGCGGCGCCTACCCGCGCGGCGCCGGCGGGCCCGGTGATCCGGACGGGGTCTTCGTGCGCCTGGCCCAGGACGCCGGCATGCAGGTGGCCCGATTCGTCGCCGCTTAGGTGACTAGTTGGTAGTTGGTAGCTGACAACAGGAACTAGAGACCAACAACTAGAAACTACTCCACCAGCGGTCGCCGGCCATGGTGGGCAACTCGGCGGAGTCCTCGGGTGACACGTCCGGGCCGGGATCCGGAGGGCTGGGCACAGGGGTCGCCGGCACCTGCAGGGTCTCCTCCAGCATGACCACCTCGACGCCGCCCACCACGTCGGAAGTCAGGTTGTAGAACACCGCCGCCAGCGTGGTCAGCAGGGTCATCGCCGCCCCGAACACCACCGAGAAGAAGACCGACACCCGGATGAACCGGCTCCCGTTGTCGAAGAAGACCGAGCCCTCGTCAACCAGGCTGATGGTGATCAGGAACCGGTCGAGGGAGGCGGGGATGCCCGCCCTCTCCACCAGGGACCACATGAGGAGCAGGCCGATCAGCGTGGCGGCTGCGAACACCACGTGCAACAGGAGCGACACCTTGAACACCGTCCACGGATCGAACTTGCGGATCACGCGCCGCACCCGCCGTACGGTCGCCATCACATCCCCCCGACGAGTGATCGTCCCCCGGCGTCGTGCCGGGCGGTATCCACCGGCACCTCCTCCAGCACCGTGAACTCGATCCCTCCGACCAGGTCCGCCAGCAGGTTGTACAGCACCGCCCCCACGGTCAGGGTGGCGGTGGTCCCGGCCATCCAGCTGGCCGCCAGCAGGATCATGCCGCGCAGGTACTCGCCGCCCGTCTTGAAGAGCGACTCGCCGGGCTCGATCAGCGCCACCCGGGCGGCGGCCTCGTCGAAGGCGGAAACCAGGCCGAGCCGGGAGATCACCGCCCAGAGCATCACCGACAGCAGCACCAGCCCGAGCGCGGCCAGTGCGGACAGGACCGCGGACACCTTCATGACCGTCCACGGATCGAACTTGCGGAGAATCCGGCGAACCCGGCGTTGCGTGGTGGGCGGGGCGGGCCAGGCCCCCAACCGCGCCTCGGTCACTTCGCCCCGGTAGCGATGCCCGTGTCCATGGGGACGGGAGCGAAGCTGGCGACACTGGCCCCGTCAGGCAGGTTCATCACCTTCACGCCGCTGGCTACACGGCTCTGGCGGCTGATCGAGTCCGTGGCGGTGCGGATGGCGACACCACCGGTCGAGACGATCATCACCTGGCTCCCCTCGACGACTGCCCGTGCGCCCACCATCTCCCCGCGTACTTTCGTGAGCTTCATGGCCTTGACGCCCTTGCCGGCTCTCGCCTGCCGCTTGAACAGCGCGGACCGCACGCGCTTGCCGAAACCTCCGGAGGTCAGTAGGAGGATGTCGTCGCCCTCCAGCGTGGCGGCTGCTCCCACCACCTCGTCCCCCGGATTGAGGCGGACCCCGATGACGCCCTGCGTGGCCCTGCCCTGGGCGCGAACGTCGTTCTCCGAGAAGCGAATCCCCATTCCCCGGCGGGTGAAGAGGAGCAGGTCGCTCTTGCCGTCGGTGGAGTGAACGGTCACCACCTCGTCGTCATCGGCAAGCCGGATCGCCACCAGCCGGGCGTAGCGGCTGTCGTACTCCCGGAAGGCGGTGCGCTTGACCTTCCCCTTCCTGGTCACCATCACCATGTAGCGGTAGGACTCGTAGTCGCGGGTGTCCACGATCGCCTCGATGCGTTCCTGGGGATCCAGTGGGAGCACGCTGTGGGCAAGGACCCCTCGGGCGGTGCGGGCCTTGCGGGGGATCTCGTGCGCCCGGACCCGGTAGACCCGTCCCCGGTTGGTGAAGAACAGGAGGTAGGAGTGAGCGGTGGTGTGGATGACATGGGTCAGGTAGTCATCGCTGCGCAACGCCGCCGCCTTCACCCCCTTCCCGCCCCGGCCCTGCGCCCGGTAGGCGTTGGCCGCCACCGACTTGACGTACCCCTTGGCCGACACCGTGACGATGATCTCCTCGTCGGCGATGAGATCCTCCAGGGACAGCTCGGACTCGGCCGGCATGACCTGGGTGCGGCGGGGGCCTCCGTGGACCTTGCGGGTGGCCTTGAGCTCGTCGGCGATGATCGCCCGGCGCCGGATGGGATCGGCCAGGATGGTGGTCAGCTCGGCGATCAGCTCCAGCAGCCCGGTGAGTTCGTCGCGTAGCTTGGCGGTCTCCAGCGAGGTGAGGCGGCGCAAGGCCATGTCGAGGATGGCTCGGGCCTGTATCTCCGACAGAGGGAACCGGTCCATGAGAGCGGCCCGGGCCGAGGCGACGTCCTCACTCCCCCGGATCACCGCGATCACCTCGTCGATGTTGTCCACCGCCACGATCAGCCCCTCGAGGATGTGGGCGCGGGCCTGCGCCCGCTTCAGGCGGAAACGGGTGCGTCGCTCGATGACCTCCATCTGGTGGTCGAGGAAGTACTGGACCAGCTCGGCGATGTTGAGGGTGCGCGGCACCCCGTCCACCAGGGCCACCGCGTTGACGCCGAAGTTCTCCTCGAGGTTGGTGTGCTTGAACAGGTTGTTCAGCACCACCTTCGGGTTGACGTCCTTCTTGAGCTCGATGACCAGCCGCACGCCCACGCGGGCGGAGGACTCGTTGCGCAGGTCGGAGATACCCTCCAGCGTCTTCTGCTGCACGAGGGTGGCTATCCGCGCCATGACCCGATCCTGGCTCACCTGGTAGGGCAGCTCGGTGACCACGATGGCGGTGCGGTTCTTGCGGATCGGCTCGACGTCGGTGACCGCCCGCATCCGGACCGAGCCGCGCCCCGACACCAGCGCGTCCTTCACTCCCTTGGTCCCGATCACGTAGCCGCCTGTGGGGAAGTCGGGACCCTTGACGATCGACAGGTACTCCTCGGGACCGGCGTCCGGGTTCTCCAGTCCGAAAAGGCAGGCGTCGATGACCTCCCCCAGGTTGTGGGGCGGGATGTTGGTGGCCATGCCCACCGCGATGCCCTGCGAGCCGTTGACCAGCAGATTGGGGAAGCGGGCGGGCAGCACGACCGGCTCCTGCTCGGAACCGTCGAAGTTATCGGCGAAGTCCACCGTGTCCTCGTCGATGCCGTCGAGCAGCACCCCTGCCAGCTGAGCCAGCCTGCATTCCGTGTAGCGCATCGCCGCCGGCGGATCGTCGGTCGTGCCAAAGTTGCCCTGCGGGTGGATGAGCGGGTACCGGAGGGAGAAGGACTGGCCCATCCTGACGAGGGCGTCATAGATGGCGTCGTTGGAGTGCGGGTGGTACTTACCGATCACCTCACCCACCACCGTGGCCGACTTGCGATGGGAACTCCGCGGCCCCACCCCCATGTCGTCCATGGCGTAGATGATCCGCCTCTGCACCGGCTTGAGCCCGTCCCGCACGTCCGGCAGCGCCCGCGACACGATCACGGACATGGCATAGTCCACGAAGGACTTGGACATCTCGTCGTTTATGTCGATCGCCAGGCGGGCGGCGGCGCCTCCCCTCTCGAGCTCCGGCACGCTGCGTTCCTCCCGCTCAGATGTCCAGGAACCGGACATCGCCGGCGTTCTGCTGGATGAACTCCTTGCGAGCGGCCACGTCGCCGCCCATCAGGGTCGAGAAGACGTGGTCGGCCTCTGTCGCGTCCGCCATGTCCACCTGGACGAGGGTCCGGGTATCGGGATGGAGAGCGGTATCTCCCAGCTCGGAGTCGTTCATCTCCCCGAGGCCCTTGAACCGGGTGGGCCGCGCCTTCGGATGCGCCTCCTTGAAGGCTGCCAGCTCGGCATCGTCGGCCAGGTAGCTGACCCGCCGCCCGACCTTGACCCGGTAGAGGGGCGGCACGGCGACGTACACGTAGCCGGCTTCGATCAGGGGCCGCATGTGGCGGAAGAAGAAGGTCAGCAGCAGGGTCCGGATGTGGGCGCCGTCCACGTCGGCGTCCGTGAGCAGGATGACCTTGTGGTACCGCGCCTTGCCGATCTCGAAGTCCTCCCCGATGCCGGTGCCGATCGCGGTGATCAGGGCCTGTATCTCCTTGTTGTGGAGGGCCTTGGCCAGCCGGGCCTTCTCCACGTTCAGGATCTTGCCCCTGATGGGAAGCACCGCCTGGAACATGGAGTCCCGCCCGTTCTTCGCCGGGCCGGCCGCCGAGTCCCCCTCCACGATGAACAGTTCGGCGATCTCGGGATTGCCGGATGAGCAGTCCACCAGCTTGCCGGGCAGCCGTGACGAGGCGAGCAACGACTTGCGCCGTATCACGTCACGTGCCTTGCGGGCCGCCTCGCGGGCGTGCTGCGCCTGGCGAGCCTTCTCCACGATCCGCCGGGCGTCCGGCGAGTAGCGCTCCAACCACTCCGGCAGCATCCGGTTGAGGGACTTCTGCACGTAGCTACGAATCTCGGTGTTGCCGAGCTTGGTCTTGGTCTGCCCCTCGAACTGCGGGTTGCGCACCTTCACGGAGACCACCGCGGTCAGGCCTTCGCGCACGTCCTCGCCGGTGAGGTTGGGATCCTTGTCCTTGAGGATGTTCTTGGAGCGGGCGAACTCGTTGACGGCCTTCGTAAGGGCGGTGCGGAAGCCCTCCTCATGGGTGCCGCCCTCGTGTGTGTTGATGTTGTTGGCGAAGCTGATCAGGTTCTCGTTGAACGAGTTGGTCCACTGGAGAGCGACCTGCAGCTCCGCCTCCGGCGCCTCGTCCTCCAGGTAGAGGATCCGCCCGTGCAGGGCCTCGCGGCGGCTGTTGAGGTGGAGGATGAAGTCCCGCAGGCCGCCCTTGTAGCGGAAGGTCTCCGCGCGGCTGCCGTTCCGCTTGTCCGTCAGGCGCACGCGGAGCCCCCTGTTGAGGAAGGCCAGCTCCCGGAGCCGTTGCGCCACCGTGGCGTATTTGAAGTCCACCGTGTCGGTGAACACCTCGGGGTCGGGCCAGAACGTGATAGTGGTGCCGGTCTTGCGAGACGGGCGCCCCTTTACCAGCGGCCCGCTCGGCTTGCCGCGCTCGAATGACTGCGACCACCGGAACCCGTCCCGCTCCACTTCGGCCACGAACCGGGCGGCGAGCGCGTTCACCACCGATATGCCCACCCCGTGGAGGCCACCCGACACTGTGTAGGCGCCCTCCTCGAACTTGCCTCCGGCGTGGAGGGTGGTGAGGACCGTGGTGAGGGCGGACTTCCGGGTCTGGGCATGCCGCAACACCGGAATCCCGCGACCGTCATCCGACACCCGGCAGCTTCCGTCCGCCTCCAGCACCACGTCGATGTTGTCGGCCCAGCCGGCCATGGCCTCGTCGACCGAGTTGTCCACCACCTCCCAGACCAGGTGGTGAAGGCCCCGGGGGCCGGTCGTGCCGATGTACATGCCGGGCCGGCGGCGTACCGCCTCGAGACCGGGCAGTACCTTGATATCGCTCGCGCCATAGCTCGAGGGTCGGTCCAGGGTCACATGCAGTCCTTGGTCGGGCGGAGGGCCGCGCAAGCCGGCCGGTGGGTCTCTTCCACCGTGACCGGATTGTACCCGACCCTGGCCGCAAAGCCAACATTCACGCCCCACAGAAATAGGTCCTGACCTGCGGGTTTAGACAAAGCAACTACCATTCGCGCTCTCACTCCTCACCACCCCCTGCGCCACGGTGGCCCGACCACCCGGACCGAGGTCACGAATGACCGACCGAAGCGCTCCGCGATACGGATCACGAGCCGCTCGGCGTCGTGCCGGAGCATGCGGACCAGCCGCGGATCCGAGGCTTCTACCAACAGTTCCCCGTTACGTACCACCACCGGGACGGAATTGGAACCCCATTGCGGGCCCGCCACCTCCTCCCAACGCTCGTCGAGCTCCCGTATCCGATCCAGGTCGGCCACCCCGAGGCTGGCCAGGATGGACTGGATCATGTCTCCGAACGACACCATGTCCTCGTCCTGGCGCTCCTTCCGCCTCCGACGGCCACGCTCGAGCTCCTGTATCTCCCAGAGGACGCGCAGGGCTCGGGACTCGGTTCCGTCGAAGCCTTCCAGCGCCTCCTCCACCTGGTCCGGAGACCACCGTCCCGTCATCCCAGGATTCCGTCGCGCAGGCGCCAGCGGCGGCCGGCGGGAAGCGGGACCTCCTCGTCCCGAGCTGTCGAGATGAACGTCTGGGCGGCCGGTAGGGACCGGGCGAGCGCCGCCGAGCGTTCCTCGTCGAGCTCCGAGAAGATGTCGTCCAGCAGGAGCAACGGGGGCTGGCCCACCGCCTGCTCCACCGCTCGGTGGGACGCCAGGCGAAGGGCAAGGGTGAGGGTACGCTGCTCGCCCTGGCTGGCCTGGATCCGCGAGTCCCGATCGTCGAGAAGCAGCCGCACATCGTCCCGATGGAGCCCCACCGTCGAGACCCGGCGCTCGAGATCGGCGGACCGCGCCTCCCCGAGAGCCTTCCTGAGAGCCTCCTCCCAGCCGGACCGATCGGAAGCGGTCGTGGCCCCCCACTTCGACCGGTAGTCGATCCGCACCCCGGTGGCATCGCCCGCCAGTGCCCGGTAGGCGACGCCGGCCCGCTCCTCGATGGCTTCCACCACGGCCCGTCGGCGAGCCATGACCCGCGCGCCGGCCCGGCCCAGCCGTTCGTCCCAGACCTCCAGCGTGATCGGATCCGTCCGGCGGCCCATCTGCTTGAGAAGCATGTTCCGCTGCCGGAGGGCTCGCTCGTATTCCTGCTGGTCACGGTAGGCGCCCGGCCAGAGCTGCACGGCTACCGAGTCGAGCAGTCCGCGCCGGCGGGAGGGCCCCCGCTTGATCAGGTCGAGGTCGTCCGGCAGGAACGTGATCGTGCGTACCTCCCCCACCAGATCGGCCAGGCGCGCCAACCGGGTCCCGTTGACCTGGGCCCTGCGACGCCCCGCCCTCGGCAGCTCCACCTCGATCCGCGTGGTCCGATCCGGGGTTACCACCTCTCCCCGGAGAACCGACCGTTCTGCGCCCGTCCGCACCAGGGCCGCGTCCGGAATCCCCCGGAACGACCGGAGGGACGCCAGGTAGCCCACTGCTTCCAGGAGGTTGGTCTTGCCCGACGCGTTACGGCCCACCACCACGTTGATCCGCGGATCCGGCGCCCATCGGATCCGCCGGTAGCTACGGAAGTCGGACACCTCCAGCCAGGCAAGTCTCACGCCGGGGCGCCTCGTCGCCGCGGCGCCGTCAGACGCGCACGGGCATCAACAGGTAGCGGAAGCTCTGGCTCCCGTCCGCCCTGATGATGCTGGGACGGTTGCTGTCCTTCACCTCCATACGGATCCGAGGGCCCGGCACCGCCGTGATGCCGTCCTGGAGATACCGCGCATTGAAGGCGATCGTCAGCTCGTCCAACTCGCCACTCACGGTGGCTTCGAGCATCTCGACCTCTCCACCTAGGTCACTACGGCTCACGGACATCTCGACCGCGTCAGGGGTGATCTTCAACCGCACCGGCACATGCTCATCCGCGACCACGGCGGCGCGTCCTACCGCCTCCAGCAGCCGATCCTTGTCGAACTCCACCGCGGCCGGGTAGTCGTCCGGGAGCAGCTGCCGGTAGTTCGGGAAAGTGCCTTCGATTAGGCGGATGCTCAACGAACCCCGCTCCGAGGCGAACACGGCCTCCCGTTCGCGCACCGCGACCCTGACCTGCTCGGCGGCCACGGTGCGCGCCAACTCCTTCAGGCCTCGTGCGGGTATCAGCGCGCCTTCCCGCACCTCGAGCCCCGGCAGGTTCCGGATCGCCAGGCGGTAGCTGTCGGTCGCCACCAGCCGCAGGCCCTCCTCGTAGTTCTCCATCAGGAGACCGGTCAGGATCGGCCGCGACGCATCGTTCGAGGCGGCCACCAACACCTGCGAGAGCGCCTCCACCAGCTGGTTCCCGTCCATCTCGATAGCTCCGGTCAGGTCGGGCTCGGGCAGCTTCGGGTAGTCCTCCAACGATAGCACCCGGATTGTGAAGGTCGGCCCGTTACCGGACAGCTCCACCGCCCCCTCCTCGGACCGGATGGAAACCGCCCCCTCCGGCATTCTCCGGATGGCGTCGGTCATCGTGCGGCCCGGGACGAGAACGGCGCCGGCCTCCATGACCTCCACCTTCACGGAGGTCCGGATCGTGACCTCCGTGTCGCTACCGGTGACTTCCAGTTGTCCGCCTTCGGCTTGGCAACGAACGCTCTGGAGGGCCGGCAGGGCCGTCCTGACTCCAGCGCCCCGGTTCGCGCGACCGAATGCCTCGGCCAGATCATCCCGATCAGCTCGGATATGCACTGCTAGATCCTTCCCGCTCTCGACTACTAGTTTTCTGAATTCTCTACCAGTCGTGGTAGTAGGCCCTGTGGAATGTGGATAGGTGTCCGTCCGGGCCCGGCTGCGTCGGCTGGGGAAGTCACGCGTCGGACCGACCGCGGCGGCTGATACCCCAGGTCAGCCGGTCGACCTGGTAGTGCTGGCGTCGTTGATGGGTGACTGCTCATGATCGGGCCGGGCCGGTCAGGTGATCGGGGGATTGTCCGCGACGTTATACCCAGGCCGGATCGGCAGGAGCGAACGGCTGGGGAAGACCCTCATCTTTTCCACAGGATTCCGGACAGGTGCGAGACCTGGCGCGCCAGCTCCGGATCCTTGGTGAGCGTCTTCTTGATCTTGTTGATGCCGTGCATGACGGTGGTGTGGTCGCGGCCGCCGAGGACCTTGCCGATCTTGGGAAGCGACAGGTCGGTGAGTTCCCGGCAGAGGTACATGGCCACCTGGCGATGGGTGGCGAGGGGTTGGACGCGGCTGGGCCCTTGGAGGTCGGCGAGGGCGTGGCCGTATGTGGCCGCCGTGACCTCAAGGATCTCGGTGCCGGTCGGCGGCGTGGTTGCCGGGTCGGGTATCAGACCGCGCAGTTCCGAGCGGGCCAGGTCGACCGAGATCTTCTGCTCGGTGAGAGCGGCGGAGGCGGTGACCCGGGTAAGGGCGCCCTCCAGCTCGCGGATGTTGTCGGTGACGTGGCGGGCGATGAACTCGAGCACCTCGTCGGGCACCGGCGCTGACGCGTACTCCCGGGCGTTGCGGCGCAGGATGGCCAGGCGGGTCTCGAGGTCGGGCGGTCCGATATCGGTGAGCAGGCCCCACTGGAAGCGGGAGCGGAGCCGGTCCTCGATACCCAGGTCCTTGGGAGGGCGGTCGCAGGATAGGACCATCTGGTGGTCGAGCTCGTGGAGGGTGTTGAAGGTGTGGAACACCTCCTCGAGGACCTGTTCCTTGCCCTCGAAGAACTGGATGTCGTCGAGTAGAAGCACGTCGACGGTCCGGTAACGATGCTTGAAGGAATCCATGCGCTTGGTCCGGATGCCGTCTACGAACTCGTTGAAGAAGTTCTCGGAGGTCATGTAGCGGACGGTCGCGGAGGGCCGGCTGGCCCGGATGTAGTGACCGATGGCGTGGAGGAGGTGGGTCTTGCCGAGGCCTGCCCCGCCGTAGATGAACAGCGGGTTGTAGTTCTGGCCAGGGCCTTCGGAGACCCGCTTGGCCGCCGCCAGGGCGAGTTGGTTGGACTGGCCTGCGACGAATGTGTCGAAGACGTACTTGCTGAGGAACTTGGGAGCGTGGACCGGCGCCCGGTCGGGGCGGGTTAGCGGGGCTTCCTCGGCTACCTGCTCGCCGGGATCGGGTGCCGGGGTCGGCTCTACGCCGAGGTCCGGCCGATCGGAGACGAGGTATTCGATCGCGGTCTGCGGGCCGTACGTGGATGCCGCTACCTCGTCGATCGTGGTCTGGTAATTGTTGCGGAGCCACCGGATGTGGAAGTCGGACGGCGCCACCAGGTAGAGGGTCTCCTCGACGACTTCGTGGCGTACCGAGGAGAACCACTTCTTCCAGCCCTCCGGCCCCACCCTGGTTCGCAACGCGGAGGAGAAGTCGGGATCATGCTGCGCGAGTTCGGGCTTAGACAAGTATTTCCTCCTCCCGGCGGGCTCTGCGGGTGCGGTTACCCACAGGACTGTCCACAGTTGTGGATAACAAAGCACGGGCTGGCCACGCCACTCCATCCCGCGCCCGGCAGTACTCCACTTGCTCTGGCGGCCGGACTCCAGTCGCTGCACGCGGAAGCCCCCTGGGGATGTGGGACCGAGTGAGCCCGACCGGTGGTCATCCTACGTCTCCGCCACCGGCGCTGCACGAGTGAAAATCCATCCACGGCAGGCGGGGAGGCAGGGCGGCGCGGCGCCATAACGCCATGTCAGGCCGGTAAGGGGAAGCGCGCACGGGCGGGAGGAGATCGCCCTGGGGAGATTTTGCCGTTCTCACCGGATTTATTTCGCGCTCTCTGGCGAACAGATCGTGGCGCTCGCCGGACGCCTCCCGCGCCCCAACCAGGGCATCTTTGCAAAACGGGCGGGATGTCCGTAATCTTGCGGAACCTCAAGGAAGTGTCGGCAGGCCGCGGCCGGGGCCAGGCACGCCGTATCCCCCGCACCGGGCATCGTACCCGGGTTGTCCGACAAGGGACCCGCGAAATGAAGCGCACGTACCAACCCAACAATCGCCGCAGAAAGCGCAAGCACGGGTTCCGGCATCGCATCCGAACGCGCCAGGGCCGCGCCATTCTGAACAGACGGCGCCAGAAGGGCCGCCAACGGCTTTCGGCCTGAGCAGGTAGGCGACCCGCCGCGCCACGAGTGGGCAGCCGGGGGAGCCGCTCTGTCCAACGCATTCCTTGGGACAGCCCGCAAGGGTGGCACACCGACCGCGAAGGCCTGTAGGCAGGAGAAGACGCACGATGACGACCACGCCGAATACGGCTTCCGCCGCATCCGCTGGATCGTCCTTTCCGGAATCCAGGGGCGGGTTCGGGCGCCTGAGCGGCTCCGTGGAGTTCAACGCGGTGCTGCAGCACGGCCGGCGGATCAGGCGGGGTGGCGTCACCCTGGTTGCCCACCGGCGTGACGGTGGTCGGCCGAGGGTCGGTCTGGTGGTGGGCCGCCGGGTGGGCGGTGCGGTGGTACGTAACCGGGCGAAGCGACGCCTGCGGGCGGCGTTACGCGAGGCAACGCTCTCGGAGGCGACCGACTACGTGCTGATCGCCACGCCCGTAGTGGCCACGGCGCCCTTCCGGCAGTTGCGCGGATGGGTTCGAGACGCGATCTCCTCCACGCTCCCCCGGGCGGGGGCAAGGTGAGGCTCGCGAGGCCGGCGGGCTCGGCGCGCAGGCTGCCGGCCATGGCGGGTCAGGGCCTCATCCGCGTGTGGCAACACACCATCGGGCCGATGATCCCGAGTTCGTGCCGGTTCCTCCCCTCCTGCTCCCGCTACACCTACGAGGCGTTGGGCGAGCACGGGTTCCGGCGGGGCGCCTGGATGGGGCTCAAGCGCCTCGGCCGATGCCACCCGTGGTCAACGGGGGGATACGACCCGGTTCCTGATAGAAGGGCGGTCAGCCCGTGAGCGAGATTTGGAACAGCCTCCAGGCCATTCTCGGCACTATCCTTTCCTTCTTCTACGACCTTGTTCCCAACTATGGATTTGCCATCATAGGGCTAACCATCGTTGTAAACCTGTTGGTATTCCCACTCACCCTCAAGCAGGTCCGGTCGACCCGGGCGATGCAGGAGATCCAGCCGGAAATGGAGCGGATCCGCAGGGAGTTCAAGGGCGACCAGGACACGATGAACCAGAAGGTCATGGAGCTCTACCGGGAGCGTGGCGTCAGCCCGTTCGGATGCGTCTTTCCCCTCCTGGTGCAGATGCCGGTCTGGTTCGCGCTCTTCCAGGTGCTACGGAACCCGGCCAAGAGCCTGCCGGCGAACTCCCGTCTGCTGGAGGCGACATCTGAGGAAGGTGCGCTGCGTTTCCTGACGATGAATCTTGAACGGGCCCCGTCCGACGTAGTCGGCTCGCAAGGGCTGTTCGATGTCGCCACGATCCCGTACCTGCTGCTGGTGGGGTTCGTGATACTTACCGGTTACCTGCAGCAGAAGCTGTTAAGCCCTCCAAAACAGTCGGGTACCAGCAATCCACAGGCCGAGGCTGTTCAGCGTATGACAAAGATCCTACCGCTGATGTTCGGTGTGATCTCATATATCTGGCCGTCAGGACTTAACCTTTACTTTGCCACCAGTAACATCTTCCGGACCGGTCAGCAGCTGCTGATCTTCAAGATCGACGGACGTCCGGGCCCCCCTCCGGACGATGGGAAGCCGGCTACGAAGGGACCCGATGACGGTAAGGAGCCCGATGACGGTAAGAAGCCGCCCCGCCCGCAGGGCTCAACCAAGAAACAACGCAGACGGAGGAGAAGGTAGATCGATGGTCGAGTGGGTCGAGGTCAAAGGCGCATCCGTTGAACTAGCGGTCCAGGCTGCTCTCGAGGAGCTTGGCATCCAAGCCGACCGGGCCGAGGTCAACGTGCTGCAGGAACCGAAGCCGGGATTCCTCGGCATCGGGCGGCAGGATGCCATCGTACGGGTCAAGCCGAAGAGCAAAGGACGGCGGGGACGGACAGGTCGTGGCCGGCCGAGGAAGCGGAAGGCACCACGCAAGCCGGGTTCCGATGGCCCGCCGAAGGATCGCGGCAAGACCAGGGGAGCCGCCAAGGCGAAGAGCCGGCAGGCGGGCAGCAAGCCGGGCGACGCCCGGTCGGGTCGCGGTAGGAAACAGCAGGCGCGTAAAGGCCGAAGGGCAGAAGGAGAGGTCGAAGCCGTGGCGGGTGATAGTAAGGATGGCGAGACCTTGGGCACGCAGCAGGCCGAGGTGGTTCGGGAGTTCTTGGACGGCCTTCTAAAGGAGTTCGGGCTGGAAGGGGAGGTCGAGGCCGGATTCGACGGGAAGCTGGTACGTGCCGACATAACGGGCGAGCAGACCCAGGCGCTCATCGGCCAGAAGGCTTCCATCATGCACGCCGTCCATGAACTGACGAGGACGATCGTGCAGCGCAAGACGGCCCGTGGCTGCCGGCTACGGCTCGACATTGCCGGCTACGGGCAAAAACGTCGGCAGGCCCTCGGGATCTATGCGGGCCAGCTGGCTGAGCAGGTGCTGGACGAAGGCGGCGAGATCATGCTCGAGCCCATGAACGCGGTCGACCGGAAGGTGGTGCACGACGCAGTGGCGGGGATCGACGGTGTCCGTTCCTACTCGGAGGGCACGGAGCCGCGCCGTTCGGTGGTCATCTCGCTCGACTGATCGTACGGCCGAGGGCCGGGAGGCCCCAGAACCCTCAACCCGCTACCTTCATGTTTCACGTGAAACCATGACCAGGCGGCCACCGACCACCTAGACTGAACGACGTGCTCAATGGGTCCGCGACTCCACCCGAAGCTGCCCGGCCGGGCCTCGTCGTGGCGATCGCCAACCAGAAGGGCGGCGTAGGGAAGACGACCACCGCCATCAACCTGGGCGCCTCCCTGGCGTTGGAAGGACACCGCGTCCTTCTCCTCGACCTGGATCCTCAAGGCAACGCCAGCACCGGGCTGGGGGTCCGTATAGCCGACGGAGGCCGGTCGATATACAGCGTCCTCATAGGGCATAGCGCGTTGGAGGAGGTGGTGGTGCCGACCGCGGTGGACAACCTGGCGCTGGCGCCGTCAAGCATCGACCTGGCGGGCGCCGAGTTGGAAATGGTGTCCATGATGAGTCGGGAGCAGCGTCTGGCAGCGGCTATCGCTCCCGTGGCAGGGGATTACGACACGATCCTGGTCGACTGCGCGCCGAGCCTGGGCCTGCTGACCATCAACGCGCTCGCGGCGGCCAACGAGCTGCTGATTCCCGTCCAATGCGAGTTCTACGCGTTGGAGGGCCTCGGCCAGCTCATGGACAGTATCGATCTGGTACGGGACAGCCTCAATCCAGCGTTACATATAGGTAGTGTATTGCTGACCATGTTCGATACTCGTACAAGGCTCTCCACCGATGTTGCTGTCCAGATCCGTGACTACTTCGGCGAGCGGGTCTTTCGTACCGTGATCCCGCGTTCGATCCGGTTGTCGGAAGCACCTTCGTACGGCGAGCCGATCGAACTCTACGACCGGATGAGCCCTGGGGCGGTTGCCTATCGCTATGTCGCCAGGGAGTTCCTCCAGAGACACCGACAACAGGAGCCAGCACGATGACCACCCGCCGATCAGGCCTCGGTAAGGGCCTGGAAGCGCTCATTCCGCCACCCAGCCGGAGCAACCTGCGAAAGATCGCCATCAGCAGGATCCGCGCCAACCCGAACCAGCCACGGCAGGGGTTCGACGCGGACGCGCTGGCGACGCTGGCCGACTCGATCCGCCAGCTGGGGGTTCTCCAGCCGGTGGTGGTCCGGCCCGAGGGTCCCGGCTTCGTGCTGATCGCGGGGGAGCGACGGTGGCGCGCCGCCCGAGAGGCCGGCCTAACCGAGCTGCCCGCCCTGATCCGGGATACGGATGCGGTGGGGACGGTTACGGAAGCCCTGGTCGAGAACCTGCTGCGTGAGGACCTCAACCCGCTGGAGGAAGCGGCCGCCTTCCATCAACTCGAGGACGAGTTCGGCATGACCCATGCGGAGATCGGGGACAGGGTGGGCCGGAGCCGGGCCGCCGTCACCAACTCCCTCCGCCTCCTCAAGCTCGCCCCGGCGATCCAGGCCTTGGTCGCCTCTCGGGCTCTGTCGGCGGGACACGCCCGGGCCCTGCTGGGACTCGAGGATCAGGCCCTGGCCCGGCACCTGGCCGATCGGGCGGTGGCCGATGGATGGTCGGTCCGCCAACTCGAGGAAGCGGTGCGGCTCGGCAAGGGAATGGTCCGGGACACGAGGCGGCGCCGCCCGGCCGAACCCCGTCCGGCGGTGATCATCGAGCTGGAGAACCGCTTGGCCGAACAGCTCGGGACGTCGGTGGACATCCGTTACAAGGAGCGCAAGGGCGGCGCGGTTGACGGCCAGGTGGTTCTGAGATTCAGCGGTCTGGATCAACTGGAGGAGATCTACCGGCGCTTCTTCCCGCCGTCCTGACCAGTGGCCAGTGGCTGGAGGCCAGTGGCCAGCTCGCGACCAGGGAGGTAGTCGAGTCCGTTAGGCCCTTCTGTCTTCGTGGGTCGTGCCTACCGTCTCGGGGTTACGACGTTCCCTGACCACTGACCACTAGTTCACCCACTCTCGGAGTTCCGAGAGGATGGCGGCCTTGGGCCGGGCGCCCACGATCCGCTTCTTCTCCGCACCGTTCTGGAACACCACCATGGTGGGAATGCTCATCACCTGGTACTGGAACGGGGTCTGCTGGTTCTCGTCGATGTTCAGCTTGGCGATGGTGATCTGGTCCCCGTGGTCGGCGGCGATCTCCGCCAGCAAGGGCGCCACCAGGCGGCACGGACCGCACCACTCCGCCCAGAAGTCAACCAGTACCGGCTTGTCGCCGGCGACGGCTTGCGCGAACTCGGCGTCGGTAAGTGTTACGACATCGGCCATGTCCTGGATCCTCCTTCGGATATATGGCGCCGGAAACTACTGTAGGTTACCGCACTACAGACGTTACTAGCATTAAACACAGTTTCGGTCCCGGCTGCTGTAGGGCTCATTCCCCGGCCTCGAGCCAGCGTTCAGCGTCGATCGCCGCCGCACAGCCGGTGCCGGCGGCCGTCACCGCCTGCCGGTAGACCTTATCCACCACGTCACCGGAGGCGAACACACCCTCCACGTTCGTCATGGTGCTGCGACCCGGCAGCAGGATGTAGCCCTGCTCGTCCAGGTGGATCTGGCCGCGGAACAGGTCGGTATTGGGAACGTGGCCGATGGCGATGAAGACCCCGTCGGTGGCGTGCTCACGGGTCTCCCCGCTGATGACGTCCCGTAGCGTCACGCCTGCCACCGTCGACTCGCCCAGCACCTCCTCCACGGTGGTATTCCAAAGAACGTCGATCTTCTCGTTGGCCAGTGCCCGGCCGGCCATGATCCGGGAAGCACGGAACCGGTCCCGACGATGCACGATGGTCACGCTCGAGGCGAACTTGGTTAGGAACAGGGCCTCCTCCATCGCAGAGTCACCGCCGCCCACGACAACCAGGTCCTTGCCCCGGAAGAAGAACCCGTCACAGGTGGCGCAGGCGGATACGCCGCGGCCGATCAGCGCCTCCTCGCCCGGTACCCCGAGAAAGCGGGCGGTCGCGCCCGTGGCGATGATCACCGCCCGGGCCGAGTGAAGGTCCGATCCCACCCCGACCTCGAACGGCTGCCGGGAGAAGTCGACCGATGTGACGTCGGAGGTGATCAGGGTGGCGCCGAAGCGCGCGGCCTGCTTGCGGAAGCGCTCCATGAGTTCGGGACCCATGATCCCGTCGGGGAATCCCGGATAGTTCTCCACGTCGGTGGTGATCATCAGCTGCCCTCCCGCCGCGCTCCCTTCGAAGACCAGCGGGGACAGGTCGGCACGCGCAGCGTAGAGGGCTGCGGTGAGGCCGGCGGGGCCCGATCCGATGATGACCAGGTTCTGGGTCATTCACTCTCTCCAGGTGGCGATTCCTCGGGTACTTGCCTTCCCTTCCGCCATGACAACCATCCGGCGACCAGAAATAATCCCCCGAAGGCCGCGTAGGCCCCGGTGGCCCCGGTGGCGATCGCCAGAAGCCGGAAGAGGGAGATACCGATCAGAACGATCGCTGCCACGATGAGCACCGCGGCAGCCATGCCGAAGGCGGTCAGGGTGATCCCGCGGTCGAGCCGGTCCACTGTCAGCGAACGGACTCTGGCGGCGATCCCTTCCAGCAGGTCGGCAAAGCGAGCGGCGTAGCTCTCCTTCACACGGGGCAGGTTAGCCCCACCAGGAACCACGCCCAGACGGGTGTTTCGAGTCGCTGGCCACTACTCGTCGGTGACGGCCCGGAGTGCCACGGCGCGGCAGTCCGGGTAGACGAAGAGAGCGAGAACTCCGGTCCCCGGCCGATCCTCCGGGCCCGGTACGACCAGGTAGCCCTCGCCCGCCACGCCGTCCACGAGCCCGGGTGCCATCCAGAGGATCACCCCGTCGGCCCCCGCGATGTCCGCCGCTCCCTGCCAGCAGACCAGATCCTCCTCGCCGGCCCGTTCGGCAAGTTCCGCGACGGGCACGGGCGCCGCTTCGACGACCGCGATCAGCTCTTCCACCATCTCCAGCATGGCGCGGGCATCCTCGGGCGGGTCGGTCGCAACCTCGAAAGCCACGTAGCCGGGCCCGAGGACTGCGGCTGCCGCCGCATCATCGGCAGCCTCCTCGGCGGCGGCTTCGGCGGCCATCCGGGCGGCTTCTTCGGCTTCGACGTCGGCCTCGGCGGCCATCTCCGCTTCCAGAGCCTCGGCCAGGACCTCCTCCATGACCGGCTCGGCTTCGGCTGGCTCAGCGGCGGGCTCGTCGGCGAGAGCCGCGTCCATGTCCGCTTCGATAGCCGCCTCTGCGACGGCTTCCTCGACCATGGCGGCCGCATCCGCGGAGTCCTCCGGCGCCTCCGCAGCCATCGCCATCGCTATCTCCGCTGCCGCCGTGGTGGCGGGGGCGGCCGTGGCGGCTGGGGCAGCCTCTCCGGCAGCGGACGGGGCGGCCTCCGTCAGGGAGGCCTCCTGGAAGGAGTCGGTGCCACCGACCAGGTTGATGGCGACCGCGATCACGGCCACCACCGTGGCGGCCGCCGCGGCGGATGGGATGACGCGAACCAGCCAGGACCGCCGCCCCTGCCGGCCCCCTGACGGCGCGGGATCGGCCTCCTCGACCCGGAGTTCGGCTCGTACGGCCGCCCGCAGCCGCTGACGCTCATCGTCGGAGAGCTCCGGACCGGGTAGCTGTCCCAAGACCGCCCGGACGGCGGCCTGGACGGCCACTTCCCGGCGGTCAGCCTCGTCGAGGGCGGCTTCGAGCCGGGCAGCCTCGTCTTCGGGAAGCGTGCCTTCCACCAGATCGAGCAGCCGGTCGATGGGGATGCGCTCGTCACTCATTGCTCGTCCTCTATGGGATACCCGGAGGCGGCCATAAGGTTCCCGAGATGTTCGGCCAGCAGCTTCCGGCCCCGGAATACGCGGGATTTAACGGTACCGATCGGGATCTCGAGGATCTCGGCCACGCTCTGCAGGGGTAGGCCCTCCAGATCGCTGAGCAGCACCGCCGGTCCGAACTCTTCGGGCAGCGTAGCCAGGGCGTCCTCGAGCATCGGTCGGAGTTCGGCGGAGCGGATGCGATCGGTTGCCGACAGGTCGGGCGGGTCATGGGCGTCCGGCAACGGCGCGGTGGGGCGCCTGCCCTTCTTGCGGAGCATGGTGTAGCAGGTGTTGACTGCCACCCGGTACAGCCAGGTCGAGAAGGCCGATCTTCCCTCGAACGAGCCGGCCTTGCGGAGCACGGTGATGAAGGTCTCCTGAGTCGCATCCAGAGCCTCTTCCCGATCCCGCAGGATACGAAGGCTGATGGCGAACACCCGGCCCTCGTGAGCGGCCATGAGCTGATCGAACGCCCGGCCGTCTCCGGTCAGGTACCGCCGGATCAGGACGGAATCGTCGGCGGTAGCGGAGTCGTGAAGCCTGCTCAACTGCTGAAACTCACTTCGGCCAGCCGGGTACGGTAGCCGTCTCCCTCGGGAGGCAGATCGGTCAGCCAGAGCAGCCAGACCCCGCTGCGAAGTTCGGGAAGCGGTAGGCGGAGGGTGGCGGCGCCGGCCTGTTGCTCGGCGATGACGTCCCAGCCCGGGTCATCGACGCCGAGGAGCGACTCGGCCCACATGAGACGGAAGGCCGTGCCCTGGGACAGGCCCGTCAGCTCGAGGAATGCCGGCGAACCGCTCACCTCGAAGGCCAGGCCCACCCCCTCCTTCAGTAGCGGTAACGGGTCGAAGTAGCGTTCGGTGCGCCACTCGGTGTTGGGATCCCCGTCGGTCAGCAAGGGGAGCCGGCCGGGATGCTCCTCGCCGTCCCCCAGGGGGTCGAAGTCGAGCACCTGCAGCAGGACCACCGGGTCGCTCTGGGGCACCACCTGCTCGGGCGCCTCCTCCCCGGGGGACGAGGCCTGCGCTGGCGGGTTTTCCGCATCCGGCCGGGCCGCCAGGGTGGGCAAGGGGAGCGCGGCCACCTGCAAGGGGGGCGTCGGGCTGGTGTCCACGGCGCTACCGGCCCACACCAGCACCGCGGCGGCGAGCGCGAGCAGCGCAGCAGGAATCAGGCGGCGCCAGGACCAGCGGAAGGAGACCGACACGGGAGGGGAGTAGGGGACCGCCCGCAGCCGGTCGGCCAGTTGCCGGGCATCGATCTCGTCGGCGCGGGCCGAGCGGAGGATGTCGTCGACGCTCGGGGACAGCGAGTGGATGAGCTCCGAAGGCGCCATGGTCCCCGGAGGCTTGCCCGTGAGGGCTGTTTCCAGCGTGCCGGCCAGCGCCCGGACATCGTCCGCGGGGGAGGTGCCTCGCGGTACCCGACCGAAGCCGCCCAGCTTGGCCGGCTGCCCTCGTGAATACAGGATCGCCCGGTCGTCGATGGCTCCGTGGGTCACGCCCGCGCCGTGGAGCACGGAGAGGCCTTCGGCGAGACCGCAGGCGTTGGTGAGCAACTCGGCGAGGGGTGGCCCGTCGCCGGCGCCCGTCCGGTCGGCCAGCGTGGTGCCGCCCACCCACTCGGTAACCGCATAGGTGGACCCGGGCACCTTGTCGGCTGCGAAGACCGCGGCCACATGCGTATGGCTGGCGCGGGAGGCACGCCGGACGGAGGCCAGGAACGACCGGCCTCTCGCCCTGGTCGCCTCGGGACCGATCACTCGAATCAGTACCGGGCGGTCCAGCTCGAGATCGGTGGCGAACCACTCCTCGACGTCCTCGTCGCGCCCGAGGCGCACCTCCAGCCGGTAGCGGCGCGGTATCGGTGGAGTCATGGCTAGCGATCAGGGCCGGAAACGGGACGAAGGACGGCAGGGTATCGGCACGGCGAGGCGAAGCGCCCGTTGCCGCTTCCCGGGAAAGGTGAGCCTTTCATCCCTGCCGCCTCCAGCCTGCGGGCTGTCAGCCCCGAATCTACCAACCGGGCCGTTCACGAAAGGACGGGGAGGGCCGCTCCGCCAGGATCCGGCCGCCGGCACAGTGCCACACCGGGCCATGGAAGAACTTTTCGCGTCCTCGCAAGAAGGGGTTGAAAACGTCACAGCCCCGAGATACGTTGCCTATCGCCAAGCACCTATACCGGCCGATGGCA
>WTGI01000058.1 GCA_011523635.1 Acidimicrobiia bacterium
GATGGCGGTCAAGCCGCTGGCCGTTGCCACGTAGACCACGCCGCCGCTCACGGTGATCGTGGATACATACCCTCGAAGTCGGTACTGGCTGAGCAGCTCGCCCGTGGCGGCGTCGAGCGCATGCACACGCCCGTCGAACGCCCCGGCGTAGACGATGCCGTCATGCTCCACGGGCGCGGCCGACCAGCGGCCCTGCTGGTCGTATTGCCAGATCGGTTCTCCGGTGGCGGCGTCCACCGCATGCAGGTATCCGCCGTCGTCGTCCTCCCATTGCAGGTAGGCCACGCCGCCGGACGCTAGCGGCTGATCGACCACGTATCCAGGCGTGTGGTAGCGCCACAGCCGTTGCCCGCCGGCGGCGTCCAGCGCCTCGACGTAGTTTCCGCCGCTGTCGCCCGACAGCACGTAGACGATGCCGTCTGACACCACGGGCCATGCCTTCAGATAGACCTCCTTCGCCCCTGTCTGGTATCTCCACAGCGCCTCGCCTCCGGCGGCGTCCACCGCCGCCACGTAGTCGACGACGCCGTCAGTCGACTGCACGTACACGACGCCGCCAGACACCGTCGGCGGCGACGGATCGCCGACCGTCGCAAAGACCCACAGCGTTTCCCCGGTCGCCGCGTCCAGGGCGAAGACGCTCTGCTCGCTTGTGGACTCCACCAAGACGGCGCCGTCTGCGACCACCGCCGCCGACAGCAGGCTGTGACTGCCCAGGTTTCGCTTCCATACCGGCTCTCCGGTGGCGCCGTCAATCGCATGTTCCCGATCGCTGAAGGACCTGGCGTAGACGATTCCTTCCGATAACACCGGCCCGAAGAGCACCTTCAGCTCCGCGTCGTAACGCCAACGCCGTTCCCCGGTGACCGCATCCACCGCATCCACATAGCTGCCGCCGTCCTGATCTATCCCCACGTACACCAAGCCGTTCGCATGAACCGGAGCGCCCGGATCGGCGTACAGCCAGCCGTAGCTCCAACGCAGCTCTCCGGTGGCGGCGTCCAGCGCCACCACATCGTTGAACGCCGAGAGGTACACCGTGTCCCCCGACACGGTGGGCGCATAGGGCTCCCAGCCCGCGTCGTACTCCCAGAGCACCCCGGAAACGTCCTCGACCACCCCGACATCGCCCTGGTCATCGAACATGTCGTCACCGGCCAAACCGTACAAGCAAGCGAACACGCCAAACAAGACCGCGTCAACCTCGGGACCGTCCTGGCCGTCGGCGAACATAGCCGGATCGATGCCGCCGGCCCCCTCCCGCAGGCACTCCCAATCCTCGTCGCTCAGCTCAGCCAAGTCCACTCCGATGCCGGCGACCATCACGGCGATGAACAAATCGGGCACACAGGCGAACATACCGAAGAAGGCCGCGTCAACCTCGGCGCCGTCTTGGCCGTCGGCGAACATAGCCGGGTCGATACCGCGGGCCCCCTCCCGCAGGCACTCCCGATCCCCGTCACTCAGCTCAGCCAAGTCCATGTCCATGTCCATGTCCATGTCGGCGACCATCATGGCGATGAACAAATCGGGCACACAGGCGAACACACCGAACAAGACGGCAGCAAAAGAAGGAGAGTCGCCGGTGAAGTCTGCGGCGATCATCATCGCCGGGTCGATGCCGCGGGCCCACTCCCGCAGGCACTCCCGATCCCCGTCACTCAGCTCATCCAGGAACTGGTCCGCCTCTGTTCCCACACCCTCAGCAATCCCGGCGATCAGCGCAGCGAGAAAAACGTCTTGGGCTGTTTGCGGGGCAAGGCATGAGAATATCCGCGCCTCCCACTGCTCGAAATTCAGGCTCTCGTCAGCCAATGTGATCGGCGCTGCGATCAGGCCGGCCAGCGCAGACTCCAGGGACCGGTCATCGAGTTCCTCACGGATACACGACTGCTCGGATGCCGTGAGCATGTCGAACAAAACCTGCCAAGTGGTGCGGCTGCCAATGGCTACGTCAAGATCGACAACAGTGGTGGACGGCGTGGACGTGGTGGACGGCGTGGACGTGGTGCTCGGCGTGGACGTGGTGCTCGGCGTGGACGTGGTGGGCGGCGTCCCGCCGCACGCAGACAACAGCAGCGCCGTGGCCATGGACAACCTGGCGCAAACGGCGGCGATTCTCCTGGTTGCCTTCATGGAAGCACTTCCTTAATCCTGGGGGACTGCGTTGATCGGCCGTGAACAGATGCCTCGATGCTTCGGCGTGGACGGCGGGGGGTCAAGAACAGAACGGCAGGTCGCCAAGGTCGGACTCAGACATGTTCAGTTGGTCTCGCAAGCCGCCGGGCACGCATTCGCTCAGATCGTTCCCCCACAGAATCAGCCCTGTGAGACTGGTGAGGTTGCCCAACTCGGGGGGGATGGCCCCCGCCAGCTCGTTCCCAAAGAGGGACAGAACGGTGAGGCTGGAGAGGTTGCCCAACTCGGAGGGGATGGTCCCGGTCAGCCGGTTCTCGTCGAGATACAAGTACGTTAGGTGTGTGAGGTTGCCCAGCTCGGAGGGGATGGTCCCGGTCAGCCGGTTCTCGTCGAGATACAAGTACGTTAGGTGTGTGAGGTTGCCCAGCTCGGGGGGGATGGCCCCCGCCAGATTGTTCTCCCAGAGGTCTAGTTCCGTGACGCGGCCGTCGGGGTCGGTGGTGACGCCGTGCCACTCACCCACAGGAGCTGTGGTCAACCAGCCATTGTTGTTCGTCCAGTTATCGCCGTTGGTGGCGTTGTAGAAGGCGACCAGAGCTGCCCGACCGATGCTGTCAGGCTCGGCGGTGTCGGGTCTGGTCTTGGCCGTCGTCGGCGCGACAGCGGGTTTGCCGTTGGCCGCCTCCGAACCGCCACCGACCCCGGAATCGCCGCTGACAACGTCCGATGGTGTCGGCGGCGCGGTGGACGTGACACTCGCGGACGAGACGCTGCCGTCAACGGTCGCATCAGGATCAGCAACCGTAGCGGGCGGCGTCCCACCGCACGCAGACAACAGCAGTGCCGTGGCCACGGACAACCTGGCGCAAACGGCGGCGATTCTCCTAGTTGCCTTCATAGAAGCACTTCCTCAATCCTGGGGGCCTGCGCCAATCGGCCGTGTCCACTTCGGTCGGGGTGCCTAAACACGTTCCGAATCCGTAGATGTCTAGGCGATCATAGGAACCTATATATGACTTATTGATAAATATGGGGGAAAATAATAATGACTTAGCGGTAACTTCTCGATGATTTCGCCAAATCGCGGGTAGATCATGTCATATGCAGGCCTATCCTGAAAGGGTTACCTGGGGACATCCGGGCGGGTGAGAAGTAACCCCGGCTGTCGGGCATATCC
>WTGI01000001.1 GCA_011523635.1 Acidimicrobiia bacterium
GGCAGCACACGCGCCGGATTTCAGTTGGGTCAGACCCGCCCCCCGGTCCCGGGGGGCCACCCCGATCATCGCAGCGACCCCCCAACAAACGGGGCAAATCCAGTATGAGTGAATTTCACTGATCGAGACCGGGGAATTTCGACGATTCGTCAACACGTTGTCTATTCCTGTCACTCGGCCGTGAATCTGTCACACCCTCCCTATAGGTTGGCTCATGCCAAGCACCGCCACCGGCCTGAAGCTGCGCAAGCTCCGATCGGCCCGGCCGGGATGGAGGGAACATACAGAAGGGGTTTCGTGGAGCGACCCGCCGTTTCACCCGGCGTCCAGCCGGGTATGGCCGCTCACGCCCCGGACCATGGTGGCGGCGGCGGGGGAGGGACCCGTCGGGGGAGGCACGGCCCGCCGGCGGCGTTTTTCGCGCTCTTCCAACGACTCAGGACACTAGACACGCTCGACCAGATGGCGCGTTGGCGAAGGGCATGGAGAGGAAGCGGCTCATGTGTCGTGACCTCATCGCCGGTGAGCAGGTCTGCGGACCCCGCCCACAGCCAAGCTAAAGGAGCCGAAGATGCCGCTACCCACACCGAGGATGCCGACACCGGAGATGCCGACGTACCCGTCTCGCTAGACCGGTTCACGCCTATCTAGCAGCACGTCCCTGAGCACAACAGCGAGAACATCCCTCACATGAGCAACGGTAAACCCCTGCTCGAACGCAGTTTCCCGAATGTCGGGGCTCAACTCATGGGTCTCTACGTGCTGGAAGGCGAGGTCTTCGATCTCGTAGCCACGCCTTCCCTCGGCCTGGGCATCGAGATTCTGGGCTTCCCGCTCCGCCCATATCTTAGCGTCAACAGCGTCAGCGATCCTTTGGCCGTAATCTGTTAGCGCTCTTGGACTAGCTGAACCTATCGGTTCAGCAGGCAACCGCTGGAATATCTTCTTGATATCCGCTCGTATCTCTCTCAGGAGAGAACTGGCCTCAGACTTGTGCGCATTCATCGACCCTATCCAGAGCAGCCACTTGACTAGGGCGCCTACCAAGGCCACAGCGACAACGGCTGCGGGAGTTATCCACCAGCTCGGAATCTCCACGTCAACTCCAGTGCCGGCCGGCAGCATCGACAACGAAGGGATGCTTCTGAGAGGGAGGACGAGAACGCCGGAGATGGGATAAGCCCCTCATGCTTGCCTCCTTCACCCCGCCTCCCGCAGCGCCCGGGCGGTGCTCTGCGGGGCGCGGCCAGGGAGCAACTCGGCCAGGTCGTCCAAGGTGGCGATCACCCGGTCCTGCTCCCGCAGGGCGTTGACCACCGAGACGAGCGCACCCCTGACGGGCCGTGTGTGCGGCCAGTCCACCAGGTCGGGGTGCAGCTCGGCAGTGACGGTGCTCATCGCCACATTGTACCCGAGGGGTGTCACAAGCTGCTGGGGTCAGCACCCGAGCACGCCCCGTGTATCAGGCGCTGTAGTCGTCAACATCGTCAGTTACCCCTCGTTCCCCGGCTGGCGCGCCGACTTATATGGGTCTGCGCGACTTTTAGTGAAACCTCTTAAAAACCGCGCAGACTGTTATAAGCCGGTCTCCGGCGCGGCGAGAAGCTCTTGGTTCGGACGCGATCCGCGCCCGGTTGTTGCCTGGCGTGCGCCGGGCCGTCGTTAGATGGTGGCGTTCGTCGTCAAGACAGCCCCATTGACTGGAACTGAACTGCGCCGGCCGCGTCGGAGCCCCGGTTGGTTATGAGGTTGACAGCATATAGGTTGTGTGGCATACTGGCTGCTTGTGGCGGCTGTCATGTACCACCCGACATTCGTTCGGCAGCTTCGGGAACTGATGCTGTTGCCGTTTCTGAGGATCGGTACATGGATTTGCTGGGTGATGTTATGGCCCTGGTTGGCGCACTCGAAGAGCACGGCCACCATATTGAGGGCTAACCAGGATGGGGATGCGAGCCATCCGATAGTGACCTCGCGGTTCGAGTTGTTCGCGCTGCGGCGAACCCCGCCAACTATCTACACGCCGTATGCCGACGGTCCGCCGGTGCTGCGGATCCCCTATGTCTGGTTCGATATCGGAGGTGGCGGCGAGGTCGCGGTGGTGATGCTCGTCGGGGACAAGACGAAGTTGGGCAACGAGTGGGGTATCCGCGTGCCGTCAGGCAGATCGAGGGCGCCATGATCGGAGAGTGGCATCAACATCAGCCGAGCCATCGCGCTCGGGTAAGGGGGACTCGATGACTGAAGCACGACAAGACGCTGGGTCCTTGGTGGGGTGAAGGGAGGTCGGCTATGGCTGAGAATCAGGGGACCGACAACGTAGCCGGGGATCAGAACTGGGAGAGGGTGCGGGCTATTCTCGACAACCCAGAACTCGGACCTGGTGAGTTCACCGACCGGGAGTGGGCTACAGCAGGGGAGCAGATGGAGGCCATCCGGGAGCAGATCCGCGCTAACCCCCGAGCAGCCGCGGTCGAGGCCGAGACGTTCGCGGAGATCACCAACCGGGTCCGAACACTCAAAGCGATCCGCAAGGCACGCGGTCTCACCCAACAGCAGCTGTCAGATCAGCTCCAGATCAGCCAGGGTGAGGTGTCACGCATCGAAAGGCGAGGCAACCTCCATCTCGCTACCTTGGTCCGTTTCATCGAAGCCACCGGCGGCAAGCTTCGGATCACCGCGGTCTTCGAGGACCAAGAAATGGAGGTCGCTGTTGGCGATCTCCTCCACGCATAACCGGCCTCGTAGCTGTGCGGCTGGAACTAGGGCCTGTTGACGCACCCCCTAATCGCCTGCTGAATCGTTAGTTAGTAGAATATAAAAACCAGTATTGTCACACTTCTCCCGTTCGGTTTCACTGATCGAGAACGTGACCACACTCTAACTGATGCTAACGGACATCGATCCGAATAGTGTCAACAGGCCCTAGTCATCGTCGATGATGGTCATGACCCCGGTGCCGTCGGCTATGGTGGCGCCTTCCGCATGGGACAGCCAGACTTCGAAGTGCTCGTCGCCTTCCGGTTGGTCGTCCTGTTCGAGGAGTATGGTGCCCTCCCAGACGGTATTTCCGGCGGGGATCTTTATCGTGCCCCAGCCGGACAGGTAGTCGGCGCCGCTGCGCGCCCGCCCGTGCAGGCCTTGGTAGGGGTGGGTGGTCCAACGCACTTTTACGTCTTGGTCGGAAGCCTGTGACAGAGTCACCCGGAATACGAGTTCCCAGCCTTCATCACCCGAGGCGTCGTGCACCGACAGCGTGGGCGCGCCTTGAGTCGACGGCGGGTCCTCGGTGACGTCGGTGTCCGGTTCGGG
>WTGI01000013.1 GCA_011523635.1 Acidimicrobiia bacterium
GTCAGGTGGTACCCGTCCGCCGGTCGGGCCGGGGGCTCGATGTGGTGGTTGTCCCGTACCAGTTCCGGGTAGTAATGGTCGGCAGCCCCTCCGAGGAAGCCGTAGAACCGGTTGAAGCCCCGGCGCAGCGGCCAGTCGTCATAGGGTCCGGCCGGTCCCTGGTTGTCTTGCGGGAGCATATGCCACTTGCCCGCCGCGAAGGTGTTCCACCCGGCCTCGAGCAGGACCTCGGAGATGAGAGCCGCCCGCCTCGTGATCCGCTCCTGCCCGCTCGGGTACTCGTGGCGGGTCCCGGTCAGCATCCGCATCCCCACCGCGTGGTGGTTGCGGCCGCTCAGCAGGCAGGCCCGCGACGGTGAGCACAGCGTGGTGGCATGGAAGTTGTTGTAGCGGTGCCCGCTCGCGGCCAACCGGTCCAGATTCGGGGTGTCTATCTCTGATCCGTAGCAGCCCAGGTCGGAGAAGCCGATGTCGTCGAACATGATGAGCAGCACGTCCGGGCGTCGCGCATCTCGGCCGGGCTCGTGGCCGATCTGCTTCGAGCCAACCTCATCGCTCATCATTGCCCATTCCTTGGCGAGCCTACCCCACGCCGGGATGCGACGCCGACCTACGATCGGCGGAAGCACCAGTGGTGATTCGACCGGTCGCGGCGGAGACCGGAGGGCGCCTTTCGCGGTAGCGGGATCGATTGACACCCAGGCCTCATGCATTTACGGTCTCTCTCGCACGGGCTTCGCGACGGTTTACCTCGTTGTCGGCTCGGAGGAACCCGAAGACCCATCGGCAGGGAGGAAATGATGTTTGCTCGACACCGGAAACGATTCTCGATCCTTCTGTTGTTCACGGCCCTAGCGCTGGTGGCGGCAGCCTGCGGTACCGACGAGGCCGAACCGGCGGTGGCGCCCGAGACCCAGGCGACCACCACCACAGCGGCCATGGTCGAGGAGACACCCACTACCACCGAAGCCATGGAGGAGGAAGCCCCCGCCACGACAGAGGCGATGGCCGAGGAGGCGCCGACCACTACGGAGGCCATGGAAGAAGAGATGATGGGAACCATGGCCGACGTTCCCATGTACGACACTTGGGAGGATGTGCTCGCTGCTGCCGACGGCACCACGGTGAACTGGCACATGTGGGGCGGCAACGAGAACCTCAACTCCTGGGTCGACACGTACATCGGCGATGTCGTGAAGGAGCGTTACAACGTCACGCTCAACCGGGTCCCGCTCGGCGACACCGTAGAAGCCGTCAACCTGGTCCTCAACGAGCACCAGGCCGGGGTGACCGAAGGCGGCAGCGTCGACATGATCTGGATAAACGGTGACAACTTCAAGACGCTGAAGGAGGCAGACCTGCTGTTCGGACCGTGGTCTGAGGGGATCCCCAACGCTGCACACGTCAACTGGGACGACCCATCGATCGCTTACGACTTCGGTGTCTCGGTCGACGGCCTCGAGTCACCGTGGGGTTCCGCGCAGATGGTCTTCGTGTACAACTCGGCCTTCGTGCCGGAACCGCCCAGGACCTTCGAAGCTCTGGCTGATTGGGTTCACGCCAACCCGGGCCTGTTCACCTACCCGGCCCCGCCGGACTTCCACGGCCTGAGCTTCGTGAAGCACATGTTCTATTGGGCGGCCGACGACTACTCGGTATTCCAGCAACCCTTCGACCAGGCAGTGTTCGACAGCATTGCGCCGAAGGTGTGGGAGTTCCTGAACGATATCGAGCCGGACCTGTGGCGCGGTGGCGACACCTATCCGACCTCTATCGGAGCCCTGCAGGACCTGCTGGCCAACAGCGAGGTGTACTTCGGCATGTCGCTAAACCCGCGGCGGCCTTCGACCTTGATCAACAACGGGACGTACCCTGACACCATCCGCACTTGGGTATTGGACACCGGAACACTCACCAACAAGAACTACGTGACGATTCCGAAGAACGCCTCTAACCCGGCCGGCGCGATGATTGTCGCCAACCACATACTCAGCACCGAGAACCAGCTGATCCAGGCAAACCCCGAGCAGTGGGGATGGGGACTCCCGACAGACACCACAACCTGGACGCAGGAGGAGCGCGACATCCTCAACTCGTACGACCGAGGAGTGGCAACCCTTCCGTTCGACGTACTCGCCGCGGCGGGCCTGCCCGAGCCGCACGCTTCCTGGCCAACCGAGATGGAGGCGGGCTGGATCAAGAACGTCCTCGAGGCCTAGCCACGAGGAGAGGAATCGAGGTGGGGCCGGTAGCTGATCGGGTAACCGGCCCCACCCTGACCTTCGTGTTGGAAACGCGCCCGTGGCCATGACGCTCGAACGACGCCAGACGCCGCTGAAGGAACGGCTCAAGATCCCGTTGATGCTCCTGCCGGCATCGGCGGTCATCCTTCTGTTGTTCCTCGGAGGGTTGGTGGCCGGTCTGATGCAGAGTCTCGGCTACTTCCCGGCCGCCGGCCTCAACGAGTTCACCTTCCGCCATTACGTGGACGCGGTCACCGACCGGAACTTCCTCGTCTCGCTGTGGACAACGTTCCGCATCGCCTTCTCGGTCACGCTGCTGTCGACCGTCTTCGCCGTCGGCGCGGCTCTCGTCCTGAGGCAGCGCTTCTCGGGTAGCCGTCTGGCGACGTTCCTGTTCCAGATTCCTCTTCCCGTTCCTCACCTGGTGGCCGCCAGCGCAGTCATCCTGCTGTTCTCCCAGAGCGGTCTCCTGTCTCGCATAGGCGCTGCACTAGGACTGATCAACGCTCCGGGCGAGTTCCCGGCGATCTTGTACGACAAGGCCAGCATCGGAGTGATGCTGTCGTTCATGTGGAAGGAGATACCGTTCGTAGGTCTGGTGGTGCTCGCCATCCTTCAGAGTGTCGGTCCCCAGTACGAGGAGCTCGCCCAGACCCTGGGAGCCACCAAGCGGCAGCGGCTCGTGCACGTGTTGCTGCCCCTCATCATGCCCGGGGTGGTATCCACGTGGATCATCGTGTTTGCCTTCACGTTCGCGAACTTCGAGATCCCGCTCCTGCTCGGACAGAGTTTCCCGACCACCCTTCCGGTTCAAGCCTTCCGGGAGTTCCAGCGTCCCGAGCTGACATCGAGGCCCAAGGGGATGGCCATTGCCATAGTGCTGGCCGTCATAACGGTCCTCCTTCTGATCGCCTACAGGCGGCTGGCCCGCTACTCGAGGTCGACGTGAGACGGGCGGTCAGGATCCGATGACCTCGACACCTACTCCCGGACCTGCCCCCGGTCCCGACCAGGCAGTGAGCGAACGACTGCTACCCGAGCGGCGGCAGATCAACTGGTTGCGGTGGGCCACGGTAACCATCATCGTGGTATCGGTGGTCCTGCCGGGGGTGTCGCTGCTACTCAGGTCCTTCGCCTTCCGCTGGCACTATCCCGACGTTGTTCCCGGCGAGTGGGGCCTCGACGCGTGGACGTACACCATCGACGACACGTCGCGTGTGTTCGAATCACTCGGCAATAGCCTACGTATCGCGCTGCTGACCACCACTCTGGCGCTCCTCGTCGGTATGCCGGCAGCCCGAGCCTTGGGTCAACACCAGTTCCGCGGCAAGCGGATAGTCGAGTGGATTCTGATGATGCCGATCATTGTGCCTGCGCTGGTAGCCGCCATGGGGGTCCACATCGTGTTCATCAGGCTGGGCCTCACCGCGACCGTCCTGGGCGTGTCACTGGTCCACTTGATTCCGGCCACACCCTATTTCGTCCTGGTGATGTCCAGCGTGTTCGCCAACTACAGCCCGGCCTTGGAGGAGACAGCCCGGACGTTGGGCGCCAACAAGATACGGGTGTTCCGGTACGTCACATTGCCCGCCATCTCGTCGGGACTGCTCGTGGCCTGCCTGTTCACGTTCTTGATCTCGTGGTCGCAGTACGTGACCACGGTGCTGATCGGCAGCGGGATACTGATCACCCTGCCGATGGTGCTCTTCCCGTTCCTCGGGCAGGGCAATGCCGCGGTAGCGGCCTCGATTACATTGATCTTCGTCGCCCCCGCAGTCATGGTGTTGATCCTGACCTCCAGGTCGTTAGGGCGCGGCTCGACCGTGATGGGAGGTTTCGGCAAGGTATGACGGATGTGTCTCTCGTCCATCTCGGGCGAGCCTTCGGTAACAAGTGGGCGGTCAGGGACCTGAACCTGGAAATCGCCTCCGGGGAGATGGTTGCCCTGCTCGGTCCTTCCGGCTGCGGGAAGACCACCACCCTGCGGATGATCACCGGGCTGGCCCGCCCCACCACCGGGGACGTCCTGTTCAACGGTTCGTCGGTGGTGGACGTCGCTACCGAACGACGCGAAGCGGTGCTGATCTTCCAGCAGCATCTCCTGTTCCCCACCATGACCGTGGCCCAGAACGTCGGTTTCGGCCTCAAGATGGCTGGCATGGGCAAGGGCGAGATCAACCGGCGGGTGGAGGAAATGCTGGAACGCGTCGAACTGTCCGGTTTCGGGACGCGCAAGGCGCACCAACTATCCGGCGGCCAGCAGCAGCGGGTGGCCCTGGCCAGAGGCCTGGTCACCCATCCCAAGGTGCTGTTACTCGACGAGCCGCTCGCCAACCTCGACGCCAACCTGCGTATCACGATGCGCCACCTGATCCGCTCGATCCAGCGTGACCTGGGAATCACCGCCATCTTCGTGACACACGACCAGGAGGAGGCGGTCATGCTCGCCGACCGGATCGCCCTGATGTTCGACGGGACACTGCAGCAGGTCGGCAAACCGGACGAGTTCTATCGCCATCCCCGCACGGCCGGCATCGCCAGCTTCTTCCGCAGCCAGAACTTCCTGCCCGGAACTCGCCAAGGCGACGTGGTCAGCACCGGCGCGGGCGATCTCGTGGTGGGCCACCACGTGGCCGACACCGGCGATGGACCGGTCGTCGTCACGGCGCGGCCGGAGACCCTGACGCTGTCGAACCGGGCAGGTGCGGAAAACGGCCTCCCGGCGACGGTGACCTCGGCGATATACATGGGTACCCATACCCAGGTCTTCGTGCTACTGGCGGACACCACATGGACGGTCCACGCTCCGCCGTCCGTCACTCTCAAGTCGGGCGACCAGGTGGTAGTCGAGTTGCCGAAGGAGCACATCTGGATCCTCGAAGACGACTCGGTGGCTTAGCCGGGGACGACCCGGCCCCGGTGGAGCATGATTGGAGCAGGTGATGGGCGGTCCTCAGAGAATCGGAAAGACGAGAGAAGAGTCCGAGGTCCGCTGGCCGCATTCCTTGCCCGCTGCCGACGGCCAGACCAACGTGGTGGTGGTACTTCTCGACGACGTCGGCTTCGGACAGATCGGGTGCTACGGGTCGTCGATCCGCACACCCAACATCGACGCGCTGGCGGCCGACGGGATCCGTTACTCGGCCTTCCACACCACCGCCCTTTGCTCACCGACCCGGGCGGCGCTGTTGACCGGGCGGAACCATCACAGCTGTGGCATGGCCAGCATCCCGCAGCTGGCGATGGGCTATCCGGGCCACAACGCGGTGATGCCCGCCGAGCACGGCATGCTGTCGGAGGTGCTGCGGGACCGCGGCTACAACACCTTCGCTGTGGGCAAGTGGCACCTGACCCCGGACTACGAGCAGACCGCTGTGGGACCGTTCGACCGCTGGCCACTGGGTCGGGGTTTCGAACGGTTCTACGGCTTCCTGATGGGAATGATCGACCACTGGCACCCGGGCG
Source organism: Acidimicrobiia bacterium (assembly GCA_011523635.1). Taxonomy (GTDB): domain Bacteria; phylum Actinomycetota; class Acidimicrobiia; order Spongiisociales; family Spongiisociaceae; genus Spongiisocius. Next base: position 5,709 of record WTGI01000013.1, read on the forward strand.
CCCTGGCCCAGGACAACCAGTTCGTCGACCGTCCCGGCGGAAACGGTTACCACCTGAGCGTCGACCTGACCGACCGGGCCATCGACTACCTGGCGGGCGCCCACTCGGCCAATCCCGCCAAGCCGTTCTTCCTGTACCTGGCCTACGGGGCCGGTCACTCGCCCCACCACGTACCGGCGGAGTACGCCGACGCCTACCGGGGTGTCTTCGACGAGGGCTGGGACGTGGAACGGCAGCGCGTGCTGGACCGCCAGAAGGAACTGGGGCTGATGGCGGAATCGGTGGAACTCCCGGAGCGAAACTGGGGAGTGGCGGCCTGGGACACCCTGTCGGACGACCACAAACGCCTGTACACCCGCATGCAGGAGGTGTACGCCGGCTTCATCACCCACACCGACCGGCAGATCGGGCGGGTGGTGGAGTTCCTGCGCCGGATCGGCCGCCTGGACGACACGATGATCGTGTTCCTTTCCGACAACGGCGCCAGCCTGGAGGGCCAGGAGCACGGGATCGTCAACGAGTACGCCATGTACAACGCCCTGTTCCCGGAGTTCTCCGAACTGCTGGAGCACATCGACCGGATCGGCGGGCCCGGCTACATGAACCACTATCCACGTGGTTGGTCGATGGCCGGCAACACACCGTTCCGGGAGTGGAAGCGCTCGGTGTGGCAGGGCGGGATCGCCGACCCGTTCATCATCCGGTGGCCGAAGGGGATCCGCGGCGCCGGCGAGATACGGCGCCAGTACCACCATGTGACCGACGTCATGCCCACCATCCTGGAGGCCCTGGACATCGACCCTCCCTCGATCATCGGCGGCGTGCGCCAGTCCGAGATCGAAGGGGTGAGCATGTGGTACAGCGTGCTGGAGCCCGAGACCGAGTCCCGCAAGCTCGTGCAGTACTACGAGATGCTGGGCCATCGCGCCATCTACTACGACGGCTGGAAGGCGGTCGCCGACCATGCGCCCATGAGCAGCCGGGGCAACTTCGACCAGGACCGCTGGTTCCTCTACAACATGGAGGACGACCCCAACGAGACCAGTGACCTCTCCGACACGTATCCCGAAATCGTCCACGACCTGGTCGATCGCTGGTGGGTGGAGGCGGGCCGATACAACGTTCTCCCCATCGACGACCGCGGACACGAACGTTGGCCCGACCCCCGTCCCTCTGTCGGGCCCCACCGGGATACCTACGAGTACCTGCCGAACTCCCAACCCGTCTTCGCCCGGGGAGCGGTCAACACACTGAACCGGGACTTCCACATCTCCACAACCATTGCCCCGAACCCGTCCGGCGTGACCGAGGGCGTCATCTTCGCCCACGGCAACCGCTTCGGCGGCTACACCCTGTTCGCCAAGGACGGGGAGATCCGGTTCGTCTACAACCTGTGCGGCATCCGGGAGTACCGGGTGACCGCTCCACTACCGGCAGGTGACGGCCCGATCAGGGTCTCGGTGACCTACAGCAAAGAAGCGGACCATCGCGGCGACGTAGAGTTGGTCGTCGGGGACGCCGAGCCCGTGGGGGGCCGCATCGGCATGACGATTCCCTGGGTTTTCCCCGCCCACGGCAGCCTGAACTGCGGCTTGGACAGGGGGCTGTCCGTCTGCCCGGACTACGAGGCGCCTTTCGCCTTTACCGGCGACATAGACAAGGTCACTGTCACTGTCGGCGAACAAGGCACACTAGACAAGGCCAAGATCCTCGAAGCAGCCCTTGCCGAGCAGTAATAGGTCACTACTCCGGTACCGCGCATACGATTTGATCTCGGCGCTTCAATCAAGACTTACGCTCGCCTACGACCAATTCAATGATTTACCATTTTAGTATTAGTTAACCTCTCTACCATCGTTCCATTAGCGACAGACGGGGCGGAGGTGGCTCGGATATCGCGAGGCGCCTCCGACGGTCCGGGTTCCCCTGCCAGACTATCCCTTGCCCACCGAGCCCTCACCACCGGCCCACCACCAGGTTGATCCGTTGAAGATTTCCAGCTTCGCCTACCGGCTTCCCGATGGCCTGATCGCCCAGTCCCCGGTCGAGCCCCGCGACTCGGCTCGGCTGATCCGGGCGTCCGATCTGACCGATTGGACGGTCCGGGACCTGCCGGAGCTCCTGCGTCCCGGCGACCTGGTGGTGGTCAACGACACCAGGGTGCGGGCTGCCCGCCTGATCGGCCGGCGAGAACCCACCGGCGGACGGGTGGAACTGCTGCTGCTGGGACGCCGGGGCGATCGTTGGCAGGCGCTGGCCCGGCCCGCTCGCCGTCTCAGGACCGGTTCCACGATCCGAGCGGGTGGGTTGGTGGCCCGTATCGAGACCGATCCGGTGGAGGGCCAGGTCGACCTGACGCTCCGGACGGGCTCGGGCGAAGCAGGGGAGGAGGTCGTGGAGCGGGCTATCGCGGAGGTGGGCCTCGTACCGCTTCCTCCCTACATCCACCGGGTACTCGACGACCCGGAGCGTTACCAGACGGTGTTCGCCTCCCGGGTGGGCTCGGCCGCCGCCCCCACGGCAGGCCTCCATCTCACCGCCCGTACTCTGGGTGACCTGGCGAAACGGGGAATCGGCCTGGCGCGGATCGAGCTCCGGATCGGTCTGGACACTTTCCGCCCGATCACCACCGAGGAGATCGCCGACCACCGCATGCACACGGAATGGATGGAGGTGCCCGAGGCCACGGTGGATCGGATGTTGGAAACCCGCCGATCCGGAGGCCGAGTGGTGGCGGTCGGAACCACGGTGGTCCGGGCCCTCGAAACGGCCTGCCGTAACGGACGGCCGGCCCCGTACCGGGGCTCGACCAGCCTCTACATCACGCCCGGCTACCGCTTCGGCGCGGTGGATGCGCTCCTGACCAACTTCCACATGCCGGGGTCCTCGTTGCTGGTCCTGGTGGCGGCCTTCGTAGGTGAGTCATGGCGGTCGGTCTACGAGACGGCCCGCGACCGTGGGTACCGCTTCCTCTCCTTCGGCGATGCCATGCTCCTCGAGCAGGCACCGACCCCGGCCGGTTCCCGTTGACCCGCGCCCGCCCCGTCACCTATCGGTGCCTGGCCGAGGACGGCGCCGCCCGCCGGGGCACTCTCGCAACGCCCCACGGCGCCGTCGAGACGCCCGCCTTCATGCCGGTCGCCACCAGGGCTTCGGTCAAGGGCCTCGATTCCCACGATCTGCGCGCCGTCGGCACCTCGATGGTGCTTGCCAACACCTATCACCTGATGCTCCGGCCCGGCGCCGGGCGCATCTCCGCCCTGGGCGGGCTCCACACCTTCATGGGATGGGACGGTCCGATCCTGACCGACTCGGGCGGTTACCAGGCCTTCTCCCTGCGGGCCTCGATCACCGAGGAGGGATGCGGGTTCCGGTCGGTCTACGACGGATCGCATCAATTCCTGACTCCCGAACAGGCCGTGTCCATCCAGGAGGAGTTGGGCCCCGACATCGCCATGGTGCTCGACGTCTGCATCGGCCTACCGGCGCCCCCAGACGCCGTGGCGGAGGCCATGGAGCGCACGTTGCGGTGGGCCGAACGCTCGGTTGGCGCTCGCACCAGGGAGGATCAGGCGCTGTTCGGCATCGTCCAGGGCGGCGCCGATCCCGACCTGCGTTACGACAGCGCCCGTCGCACCTCCCAACTCGATGTGGACGGGTTCGGGATCGGAGGCCTTTCGGTCGGCGAGGACCTCGGACGCCGGAACGAGTCCGTGGAGGCTGCGGTGGCCGGCCTTCCCGCCGAGGCGCCTCGCTACTTCATGGGCCTCGGAGACATGGAGGGGCTGCTCGATGCCATCGCCAGGGGAGTGGACCTCTTCGACTGCGTGTGGCCGACCCGGCTGGCCCGGCACGGCAAGGTCATCACCAGCCAGGGCGACTACAACATCCGGCTGGCCCGGTTCGCCGGAGACGAAGCGCCTCTCGATCCCGACTGCACGTGCTCGACCTGCCGTACCTATTCGCGTGCCTACCTACGGCATCTGGCCAACACCCGTGAGCTGTCGCTGTCCCGGCTTCTCTCCATACACAACCTGGCCGCCACGCACCGGCTGCTGGAGGAGGTACGGGAGGCAATCGCGGCCGGCGCCTTCGCCGCACTCCACAGACGCGTGGTGGCCCGGCGCCGGCGAGGCCGGGAGGACATGTCCCGGTAACCTCAACTTCCCCTCCTCTCCATGACCGCTACCATCGACCCACCCTCCTACAGGTGGGTACGTATCCGAGCCGGTCAAAGCAATACCGATCCGAAAGAGGTGTGAAAACGTGTCCGTTGCGTACATTGCCCAGACAGCCGGCGGTGGCGGTCTAAGCGTCCTCTGGCCGCTGCTGCTTCTCGGCGCGCTCATGTACTTCCTCATCATCCGGCCGCAGCGCAAGCGGACCCGGACGCAGCAAGCTCTGTCGGCCGCCTTGGAGGTCGGCGATCAGGTGCGCACCATCGGGGGCCTGATGGGCGTGGTCGTCGGGTTGGGCGACGATTGGGTGACCCTCGGCATCGAGGAAGGGCGCATCAGGGTGCTGCGCAGCGCCGTGGCCGCCCGCATGAACGTCGACTCCTCCTAGTAGCAGAACTCCCCCGTGTTCCGCCGCTGGCTCGCGGTCGTCATCCTGGCCGGTCTCGCCTGGGGTGGGCTGGTCGCGATCTTCGCCCTCGGCTGGACCCCTCGGCTGGGCCTCGACCTGCAGGGCGGAACCTCGGTCATCCTGGAGGGGCCGGAGGGTACCGACGAGAGGGTGATCGAGACTGCGGTCGAGGTCATGAGGCGGCGGATCGAGGATTTCGGAAGCGTCCAGGAGCCGGAGATCTCCATCACCGGAGGAACATCGATCCTGGTCCAATTGCCCGGCGTGACCGATCAGGAGCGGGCGCTGAACGCGGTGGGGCGAACCGGGCTGCTGTCCTTCCGGCCGGTCCTGTCCATCTCACCGTATCTGGTGGCGGAGGAGGAGGGTGAAGGCTTCGTGTTCCCCGACGGCGTCGACCCCGCGACCGGGCTCACCATCGAAGACGACATCAACGCGGACAGATCCTTCCTGCCCGAGTACGACGATCTGGGGAACATCGTCGCCGTCTACGAGGTGGGTCCGGCCGATCTCGCCGCGCATCGCCAGGGCATCTGCAACCACGGGCTGGACTGCTCCCGGCTGCCCACGGTGCCGAGCCTTCTGACCGGCGCGGAGGTGGCTTCGGCCCTGGCGCTCTTCGGGCAGTATGCCGATAGCACATGGACCGTGCAGCTCAACATGACAGGGGAGGGCGCCGGCCGGTTCGCGGCGGTCACCGGACTGCTCGCCCAGTATCCCATGGGAACCCCCAACCGCCGCTTGGCGATAGTGTTGGACGGAGCGGTTGTCTCGGCGCCGGAGATCTCGGCCGGCGTCGGTCCGGACGGAATCAGTGGGGGAACCGCGGTCATAACCCTGGGCGCGTCGGAGAACCAACAGGAGGAAGCCGAGGATCTGACCACGGTGTTGCGGTACGGGTCGTTGCCGGTGGCCTTCGAGCGATCCTCGGTCCAGAAGGTCTCCGCCACGCTCGGAGAGGACTCCCTACGAGCCGGGCTGATCGCGGGTCTCGGCGCCCTGGTGCTGGTGGTCCTCTTCCTGATGGTCTACTACCGGTCCCTCGGATTGGTGACCCTGCTGGGGTTGACCGTGTTCGGCAGCCTGCTGGTCGTCATCTTCGGGGTGCTCGGAGCCTGGCAGGGCCTTACCCTGACCCTTTCCGGGGTGGCCGGAGTGATCGTGTCGATCGGGATCACCACGGATTCCTACATCGTCCTGTTCGAGCGCACCAAGGAGGAGATCCGCAACGGCCGGACCGTGGTGGACGCCAACAGGGAGGCCTACCGGCGGGCCTTCCGGACCATCCTCACCGCCGACTTCGTATCGTTCGTAGGAGCGGTCCTGTTGTGGGCACTGGCGATCGGTCCGGTCAAGGGTTTCGCCCAGGCACTGGGTATCGCCACGGTGCTTGACGTGATCGTGTTCGTAGTGTTCACGCGCAACGCGTCGGGGATCATGGCCCGTAGCCGGCTCGGCGACGGCGGGTTCTTCAGCATCCGGGGCACGACCGGGCAGCAACTGCCCCAGGGGGCCTCGCGATGAGCGCGATCGGCCGTCTCTACCGTGCCGAGACATCGATCGACTTCGTCGGCCAGGCCCGCCGGTGGTTCATCGTCTCGGGGGTGGCGATCGCGCTCTGCCTGCTGAGCCTGGGCATCCGCAACCTCAACCTCAGCCTGGACTTCACCGGAGGTACCTCCATCAGCATGCCCAACCCGGCTGGCGCAGGTATCGGTGAGATCCGCTCGGCCCTGGGATCGATCGGCGACGTCGCCCGTGTCCAGCTGGTGGACGACGGCGCTTCGATCCGGATCCAGACCGAAGCGGTCGATCTCGATACCGAGCGTGCGATGGTGCTTTCACTCGTAGACGTGACCGGGACCACGATCGAAGTGACCGACGTGGAGTCGGTGGGCCCCACGTTCGGGCGCCAGATCGCCGGCCGGGCGGTGCAGGCGTTGCTGGTGTTCCTGGGCGTGGTGGTGGTCTTCATCAGCATCCGGTTCGAGTGGAAGATGGCAATCGGCGCCATAGCGGCCCTGCTGCACGACCTGATCCTGACGGCAGGGGCGTATTCACTGCTGGGCTTCGAGGTCACCCCGGCCACGGTGGTGGCGGTACTCACGATCCTCGGGTACTCCCTGTACGACACCGTGGTCGTCTACGACAAGATCAAGGAGAACGTGGAGTCCGACCGGGACCGGCGGACCTACACCGACCTGGTGAACCGGTCCATGAACCAGGTGTTGATGCGGTCCATCAATACCTCGCTCACCAGCCTGCTCCCGGTTGGTTCCCTGCTGTTCATCGGCTCGTTGCTGCTGGGAGCCGGCACGCTCCGCGACTTCGCGCTGGCGCTGTTCGTAGGGATCGCTGCCGGTACCTACTCGTCCATCTTCGTGGCCGCGCCACTGCTCGCCCTGTGGAAGGAACGCGAGACCGAGTGGTCGAGGCGCCGCTACCGGTCGGAACGCAAGGCCGGTGGAACCAGCCCCTCCGGTCACCGGCTCAGTTCCCGGGGCCAGCAGACCGCTCGTAGGCGGAAGTAGATGAGATACCGCGTTGCCCAGCTCGGCTGTACGGGACCACCCTCCTAGAATGAAGGCGATGGATGTCGGTCGGTTGAGAACGCTGGTCCGTGACGTCCCCGGCTTCCCGGTTCCGGAGGTGACGTTCAAGGACATCACACCGCTCCTGGCCGATCCCGACGCCCTCCGGTTGGCCACAAAGTTGATTGCGGCTCCGTTCGAGGACTCAGGCGTGACCATGGTGGCGGGGATCGAGGCCCGGGGTTTCGTGCTGGCGCCGGTTGTGGCGCTCGTCCTCGGTTGCGGGTTCGTGCCCTTGCGGAAGCCGGGAAAGTTGCCCTACCACACCCGCAAGGAGGAGTACCAGCTCGAGTACGGGCTGGATGCGCTGGAGGTTCATGTCGATGGCGTCGGCCCGGACGATCGGGTGTTGCTGGTGGACGACGTGATAGCCACCGGCGGCACGGCTCGGGCGGGCACCAACCTGATCCGTGGTCTGGATGCGGAGTTGGTCGGTATGGGGGTACTCATCGAGCTGACCTTTCTGGGTGGAAGGGAAACACTGGACGGAGTCGATCTGTATTCGATCCTGACCTATGACAGCTGAGCCATGACAGACCTTGCGGTAGCGCGCGGTCGCCACGATGCCGCCCAAGCCGAGCTGGAACCGATCCTCGCTGCCCTTAGACGCCACTTCCCGGATGCCGACGACGACATCATCATCCATGCCTACGACCTGGCTCAGAGCCGCCATGCCGGCCAGTTCCGGCTGTCCGGCGACCCCTACATCACTCATCCCATCGCGGTCGCCCAGATCCTGGCCGAGTACGGGCTCGATGCCGAGACGATCGCCGCCGGACTGCTCCACGACACGGTGGAGGACACCGACCTGACGCTCAGCGAGGTCGAGCACCTCTTCGGCGAGAACGTGGCCCGCATCACCGACGGGGTCACGAAGCTGGACGGAGTGAAGTTCGACATCACGCGGGAGGAGGCCCAGGCCGAGACCATCCGCAAGATGGTGGTGTCGATGGCCCAGGACGTGCGGGTGCTGATCATCAAGCTCGCCGACCGGCTCCACAACCTCCGGACCATCCATCCGCTGCCCGTGGAGCGCCAGCAGGTCAAGGCTAAGGAGAGTCTGGAGATCTACGCACCGCTGGCTCACCGGATGGGTTTCCAGGAGGTCAAGCATGAGATGGAGAACCTCTCGTTCGAGATCCTCTACCCGGGCCGCTACCAGGAGATCGAGGACCTGATCCGGCAGCGGGCGCCCGAGCGCGAGGCGGTGATCGAGCAGGTGATGGCCGAGGCGAGGGAGATACTGGCCCGAGCCGGTATCGGAGCGGAGCTCAAAGGACGTCCGAAGCACCACTACTCGATCTACCGCAAGATGGTCGACAGCCGGTTGCCATTCGAGGACATCCACGACCTGATCGGTATCCGGATCCTGGTGGAGATAGTCAAGGACTGCTACGGCGCTCTGGGGCTGGTCCACTCCCGGTGGACTCCGGTCCAGGGGAGGTTCAAGGACTACATAGCACTTCCCAAGTTCAATCTTTACCAGAGCCTGCACACCACCGTGATCGGCCCGGACGGCAAACCGCTGGAGGTTCAGATCCGCACCTACGAGATGGACATGCGTGCGGAGTTCGGCATCGCCGCCCACTGGAGGTACAAGGAAGGTGGGACCAGTACCGATCTGGCGTGGATGGTGGACCTCCGCAACCTGCCTGCCGACTACGAGGACCCGGCCGAGTTCCTGGCCAACCTGAAGCTCGACCTGTACGAGGACCTGGTGTTCGTGCTCACCCCGCAGGGGGATGTGAAGACCCTGCCGCGCGGCGCCACTCCCGTGGACTTCGCCTACTCGGTACACACCGAGGTGGGGCACCGGTGTGTGGGGGCCAAGGTGAACGGACGGCTGGTGACGTTGGCCACAGAGCTCCAATCGGGCGACATCGTGGAGATCATCACCACCAAGTCCGACGACTCCGGACCCACCAGGGACTGGCTCGGCTTCGTCCGCACCTCCAAGGCGCGCTCCAAGATCAAGCAGTGGTTCTCGCGGGCTCGCCGCAAGGAGTCCCTCCAGCTGGGACGGGATACCGTCCAGGACCTGATCAGGCGGGACCGGGTCCACATCATCAAGAACGAGCGGTCCCGGGTGCTTCACGACGCGGCGCTTGCTCTCGGCTACCGCGACACGGAGACGATGTACATAGCGGTCGGGGACGGTGCGGTGGCCCCCCAGACCGTCGTCAGCCGGATCAAGAAGGTGCTCGCGGTGCCGGTGGTGGGGGAGGATCTCGAGACGTTCGACCCGGTGCGGCGGCGGACGGATCGACCGGCCGGCGAGGGCGTCATCGTGGAAGGCTTCGATGACGTCTGGGTTCGCATCGCCCGGTGCTGCAGCCCGGTACCCGGCGATGACCTGGTGGGGTTCGTCACCGTCGGTCGAGGAGTGTCGATCCATCGCACCGAATGCAGCAATATGCAGCGCCTGGCCGGCCAGGAGGAGCGCATGATCGAGGCGAGTTGGGCGCCGGGCCAGCTCAGCAGCTTCAGTGCCTGGATACAGGTGGAGGCTCTCGACCGGCCCAACCTGCTGCGGGACATCACCTCGGTCATATCGGATGCGGGCGCCAACATCGTGGGGGCGTCTTCGCGAACCGACCGCGACCGGGTGGCGGTACTCCGGTACGAGGTGGAGCTGTCCGATCCCGGCCAGCTCGACCGCCTGCTGGCGGGCGTGCGCCGGGTTGCCAGCGTCTACGAGGCATTCCGCCTGAGGCCGGGTTGATACGGGCCGGCTTCCGGCGCACCGCCATGAGCCGGATCCGTCGAATCTAACCTGGCCCCCGCATGTTCATCCGCCGACTCGAGTTGTGGCTGGCCGCCACCAACACGTACGTGGTCGCCCGCGAGGCGGGCGGGCCGGCTGTCGTCATCGATGCTCCACCGGATTGCCTCGACCCCCTCACCGATCTGCTGGCGGCACACGATCTGATCCCGACGGCCTTGCTGCTCACCCATGGCCATGTCGATCACCTGGGAGGCGCCGGCAACTTCGTGGCTCGAACCGGGGCCGCCGTCTACCTACACCCCGACGATGACTTCCTGGCCCGGAGCCCGGAGGATCAGCTCCGCTACTTGATGGGGACCGTTCCGCCCGGTGACTACCGGCCGCCCGAGAAATATCGGGAGTTGGCCGACGGCCTGTCTCTCGACCTGGCCGGCGTCCGGCTCGACGTGATAGCTACGCCCGGACATACTCCCGGGCACTGCTGCTTCTATCTGTCCTCAGAGGCGATACTCTTCTCGGGAGACCAGCTGTTTGCCGGCTCGATCGGTCGAACCGACCTCCCCGGCGGGGACTACGAGACCCTCATGAAGAGCATGAGGGAGAAAGTGGTCCCCCTCGACGACGGAGTCACCGTCATGCCGGGCCATGGTCCCTCGACCACGGTGGGTCGCGAACGGCGTTCCAATCCCTTTTTGGTAGGTGTGTGAATGAGCTTCCGGGCGCCCAAGGGCACCGACGACATATTGCCCCCGGAGTCCCGGCGCTGGCGCGAGCTGCTCCGCTCCTGGGATCTGCTGGCGGAGCAGTACGGGTATGCCTATGTAGCCACCCCGATGTTCGAGGCCACCGACCTGTTCGCACGGGGGGTGGGCGAGGCTACCGAGGTGGTCGAGAAGCAGATGTACAGCTTCAAAGACAAGGGCGGGCGGCATCTCACCCTCCGTCCCGAAGTCACCGCCAGTGTTCTGCGGGCCTACATTCAGGCGGGCCTGTCGGGCGAGTTCAAGGGTGCCTACTCGGGACCCTGCTTCCGGTACGAACGCCCCCAGGAGGGCCGTCGCCGGCAGTTCTGGCAGCTGGGGGTCGAGTACCTGGGCACGCCTGACGCCGAGGCCGACCTGGAGGTGATCGAACTCGGCTATCGCTACCTGCTGGATTGCGGCCTCGGCGACGTGGTCGTGCACGTGAACTCCATCGGGGACGCCCCGGACCGGGTGGCCTACCATGCCCTGCTGTCGGGATGGCTTGACGAGCGAAGCCACCTGCTCTCCAAGGATGCCGCCCGGAGGATCCATACCAACCCGCTGCGCGTGCTCGACTCCAAAGCCGACCGGGAAGTGGTGGCTGACGCTCCCGTTCCCCTCGACTATCTGGAGGGGGAGACCGCCGCCCACCACGACCAGCTCATCGCCGGTCTCCAGGAACGTGGAATAGCCCACCGGCACGCCCCCCGGCTGGTGCGGGGGCTGGACTACTACAACCGCACCGTGTTCGAATACATCCCGCCCGGCTATGCCGCGGCCCACAACGCGGTCGGCGGCGGCGGCCGTTACGACGGACTGTCCCGGCTGCTCGGCGGCGGGGACCTACCGGGTGTCGGCCTGGCGCTGGGGCTCGACCGGATACTGTCGGCGGCCGGGCAGAGCCCTCCGGCGAGGGCCCTCGATGTGTTCCTGGTGGTGGCCGACCAGGAGCGCCGCAGCCTCGCCCACGCCTTCGCCCGTCGCCTCAGGGCAGCCGGGGTCCGGTGTGACCTGGTGGCGGGCCGTCGATCCGTCAAGGCGCAGTTCCGGGCGGCCAATCGACGTGACGCGGCGTTGGCGGTGGTGATCGGCGCCGAGTGGGACCGGGGGATGGTGACGGCCAAGGATCTCAGCTCGGGCGATGAGCGCACCATACCTGCCGGCGAGGTGGCGGCGTGGGTGATCGGCGGTCCGGAGGGAGGGCGCTGATGACTGCTTACCGTTCCCACTTCGCCGATGAGCTCGGACCCGATCAGCTGGATCAGCATGTAAAGGTGGCCGGCTGGGTGGCTCGGGTCAGGGACCTGGGTGGCATCTCGTTCTTCGACCTGAGGGACGGGCGGGGGATAGTGCAGGTGGTGGTCGACCCGGCGGTGGTCCCATCGGCATCGGACCTCCGCATGGAGTACTGCGTCCGGGTCGAGGGCACGCTCCGCCGGCGGCCGGCGGGGACCGAGAACCCCGACCTTCCCACCGGGGACTTCGAGGTGGAAGCCGGGGTGCTCGAGGTGTTGAGCCGGGCGGCCCCGCTCCCCTTCATGATCGACGACCGTTCCCACTCCGAGGAGCGGATCCGGCTCGAGTATCGCTATCTCGATCTGCGCCGCCCCCGCATGGCCGCAAATCTGCGAGCCCGTTCCAGGTGCATCAGCGCCATCCGGCGTACCCTTGACCACCTGGGCTTCCTGGATGTGGAGACTCCCACGCTCGTCAACTCGACGCCCGAGGGAGCCCGGGACTTCCTGGTGCCGAGCCGGCTGCGGCCCGGCCGGTTCTATGCCCTGCCCCAAAGCCCCCAACTCTTCAAGCAGTTGCTCATGGTGGCGGGCGTCGAGCGTTACTACCAGATCGCCCGTTGCTACCGCGACGAGGACACGCGGGCCGACCGCCAGATCGAGTTCACCCAGTTGGACCTGGAGGGATCGTTCTGGGAACGCGAGGACGTCTTCGCCGCCATCGAGCGGGTGGTGGCGGCCGTGGTGCGAGACCTGCGCGGCATCGAACTCCCCCTACCCCTACCCAGGATCACCTACGACGAGGCGCTGGCCCGCTACGGCACCGACAAGCCCGATCTGCGGTTCGGCATGGACGTGACCGAGCTGTCGGATGCGTTCTCGGGCACCGGCTTCCGCGGCTTCGGCGGCGCTCTCGACGCGGGGGGAGTGGTCCGGGGCATCAACGCAGGGCCGATGAGTCCCTCCCGGGCGGAACTGGACGGTCTGGTGGGCCGGGCCAGGGAATTGGGCGCAGCCGGCCTGGTCTGGGCCGTGGTCAACGAAGACGGCGGTTGGCGGTCGCCCGTGGCCAAGTTCCTGGACGGCGCCGAGATGGCGGAGGCGACCCGGATACTGGACGCATCGCCGGGCGACTTGTTGCTGCTGGTGGCCGGCGGGGCTGCCATGGCCTCCTCGGTGCTGGGCGCGATCCGTCTGGAACTGGGCCGGCCCGGTAGCCACGAGGAACTGCGTTTCGTCTGGATAGTGGACTTCCCGGTCTTCGAGACGACCGAGGGTGGTGACCTGGTCCCCTCCCACCATCCCTTCACCGCCCCGGTCTCGGTGGAGGAGATGCGCGAGCGGCCGGAGACGGCGGTGGCCCAGGCTTACGATCTCGTGCTCAACGGGTCCGAGCTGGGCTCCGGCTCCGTGCGGATCCATGACCCCGATACGCAGAGGGCCGTGTTCGAGACCCTTGGCATCTCCGATGAGGAGGCCGAGTCCCGTTTCGGCTGGTTCCTGGAGGCCCTTGCTTACGGGACACCACCCCATGCCGGTTTCGCGGTGGGGATCGATCGCCTGGTAGCCATCCTCCAGAACGAGGCCAGTATCAGGGAGGTGATCCCGTTCCCCAAGACCCAGAGCGGCGCCGATCCGCTCACGACCGCCCCCACGCGGGTGGTAGATGACCAGTTGGAGGAACTCGGTCTGGATCTCACGGCCGCCGCCAAGGCGGCCCTGGCTACTACGGACCAACCCCCGGCGGGGCCTTCCGACCCCGCCGGCTCCTGACCGGTAACCGGGATGCCGTCCGAGCCCGACCTGTTCTCGGCCGGCCGGGAGAGACGCCGGCGCCGGGTGGCCCCGCTGGCCGACCGCATGCGTCCCAGGTCCTTGCCAGAGGTGGTGGGCCAGCCCGATCTGCTGGGGAAGGGCGCCGCCTTCCGCGCCATGGTCGAATCCGGCCGGCTGGTGTCCGTCCTCCTCTTCGGACCGCCGGGTACCGGGAAGACGACCCTGGCCCGGCTCATGGCCTCCGAAAGCGACGCGGCCTTCGAGCAGCTGACCGCGTCCGCTCACGGGGTGCGTGACGTCCGCCGCGTCCTGGAAGGAGCCGAGCGCCGGCTCGGGGAGGACGGGAATCGAACGGTGCTCTTCCTGGACGAGATCCATCGCTTCAACAAGGCTCAGCAGGACGCCCTCCTGCCCGGGGTCGAGAACGGCACCGTCATACTCGTCGGCGCTACCACCGAGAACCCGTTCTTCGAGGTCAACTCCCCCCTGATCAGCCGATGCACCCTGTTCCGCCTGGTTCCGCTCTCCGCTGCCGAAGTGGTCGGGCTGCTCGAGCGGGCTCTGACCGACCGTGAGAGGGGGCTGGGCGCCGCAGGGATGGCGATCGACCCGGCGGCGGCCGAAGCCCTGGCCGGTCGGGCGGGAGGAGACGCCCGACTGTCGCTCAACGTCCTGGAACTGGCCGCCATCGTGGCCGGCGGCGGAGGACGGACCACCATCACGTACCACGATGTGGAGGAGGCCCTCCAGCGCCGCATCATCCGCTACGACAAGAAGGGCGACCAGCACTACGACGTCATCTCGGCCTTCATAAAGTCGATGCGGGGCTCCGACCCCGACGCCGCCCTCTACTGGCTCCACACCATGCTGTGGGCCGGGGAGGACCCCGAGTTCGTGGCACGACGGATGGTCATCTTCGCCTCCGAGGACGTCGGCATGGCCGACCCGGACGCTCTGGTCCAGGCGGTTGCGGCCGCCCACGCTCTGGCGATGGTCGGCCTGCCCGAGGCGGCCTACAACCTGTCGCAGGCCGCGATCTACCTGGCCGCCGCCCCCAAGTCCGACTCGGTGAAGCGATCGATGGGTGCGACCCGGCGGGCGGTCGACGAGACCCCCGCCGCAACCGTCCCCGCCCACCTGCGCTCCACCGGCGGACGGCTGGTGTCGTCCCAGGTGGACGGCATGCCGGCGGGCTACGTGGATCCCCACACGGGACCGGGACACCTCGTTCCCCAGCCTTACCTACCGGAGCAGATGGAGGGGAGGATCCTCTACCGGCCCACCCACCAGGGCCGGGAGGCGGGCGTCGCCGAGCGGCTCGAGGAATGGGACAAGGTCATGGGCCGTCCCGCGCGCAGTACCAACCCGGGCCAGAGCTAGCCGGTGGTTGGTGGTCAGTGGTTTTCAGCATAATCTAACATCAACTAGCAACTAGGAACTAGCAACTAGAAACTAGGAACTGGCGCTAACCTGCATCGGATGCGAGCCAATGCCATCCGGCGCGCCTTCACCGACTTCTTCGCCGAGCGCCGCCACGTTGTCCGGCCGTCCGCGTCGTTGATCCCCACCGATCCCACCTTGCTGGTGACCAACGCCGGAATGGTCCCGTTCAAGCCCTATTTCCTGGGCGAGGAGGAGCCGCCCTGGCCCCGGGCGGTCAGCATCCAGAAGTGCGTGCGGACGGTCGACATCGACATCATCGGCACCACTGCTCGCCACCTGACCATGTTCGAGATGCTCGGGAACTTCTCGTTCGGTGATTACTTCAAGGAACTGGCCATTCGCTACGCCTTCGACTTCGTCACCGGGCCGCTCGGTCTGGATCCCGAACGTCTCTGGTACACGGTCTACAAGACCGATGACGAGGCGGAGGAAATCTGGATCGACTCGATAGGGGTTCCACCTGATCGGGTGCAGCGGGGCGGTAAGGACAACTTCTGGCAGATGGGCATTCCCGGTCCGTGCGGTCCGTGCTCGGAGATCTTCATCGACCGGGGCCCTGCCTACGGGCCTGACGGAGGCCCGATCGGTGGTGGCGAGGACCGGTTCGTGGAGCTCTGGAACCTGGTCTTCATGCAGAATATCCAGGATGAGCCCTATCACGTTGTCGGCGAAATCCCCGCCAAGGGGATCGATACCGGTACCGGGCTGGAGCGTCTGGCCATGATCCTCCAGGGAGTGGACACCCTCTTCGAGGCCGACTGCGTCCATGACGTGCTGGCGGCCGCGTCGGGCGCCCTGGGCCGGACCTATGGAGAGGATGAACGGGTCGACGTGACGCTTCGCCTGCTCGCCGACCACGCCCGCGCATCCACGTTCCTGATCGGCGACCGCGCCCTACCCGGAAACGAAGGCCGGGGTTACGTGGTGAGGCGCCTGATCCGTCGCGCGGTCCGCCACGCCTGGCAGCTGGGTAGCGAGAGCCTCATCATGCCCCGCCTGGCCGGGGTGACCGCCGACATCATGGAGGACGCCTACCCGGAACTGAAGGCCGACCTCGACTTCATCCAGCATGTCTTCGAGCGGGAGGAGTCCCGATTCCGGCGCACCCTCGCGGCCGGCACCCAGATGCTGGACGAGGCGCTGGTGGGTTCGGAGCCGGGCGGTGCCGTGTCCGGCGCTCTGGCCTTCAAGCTGCATGACACGTACGGCTTCCCGATCGACCTCACCCGGGAGATCGTGGAGGAGCAGCAGCGCGCGGTGGACCTGGACGGATTCGAGGCCGAGATGGCCGCCCAGCGGGCCCGGGCCAAGGCCGCCTGGAAGGGGGGTGCGGAGGCGGTCCGCGTCGAGTCCTACAAGCGGATCCTCGACACCATCGGCCCCACCGACTTCCTGGGCTACATCAAGGATGATACGCCCGCCCTGATCCTCGCCATCCTCCGTGAGGGGGAGCTGGTGGAGAGGGCCGAGGAGGGTCAGGAGGTGGAAGTCTTCCTGGACAGGTCGCCCTTCTATGCCGAGGCCGGCGGGCAGGTGGGTGACGTCGGGCTGATCGAGTCGGTTACCGGACGGATCGAGGTGGGCGACACGCAGGCGGCCGTGACCGGCTTGCACGGCCACCACGGCAGGGTGACGAGCGGCTCCGTCCAGACCGGCCAGGAAGTGGATGCCCGTATCGACAGCCCCAGGCGAGACCGCATCCGCAAGGCCCACACCGGCACGCACCTTCTTCATTGGGCGCTCCGGGAAGTCATAGGGGGGCACGCCAACCAGGCCGGTTCGCTGGTCCAGGACGGGCGCCTCCGGTTTGATTTCAACCACTACACGGCGGTGCCCGCCGAAGAACTCGGCGAGGTGGAGCAGTTGGTCAACCAGCGGGTAGTGGACAACCACCGGGTGGGCCTGCTCGAGACGTCCAAGGACGAGGCCGAGGCGATGGGGGCGCTGGCCTTCTTCGGCGACAAGTACGGTGAGCGGGTGCGGGTGGTCTCGGTGGGCGACTTCTCGGTCGAGTTCTGCGGAGGCACCCATGTGGGCAGCTCGGCGGAGGTAGGGCCGCTGCTGGTCACCTCCGAGTCCTCCATCGGATCGAACGTGCGCAGGGTGGAGGCTCTGACCGGTATGGCGGCCTACTCCCATGCCAGGGAAGCAAGGGAGCAACTGACCGACGTAGGTCGTTTCCTCGGCCTGTCGATGTCGGAGGTTCCGGCAGGAGTGCGCCGGCTGGCCGAGCGGGCCGACGCCCTCCAGAGCGAATTGGATCAGCGCCGCCGGCAGGAGAGGACTGCGATCGCCGCCGATCTGGCCGGCGCCGCCCGGCGTACCGGGGATACCTCGTGGCTGGTGGCCGAACTCGACGATCATGCCCCGGTGGCGTTGCGCCAGGTGGGAGCGCAGGTCAGGGACCGGCTCGGGTCCGGTGTCGTGGTACTGGGTAGCCGGGCTGGCGGCAAGGGGGCGCTGGTCGGCCTGGCGACCCGTGATCTCGTCGACCAGGGTATTTCGGTGGCCGACCTGGTGCTGGTGGGCGCCAAGCTCCTCGGCGGAGGCGGCAGTCGCGATCCCGAACTGTCACAGGCAGGCGGACCCAGGGGCGACAAGGTGGGCGAGGCTCTGGACGCGATTCGGGAGGCGGTGGCACGCCGTCTGAGTGCCTGATGAGCGCCGGACCGGAAGGAGCCAGCCGCATCATGGGCATCGACTACGGAAGCCGGCGCGTGGGCGTTGCGCTTTCCGACCGTCTCGGTATCGCGGCCCATCCCTTCGGAGTGTTCGAGGCGGGCCCCGGGCTCGGACGCCGGTTGGCCGACCTGGTCGGCTCGGAGGATGTGGACAAGGTGGTGGTGGGGCTGCCGGTCTCGCTCGATGGCACCGAACAGGCGGCCGCCCGCAGGACCCGCCGGTTCGTCGATCGGCTCCGGCCCCTCGTGGGGGTGGACGTGGTCCTGTATGACGAGCGGCTCACCACCCGGATCGCGGAAGGCGTCCTGGTGGCGGCCGGGACCTCCCGTGCTAAGCGCCGCCGACGGATCGACAAGGTGGCGGCCGCGGTGATGCTCCAGGGTTATCTCGATAGCCAAGCCCGCGCGAGGGTCGAATGAGTGCGTACCGGCGACCGGACGTTCCACCGGAGGGTTACAACCGAGGTCAGGACCGATTGCTTATCCGAGCCCGAGGCGCCATCACCGGCCTTCTCGTAGCTGCCGTCGTCGCCTACGCCCTGGTGGTGGGGGGCGCCGGCCTGGGCGACTGGGTCAACCGGCTGGGCGGGCTCCGTGGAGGGGATCAGACCGCCGAGGTCGAGCCGGGTCGCACCGTGGTGGTGGAAATCCCGTCAGGGTCCAGCGCCCGTAGCATCGCCGGCATCCTCGTGGGCAACGGCGTGGTGCCCTCCGCCATCGAGTTCGAGTCGTTGGTCCGGACGCGTGAGGCAGGCAGCCTCCTCAAGGCCGGTACCTACGAGTTGGTTACCGGGACCGACCTCGACGAGATCGTGGACCTCCTCATAGCGGGGCCGTCCCTCGATGTGTTCCGGGTGACGGTGGTTGAGGGACTCCGGCTCGCCGAGCTCCTGGACGTGCTGGCCCAGGCCACCCGCAACTATTCGGAGGAGGACTTCACGGCGGCCCTCCTGAGCGGGGACGTGACATCCGCCTACCTGCCCGTCGGTCTCGACAGGACGGTATGGGAGGGCCTCCTGTTCCCGGCTACCTACGAGTTCTTTGGTAACGCCACACCGGCCGAGATGCTGCAAAGGCTGGCTACCGAGCTGGAGCGACGTCTGGAGACGTACGACTGGTCCGCGGTTACCGGGCGAGGACTCTCGGTGTACGAAGGCCTGGTGATGGCCTCTCTGGTGGAGGCCGAGGCCGGTACGGATGAGGACCGGCCGCTGATCGCCAGCGTTATCAATAACCGGCTGGAGCGGGGCATGCCGCTCCAGATCGACGCCACCGTTCTCTACGCCATGGCGGACCGGGGCCGGTCGCCGACGCTCGAGGACCTCCAGTTCGAGTCCCCTTACAACACCTACCTGATAGCCGGTCTCCCGCCGACGCCGATCGGTGCGGCAGGCGCCAAGTCCATCGAAGCGGTCATCGACCCGGCGGACACCGACTACCTCTATTACGTTCTCACCTCGGAGGACGGCGCCCACTCCTTCTTCAGCGACTACGACGACTTCCTGGTGGCCAAGCAGCAAGCGGACGCCCTGGGGATCGGCTGATCCGGATGGTCGACCTCCGCCTGGCGGTCCTCGGCGACCCGGTGGCCCATTCGCTCTCGCCGGTCATCCACGCCGCCGCGCTGGAGTTCGCCGGACTCGAGGGCACGTACAGCAGGCGCCGGGTTGACCACCGCGGCATGAGACGGGCGGCGGACGATCTCCGATCCGGGCGCCTGACCGGCGCCAACGTGACGATGCCCCATAAGGCTCTGGCAGCCGGGTTGGCCGACCGGCGCTCGGGAGCCGTGGTCCGCTCGGGCGGCGCCAATACCCTCTGGATGGAGGACAGCCGGCTTCATGCCGACTCCACCGACCCCCAAGGGGTGCGCTTCGCCTGGCGGCACGCCCGACTCCCGGCCGATGCTCCGGTGTTGCTGCTGGGCGCGGGTTCCGCCGCCGCCGCGGCCCTCCTGGCTCTGGCCGATCACGAGGTCTTCGTGGCGGCGCGGCGTCCGGAAGCAGCCCATCAGCTGGTAGCCCGAGTGGGCGCCACGGCCGGGGTGGCTCCGTGGGGGGAGCCGGTGCCGGGTGCGGTACTGGTCAACGCCACCCCGCTCGGCATGCGTGGCGAGGCCCTCCCGGCCGGCGTGTTGGACGAGGCGGGGGGTCTGGTGGAACTGGCCTACGGCGGCGGGCCGACCCCGGCCGAAGCTGTGCTGGCGGCGCGGAACCTGCCGGTCGCGTCGGGGGAGTTGGTGCTGGTCGGCCAGGGGGCGGCTTCGTTCGCCATCTGGACCGGTGTGGAGGTGCCTCCTAGCGTCATGCTGGCGGCGCTCGCCGGACACGGCGATCCGCCCACCGAGCCCGCGACCCGCTAGTGGTCTGTCTGCGAAACAGCTCGGCGTGTTATGGCGGTCATCGGAGTCCCGTCGCTGCGTTCCGCTTCCTTGACGTACCGCTGCGGGTACGCCTTCGTCAGCGGGCCTTGCGAGGAACACCGCTGCCGACGCCATACCACACCGCCATTCCGCAGACAGACCACTGACGGTGCCGCTCTACCTGGTCGCGGGAGTTCTGGGCCTGTTTGCGGGCCGACTGCTGGTGAGCCTGATCCGGGCCGAGCTGGAGCGGGCGCCGTTCAGGTCGGCATTGGCCTGCCGTCCGATCTGCGGCTGTCCCGTCCGACCGGCGGACTTCGTGCCTCTCTGGTGGTGGGCGGGAAGCGTGGACTTCTGTCCACGATGCCACCGGCCGGCCGGAGCTTTCTACCGGTTGGTGGAGCCGGTGACTGCAGTTGCCTGGGCCGGGACGGTCGGGTTGGTCGGCGTGCGGTGGACCCTGGCATCGTTTCTCTGGATGGTGACGGTGACGGTGGCGCTGAGCTTCGTCGATCTCCGGAGCTACCGCCTTCCCAACCGGGTGCTCGTACCCGGCACCGCGGTTGGTTTGCTACTGCTCTCGGGCGGCGCGCTTCTGGACGGTCGGATCGGCGACGTGCCGGAAGCTTTGGCCAGCGGCCTCGGTTACTCCGTCGCGCTGCTGGTCCCGGCGCTGGCGACCCGAGGAGCCATCGGGATGGGCGACGTCAAGCTGGCCCTCCTGCTGGGGCTGTTCGCCGGCTACAGCGGCTGGGCAACCGCCGTGGCGGCCCTGGTGGGCGCGTTCCTGCTGGCCGGAGCAGTGGGCGTCCTGCTGCTGGTCCTGCGCCGCATCACCCGCCACGATCACCTGCCGTTCGGCCCCTTCATGGTCGCCGGCGCCTGGTTCGCGATAGCTCTTGGTTTCTAGTTCCCATATAACTATCAACTATTAACTATCAACTAGCAACTATCAACTAGTGATTGCTGTATCCTGCCGGGTTCGTATGGGCCTTCTCTCGGATCTGACCAGGATCGTGGCGGCCGGCTTCGAAGCCGCCGGTCTCGATGCCTCGTTCGGCGGCGTTCAGGTCTCGGATCGTCCCGACCTGGGCCAGTTCCAATGCAACGGCGCGCTGGCCGCCGCTCGGAGCGCCGGTCGTAGCCCTCGCGACATAGCCGGGGAAGTGGTGAGGTGGATCGAGGGCGACCACAGGCTCGCTTCGGTTTCGATCGCCGGGCCGGGTTTCATCAACCTGACCGTGACCGGTCGGACCCTCGCCGACGGCGTGGACGCCATGGCGCGGGACGAGAGGTTGGGGGTGCCCCCGGTCCGGCAACCGCTTAACGTGATAGTGGACTATGCGGGGCCGAACGTCGCCAAGGCGATGCATGTCGGGCACCTTCGGGCCACGATCATCGGGGACACGCTCAAGCGGCTGTTCCGCTTCGCCGGACACGAGGTGCTGGGAGACGCCCACTTCGGTGACTGGGGCCTGCAGATGGGCATGCTCATCGTGGCTACCCGCCGGCGCCATCCCGACCTGGCTCACTTCGACGGATCCTACGAGGGTCCCTACCAAGACCCCCTCGACGTCACCCTGGCCCATCTCCAGGAGTGGTATCCGGAGATGGCCCGGCAAGTCGCCGATGACGAGGCGGTGGCCGCGGAGGCCCGGCTTGCCACCACCGAGCTCCAGTCGGGCCGGCCCGGGTACGTGGCCATCTGGGAGCACTTCGTCCGGGTGTCCCGTGCCTCCCAGGAGCAGGACTTCTCCGACCTGGGGGTGGAGTTCGACCTCTGGTACGGGGAGAGCACCGTCCGGGATCTGCTTCGACCGCTGGTCGATGACACCCTTGCCCGGGGGATCGCGGTCCGTTCGGAAGGAGCGGTCGTGATCGACGTGAGCCGGCCTGACGACAAGGCCGAGATCACGCCCCTCGTGCTGGAGACCTCCCACGGGGCCTTCCTCTACGGCACCACCGACGTGGCCACCATCCAGATGCGGGTCTCGGAACTCGGGGCGGACCTGATCCTCTACGTCGTCGACTCCCGCCAGTCCTACCACCTCGAGCAGGTGTTCCGGGCCGCCCGCCGGGCAGGCTTGTCCGGCGGGGCAGTCATGGAGCACATCGGATTCGGAACCATGAACGGGCCGGATGGAACCCCTTTCAAGACGCGTGAGGGCGGCGTGCTCAGGCTGGGAGATCTGATCGAGACGGTTACGGAGGCCGCGGCGGCCCGCCTGGAGGAGTCGGATCTGGCAGCCCGGTATTCCGGGGCCGAGCGGGAGCTGATCGCCCGCCAGGTCGGTATCGCCGCCCTCAAGTTCGGCGACCTGGTCAACAACCGCACCTCCAACTACGTCTTCGACGTGCGCCGCTTCACCGCGCTGGAAGGTAAGACCGGTCCCTACCTGCAGATGGCGACCGTGCGCATGGATTCGATCCTGGCGCGGGCCTCCCGCCAGGGATTGGCGCCGGGTACCGTCCTGCCGCCGCGCCACGAGACGGAGACCAGGCTCGTGCTACGCCTCCTCCAGCTACCCGAGGTGATCGACCGGGCCATTGAACTGCGCGCCCCCAACCATCTGGCTGAGTTCGCCTACGAGGTGGCGGCCGACTTCAGCCGTTTCTACGAGGCCTGCCACATCCTGACCGAGCCCGACCCCGGGCTGCAGTCCTCATGGTTGGGGACGGTCCGGACCACGCGCCGGGTGCTGGAACTCCTGCTCGACCTGCTGGGTATCGAAGTTCCGGCTCGCATGTAGGCCTCGCCACCGGGCGCCTAGACCACTAAGAGGGTGCCGAAAAAGACGGGAGTGTATTTGGCCCCCGACGGTTTGACCTGGGGTTGTGAGATCGGACACGGGCCAAACCGGACATTTTTCAGTACCCTCCTCGCTCCTGCTCAACCGCTCCGGTATTCCAGGATGACGAGGAGCATCCAGGGCGCGTAGAGCAGGGAAGCAACGTTGCCGGCGATCCACGGGTAGCGGGGTGCTCCGTACTGGAGGGCCGGCCACGCCAGCGCCAGGGCGATCAAGCCTGCTGGCCAGGCCCGGCCGCCGACCACGCCCAGATAGGCCGGCACGAGGTCGAACAATTCGGAGAAGCGGGCCAGAGTCGAGGTTGCCAAACCTGCCAGCCGGCCGGTCACCCAGATGCCGACCAGAATGGCCGGCACCCAGGTAAGCAGCGTCTCCCACGGCTCGGCCTCCACCCGCAGAACGGAGGGCCCGAGGCCCCACTCGGTGGCCATCCCTATGACCGCCGCGCCGAGCATCAACACTGCTACCCCGACCGCCAGGACTTCGGACTCGGGCGGCGCCAGGTCGAGTGTGAGCAGGCCGAACCCACCCAGGGCCAGCCCGATCCCCATTCCGGCGAGTCCGGTGCCGATGACCGCCAGGACCACCCCGAGCACCATCCGCAGCGACTGCATGCCGATGGTCGCCCACCGCCAGACCTCGGAACCGGGCTGGAAGATCTGGGGGAGCAGCTCCAGGAGGTTCCGGCGCCGCCGGTCGTATGGCGGGTAGTCGGTCACCTCACGGCAGCCTGTCTATCGGCTCGCTGCAGTGCTTCCCAGTAGATCTCCACCGGATGAGCGACCCGGGCCGCGTGCCCGAGTTCGCTCAGATACGAGCGCAGCTGGATCTCGCATCCCGGATTGGCGCTGGCCACGAGAGGTGCTCCGGTCGCTTCCACCTGTTCCGCCTTCGACGAGCCGAGGCGGCGCGACATCTCAGGTTCCAGCACGCTGTAGATGCCCGCCGCGCCACAACACAGGCCACTCGGGTCGATCTCGACCACGGTCAGACCGGCCGCGGCCAGGATTGCCCGGGGCTGGTCGGTAATCCGTTGCACGTGCCGGAGATGGCACGGGTCCTGCACCGCCACCAGGCCGCCATCGGCGCTCAATCGGGGAAGCCTCCCGTCGGTGATCGCCTCCGCCACCACCTCGTTCACGTCGGCAACCCTGGCGGCGAGTTCCTCCCCGCCGTCAACCCAATGGTCGTACTCCTTCATGTGGGCCCCGCATCCGGCCGAGTTGACGACCACCAGGTCCGCACCCCGGAAGGCCGCCATATTCACGGAGGCCATCTTCCGGGTGTCATCCGCCCAGCCGTCATGCGCGGCGAGCGCTCCGCAACAGGTTTGACTCCGGGGTGAGACGACCTCCCACCCGGCCGCCGCCAGCAGCTCGACGGTGGCCGTGTGTACATCGCCGAACCAGGCGTCCATGACGCAACCGGCCACCAGAGCGGCCACCCCCCGTTTCTCCCCCTCCGCGGCCCTGATCCTCCCCACGATCGAGGGAGGCCTTGCTTTGAGCGGTCGGAGCCCGGTCAGGTTGCCCCGGATCCGGCGCGGCGCCACCCTGGTCAGCTGGAGCGACTGGGCGATCGATGCGGCCAGCGTCCCCAATCGAACCGCCGTCCGGCTACGCAGCAGGCGGGCCGTCACCAGCCGCCGGAGCCGGCGGTCGATTCCTGAGGTCTGGGCGGCTATCTCGGCTCTCGCTCCCTCCATGGCTCGGCCGAACGGAACGAACGACGGGCAGACGACCTCGCAGGCGCGGCACTGCAGGCATGCCCCCATGATCTCCTCGAAGCGGCCGTCCACGGGTCGTCCGGCGGCGACTGCCGACATCGCGGTCAGCCTCCCTCGCGGCGAGGCGGTCTCGAGTCCAGTCAGCCGGAAGGTGGGGCAGCTGGGCAGGCACAGCCCGCACTGGATGCATGAGGAGAGCTCGTCCTCTCGTGGCGCGTAGCGGGTAACCCAACTCATCTCAGATACGGCCGGGCAGGATGCCCCGGTTGATCCTGCGGCCGGGATCGAACAGGTCGACGATGCGCCGCTGGATCTCGATCGATGGGGGCGGCGTTCCCCACGGGTCGAATGCCCGGGCTACGGACGCGGGCGCGTCCAGCATCACCAGAGCGCCTCCGAGGGACTCGGCCCGGCCTCTCAATTCTTCGAGTTCCTCGAGGCCGACCGCGTCGGCGGCGACCGTCACCTCGCCGACTCCGAACTGGGCCAGGTACCTCCAGCCCGGGTCGAGGCGATCGACGATGCCACGCAGGGAGGAGGGAGGGGTCCGCACCGAGAAGCGAACCGCTCCGGACGGATGGTTCGGCCAGTCCAGCCCGGCGGCGGGTTCGGCGCCCAGCGCGGATGCCTGGCCTGCCACCTCCTCGGGGGTACCTCCGAGGAATACGGCGGCGCCCTCGCGGGTCTCCAACACGGCGAGAGGCCGATAGGCCACCTCGAGTGCCTCCTCAGGGGACTCCACTGGCACGGTTGCGGATGCCTGGGGGACCGGCCATAGCTTGAGGCAGACCCGGGCGATCAGGCCCATGGCTCCGAGCGAGCCGGTGGCGAGGCGGGGGATGTCGTACCCGGTCACGTTCTTCACCACCCGGCCGCCGGCGGTGACCACCCGCCCGTCGCTGGACACCAGGGTCGTCTCCAGCACCCGGTCCCGGATAGGGCCGTACCGGAAGCGCCGCCATCCGGATGTGGCGGTGGCGACAGCCCCTCCCACCGTGCCGGTTCCGGGTTGCTCGGGCAGCAGCGCGGTCTGGCCCTTCGACGCGAGCATCTGTTCGAGTTCCTCGACCAGGACGCCGGCCTCCACGACCACGGTCAGGTCGTCCGGTTCCCAAGCCACCACGCGATCCAGCCGGGATGTGGAAAGGACCACGTCGGACGTCACCTGGTGTCCGATGCCGCGGTGCGAGCCGCCACCGTGGATCCGGATGCGGTCTCCTCCGGCCGGCAGGTTGGCCATCAGGCCGGCTGCCTCCTCGATGGTCTCGGGCGCGGCGGTCGGTAGGCCCGAGCCCCCATCCGCAGAGGTGGCGAGGCTCAAACCCAGGCTCCCACCGGTGGCGGACGGCCGAAGTCGAAGCATCGTGAGCCCTGCGGCACGATCTTGCCGGGGTTCAGCTTTCCGTCGGGATCGAAAGCCTCGCGGATGCGCGCCTGGGCATCGAGGTCCATCTCGTCGAAGACCAGGTGCATGTAGTCCCGCTTCTCCATGCCGATGCCGTGCTCACCGGACAGCGAGCCGCCGATGGCCACGCACACCTCGATGAGGTCTCTCCCGGCCGCGTCCACCCGTTCCATGACCCCAGGAATCGAAGCATCGAACGACATGAGCGGATGCAGGTTGCCGTCGCCTGCGTGGAATACGTTCAGCATCGGGATGTCGTGACGCTTCGAGATGGCGTAGGTCTGCTCTATGGCTTCCACCAGCCGGGTCCGGGGTACCACGGTGTCGTGCAGGTAGTAGTCGGGGTTCATCTGGGCGATGGCGCCGAAGGCGGACTTGCGACCCAACCAGATCCGCTTCCGTTCGGCCTCGTCGGAGGCGATCCTCGTCAGGGTGGCCCGATGGGAGACGGCCAGCCGGCGCACCAGCTCGGCCTCGGCGTCCACCGCTGACGGGTGCCCGGTCACCTCGGCGATCAGCACGGCCGCCGCCTCGGTGGGAAAGCCGGCGTTTGCGAAACGCTCCACCGCGATCGTCATCGGCTGGTCCATCATCTCGAGGGCTGCCGGGATCAGCCCGTTGGCGATGATCCCCGAGACGGTGGCGGCCGCGTTCTGCACCTCGGGAAAGGCGAGGAGGATGGTGCGGGACGCGGGCGGGTTGGGGAGCAGGTTCACCAGGGCGTCGGTGACGATGCCGAGCGTTCCCTCGGAGCCCACCATCAAGCCGCGTACATCGAGCCCGATCGGATCCGGCGCCGGCCCGCCTATCGACACGATGTCGCCGTCCGGTGTCACGATCTCCATCGCGAGCACGTGGTTGACGGTGGTGCCCTCGGCCAGGCAGTGCGGCCCCCCCGAGTTGTTGGCCACGTTGCCCCCGATCGTGCAAACCGACTGGGAGGAGGGATCGGGCGCGTAGTGGAGCCCGAACGGGGTAGTGTGGATGCTGAGGTCCAGGTTGATGACCCCGGGCTGCACCCAGACGCACCTGTTCTCGACATCGACGGGGCCGATCCGGTTCATCCGGGTGGTGACCAGTAGCACGTGGGGCCCCGTGGTGACCGCTCCACCTGCCAGGCCGGTTCCCGACCCGCGCGGTACCACCGGCACGCCGTGACGCCCGGCGAGGCGCATGATCGTGGCTACCTCGCCGGTACTGCGGGGGAAGACAACCAGGCCCGGCTCGCCGCGTACCAGCCCGGAATCCTTGCCGAACACGTAAAGGTCGAGCGGATCCGAGGCCACCTGCTCGTCACCGAGCTTGCGGCGCAGTTCTAGTTCGAGTTCGGGAGACGGGACCACAGAGCGGAATGGTAGTGGTTAGGGGTTGTCCAACCGGGGGCAGGGTTAACATCGCGGCAAAGGAGGTCTGGTGCCGATCGTCCCCCAATACACCCCCAATCCCAACGCGCTGAAATTCAGCGTCGGGATGGAGGTGGGCGGTCCCCGTAGCTACGTGCCGGCCAACGCGGGAGACGACCCCGTGGCTGGCGAACTTTTCGGGATCGAGGGAGTGATGAGCGTCTTCATGACCGCCGACTTCGTCACCGTCACCAAGGAACCCGATGCCGATTGGTCCGGCATCGAACCTGCTGTCGTGGTCATCCTCGAGAGGTACTTTCCGGACTAGACAGACCACAAGTACGATTCTGGTGTGGAGTCAGGCGCAGCACGTCCGGGCCAGGAGGAGCGGCTGCTCTGCGCTCTTAGAGCTATTCGATCCGGCGACGCGGACGGGCTTCGAGCGGTTCTCGACAGTGCCCCGGAGTTGGTGAACTTGGCGGTGGGTGGCTACACGTTGCTCGAACTGATGACGCAACCCGAAGCCGGACCTGCCTCACCCGAACTAGTCGAAGTGCTGATCGACGCCGGTGCCGAACTGGATCGGGCCTTGAATCTCGCTGCCTGCTGGAATCTGGCGGATCTCTGCTCCCAACTCCTGGCGGCCGGCGCCGACCCGACCGCCCGAGCCGACGCCGGCATCACGCCGCTGGAGTCGGCCGCCATGCACAGCTCCACCGAGGCCGCCGACGTGCTGGTAGAGCATGGACTCCACCGGCACACGCTTTGGCTGGCCGCGGCTGCGGGCCTGCTGCCGATGGTCAGGAATTGGGTGGCGACCGACGGTTCGCTGCTGGCGGACCCGGGCCCCTACCGGCCGGACTGGGCCGACGTGGGCAGACCTGTCGGCCGTCCGCCGACCGATGACCCGGCAGAAGTCCTGGACGAGGCCTTCGTGCTGGCCGCGGCCAACGACCGGAAGGAGGTCGTCGATTACCTCCTGGGTGCGGGGGTGGATGTCGACGCGCGCCCGTACCGGAATACGACCGCCTTGCACTTCGCCATCCAGTTCGGCCAACTCGAAATGGTACGGCACCTTCTCCGCCAAGGGGCATCCGTCACCATCGAGGATGACACGTACCGTTCGGACGCCGCCGGTTGGGCGCAGGCGTGCGAGAGTGGCAGCGAGGACGGGGTCGAGATCCACCGACTGGTCAGCGCGGCCCGTTCAAACCGCCCGTAGCCGACTGGCCCGTCGCGAAGGCCTCGATCGTCGGGCTTCTGGCCGGCGCGGCCTGGCAGATACGGGGACCAGGGTCACAGATGGGCCTCGTGTGTAACGCAAGAAACAGGCCTCCGATGCGAGTCCCAGCAGTGCTTGTATCACCGCTGCGGTGACCAGCCGACCGTACAGGCCGCTCCGTATCGCCTGTGGGCGGACTCGCACCGTCCCCGCAGGCGTAGCGTCATCGGGAAACCCGTCGATCAACGTGTCACGGGCCAGCCGATACCGGCCGAGTCCACGACCCAAGCCAGCTCGGTCTCCGGCAGTGGGATCAACACCGCCTCGGTCGGCGCCGAGATCTCGGGTAGCGAAAGGGCACGTACCTCGCCGTCCGGCTCTACTCGGAGGTCGACTTCCACCCGTTCCACAGGAAGCCGCCGGAAGCCGACCCCGTCCGGCGCCACCAGCCGGCGGATCAGCACGAGGGCTCGGTAGGTGTCCGGTCCGGTCTGCGTCACGGATCGGGTCCGGGTCCACTCCACGTAGGAGACGGTCTCGGCGCTGGACGGCTCAGGCGCCGCCCCGTCGGGCAGCCGGAGGCCCGAAGCGGCCTGCACCCGCTCGGCCCACACCTCCGAGGGGTCGATGGTGAAGAACTCCAGCACCAGCCATTCGGCGGTGCCCGCCAAGGCCCGCTCCGTACCCTCCCGGTCGACCGCCATGAGGTCGGCCTCCGAGAGCCGGGGGGTGACCTCCGGCTCGGCCAGGGCCACGGTGGCCGGCGCCGGTCCCTGGTCAGCCATGCGCGGGAGGGTGGTGGTGGCCAGCGGCTCGGAGGCGACGGCAATCGGGGTGACCGGCACCAGATCCGGTGCCGAAGGCCGGTTGATCTGGCGGAAGACGACCACGCCCAGCACCACCACGATCAGGCCGGCCGCGATGCCGTAGACCAGTATCTTGCGGTCGGGTTGGGGTGGGATGGTGAGCTGCTCCCAAGGTATGTGCTCGCTCACCTGGTCGTCGGTTGCGGGTGGGAGGTTTGGCACGGGCTGACCCTTTCGTTCCTCCCGGTGCCGACGAACATCGCGCGTCCGGACAACATACCCCGAATACCCGGGCATTAACAGCCCCGCCGGACGACCTGCCGGCCAGGGATAACCGGAAACCGGTCGCGTGCGGACTAACGTTGTTCGCTATGGTGTCCAACCCCGACCCCAGGCCCGGCCGGTGGGTATTGCCCTTGGTGGTGCTGGGAATGATCCTGTTTACATGGGTCTGGGTGAACCGTCTGGAGCCCCCTGCCGTCGAGATTACGTCCGGGGCGCCGGGTACTACTCGGCCCACGACGGCGACCTCGGCGCCCGTCGAGGACACCACCGCCGGCAATGGTGAGACCGAAACGCCCGAAGACACCACTCCCACGACCCTCCTGCCGCCCGAGATCGAGGTGTACCTCACCAACCTGGCAGAGGACAAGGCTGCGCTGGCTGCGCTGGTCGAGGAGTTGAACCGGGTCAATGACTCCTGGGAGAACCGTGATCAGACGGGCGTTACCTACGCCGATACGGAGGCCGCCATGGTCGCTGCCTCCGAGCGGGCCGTGGTCTTCAGTGAGGCGGTGGAACTCCACCGTCCACCTGAGGACGTGGCGGGCTTGACCGACGCTCACCAGCGGGTCTACGAGTCGGCAGCCGCAGTCGCGGAAGCAGCCGCCAACGCTCTGGCCGGTTTGAGGGCGCCCGACACCGGTGAGCTCCGCCGAGCGGCCGTGGTGGAGTTCCGGGCCGCGGCGGCCAGCTTCGAGCAACAGGTCGACCAGATCAGCGAGATCGTCCGGCAGGGTTTCGGCGCCGGCTGACGTCTCCGGGAACCCCTTCCCGGCTAGCTCGACTGGAGAATCGACGGCTCGGTTGTCCGGCCGTTCGCCGTGGGACGCCTCCGCTCTCACCGAGTCCACCGACCAACAGCCCCCTTGAATTCATCACCAGATAGCGATACATGGAGTGTGGGATGACTAGAAACAGGTTGTGTAGCTCAACATCCATCCCGTGCTCTGGGCTACACTGGCAGCAATGGAGTTAAGCAATATGGACTATGCAGTAGTCGTCGGGTTGTTCGGCATCTGGACCGCCATCCTGTGGCGGGTGATCTTCGTGCTCACTCGGGGTTTCGAGAGAAGCCTCGACGAGTTCAAGGCCCTTACCAACGAACGCTTCGACCGCCAAGACAGCGCCATCAAGGAAGGCTTCGCGGGTCAGGATGAGCGTTTCGACCGGCAGGACCGGCGGCTAGACAAGCAGGATGAGCGCCTGGAGAGGCACGGCGCTTTGTTACTCCAGTTGGTAAGGGACGTCGGTCTGCTGACCGGCGCGCTGATCGGAATACCGGAAAGGGAACGGGAGAGGGTCGGCTCCCGCGAGTAGGCCTTACCGGTGGCCGGTGAGGGTGCGAAAGAGCAAGGGCCCGATGCGCGCATTGCGGCGCGCATCGGGCCCTAGTGATCAGGGTCGGTTGTCTCAGGAGGAGGCCGCTCCACAGATGGTCTCCATGATCAGGCGGGTGACCACGTAGGGATCGCAGTTCGAGTTGGGACGGCGATCCTCGATGTAGCCCTTCTGGTTCTTGTAGGTGGTCCAGGGGATCCTCACCGATGCGCCCCGGTCGGACACGTCATAGTTGAACTGGTCGTAGCGCTGGGTCTCGTGCGCCCCGGTCAGGCGCATCTCGATGTCGGCGCCGTAGTTCTTGACGTGCTCCTCCGCGTTGGCGCCCAGAGCCTCGCAAGCGGCGATCACGGCGTCGTAGCTCTCCATCATCTGGCGGGTCGAGACGTTGGTGTGGCATCCGGCGCCGTTCCAGTCACCCGTTACCGGCTTCGGATGCAAGGTCACCTGGAGGCCGTAGTCCTCGGCGATCCGCTCGATCATCCAGCGGGCGATCAGGATCTGGTCGGACACCTCTACGGGCGGCAGCGGCCCGATCTGGTACTCCCACTGCCCTGGCATCACTTCGGCGTTGGTGCCCTCGATCGACAGGCCGGCGTCGATGCAGGCCTGGCTGTGCGCATCCACTACGGGCCTCCCGAAGGCGCGATTGGCGCCCACCGAGCAGTAGTACGGGCCTTGGGGGGCCGGATACCCACCGAGCGGGAACCCCGGCGGGGGACCGTAGTACTGGCTGGCCGTCGGATCCATCATCGTGATGAACGTGTATTCCTGCTCCAATCCGAAGATCGGATTGAAGTCGGCGTACTTCTCGTAGGCCTCCACGCAGGCGGCCCGAGTGTTGGTGGGATGGGGTTCGAAGTCGGGCGTCAAGCACTCGCTCAGCACGAGGATGTCGTCGCCGCCCCTGATCGGGTCGGGTACCTGCTTCACCGGCCGGAGGACCACATCCGAGTCACCTCCGGGCGCCTGGTTGGTGCTTGACCCGTCGAAGCCCCAGATGCCCGGCTCTTCGCCGTCCTTGAGCACGTTGGTCTTCGACCGCAGGAGCGGGGTCGGCTCGGTCCCGTCCGACCAGATGTACATAGCCCTGTATGCCATACGAGCATCCTCTCATCAACGGAATCCCCCATGCCGCGGTGAGCAGACCGCTTGGCGAGTGGCCGCCTCAACCCCAGTGCGATCATCGCACCCCCGGCATCTCGGGGCGTGGCGTGGCAAGGCTAGTCCGCCCGAGCCTGAATCGGAAACGCATTCGCGTTCCGGTCGTATGCGGATCCGGCGTGGCCGCGGCCTATTTGATGCGCGATGGTGCCGGATCCACCGCGACCCGGTTCATCCGTCCGGTCCTGCGGGTTTGACGGCCACCAGCAGTATGTCGTGGGCCATCCGCACCAGGCCGTCCTCGCCCTCCACATCGCGGAATACCTTCTCGTTCCTCAGGAGATCCAGGTCGACGAAGTCGCCGGCGAGTGCTCTCTCGTTGAACAGCACTTCCGGATACGGGGGCCCTCCCACCCCGTCCGTGATGTTGTCGGAGTGGTGGGCGATCAGCCAGACCGTCCCCCCGGGGGCGAGGGCCTCAGTGGCCTTGGCATGAGCCACCCGGCGGTCATGTGACGGGAGCTGCAGGTACGACAGAACGACCAGGTCGAACGCACCCGGAGGCGGCGTCCAGTCCTCCACCACGCTCGCCACCTCGAAGATCACCTCCACCGCGTGGTCGGCCGCCAACCGGCGGGCCTGCTCGATGGCCACCGGGGATAGGTCTATCCCGGTGACCCGATGGCCTTGGGTGGCCAGCCACACCGCGTTGCGTCCCTGCCCGCACCCGAGGTCGAGAACCCGGCGAGGGGTGAGCCCGGTCGCGTAATCGGCCAGGAACCGGTTGGGCTCTGTTCCCCAAACCATGCCCCGGGTCGCGTACCGCTCGTTCCAGGCCTGTACGGTGCCGCTCTCGTGATAGCCCCAATTATTCATGGTGGGGGTTTGTCCGGGTGACGGGAATGGGTGATCCGTGCTCCTGGCCTGGAGTTATAACCATCTAACAGCCCGATCTTCCGGCCGGGTGTGGAATCAGCTGGTCATGGGCGCCGCGTCGCGAATGATGTGGTTGAAGTGGCCTGATTCGCGTGGTGTGCTGGGAACAGGAATAATCGGGGCTAGGAGGCGGGTCGCACATGTCCCGAGGCCTCGGCATCGCCTGCCGGCAGCATGGAACCGGCCTTAGCCCAGGTTCCCGCTCCGGGCAGCCACGATCTCTATCTCGACGCGGAACCCGCCCGGCAGGGCGGACACCTGCACTGCGGACCGGGCCGGGGGGTCGGCATCGAAGTACTCGGCGTACACCTCGTTGATAGCTGCGTAGTCCCCGATGTCAACCATGAAGATGGTGGTCTTGACGATGTCGCCGTAACCGAGGCCGATGTCGCCCAGCATGGCGCCGATGTTGTTCATGACCTGGCGGGTCTGCGCAGAGCTGTCACCGTCCTCTCGCCCACCCTCCGGCACGAGCGCCACCTGACCCGATAGGAACACCAGGCCGGCAGCCTCGATCGCCACCGTGTACGGACCGATGGCGGGTGGGGCGCTGGGGGTTTCAAGAGTCCTCTTTGCCATAGCGATGCCTCCGTAGCCTGAGGTTCAGAGGCTACCGCGCCGGGTGGCGATCTCGGGCACTCGACCACGGCACCCCACGAACTCGCAGCATTCGGCTCGTTATCATCGACAACTAGCGACTAGCGACTAGCGACTAGCTAAAGCTATTCCCGCAGCCGCACGACCTGCTGACGTTCGGGTTGTTGATGGCGAAGCCCGCCCCCATGAGGCCGTCCTGGTAGTCCAGGGTCGAGCCGCGCAGCAGGTCCACGCTCTGGCGGTCCACCAGCACGTCGACGCCTTCGAACTCCTCGACGACGTCGGCGTCGGACCTATCGGAGTCGAAGAACATCTCGTACGAGAATCCGGAACATCCTCCGGGGCGGACGGCCATGCGTAGGGCGAGGGCCGGATCCCCCTCGGAGACCAGCAGCTCACGCACCTTGGCAACCGCTCCGTCGGTCAGCGTGACCGCCCGCATCGGTCGGCGCGTGGTGATGTTGACGAGCTGTTCCATCCGGGCACTCCCGATCGACCGTCCCGGGCCATCCCGAGGGATCGGCCCGGCCCAGGCATTATACAAGCGGCCGGCAACCAACCGTGAGATCGGACGCAGGAAGTGGGCGAATCTGTGCGGCGCGGTGTTGCCCTCCGTGATCCGGTTCGCCGGCGAAGGTCGGGGAGAGCCGGTGTGCCGACAACTGCGATATGTCGATAAGGTGGGCCGATCCGACGGATGCGCGGAGACGACCATGCCACATCCCCTGACCGAAGACCGGATCATGGAGGCCCTCCGAGGGGTGATGGACCCTGAACTGGGTTCGGACGTGGTCGATCTGGGGATGGTGCGCGAGGTCGTTCTCGACGAAGGCGTCGTGACCATCGGTCTGGCTCTGACCATCGCCGAGTGTCCGATGCGGGGCCAGATCGAGAACGACACCGTCCGCAGGATCGAGGCCATCCCCGGAGTGCGAAGGGTGGTGGTCGAGACCCGGGCCATGACCCGGAAACAACGCTCGGAGCTGATGGAGGTGGCTCGCCGCCGCGCCCGGGAGAACGCAGCACCCACCCGCGTGCCGCCCACCACCAGGACGATCGCGGTCGGGAGCGGCAAGGGCGGGGTCGGCAAGAGTTCGGTCTCGGTCAACCTGGCCCTGGCGCTCGGCCGGGTGGGTTACCGGGTCGGGTTGCTCGATGCCGATATCTGGGGGTTCTCGATCCCGAGGATGCTGGGGACCGACGCCCGGATCGAGGCCGACCCGGCTACCAGGCTCATGCAACCGGTAGAGGCGTACGGCATCGAGGTGGTGTCCACCGGCCTGATCATCGAGTCGGAGGAGACCGCCCTCATGTGGCGGGGCTTGATGCTCTCCAAGGCGCTGGAGCAGTTCCTCCAGCAGGTCGCCTGGGGCAAGCTCGACTACCTGGTCATCGATCTGCCGCCCGGCACCGGCGACGTCCAGATGGCGCTGTCACGCCTGCTTCCCCAGTCGGAGATGGTCGTGGTGACCACCCCTTCCCTGACTGCCCAGAAGGTGGCGATCAGGGTGGCAGACATGGCTCGCCGCTCCGCCATGCCGGTGGTGGCGGTGATCGAGAACATGTCCTACTTCGAGACTCCGGACGGGCAGCGCTTCGAGCTGTTCGGCCGAGGTGGGGGAGAAGCGCTGGCGGACTCGCTGAACGTCCCCCTCATCGGAGCGATCCCCCTGGATCCGGCCCTGGGCGCCGGGGCCGACCGGGGCGAGCCGGTGGTGGTCGTCAGACCAGATGGTCCTGCGGCCCGGGTCTTCACGGAAGTGGCCGGAAGGCTGCTCGAACTGGTTCCCCCGGCCGAGGCCGAGACCTGCACGGGTCGGATCGCCAAGCTGATGGCGGCGCTCTCCTCGTAGGACGCCGCCCGTCCGGCTCGATTTACCCGAATACCTCGGGGGTGGTGCCGGGTTCCGCTCCGGTCGTGGCACAATTCCCACCATGCTTTACCTGGACCATGCCGCCTCCTCCCCCCTGCGACCCGAGGTGTGGGCCGCGATGGAACCTTTCCGTCTCGACGTCTACGGCAATCCGTCAGGGAGCCACGCCATCTCCCGGAGCGCCAAGAACGCCCTCGAGGATTCCCGCGACCTGGCAGCCTCGCTCATCAACGCCGACCCGAGCGAGATCGTGTTCACAGGGGGTGGATCGGAGGCCGACAACCTGGCCATCAAGGGCAGGGCCTTCTCGGGTGGGCGCCGGGGCGCCATCATCACGTCGCCCACGGAACACGACGCCGTCCTCATGAGCACCGAGTACTGCCACTCCTTCGGATCCGCGGTCACCTACGCGAAGGTGACCACCGATGGCCTCGTCGACCCGGCCGAGGTCGCCTCCCATGTGACCGCGGATACGGCGGTGGTCTCGATCATGATGGGCAACAATGAAACCGGCGTGAGGATGCCCGTCGAGGAGGTGGCGGCAGCGGTAAAGGCTGCCCACCCCGCGGCCATCGTCCACACCGATGCGGTCCAGGGTTACGTCTCGGAACGGGTGGATGTCGACGCTCTGGGTGTCGACCTACTATCTCTCGCGGCGCACAAGTTCGGAGGTCCCAAGGGCGTGGGCTTTCTCTACGTCCGGTCCGGGACTCCTCTTGCTCCCCTGGTCCATGGTGGCGGGCAGGAACTCGGTCGGCGTTCCGGTACCCACAACGTGATGGCCGTGGTCGGAATGGCGGCCGCTATGGCCGCTCTCGGGGACGACCGGGCCGCCTTCCGGTCCCGGGTCATGGGCGAACGCGACGCTTTCGAAGCTACCTTGGCCCGGCTGATCCCGGACCTGGTCGTCACCGGCGCCGGCGCGGCCCGGATGGTCCAGACCAGCCACGTCCGCATTCCCGGTGTTCGCAACGAGATGCTGCTGGTCCGGCTCGACCGGGCCGGGCTGGCCGCGTCCGCGGCCTCCGCCTGCCAATCGGGCGCGGCGACGGTCTCCCACGTGCTCGAGGCCATGGGTATGAGTCCAGCTCTGGCCAGGGAGTGCCTCCGGTTCTCGTTCGGCTGGTCGACCGCAGAGGGCGAGGGCGCCCGCGCGGCCAGGCTGGTGGCCGGCGAAGCAGGCGCCCTGCGATGAGAGCGTTGGTGGCCATGTCGGGCGGGGTCGATTCGTCCGTAGCCGCCGCCCTGATGAAGGAACAGGGCTGGGAGGTCATCGGTGTGACCATGAAGCTCTGGCAGGGTCCGGACGGCGAGGCGCCCACCGCCGGATGCTGCACTGTCTCCGATGCCGAGGACGCCCGGCGGGTGGCAGCCCGGCTCGACATCCCCTACTACGTCTGGGACTACACCGAGGAGTTCATGTCCGGCGTGGTCGGGGGCTTCATCGACGACTACCTCACGGGCCGCACTCCCAATCCGTGCGTGGAATGCAACCGCACGGTCAAGTTCACGCGCCTCCTGGCTCATGCCGACGCCCTGGACTACGACGTGGTGGTAACGGGGCACTACGCCCGGATCACCTCCGATGGGGGCCGCTTCCGCCTCTGGCGGGGCGTCGATACCGAGAAGGACCAGTCGTACGTGCTCTCGATGCTGGGCCAGGACCAGTTGGCCCGGCTCTCTTTCCCTGTGGGCGACCTGACCAAGGACCAGACCCGCCGGATGGCGGCCCGCATCGGATTGCGCACGGCAAGCAAGCCGGACAGCCAGGACATATGCTTCGTCGGGCAGGGGAACTATCGCGAGTTCCTCGCCGGACAGGGCGTGGTGCCGACCCAGGGCCCGATCATCCACCAGGATGGCCGGCTGCTCGGCGTACATCACGGCATCACCAACTTCACGATCGGCCAGCGCCGCGGTCTCGGAGTGGCCGTGGGCCAGCCCCTCTACGTGACGGATATCGATCCCGACGCCGGAGTCGTCACCGTGGGCGACCGGTCGGACCTGGGGGTGGACGAGGTGACGGTGGAGGAGATGAGCTGGGTGGACCGGCCGGTTGCGGGCGCCCTGCTGGCACAGTACCGAGCCCACGGCCGGGCCGTACCGGCCGAGGTTTCGCTGGGGGACGGAGTAGCGACGGTGCGTTTCGCCGAGTCCCAGGAGGCTTTGGCGACGGGACAGACCCTGGCCCTCTACCTCGACGATGAGGTGGTCGGCGGGGGAATCATCAGGGCCACCGCCTGACCGGTGCGAACGGCATGAGCGAGAGGGATCCGGCCGTCCTGATCGCGGACCTGCGTGCGGACATCCGCTACCACGATCACCGCTACTACGTGCTGGACGATCCGGAGCTTCCCGATGCCGACTATGACGATCTGCGCCGGCGGCTGGCGGCGCTGGAAGAGGCTCATCCCGACCTGGTCACGGCCGACTCGCCCAGCCGACGCATAGGGGCGACGCCGTCCGAACTCTTCGCTGCGGTCACCCACCGCGAGCGCATGTTCTCCCTCGACAACGCCGAGAGCCCGGCCGAGGTAGCGGAGTGGCTGGCGCGAACCGAGCGCCACCTGGATCGGCCGGCGGGAACCCTGGCATGCGAGCTGAAGATCGACGGCGTGGCCGTATCGCTGACCTACGAGGGTGGCGTTCTCACCCGGGCGGCCACCCGAGGGGACGGGACTACCGGCGAGGACGTCACCGCCAACGTCCGTACCATCGCATCCGTCCCGCTCCGGCTGCTGGGGGACCCTCCCGCCTACATGGAGGTGAGGGGAGAGGTGTACCTTCCTCTGGAGGAGTTCGATCGCCTCAATGCCCGCCAGGCCGAGGCGGGTGACCGGCTCTACGCCAACGCCCGCAACGCCGCCGCCGGCTCGGTGCGCCAGAAGGATCCGGCGGTCACTGCTTCCCGGAACCTGGCCGTCTGGATCTACCAGGTGGGCTACCTGCAGGGCGGTCCGTCCCTGGCCACCCATTTCGAGACGATGGAGTGGCTCCGCGGGTTGGGACTGCGGGCCCATCCGGCCACCGAGACGGTGACCGATGTGGCTGGGGTGACCGGGTACGTGGAGCGTGTCCAGGCAGCTCGCAACGACCTCCCTTACCAGACCGACGGAGTGGTCATCAAGGTGAACGGGCTGGCGGAACAAGCCGAGCTCGGCTCCACCGCCCGGGCGCCGCGCTGGGCGATCGCCTACAAGTTCCCGGCGGAGGAGCGGGTCACGCGGCTGCGCGGCATCGAGATCAACATCGGACGCACCGGAGCGGCGACGCCCTTCGCAGTACTGGAGCCGGTGTTCGTGGGAGGCGCCAACGTCGAGCGGGCCACCCTCCACAACGAGGATGAGGTTCACCGCAAGGATGTGAGGGTGGGTGACCAGGTCGTGGTCCGGCGAGCCGGCGACGTGATCCCCGAAGTCGTCGGCCCGGTGCCGTCCCGCCGGACCGGCGAGGAGAAGAAGTGGTCGATGCCGTCCAACTGTCCCTTCTGCGAGGCGCCCATCGTCCGGCCCGATGACGAGAAGGTGGCCAGATGCACCCGGGGCCTGACCTGCCCATCACGGCTCCGGGAGTGGCTGTTCCACTTCTCCGCCCGTGGTGGGATGGACATCGAGGGGATGGGTTACAAGACCGTAGACCTCCTCCTGTCGGAGGGCCTCATCGCGGGGCCTGCGGACATCTTCTTCCTGCAGCCCGACGACTTGCTGGGCTTCGAAGGCTGGGGCGAGATCTCGGTCACCAACCTGATGGATGCCATCGAGGTTGCCCGGGACCGTCCGATCGGAAGGTTGCTGGTGAGCTTTGGCATCCGCCATGTGGGTGGGACGGTGGCGCGCCTCCTGGCACGCGAGTTCGGCAGCATCGAGGCTCTCCGGCAGGCAGATGAGGAGACACTGGCGGCCATCGAGGGAATAGGTCCCGTGATCGCCAAGTCGGTGGCCGAGTGGTTTGCCGAGGAGACCAACCAGGATCTGGTGCGGCGGTTGGGGGATGGCAGGGTCCGGCTCTCAGATCCCGACTGGGGGGAGGGCCCCGAGAAGACTCTTCAGGGGAAGCGGCTGGTGCTGACCGGTTCGCTGGAGTCGATGACGCGGACCGAGGCCAGAGCCGCCGTGGAGGAACGAGGCGGGAAGCTGGTGTCGTCGGTGTCGAAGAAGACGGACGCGCTCGTGGCGGGAGCGTCGCCGGGCTCGAAGCTCGCCAAGGCGGAGTCGCTCGGAGTGGATGTAATCGACGAAGCCGAGTTCCGGCGCCTGCTCGAGCACGGTCCAGGCACACTCCACCAAGATGATAGCAGCTAATAACAGCAACTAGCAACTAGCAACTAGCAACTAGAAGACCCGGAACTCCCAGCTGTACCGGCCTTCGTCGGGAAGCCCGCTCAGCTTCCGCCAACTCACCAGAACGGTGTGCGGGCCCGGTGTCCATACGATGGTCGAGGAACGGGTCGGCGCCCACGAGTGCACGCCGGTTCCCTCCACGAAACGTACCTCCGACTCGGGCACCCGGAAGCCGTCGATGTAGATCTCCACCCGGTAGCCGACCGGGACGTCCACCTCGACGGGCGTCTGGAGCGGTACCTGGCTGCCGGGTTGGGGCGAGATCTGCTCGAGCACACGAGGCAATGGCTCACGACCCGTGTCCGGTGACCCGAAGACGAACCCCATCACGACCACCAGGACCGCCGCCAGACCGAGCAACAGGAATACGGCGAGGTAGCGCCGATCGGTCACGTCCGGGTCTCCACGGCAGGGGATTCTATGGGGTGGTTCACCCGTGGGGTTCGCCAGCCGGAGCGGGTTGCCATGGCCATCACGCTACCCTGACCCCGTGCGCGTGAATCCGGTGCTGGACCAGATCGGCTCCCACGCCATTACGGCCATACACGACCGGGCCCGCCACCTCCGCGCGGCCGGTAGGCCACTGGTCGACTTCTCGATCGGCGATCCGCGCGAGCCGACTCCTCCCTTCATTCCAGAGGCGCTCAAAGGAGCGGTTCCGAAGGTGTCGCAGTACCCCACGGTGATGGGCCTGCCCGCCCTGCGCCGCGCCATCGCCGGCTATGCCGGTCGCCGCTTCGGCGTGGACGTCGATCCTGATACCCAGGTGTTGCCCACGACCGGCTCCAAGGAGTCCATCTTCTCCACGGCGCTCGCGTTCGTCGACCGCGACGCCGGCGACGGGGTGGTGTGGCCCACCCCCGGCTATCCCATCTACGAGCGGGGCGCCCGCCTCTCCGGGGCATTGCCCCTCCCGGTCCGCCTGAAGGACGACTTCCTGTTTCGCGTCTCCGACGTTCCGGACCGATCCTGGGAGCGGGCGCGCATGCTATGGCTGAACAGCCCCCACAATCCGACCGGCGTGGTCAGTTCGCTCGACGAGCTGGCCCGGTTCCGGGAACGGGCGCAGCATCACGGGGTGCTGTTGTGCTCCGACGAGTGCTACGTGGATCTCTATGACCACGATCCGCCCGCCTCTCTCCTCGAGGCGGGAGGCACGAAGGGGGTGCTCGTGTATCTGAGCCTCTCCAAGCGGAGCGGTATGACCGGCTACCGGAGCGGAGCAATCGTGGGGGACGAGCGGGCGATCGCCGTGCTCAGATCCCTGCGCACCGGAACGGGCACGGCCCCTCCCGAGTTCACCCAGGCTGCTGCCATCGCCGCCTGGAACGACGATGCCCATGTCGAACAGCGGCGTACACTCTTCCGGCGCAAGCGGGTGATCATCTCCCGAGGGTTCGCGGCGCTCGGTTACCCGACGATCGGCTCCGAAGCGGGCCTGTACATCTGGTTGAAGGTAGAGGATGACGTGGCCATCACCGAGCGGCTCCTGGAACACGGCGTAGTGGTCTCTCCCGGTCGCGTGTTCGGCCCCGGTGGCGAGGGGCATATCCGCCTGGCGCTGGTACCCACCCTGGACGAATGCGAGCAGGCGATCGACGTGGTCAGAACCTGCCTGGGTAGCCCATGACGGTGCTGGACACCCTGTGCTGGCTGGTCGACACCCCGTCTCCTACCGGCCAGGAGGGCCAACTCTGCGAAGCCCTCTCGCGCCGGCTCGGTTCGACTTATGCGAGCGAGCACATTCGGCGCATCGGCAACAGCCTGGCGGTAGGCGGCCGCACCGGGCGCCCACTCCTCCTACTGGTCGGTCACATCGATACCGTGCCTCCCCAAGGTCAGGGTCCGGCTCAGGTCGAGGGAGGACGGCTGCTCGGTCTCGGAACGTCGGACATGAAGTCGGGCGTCGCGGTCATGGTTCACCTGCTCGAGGAGGAGACGGTCCGGGAGGGCCCCTTCGATGTGGTCGGCGTGTTCTACGATGCCGAGGAGGGTCCCGACGCGGGGAACGGCCTCGAGCCGGTTCTGCAGGAACTGTCATGGCTGTCCGAGGCCGAGTTCGCGGTGGTGCTCGAGCCCACGGACCTCGAGCTCCAGCTCGGTTGCCAGGGCACCGCGAACGCCACCGTCCGTTTCGAGGGCAAGAGCGCCCATAGCGCCCGCCCCTGGCTGGGCGAGAACGCCGTCACCAAGGCAGGCGCGTGGCTCGCCGATCTCCACGAGCGGCAGCCCGAGGAACACGTGGTGTCGGGCCTTTCCTTCTACGAGGTGTTCTCCGTAACCCAGGCTTCCGCCGGGGTGGCGCGCAATGTGATCCCGGGACGTTTCGATCTCCATCTCAACTACCGGTTCCCGCCCGACGTGTCCCCCGAAGCGGCGCGCAGGCGGATGTCCGAGATTGCCGCCCCCGCCGACGCCCTGGAGGTCCATGAGATCGTTCCCGGCGCCCCGGTCCCGGAAGGCAACCCGCACCTCGACCGGCTGATCCGAGCCACAGGCGCTCCGCTCACTCCCAAGCAGGCCTGGACGGATGTTGCCCGTCTGGCGCGCTACGGGATACCGGCGGTCAACTACGGACCGGGTGAGGTTGCCCAGGCCCACCAGGCCACGGAGAGCGTGCCGATCGCCAACCTGGGACCGGCACTGGAGGCCCTGCTCGGTTTCCTGGCCGAAGCGCCATCCGGCTGATATACCGGCACTCCCAGGCCGGCCCACCCGTGATCTGGATCGTGGTGTGCTGCTGGTGGATCCCGGTCGTCCTCCTTTCGTCGGTGAACGATCCCGAGAGAGCCCCATACCTGGCCGGGTTGTTTCCGGTGCTCTCGCTGATCTACCTGGGCTTTCTCCGGCTGACAGTGACGGTCAGCGCTGCCGAGATCCTTCTGGCCTACACCTTCGGCTGGCCCCGCCGGCGGATCGACCGCGACAGGGTCATCTCGGCCGTTCCGGAGCGGATTCCCCTGTGGTACGGGTGGGGCATCCGGCGCACGCCCAAGGGTTGGATGTGGAACGTGTGGGGACGGGACGCGGTGCGGGTCACCCTTACGGAGAAGGAGTTCTTGATAGGCACCGACGATCCTGACGGGCTGGCCGCTGCCTTGACGCGTTAGCTAGCGCCCAACGGTGCCAGCGCGCCATCCGGGATGCCGTCCGCTGCCGGTTAACCTCCCGCCCGTGGCCATAGAGATCGACATTTCCCACGTGGCGCGACTAGCGCGTCTCGAGTTGTCCGACCGGCAACTGGACACCTACGGGCGCCAGTGCCGGGAGTTGCTCGAGCACGTAGCTCGCATCCAGGCGGTGGATACCGAGGGTGTGGAGCCCACCTCCCATCCCCTCCCCATGACCAACCGTTTCCGCGAGGATCGAATCACCCCGGAGACGGTGCTGGGCCACGAGGAGGTGCTGGCCCAGGCCCCGGACACCGAAGGCCCGTTCTTCCGGGTGCCGCCGGCCATCGAGGAGGCCTGAGCCGTGGCGTTCACCACGATCGTGGGGGCGGCCCGCGCCCTCCGGGACGGATCGGTCACCTCGGTCGGGCTGGCCGAACAGGTCCTGCAACGCACCTCGATGGTCGAGGCCCAACTCCACGCCTACCTGACCCTCGATTCGGACGGCCTGATGGAAGCCGCCGCCCGGGCTGACGAGGAGTTGGCGGCCGGGAGTGATCGCGGACCGCTCCACGGTATCCCGATCGCCGTCAAGGACAACATGACCACCCGGCACATGGAGACCACGGCGGGTTCGAGGATCCTGTCCGGCTACGTCCCCCCGTACGATGCCACAGCAATCCGGCGCCTCCGGGATGCCGGCGCGCTGATCGCGGGCAAGACCAACCTCGACGAGTTCGCCATGGGGTCTTCCACGGAGAACTCCGCCTTCGGGCCCACCCGTAACCCCTGGAACACCGACCGGGTTCCGGGCGGTTCGTCGGGCGGGAGCGCGGCGGCGGTCGCGGCCGGGATGGCCCTGGGGGGCCTGGGTTCCGACACGGGCGGTTCGATCCGCCAGCCCGCCTCGCTGTGCGGAGTGGTCGGGGCCAAGCCGACCTACGGTGCGGTCAGCCGTTACGGGCTGATCGCCTTCGCCTCCTCGCTCGACCAGATCGGTCCCATAGCTC
Source organism: Acidimicrobiia bacterium (assembly GCA_011523635.1). Classification (GTDB taxonomy): domain Bacteria; phylum Actinomycetota; class Acidimicrobiia; order Spongiisociales; family Spongiisociaceae; genus Spongiisocius. The sequence continues at coordinate 49,755 of WTGI01000013.1, forward strand.
ACCGCGTCGAGGACGCCGCCCTCCTGCTCGACGCCATCTGCGGCCATGATCCCCTCGACTCCACCTCGTATCCGGGCGGGATCGAGCCGTCCCGGGCCCGGCTGGACGGGGGCCTGGACGGGGTCCGGGTGGGTGTGGCCCGCCGGTTGGGGGGCGCCGATGCCGTGGAGCCCGATGTGGAGGCGGCCTTCGACCGTATGGTGGCGGCCATGGAGGGGGCCGGCGCCGTCACCCGGGAGGTGGATCTCCCCTCTACGGAGCAGGGCCTTTCTGCTTACTACCTGATCGCACCGGCCGAGTGCTCCGCCAACCTGGCCCGCTTCGACGGAGTCCGGTACGGACTGCGGGTCGACGGCGTCACCACCGAGCAGATGATGTCCCGCTCCCGCGCCGACGGGTTCGGTGCCGAGGTGACCCGCCGGGTGCTGCTGGGCACTTTCGCTCTCTCGGCCGGCTATCACGAGGCGTTCTACGGCCAGGCCCAGAAAGTGCGCACCCTGATCCGCGAGGACTTCGCCCGCGCCTACCGGCAGTGTGACGTGCTGGTCTCGCCCACCAGCGCTACCACCGCGTTCCCGCTGGGCGACCGAACCGAGGACCCGCTGTCGATGTACGTGAGCGACGTCTTCACCATCCCTTCCAATCTGGCAGGGCATCCGGCCATCAGCGTCCCGGTCGGCCTGGACCATCACGACCTGCCCATCGGGTTCCAGGTGATGGCGCCTGCTCTGGGGGAGGCGGTCATGTTCCAGGTGGCAGCGGCAGTGCAGTCCCTCGCCGGCTTCGACACCACCGTTCCGTTCGACCCCGCCTACGGACTGAGAGGAGGGGTCCGGTGACCTGGGAAGCGGTGATCGGCCTGGAGACCCACGTGGAGCTGTCCACGGAGTCGAAGATGTTCTGCGGCTGCCCGGCCCGGTTCGACGCCGAGCCGAACACCAATGTCTGCCCGGTCTGCCTGGGACTGCCGGGTGCGTTGCCGGTGCCCAACCGGGAGGCGATCAATCGGATCATGCAGATCGGCCTGGCGCTGAACTGTTCGGTGAACCGCCGGCCGGTCTTCCACCGCAAGAACTACTTCTACGCCGACCTGCCGAAGAACTACCAGATCTCTCAGTTCGACCTGCCGGTCTGCGTGGACGGCTACCTCGAGGTGGGCGGGGACCATCCCGCCCGGATCGGGATCGAGCGTGTCCACCAGGAGGAGGACACCGGCAAGAGCACCCACCGAGGCGGAGACGGGAGGATCAGCGCGGCCGAGTACTCGTTGCTCGACTTCAACCGTTCCGGCGTGCCGCTGGTCGAGATCGTGACCCGTCCCGACATCCGGTCTGCCGCCCAGGCGAGGACCTACGCGCAGGAGCTCAGGTTGCTGGTGGAGGCCCTCGGCGTTTCCGACGCCCGGCTTGAGGAGGGGTCGATCCGCTTCGACGCCAACGTCTCGGTGCGTTCGGGACCCGAGACGCCACTCGGCACGAAGGTGGAGATCAAGAACATGAACTCGTTCCGGTCGCTGGAGCGGGCCGTCTCGTACGAGATCGAGCGTCAGACCGCTCGCCTGTCGAGCGGGCAAAGGATCGTCATGGAGACACGCCACTGGGACGAGGAGGCCGGCGTCACCAGGGGAGGGCGGATCAAGGAGGGCAGCTCGGACTACCGCTACTTCCCCGATCCCGACCTGGTGCCGATGGAACTCGACCGTGAGTGGGAGAGGGGGATGGCGGCCTTGTTGCCGGAACTGCCGAGCGTGCGGCGGGTGCGGTACGAGGAGATGGGTATCGACACCGCCCAGGCGGCCATCCTGGTGGGAGCCGAAACCGGCCTGTCCCAACTGTTCGAGGACGCCGTGGGAGCCGGGGCCGGTGCCGCTCAGGCCGCCAACTGGGTGACCGGTGAGGTCGTGGCTTTCCTACGGAAGGCCGGGATCCCATCGGTAGGAGAGTCGGCGCTGACCGGGTCGTCGCTGGCCGAGTTGCTGGGCATGATCCAGAACGGGTCGCTGTCCGGCTCGGCCGCGCGGGAGGTGCTGGCAGGAGTGATGGCAGGGGAGGGCTCTCCGGCAGAAGTGGCTGCCGGCCGCGATCTGCTGCAGATATCCGACACGGGCTTGCTGGAGTCGGTTGTCGACGAGTTGATCGCGGCGAATCCTGACGAGTTCGCCCGCCTCAGGGATGGCGAGCGCAAGCTGGTCGGGTTCTTCGTGGGCCAGGTGATGCGCAATACCCGCGGAAAGGCCGACCCGAAACTGGCCGGAAGCCTCATCACCGAACGAGCAGGACTCTGACCGCTACGCCCCTAAGGAGGGAATCCGGCTAAGGAGGGCCGCCAGCTATTCCCTCCTTGCGTTGGGTCCTTCGGTGTCAACCCGTGAGGCCCTGAACGATCCAGGCCGCGCCCAGACCCCACAAGCCCGCCACCACATCGTCCGCAGTGATCCCCAGGCCGCCTGGCAAGGTCTCGGCCCTCCGCACGAGCGGGAACCGTTTGGTGATGTCGGCAACCCGGAACACGGCGAAGCCCACCAGAGCCGGCCCGAAAGACACCCCGATGGTGGCGATGAACGTCCCGGCCGCCTCGTCCACCACGACCCATGCCGGGTCCCCTTCGTCGGCGAAGTGCCAGCTCGCCCACACCGAGAGCGCGCACACCGCCACGGCTGCCACAAGCTGGACCGCCCAGCCCGCCTGGCCGAGGAGGAGCGCCGGCACCAGAGCGGCCAGGGCACCCACCGTCCCGGCGCCCTCGTCGGCCCCCCGGAGCCGGCGCGGTATGAACCCGCACCCGAACCATGAAGCTACGACCCTGGCCATGGACGGGAGGGTAGATGTGGGAACCCCTGGCCTCGCCGGGGCAGCTCGACGGCTGGTGTCACGAGCCGGCGGTCTGGTTGCGCCGCATGCGCATGTTCAGCATCTCGACCAGCACGGCGAACCCCATGGCCGAGTAGATGTAGCCCTTGGGGAGGTGGGCGCCTCCGCCCTCGGCGACGAGCGAGACCGCGATGAGCAGGAGGAAGGCCAGTGCCAGCATGCGGATGGTCGGATGCTCGTTGACGATGCGCATGACCGGGCTCGACAACCACATCATCACACCCACCGCGATGAGCACGGCCGCGACCATGACCTCGATCCGGTCGGCCATACCGACGGCCGTTATCACAGAATCGAGGCTGAAGACGACGTCCAGCAACGCGATCTGACCCAGAACACGTGCGAAGGTGGCGGCGGTCCGCTCGGCCCTACCGTCGTGGCGCGATCCCGGATACAGTTGCTCATGGATCTCGATCACGGCCTTGCCGAGGAGAAACAGGCCGCCGGCTAGGAGGATGAGGTCCCGCCCGGACACGCTGTGGTCGAAGACCGAGAACAGGGGAGCGGTGAGGCCGATTACCCAGTTGATGGCGAACAGGAGCACTACCCGCATGCCGGCGGCCATTGCCAGCCCCACCTTCCACACCCGGTCCCGGGACGCGGGAGGCAGCTTGTTGGCCATCAGGGAGATGAACACCAGGTTGTCCACGCCCAGCACGATCTCGAGGGCCGTCAGGGCCACCAGGGACACCCAGATATCGGGCGAGAGCAGGCTACTCACGAACGTAATGCATCAGGACCAGCCAGCAGGATAACGCGCAGACGGCTTGGAGACCCCGACCCATCCGGTCCGGCCACCCGGGAACATCGAGCCGCTCCGGGTTTCTCTGTCTGCGGGGGTTCTATCATGGTGCTCATGGATACGGCAAGATACATATGGATGGATGGTCGGATCGTTGACTTCGAGGATGCCACCGTCCATGTACTGACCCACGCGTTGCATTACGGCACGGGTGTCTTCGAAGGCATCCGGGCCTACGAAGCAGTGGGCGGTACGGCCGGTTTCCGGCTTACCGACCACATGAAACGTCTGGCCCGGTCCGCCAAGTCGTACCGCATGGATCTCGAATACTCGGTGGACGAGATGGTCGAGGCTGCCAAGGAGGTAGTCCGGGCCAACGAATTCTCATCCGCCTACATCCGCCCGATCGTCTTCCTCGGCCTCGGGGCTCTGGGTCTGGATCCCCGCAACGCCAAGGTGCAGGCGGCGATCATCACCTGGCAGTGGGGCGCCTACTTAGGCGAGGAGGGCGTCCTCAACGGCATACGGGTGAAGGTCTCCTCGTGGCGCCGCTTCTCCCACGAGGCCTTTCCGAACGCCAAGGCGACCGGGACCTATATCAACTCGATCCTCGCCAAGCGGGAGGCGGTAACGGACGGCTACGACGAGGCCTTGATGCTCAATGCCGAGGGCTCGATCTCCGAGGGCTCGGGCGAGAACCTGTTCGTGATCCGCGACGGCGTCATCTACACGCCGCCGCTGTCGGCCGGGTGCCTCGACGGCATCACCCGCAACTCGGTGATGACGCTCCTCCGCGACGACGGGTACGAGGTGGTGGAGAAGGTGATCCACCGCTCCGACCTGTACTACTGCGACGAGCTGTTCATGACGGGGACCGCGGCCGAGGTGACACCGGTACGCGAGGTCGACAACCGTACGGTCGGTTCGGGCCGTCCCGGCCCGGTGACCAGGCGGGCGCAGGAGATCTACGCCGACGCCTACACCGGCAAGCTGGATGAATACACCGACTGGCTCGACTACATCTAGTGGTCGACCGTAGGCGGTTCGGGATGCGCCGAGGGACGATGCAAGTCCCGACGGAGGTCATCTGATGGGTAGGCAACCGAACATCCGCCTGCGCTCTACGGAGCGACCCGTCGAAGACCTCGACCGGGCCCCGGAGCGACGCTGGAGCCCGACCCGCCCCGGCGAGATCACTTCTCCCGCCGAGACTCCATCCGGAGGGTCGTTCGGGCGGCCGGGCCCCGACACCGGCTGGGGGCTACAGATGATCAGAGCGGCCTCGTTCGATCGGGGCCGGAGGCCCAGGGATCTGGAGAGCTTGCTTTCCGCGCTGGTGGGCGCCCGGGCGTCCCGGGCCCGCCGGGGGCCTACCCGCCAGGACGTGGAGGTTGCGCTGTCCATCGTGGGGCTGCACGATGGCTATGCCCGGACCGGCGGCGCCCCGGCAGGGCTCGCCGAGGTGAGAGAGCGCTGGCTGGACGAGTTGGCGCACGATCCCTGGCCCGGCCGCTCGGCGCTCGGGTCTGTCCCCGCCGATCTTCTCATGGACGAGCCCCGCCGGGTTCGGGCCCGTCTCCGGGCAGACCCTTCGCTGGTTGCCTGACCGGCCGGACGAGGGTGTCAGGTTGTTCTTTCTGTCCGGCGCTGGCCGGCCCGCGTCATGAGGACGCCCGCCCGCCACGGCCTGATCTCTTCCTAGGCTCGCCGACCAGGGGAGCCGAAACCGCAGCAGCCGGCGGCGGCTCCGCCGGGCCCTCTCCCACCGCCACCTTTCCTGGGATGAGAGCGCGCTCCGCCGGGCCGGGCCCCTGGGCCCGCTCTCGATGTTTGATAACCCCTCGGGCGGTCGGGCTGACGTCGGAGCTCGGAGCTGCCGGGTATTTGGTGATCCCCAACATGGCGCGAGCCTGTGACAGATTCCACCCCGTCACGCCGAGAACGCGAAAAAACCTTCGGCAAACGGCTCGGCCACCACTAGGGAGGGTGCGCCGGTGAAGATCGTCCGCATGCAGACCCCCGAGGGCATCCGCTACGGCGCCGTCGAGCCGGAGGGCATCCGCATCCACGACGGGACTCCGTTCGTGGCCTGGCAGCCGACCGAGGTGGTGGTCGACTTCCGGGAGGCCCGCCTCCTGTCACCGGTGTTCCCGACCAAGGTGATCGGCGTCACCGCCAACTACGCCTCCGGCCCCGACGACGCCGGCAGTCTGCCGGAGAGGCCGAGCCTGTTCATGAAGCCCTCCACGTCGGTCATCGGCCCCGGCCAGGCGATCGTGCTGCCCGCCCTGTCCGGCCAGGTCCACCACGGAGCAGCCGTGGCCGTGGTCATCGGCAAGGTCGCCCGCAAGGTGGCCGTCGAGGATGCCTCCTCGGTGGTACTCGGCTACACCGCCGGTAACGACATCACAGCCCTGGATCTGCTCCGCGAGGAAGGGCAGCCGGCTCGGGCCAAGAGCTTCGACTCGTTCTGCCCGCTCGGGCCGGCCATCGAAACCGAATACGATCCACTGGAGGACTTCTCGCTCGAGTGCCACGTGAACGGCGTCTTGCGGCAGGGAACATCGATCAACGACATGATCTTCGGGGTGGCCGAGTTGATTTCCTTCGTGACCTACGTGATGACCCTCCTACCCGGTGACGTGATCCTCACCGGGACCCCTCCGGGCGCGGGGCCGGTGAAGAACGGCGATGTGGTGGAGGTGTCGCTCGAGGGAGTGGGCGCCCTCACCAATCCGGTGGTTTCCGAGTGAGCGGTCATCATCCGGTCCGGGTCCGCATCGCCCCGTCGCCGACCGGCTACCTCCACGTCGGCAACGTGCGGGCGGCCCTGTTCAACTGGCTGTTCGCCCGCCGCCATGGCGGTGTTTTCATCATCCGCATCGACGACACCGACCGGGCCCGCTCCGACGACCGCTACATAGAGGACATCGTCTCCGGGTTCCGCTGGCTGGGTCTGGATTGGGACGAGGGTGTGGAGGTGGGAGGGCCGCACGGTACCTATCGCCAGTCGGACCGCTTCGATCACTACCGGGCAGTGGCCGACCAACTGATCGACATTGGACGCGCCTACCACGACTTCCGGTCGGCGGAGGAGATGGATGATTTACGGGCTCGGGCCCGGGCAGAGAAGAAACCCCCCGGCTACTACGTACGGCGTCCGCCCGGCAGCGACCCGGACACGGCCCGCCGGCGCCTCGGGGGCGGGGAGAGGGCGGTGGTTCGATTCTCCAGTCCGGGCCGGGCAGTGGGCTTCACGGACGTGGTCCGGGGCGAGGTGCGGTTCGAGGCGGACGCAATCGACGACTTCGTGATCCTGCGCTCCGACGGCTCACCGACCTACCACCTGGCGTCCACCGTCGATGACATCGACTACGGGATCACCCACGTGGCCCGGGGGGAGGACCTGCTCTCCTCGACCCCCAAGCACATCCTGATCACCGAGGCACTCGGCGGGGAGCGGCCCGTCTACGCCCACCTCCCGCTGCTCTTCGGCCCTGACGGGCGAAAGCTGTCGAAGCGGCACGGCGACACGTCCCTGCGCGCCTACCGGGAGGGCGGGTACCTACCGGAGGCGGTGTTCAACTACATGGGCCTGCTGGGCTGGTCGCTCGATCCGGACAACGAGGTCTTCGGCCGCGAGGAGGCCGTCGCCGCCTTCGATCTGGCGGATGTCCAGAAGAGCCCGGCGGTGTTCGATCCCGACAAGCTGGGCTGGCTGAACGGCGTGTACATGCGGTCGATGGCCACGGGACGCTTCACCGATCTGGCGGTCGCATCGGTCGAGGAGGACCTGGGGCGCGACCTGGACGGCGACGAGCGGAGCCGCCTGGCCGGACTGGCGCCCCTCATACAGGAGCGGGCCAAGCTGACCACCGATGTCGGTCCGGCGGCGCGCTTCCTGTTCTCGGACGTCACCTATGACGAGAAGGCCTGGCGGAAGGTGATGAAATCCGATGCCCGGCGAGCTCTGGCCGCCGCCCGGAGGATGCTCGAGGGTGTCGGGGACTGGACCGCCGGGAACATCGAGAAGGCCTTGCGGGACATGCTGGCCGCCGAGAGCCTCAACCCCCGCAAGGGTTGGCAGCCGATCAGGGTGGCGATCACCGGTTCCAACATCTCACCACCCCTGTTCGAGAGCCTGGAGGCTCTCCCCAGGGAGGTGGCTCTTGCCCGGATCACCGGAGCCATCGCACGCCTCGACCTGCCGACCGGCGCCGACTAGGGACTAATCATCTAGTGCCCGATCAAGGGCGTTGATCAACCGGTCGATCTCGCCTTCGGTGTTGTAGTGGATGAAGGACATCCTCAGCACGCCGGGCTCCGCAGGTATCCGCATCTCATCGAGGAGGCGCGGGGCGTAGAAGTCCCCGACGCCGACCATCATCCGGCTACGGACCAGTGACTCCGCGACTTCCGCGACCGGGCGTCGCACCGGGACGATCGAGACGGTGGGGGCCCGCCGGGTGGCGTCGGTCGGGCCGGCCACCCGTACGTCGGCCCGCCCTTCCAGGTACCGCAGCAGCCGGTCCGCCAGGTTCGTCTCGTGGGCCCGGAACATGTCATGGACCGCCCGGCCTCGCTCCACCGGGGTCGCAGAGGGTCCTCCATGGTGGGTATACAGGTCGTCCAGGTAGTCGATCACCCCTGCGCACGCCGCCACCTGGGCATGGTCTGGTCCGGCCGGCACCAGCTTGAAGCGGGGCTGGTCGGCCACGAAGTAGTGGCCCTCGTTCCCGAGCTGACCCGCCAGGTCGCGGCGGACGTACATCACCCCCTGGTGCGGACCCCACGTCTTGTAGGCGGAGAAGAGGTAGACATCGACCCCCAGTGCCCCTATGTCGGGTAGGCCGTGGGGTGCGTAGGACACCCCGTCGACCACCACCCGGGCGCCGACTTCCGCCGCCCTCGCCACCACATCGGTGACCGGGTTGATGGCGGCCACCACGTTCGAGGCGTGCGGGAAGGCGACCAGCCTGGTGCGCTCGGTCATCAACCTGTCGAGATCGGCTAGGTCCAGGGTTCCCTTCTCCGGATCCACCCGCCACTCCCGTACCACGATCCCCGTGGCCTCCAACCGCCTCCAAACACCGGCGTTGGCCTCGTGGTCCTGCGTGGACGCGACGATCTCGTCCCCGTCCCGCCACATCGACCGGAACGCCCGGGCCAGGACGTAGGTGTTCTGCGAGGTGGACGGCCCGAAATGGATCTCATCCACCCCCACGCCCGTCCACGCCGCCATTCGTCGGTAGGAGTGCTCCATCGCCTCGGTGGCCTCGATCGAGAGCGGGAAGGCATGATCGGGTTGTACCTTGGTGCGCCGGTAGAAGCCGGTCAGGCGGTCGATCACCTGCCGGCAGGCGTAGGATCCGCCCGCGTTCTCGAAGTGGGCCCACCCGGCGAGACGGGCGTCGGAGAAGGCGGGAAACTGGCGGCGGGCGAACTGTACGTCCAAGGGCCGCAGCGAGATTTCCGGCTCGGGGTTCACACGGGCGAGTTTGCCAGATCGGGCCGGTCCGAGCCGCCTGCCGTCCAGCTACCGGTCCGGCTCGGACGCGCTAGGCGCGTTCGAGCAGGACGACCGGGATGACCCGCGACGTCTTGGCCTCGTATTCCGCGAACTGCGGATAGTCCCGCTTCTGCCTGGTCCAGATCCGGTCCCGCTCCGCTCCCGAGGCGACCCGGGCGCGGACCCGGATCGTCTCGGCCCCGACCTCCACCTCCGTTCCGGGATTAGCCACCACGTTGTGATACCAGTCGGGGTTGGTGTCCGCGCCGGCCTTGGAGGCAAATACGGCATAGCCATCCGCCAAGTCCTGGTACGCGAGCGGTGTGACCCGCCGGGTCCCCGTGCGGGCGCCCGTGTGATGAAGTAGCAGCAGCGTCCTCCCTTCGAACATTCCACCCACCTGACCGTCGTTGGCGCGGAACTCCTCGATGATCGCCGCATTCCAGTCGTTCACGTTCTTCCAATCGTTCATCCGGCGCTCCGATCCTCGTTCTGCTGGAAGGCCTGTCGAAGCCTGCGCTGATGATGCCATGGTCCTGTAACAACCCGAAGCCGGGTCCGTCGATGCACTCAGCAGTAACGACGGATCGCTGGCGAAGAGCCCCATCGGCGCGCCGAGAACACGAATAGTCAGGGCTAGGGTATGCCGGACCGGGTCGTGTACAGCAGTTCCGGAGGCCCTATGCGTGACGGTGCGGACCCATGATGAGGTTCCGGGTTAGGAAGGTCGGCGATGTCTACCCGGCGTAGGGTGGTGCTCGAGAATGCCCCGCTGCCTTCTCCCTTTCCCGAGGGCTGGTACTTCGTCACGAGCCGTAGGGCACTGCTGGAAGCCGGGATCATCGAAAAGACATGGATGGGAGAGAACATCGTCGCCTGGAGCGACGAGAACGGCACCGTGTGCGTCGCCGGCGCCTACTGCCCGCATCTGGGCGCCGATCTGGGACCGACCGCAGGAGGTCGCATCTGTGAGGGGCGGCTGGTCTGCCCGTTCCATGGCTACGAGTTCGACGCCACCGGGCAGTGCGTGGCCACCCCCTATTCCCCGCCGCCCACGACCGCGAGGTTACGCGTGTTCGAGACGCAGGAGATCGCGGGCCTGATCTTCGCCTGGTGGGGGATCGGGGGACGGGTGCCGCAATGGAGTCTGCCGGAGGATGAACCGGATCAGGCCGGCTGGACCGGTCTCAAGATCAGAACTCTCCGATTTCCCGGCCATCCCCAAGAGACGACGGAGAACTCGGTCGACGTGGGCCACCTGCGCTACGTCCACGGCTATGACAGCGTGGACCGCGTTGGGCGGGTGTCCGTGGACGGGCCGCGTCTGGAGAGCGACTTCGACTTCAGGCGCACCCGGAAGATTGCCGGACCACTGACCTCCACCTTCGAAGTCTCTGCCCGCACGCGAATCTTCGGGTTGGGTTACTCGTTCGTGGAGATCCGCGAACGCTCGATCGGGATGGATCTGCGCCTGTGGGTGCTGGCCACGCCGGTCGACGGTTCGCTCATCGACCTGTCGCTGGTTTCGCAGGTGCGGGAGATACGCAAGCCGGGGCGGTGGATCGCGGGCCTGGGGTTCCTGCCGGTGAAGTGGCGAGCCCCCATCATGAACCGGTTCATCGCGTCCCAGCAGTACCGGGATGTCCAGCAGGATGAGATCATCTGGAGCCGCAAGCAGTACCGATCCCGCCCGCTCCTGTGCCGTTCCGACGGCGAGATCATGCCGTTCCGGCGCTACTGCGCCCAGTTCTATCCCGACCCGGCCGATCTGGAGACTCCCTAGCCCGGGAATCTGACGGAACTCCCTTACACCGGCAGTTCGTGCCTCTGCTCGGCGACGACGAACTTCAGCTTGTTGTTCACCGACGACGACGGGAAGGAGCTGATCTTCAGCTTGTAGTTGGCGGGAGAGATCTCGAGCCTGAAATGGTGAACGAGCAGCAGCAGATGGATCGCCAGGTGCAGGGATGTCCACCGGGACCCCAAACACGTATGGGTACCCAGACCGTACGGCGCGTAAGACGACCCGAGGTGCTCCTTGCGCGGAGGCAGGTAGCGATCGATGTCGAACGAGAAGGGATCGGGGAAGACGTCCTCCATGTAGTGCGTGGCCGTTTGGGCAATCAGAACCCGCGCTCCCTCCGGCAGCTCGTATCCCTCGACGGCGCACGTATTCATCACGTTTCGATATGAGGCCGGCACGATCGGGTAGAGACGCAGGCACTCCATGATGAACCGGCGTGTGATGTCGATCCCTGGCCCGGTGAGTTCGTCACGATCCGGCGTCCCCTTGGCGAACAGGGCGTCTGCCTCATTGCTAATACTCTCGTGGAACTCGGGCTGCGACAACATCGCGTAGATGATTAGGCCGAGTTGATCACCGACATACATGCTTGCGATCAGCGCCGCCGAGAGCACGAAGGGCAGGTTCGACTCCGGGAGGAACTGCCGATCGCTCGCGTGCATGCTCAGCAGGTCATCGGCGAGGTCGCGAGGGCACCCAGCCCGCTGGGCGGGTGTGTGGCTACTCAGGACTCGTTCCATGACCTCTCCGACCAGCTTCGCCCGGCGCTTCATTGCGGGCGTACGCAGCATCAACTTGGGCAGGTTCCCGATTACATGGGTCTGCAGGGCTCTTTCCTTGAATTTGTGCAGGTCCGCGACGACATCCTGAGTATCGATGCTGACCATGGCGGGCGACAACGTTGAATTGACCAACTGCCTGCACATCGTCTTTGCAGGGAGCTTGTCACCGATAGACCAAGCCGCCATGTAGGCCCGGGCGGTGGAGTAGCACTCATCCAGCCGAGTCTCCAACCTGGTGCGGGAATAGGCCGGTTGCATGGACTTGCGGTACCGGAAATGATCCGCACCGTCCAGGGTGGGCAGGATTCCTGATCCTCCGTATACCTTTTCGAAATCCTCCAGATAATCTCTGGATCTCAGGTACATCCGCCCATGCCGATGTGCCCAGTGATTCATCTCGGGGCCGGCGAGCAAAATCATCGGGCCGGTCAAGGGCGGGCGGAGCTCGAACACCGGTCCATATTCTTTGGCAAGCTCTGCAAAGAAAGCCGGTAAATTACCTTGGCGAGCGGGCCGGCTGCGCAGCAACCTACGAAGCGGGACAACCGGAATCGGCTTAGCGAAAGCGGAAGACCTGAACAACGACACAGACAGGTTATGGCCAACTGCTGCGGCGATGGACCTGCCTATCAGGTCCATCTTGGAGATGAACTCGACACGCTTCTCCGACTCTTCATCGAGTTCGAATATGAATCGTAGGACATCACATGTATTGATAAGACAGATTATGATGATATCTCTGGGGTCCGGAATCTCGTTAGCAAAGATTGCTCTGCTGAGACGTGTCTTTACGAAGTCAACGGCAGTACCTTCTCCAGATGTGGCGTAAGGACCCTTCTGCCATGCGCCCCGGGCCAGCGACCAGAAATCGCCGTCATGGTGCCGGAGTATCTCCAGGTCGACCAGCCGGTCAAGGGTCAAGTCGATAATCGATTCCGCGCGCGGGGCGAGACGTTCGATCCAGTACTGGGCGTCTCGTTGAACCGGTTCGGCCGCGATTTGCTCGAGGATAGGATCTAGGGCAGGATCGCCCGTTTCCGTTCGGTCCAGGAGGATCAACGAATCCATATCCGTATCGATACGGGATAGGAGCGACAGCTCTCCCAGCACGCCTCCGATAACGGCACAGTTCAAATCCCACCCAGGAACCTGCCGGAAGTAGCCACTCTCCTCGTTGAGGAGTGTGAGGACGAGTTCGTCGACCAAACTGAGCTTCTGAGTGACCGCACTGTCGGCGGTTAGAGTCATCCGTCCGGTCCCTCCGTCACCAACCTTCGAATCTTAGCATGAACCACGCATGAAGAAAGTATGAAGAAGCTGTTCGGGAGCATGAAGCGTAGAGAGGTGGTATCCACTGAGGGGGTCCGGTAGGCTGGGCGCCATGGCTCAACTACAACTGCGTCCACTGGGTGTCGGCGAAATCGTCGACGCCACCTTCACCGTCTACCGCCGCCGCTTCGGCCCGATGTTCGCCATCGCGCTGATGCTCGTGTTCATCCCTTTCCTCGTCAGCCTGGTCGGGGGCTGCAGCCTTGACTCGGGCGGCATCACTACGTGCACGTCTCCCATCGGTTGGCTCGGGTATTACGTAAGCGTTGTCGGTTCGTTCGTGGCGAGCGTGGCTGCCGTCCTCGTGGCTGCCGGAGCGTATGCAGATGTCCCGTCCGACTGGCGGAGCGCGATGAACACCGGAATCCGGAGGATCGTCCCGATCATCGCGGCGACGATCGTGGCCGGGGTTTTGATCGCCATCGGATTCCTGCTCGTGATCATCCCCGGGATCTTCCTTGCCGTGTCGCTGGCGGTGGTCTGGGAGGCTCTGATCATTGAAGATGTCGGTCCGATGGAGAGCATCAAGCGGTCGTGGCGCCTGGTGGCGGGCGAGCGCTGGCGGGTGTTCGGCGCCGGCTTCCTCGTCATAGTCCTGTCGGCCATCTTCTTCGGGATCGTCTCGGCCGTGGTCTGGCTCATCCTCTCGACCGGCCTCGGCGTGAGCGGTGGGATTGCCGGCTACCTCGTCCAGCAGGTCGCCACCCTGCTGTCGGTCCCGCTGACGGCCGCGCTCGGCACGGTCATCTATCTCGACCTGCGGGTCCGCAAGGAGTCGCTGAGCGCAGCCGAACTCGCCGCCGCTCTGTCCGAACAAGGCTGATTCTCAACTAGCCTCCGAATCCGAGCAACATCCCACCGTTGATCGACGGTTCTGCGCAACCACATGGAACGCGTAGGATCGGAACCAGCGGCCCCGTCGTCCAGCCGGCCTAGGACGCTGGCCTTTCAAGCCAGAAACGCGGGTTCGAATCCCGTCGGGGCCACTGTTTCTCTTCGGGGGCTGCGGCGTGTCGTCGCGGCTGCGACCGAGCGGAACGCGTTGCCCGAGCTACGGCCGCGCTCACGAATCGGGCTGCTACCGTCTCCTGCGCCCCACCCGGCCCTTTCCTGAGGTGTAGATGACCGGGGACAGACACTTCTACGTCGAGACGTTCGGCTCGGTCCGGTTGAGTTCGTTCCGGCTCGGCCGATCGCCCTTTGCCGACCGGTACGTGACGGATCAGACCGTCTTCGGCCTGTACTGCGGTCGCCTGTATCCCATCAAGGCGTACCCTGACGAGGACCCCGTTCCCCAGTACTGGAAGTTGCGGAACGGGGTGATGCTGTACGACGTCCCCGAAAAGCCCCTCGAGATCATCGGCCCGGAAGCCGCCAGGATGCTCGAGAGGGTCCTCACCTGCAGGGTCGGCACGCTCGCAGTGGGTCGGGCTCGGTACGGAATCGCCTGCAATGAGGACGGCACCGTTCTGATGGACGGTGTGATCATGCGCCTCGCGCCGGATCGCTTCTGGTATGTGAAGGCGAACGGTGAATTCGAGGGTTGGCTCACGGCGCACGCCATGGGGCTCGATGCCGAAGTCTCCGATCCGGATTCGAGAGTCCTCCAGATTCAGGGACCGAGTTCGCTCGACGTGCTGGACGCGGCGATCGGCGGTGGACTATCGACCGACTTCAGGTACTTCCACGCCGGATTCTTCGAAATCGACGGACAGACACTGTGGGTGTCCCGGACCGGATGGACGGGCGAGGCGGGGATCGAGATCTACTGCAACAGCGGTCCGGAGGCGACGGATCATGACGCCCTCTGGGATTACCTGCTCGCGTGCGGTGAGCCCTTCGGCATGGAGTTCAGCTCGTCTTCATCGATGGGCATACGGCGCATCGAGGCCGGCATCCTGGACAACGGCACGGATATCGAGCCGGACCTGACCCCGTACGGCGCCGGCCTCGGGAATTTTGTTGCACTCGACAAGGGGGACTTCATCGGACGCTCCGCGCTGGCGAGGGCCGATCGCAGCCAACTCCTGTTCGGCCTGGTTTGTGCTACCGCAGCACCGGACGCCGGGATGCAGGTGCACCTCGAGAACGGCCCGGTCGGGCATATCACGATCGGCACCTGGTCGCCCTCGCTGGAGGCAGGAGTCGGCTACGTGCGCTTCGACCGGCCTCTGCCGGGCGGCGACTGGCTCGGCAAGACGGTCTCGTTGATCGACCATAAGGGAGCTCCTCACCCGGCGACCGTTGACACCCTGCCGTTCGTGGATAAGGAGAAGCGGTTGCCCCGCGCCGAATGGAGTGGCGGACGGTCCGGTTGACACCGGCCTGCCGATACCTGGTATCTTGCGGGCCTGATCGGGAGTGGTGTAATCGGCAGCACGACAGGTTCTGGCCCTGTTAGTAGGGGTTCGAGTCCTCTCTCCCGAGCGGTTGGTATCATTCGCCACACGCAGTGGCCCCGTCGTCTAGGGGCCTAGGACACCGCCCTCTCAAGGCGGAGACGCCAGTTCAAATCTGGTCGGGGCTGCGATAGAACGACCCGGTCGGGCTCATCACCGTTGGTGAGGGGCTCCGGTCGGGTCTTTCCTTGTCCGGTCAGGCCCGTCCGTAGACTGGTACAACGGCTCCTGACATGACACCCGACTCCCCAGTCAGGATGAACTCCGCCACCGCAGCGATCTCGTCAGGGGTGGGCCACTTGACGTACTCCGCGAAAGGCAGCGCCCGGCGGGTGGCCGGGGTATCCATCACCGACGGCAGGATCACGTTGACGGTGACGTCGGCGTCCTCCAACTCAGCCGCGGCGGTCTTGGCCAGGGCGACCACCCCCGCCTTGGCGATGTTGAAGGCCGCCTGCCCGGGTGGGTTGTCCACTACCGCCCGGCTCCCGACCAGCAGGATGCGGCCCCCGCCGGTCTCGAGGTGGGGGACGGCGGCCCGCACGGTGTAGAAGGCCGACCGCAGGTTCAGGTCGATCATCCAGTCGAACCGCACATCGTCGGTGTCCTTCACATCCCGTCCGGCGGCCCAGCCTCCCACGAGACAGGCCACCGCGTCGATACGCCCGAACCGGGCTGCCACCCTGGCCATGAAGTCTTCGACCTCCCCGGATTCGGTGGCGTTGACGCGGCGGAGGACCAGTTGATCCTCATCGAAGGGGAACCGTTCCTCGAACTCGTCAGTGTCGATGGGTCTGAGATAGGTGGCGCCGATGCGGTAGCCCCGGCGGATCAGCCGCCCGGTGAGGGCGGCGCCGAGCCCGCTGGTGGCGCCGACGATGACTGCTACACGACCGCTCATGATGAGATCAGGATATAACGATCCGCTCGGTGGCGGGACCATTCCCCGATCTGTCCACGATCCACAGGTCGGCGACGTTGGTACCCGTTCTCCCGGTCCGGAGCAGCCCCCCTGCCGCCTCCAGGTACGGATAGGAGTCGCAGGCGTCCAGGTGTCGGCGCGCCGGCGCCGGATCGGTGACCGTGGCGCCGTCCACGCAGCCACCGGCCGCATCGGTCGGGCCGTCCACACCGTCGGTTCCGAAGGCAAGAAACCGGTGCCGGCTCCCGGCGATCTCGATGCCTGCGGCGACGGCGGCATGCTGGTTGCGACCCCCCTTGCCCGGCCCGCGTACCTCCACTGTGGTCTCTCCGGCCAGGACCCGGACCGTGCCCGCCGGAGTGGCTTCCAGCTCCCTCAGGACGGCTTCCTCGGTGTCCCCGGCCAGCCGCTCGGGGACCGGCGACACGTCCAGGCCGGCCGACGACAGGAACCGGACAGCCGCCCGCCCCGCGGTCATCCCGTCAGCCAGGATCAGGGCGAGATCCTTCCCCGGCACGCGGTGGGTACCGAAGCGCTCGACCCCGGCGTCGGCCACGCGCCGGACCCGCTCCGCCGTGCTGCCCCGGATCGGGTAACGGTCGAGTGTCTCGCTCAAGGAAGCCGGGCTCCGGGGTGCGGTCACGGTGGGGCCGGACGCCACCACCGCCGGGTCGTCGCCCACGTCCGAGACCATCAGCGTGACCACCGGGCTCCGGCATCGTGCCGCCAACCGGCCGGCCTTCACCCGCGATACCGACTGTCGGACCCGGTTGATCGTCTCGATGGGGGCGCCCGAGCGGAGCAGTTGGTCGTTCAGGTCCTGGATGTCGTCGAGGCTGAGGCCCTCGGCCGGTGCCTCCAGCAACGCCGATCCGCCCCCGGACACGAGAGCCAGCAGGAGCTCGTCCGGCCCCACGCCTTGCGCCATGTCGATGGCGCGTTCGGCCGCTCTGACGCTTCCCTCATCGGGCACCGGATGGCCTCCCACCAGCACTTCCGCCCAACCAGGCGCCTCCTCGGCCTGGTCGGTCACCACCAGGCCTCGCGACACCAGCGGTCCCAGGGTGTCCGCCGCGCCACGGCTCATACCGGTGGCCGCCTTGCCGACCGCCAGCACCGCCACCCGCCGCGCCCCGATGAAGTGCCCTCCGGCGTGAAGCCCACCCTCCGCCTTGCCGAGCGCAGCGCGCACCAACCGGCGGGGATCCACCTCCTCCAATGCCGCATCCACGGCGCCGAGCAGGCGGCCCGTGGCCCGAGGGCGGATGGCCCGGAGATCGCCGAGCCGCTCGCCGGCCAGTCCCATCAGGGTGTGATCCGTTTGAACGCCTCGGCTCGCGAAAGGCCGGCCTCGTCACCGGCCGTCCGGGCGCGGTCGTCGATCTCGAGACGGAACGCTTCGGTTGCCTCCTCCGAGTGCCCGGCGCCGTCCATCGTGGTGGTGGCCTGGCTGGAGTGCGACAGCAGGGCGGCGACCTTGTGCTCCACGAAACCGGTCACGTCCTCGTGATGATCCGGCTCGTCCGCCGCCCACAGCAGCATGGTCCCAGGACGGTGATGGGCCAGGCCACCGGCCAGTTGCTCCGGGAAGAAGAGGTGGTCCCGGGCGGCCACCACCCCGTCAATGGCCGCCCATCCGGTCGCCCGGTGGTCGGGATGCAGCATGTAGCGGCGCCACGGATCGTGGGTGAGGACCACGTCGGGCCGCAGCCGGCGGATCCACAGGCAAACCTCGGCGCGCAACTCCATGGTGTACTCCAACTCGCCATCGACGTGGGAGAGGTTGAGGACGCTGTCCACGCCGAGAGCCTCGGCGGCGCGGGTCTGCTCGTTCATTCTCATCCGCACCAGGTCGGACGGGCTGAGCGAGGGATCCCACGATCCCTTGGAGCCGTCGGTCAGCACCAGGATGGTCGCCTCCGTTCCTGCGGCGGCCCACTTGGCCAGGGTCCCGCCGGCTCCGAACTCGGCGTCGTCGGGATGTGCGCCGATGGCCAGCGCTCGCCTCGGGACCGGTAGGTCGGAGGTCATGCCCTGCTCTGGGACGCGGTAATCGACCATGGCCCGAGCCTAGGCCATGTGCCGGGGGAGCCCGGCTCCATGGTGGTCGCCCTGCGGCCGTGGCGGTTCCGGGCCCTCCGGCCGGCGACGAGCTACGCCCCGGACGGATGTACGCTCGGATGGTGCGGAACTCCCATCCCCCGCAGTCCCTTACCCCCGCCGGGTCCGGCCAGGCCCTGACCGGGACCTGGACGCGCGCCGGCTCCCTCGGAGCCCTGATGGAGGCCCGGCTGTTCGACATGGTGGTGATCGGCGGGGGAGTGATCGGGGCCGCGGTGGCCAGGGATGCGGCGAGCCGGGGCCTGTCCGTGGCGCTGGTCGAGAAGGACGACTTCGCCGGCGCAACCTCGAGCAGGTCCACCAAGTTGTTGCACGGCGGCATCCGGTACCTCCCCCATTTGCGGTTGGGGCTGATCCGCCAGGGTCTGCGCGAGCAGGATGTGTGGCGCCGGACGGCCGACTTTCTCTACTCCGACCTGGACTTCGTCATCCCTCTCTTCAGCGGCCGGCGGATCGTGGACCTCCCACCCTGGCTGACGGCGGGACCGCTGGCTTCCCTCAGCCTCAGAGCGGGGTTGTCGCTGTACGACCGGCTGGGCGGGAGGCGGGGAGCCGACAGGCATCGAAGGCTGGGGAGGCCGGATCTGGAGAGATCCTTCCCCAAGCTGCGCGCCGAGTCGCTGGTGGAGGGGTTCTCCTACCGGGATGCTCTGACCGATGACTCCCGGCTGACCGTTGCGTTCCTGAAGACGGCGGTAGCGCGCCACGGGGCAGTGGCGATCTCCCGGATGTCCGCCCGCTCGATCGATATGGCCGGCGGCGAACTCAGGGTCGGGCTGACGGACAACGGCCCTGAGGGAGATGGCCGACCGGTGGTGGTCCGGGCCAGGACCGTGGTGTCGGCCACCTGGGCGTTCGATCCTCCTCCTCTGGACGGGCGACTTCCGGACGTGCCCAGTCGTCTGTCGAAGGGGGTCCACCTGGTCTACCGGGCGGGAGACCTCGGCGTCGGGGACAAGGCCCTGGTGCTCCCCGAGACCGATGACGGGCGCCTCCTGTTCGTGGTCCCTTGGCGAGGGTTGGCCCTGCTCGGAACCACGGACACGCCCTACGAGGATGACCCGGACCGGGTCCGCCCCGATGAGGACGACATCGAGTACTTGGAGCGGCATCTGGTCCGCTATCTGGAACACTCCGCTTCTCCACTGGCGGCCTTCGCGGGCCTCCGCACCCTGGCGGGGGGCCGGGGGCGCGTCTCCGCCGCATCGAGGGAGCACCGGATCGTAGAGCGGTCGCCAGGGGTGTTTGCCGTCGTCGGGGGCAAGCTGAGTTCGGCCCGGGTGATCGGGGCCGAGGCGGTTGACCGCGCCTGCGCCCGCCTGCGGATCGACCGGCGATCCCGGACCGCCGAAGAGCCGCTCGTCGGTTCGGGTGTGGATGCCAACCTCCGGGAACGGCTCCGGACCGGTCTGGCGCGCATCCAGGTCCCGGAGGACTACGCCGACGACCTGATCGGGCGTTACGGGACGGAAGCCGCCGCAGTGCTCCGGATCCTGGAGCAGCGGCCGGCCTGGCGCGGGCTGATGACCCCGGCTCGGGTCTCGGCCGCAGAGGTCGCCTACACGGCCCTCCACGAATCGGTGGTGTCGATCGGTGACTTCGCGCTGCGACGATCCAGACTCGCCTGGAGCAGCCCGGGTCATGGTCGCCCGCATGCGCGGCGGATGGCTTCGGCGTTGTCGTCGGTGCTGGACTGGTCCTCCCTGCGGGCCACGAGGGAGATGGACGACTACGTCCGCGAGCTGTCCGCTCTCGGACTCTGAAGGTCACCCTCCGGGGGCGCCACCTGTTCTCGACACCTGTCCGGCTCTGCG
The DNA here is from genome assembly GCA_011523635.1 of Acidimicrobiia bacterium. Lineage (GTDB taxonomy): Bacteria > Actinomycetota > Acidimicrobiia > Spongiisociales > Spongiisociaceae > Spongiisocius. Next base: position 70,047 of record WTGI01000013.1, read on the forward strand.
GAAAGAAACCCGCGATTACCAGTGGGATGAGCGCTCGGCCCGATAAGGTGGGGCCAGCGACCGCAGGAGGTGAGGTTCGGTGTATCCATCCGCGTTCGACTACTCGGCGCCCGGCAGTCTTGAGGAGGCCCTGGCTACCCTGGCTGAATTGGGTGACGAGGGCCGGATTCTCGCCGGAGGCCAGAGCCTCATCCCCATGATGAAGCTCCGGCTGGCGGCGCCGGGCCACCTCGTGGACATCAACCGCGTCAGCGAGCTGGCACACATAAGCGAGTCCAACGGCCACCTGGCGGTGGGGGCGCTGGCCCGTCACGCCGACGTGGCCTCATCGGAGACGGTGAGCCGCTACAACCACACGGTGGCCTCCGCGGCGCCTTGGGTGTCCGATCCGCTGGTGCGGAACCGGGGAACCCTGTGCGGCTCGGTGGCCCACTGCGACCCCGAGGGCGACTGGAACTCGGTCATGCTGGCGGTGGGCGCCTCGGTGGTGGCCCGCTCGTCGTCGGGGGAGCGGGTGATCCCGATCACCGAATTCGTGGTCGACTTCTTCACCAACTCCCTCAATCCCGGCGAGATGGTCACGGAAGTGCGGATCCCGGCGTACCGGGGTCCGGCCGGGGGCGCGTACCTCAAGCTGGAGCGCAAGGTCGGCGACTACGCCACTGTGGGGGTGGCCACCCATCTCGTGCTCGACGGTTCGGGGAACGTGGCGGAGGCGGGCCTGGGCCTGACCGCCGTTTACGGCCACAACCTGAAGGTCACGGAGGCGGAGGAGATGATGGCCGGGCAGACCCCCGGACCGGAAATGTTCGCCGAGGCGGCGGCCATCGCGGCCCGCGCCTGCGATCCCGATGACAACGTTCGGGGTCCGGCCGAGTACAAGCGGGCCGTGGTAGCCGAGTACACCAGGCGCGGGTTCGCCCAGGCGCTGGCCCAGGCAGGAGGGGAGGGCTGATGCAGATCACCGTCAACGTAAACGGCGCCAGCGAGACCCGGGATGTAGAACCCCGGCGCCTGCTGGTCGACTTCATCCGCTCGGACGCGGGCCTTACCGGGACCCACATCGGCTGCGACACCTCCTCCTGCGGTGCTTGCACCGTCCTCCTGGACGGCCGGCCGGTCAAGTCTTGCACGGTGCTGGCGGTCCAGGCCGACGGCGGCGAGGTGAAGACCGTAGAGGGCCTGGCCGAGGGTGGCGAGCTCCATCCGGTCCAGGCCGCTTTCAAGGAGCACCACGGCCTGCAGTGCGGCTTCTGCACACCGGGAATGATGCTGGTGGGCAGCGCTTTGCTGGAAGAGAATCCGAATCCGACCGACGAGGAGGTCCGCTGGGCCATATCCGGCAACATCTGCCGCTGCACCGGCTACATGAACATCGTGACTGCCATCCAGGCCGCAGGCGGAGAGGGGAGCTGACATGACCACGGTTCACGAACCACGCACCAGCCCCGAGGTCGGCGGTATCGGGCACTCCGTCCGCCGCAAGGAGGACGACCGGTTCATCCGGGGGGCCGGCAACTATCTCGATGATCTGAACCTTCCGGGGATGCTCCATATGGCCATCCTCCGTTCTCCCGTTGCCCATGCCAGGATCAACTCGATCGACTCGTCTGCGGCGATGGAGATCGAGGGGGTGCTGGCCGTGGTCACCGGCGAACTCCTGGACGCCCACGGCCTGGCCTGGATGCCGACCCTCTCGGGCGACACCCAGGCGGTGCTGGCCACCGACAAGGTCCGGTTCCAGGGACAGGAGGTGGCGGTGGTGATCGCCACCGATCCCTACATCGCTCATGACGCGCTGTCCCACATCGATGTGGATTACGAGGAGCTGGAGGCCATAACCAGTCCCCAGCAATCCCTCGCCACCAGCACGCTCATCCGGGACGAGAAGGAGGGCCAGACCGACAACGTCGCCTACACCTGGGAGGCCGGCGACCAGGACTCGACCGACGCCGCCTTCGCGGCTGCGGCCAAGGTGGTCAGCCTGGACACCCACTACCCGCGCTCGCATCCGGCGCCGCTGGAGACGTGCGGGGTGGTGGCGGATGTCAACTCCATCACCGGCCAGGCCACCATCTACATGACCAGCCAGGCGCCCCATGCCATCAGGACGGTCTTCGCTCTGGTGGCCGGGCTTCCGGAGGAGAAGATCCGGATTGTCACCCAGGACATCGGGGGCGGTTTCGGCAACAAGGTGCCGGTGTATCCGGGCTACGTGGTGGCCACGGCCGCATCGCTTTTGATCGGGAAGCCGGTCAAGTGGATCGAGAGTCGCACCGAGAACCTGATCTCGACCGGGTTCGCTCGCGACTTCCACATGCATGCCGAGCTGGCCCTGGACGGGAACAACCGGATAACGGCCATGCGGGCCGGCATCCTGTCCGACCAGGGCGCCTTCTTCTCGGACGCCCAGCCCACCCAGTTCCGGGCCGGCCTGTTCCACATCTGCACCGGGAGTTACGACTTCCCGGCTGCGCATGTGACCGCCAAGGGCGCCTACACCAACAAGGCGCCCGGTGGCGTGGCCTACCGGTGCTCCTTCCGGGTGACCGAGGCCTCCTACCTGATCGAGCGGCTGGTGGACAACGCCGCCCACGAGGTGGGAATGGACCCGGCCGACTTCCGCTCGCTCAACTTCATCAAGGAGGACCAGTTCCCCTACCTGTCGCCGACCGGCTTCGTCTACGACTCCGGCAACTACCACGGGGCCATGGACAAGGCCAAGGAGATGATCGGCTACGACGGATGGCGGGCTCGGCAGGCTGAACAGAATGCCGACCCGGACGCCACCAAGCTGATCGGCATCGGCGTGGCCTCCTTCACCGAGGTGGTGGGCGCCGGTCCATCACGCCAGTACGACATCTTGGGTCTGAAGATGTTCGACTCCGCGGAGTTGCGCATCCATCCAACCGGCAAGGCCATCCTGAAGCTAGGTGTCCAGACGCAGGGACAGGGTCACGAGACCACCTTCGCCCAGATCGTGGCGGAGGAACTCGGCATCCCCTACTCGGACATCAAGGTGATGTACGGCGACACCGACAACACCCCCTACGGCCTCGGCACCTACGCCTCCCGTTCCACCCCGGTGGGTGGGGCGGCCACCGCGGTGGTGTCCAGGAAGATCCGGGCCAAGGCGCAGAAGCTGGCCGCCCACCTTCTGGAGGCCGCCGAGGAGGACCTGGACTGGGAGCCCGGGAAGTTCACCGTGAAGGGAACCGACCAGAGCGTCACCATCCAGGAGGTCGCCTTCGCCGCCTACACCAACCATCCGGTCGGTATGGAGGCGGGCCTCGAGGGCGTCACCTATTACGACCCGCCCAACATGACCTACCCGTTCGGGACCTACATCGTGGTGGTGGAGGTCGACACCGGTGACGGCACCTGGAAGGTGCTCGAGATGGTGGCGGTCGACGACTGCGGCGTGCGGATCAATCCGATGATCGTGGACGGGCAGATCGCGGGGGGTCTCACCGAGGGCTTCGCCAAGGCGAACATGCAGTGGATCACGTTCGACGACGACGGCAACTGCATCGGATCGAACTTCATGGACTATCTCGTGCCCACCGCCTGGGAGACGCCCCGCTACCAGTTGGGCGAGACGGTGACCCCCTCCCCACACCACCCGATCGGGGCGAAGGGTGTGGGCGAATCGGCCACGGTCGGTTCTCCTGCCGCATTCACCAACGCGGTCATCGACGCGCTCTGGTCCAGGGGTGTGAGCAACATCGATATGCCGGTGCTGCCGCACCGGGTGTGGGGCGCGCTCAACGGAGTGGAGGTCAGTCCCTAGGAGGGTCAACCCGGTCCCGTCTTCTTTAGCACCGTCCTAAGGATGCGATGAGCATCCTCCGGCAGGCAGCCCGGCTGCACGAGGAGGGACGGGCGTTCGCGCTGGCCACCGTCACGTGGTCGCGCGGGCCGTCGTCGGGCAAGGGCGGTTCCAAGGCGATAATCCACCCGGACGGCCGGGTGGAGGGTTGGCTGGGAGGCGCCTGCGCCTCCCCGACAGTGGTTCGCCACGCCCTGGAGGCGCTGGGGGATGGCGAGGCGCGGGTGCTGATGCTGGGCGAGGGCGACCGTAGGCCCGGCGTGACGGACGTGGCTATGGCCTGTGACAGCGAAGGAGCGATGGAGGTGTTCGTGGAACCGGTCCTCCCCTCTCCTCACCTGATCGTTGTCGGATCGTCCCCGATGACCGGGACCCTGCGGCGGATAGCCGAAGTGGTCGGGTGGCGGGCGGAGGTCGTCACCGAGGTGGGGGATGTCGGCCGGGCCGGCGAGCGGTCCTACGTAGTCGTCGCTACCCAGGGCCACTTCGACGAGCCCGCCCTGGAAGCCGCTCTCGCTACGCCTGCCTCCTACGTGGGCCTGGTGGCCTCCCAGAAGAGGGCCTCGTCGGTACTCGCCTGGCTCAGGGAGCGGGGAGCGGGAGAAGGTGCCCTGGCCAGAGTGCATGCTCCGGCCGGCGTCGATCTGGGGTCGACCACCCACGAGGAGATGGCCGTGTCGATCATGGCCGAGCTGGTCGCCTTCAAGGCAGCCGGGGCCGGCGCGCAAGGGGTCTGGGTGGTGATACCGGCCCAGGCGGTCGATCCGGTGTGCGGGATGCTGGTGGACGTGGCGACGGCCGGCTTCGTCAGCCACCACGCCGGAGAAGAGGTCTACTTCTGCGCCGCCGGCTGCCGCCGCGCCTACGAGGCCGATCCCTCCGCATACACCGGTTAGCGCTGGTCCCGATGTATCCTCCTCCCTGGTGAGTCAATCGCTCGGGCCAAGTGACAGCTAACCGGCGAGTCGGGGAAGGGGGAATGCGGTGAAGATGCGCCAGGTCATCGTTGGCGGTCTAGGACTGCTCGTTCTGGTGGGGATGGCGGCATGCCAGGGAGAGACGTCCTCCGCGGTGGGACAGGAGGCTGTTGCTTCGATGTCGGGCACCGACGGTGGCGCACTAGGCACCGTCGTCCTCACGGAAGGACCAAACGGTGTCCTGATCTCGGCTGACGTGGCGGGGCTTTCCCCCGGAGCGCACGGATTCCACATCCATGAGGTGGGGGCTTGCACGCCCGATTTCTCAGCGGCGGGCGGGCACTTTGCTCCCGGCGGGGAAGGTCATGGCTTCCAGCACGAGGACGGGTCCCACGCCGGAGACCTGCCGAACCTCTACGCGGGTGCGGACGGAGTTGCGCGGGCCGACGTCTTCACGAACAAGATCACGCTGGCGGCCGATGCTGACACGTCGATCTTCGATGCGGACGGCTCCGCCATCATCATCCACGCCAGACCCGACAGCTACGGCCCCGACCCCGGCGCGGGCGACCGCGTCGCCTGCGGCATCATCAAGCGCACATAGTCCGCCGGTCCCGACGCCGGGCGGTCAGTCGTAATCGAAGACCTCTCCGGCCAGCACTTGTTCCAGGGAAGCCTGCGGGTAATGGCCCTCGGGCCAGTCGGCCAACTGGATGAGGGTGCCGTGGGCGCTCGATGGATGGATGAAGCACTCGCTCCAGCCGCCCGGATTGGTGTGCAAGCCGACCACGTCCATCCCGGCTTCCTCCGCTCTCCGGGCTGCCTCGGCCACCGACGACACCTTGAAGGTGAGATGGTGCATCCCCTCCCCTCGCGATCGCAGGAAGCGCCATAGGAAGCAATCATCGGTCACAGGCGCCAATACCTCGATCTTCGTACCGCCCGGCAGCCGGTATTGGATCCACCGGAATCCCCGCCGCTGGTTGTCTGCCCCCGTGAGGAAGGTACCGCCGAGCAACTCCAGCGACTCGGCCGCCGCGGCCGCGTCACGGACCCCGATGGCAACGTGGTCGAAGTACTCGATCAGATCGCTGAGCGGTTCGAGGTTGTCGGGATGATCAGGCATGGTCGCCGCCTCCGGTATGGCGCGAGAATCCGGCGCCCACATCGGCGGGCGCCGGATCTCTCAGTCGATGGGTCAGGTCGCATGCCGCGACCGGACCCCGAGTCCGTCTAGTTACAGGCGGGGAGACCTTCGGTCGGACCGATGTGCCGCTCGTAGACCTCGTCGAGCGTGCCTCTCGAGATGTAGTAGGCCAGCCAGCCGTTCAGGTATTCGAGCCACACGACCTCACCGCGGGGAAGAGCCCATGCTCCGTACTCCTCCGCGACGAACGGCGCGTTGGGATTCAGCACGCTGGTGCTCGGGTTCTCCGCGACGAACGGGAGGGCGAGGTACTCCTCGATGACGATCGCGTCGGCCCTGCCCGAGGCAACTTCGAGCAACGCGGGCGCCTGATCGAGCTCCACGAGTTCCGCGTTCGGGAACCGGGTCTCGGTGAGGCTGGCCGCGGTGGAGCCGATCAGGGCGGTCATGGTCACGCCACTGCTGTTCAATTCGCTGATGTCGTTGATTCCCGAGTCGTTGTTCACCACGACCACCTGGCGGTAGGGAACGTATGGACATGTGAACCAGAGCTGCTCGAGACGAGCCGGACGACCGACGAGACCTACCGACACCATGTCGAACTGGTTGGCGATCAGGCCCGGGATCATCGCGTCGAACTCGAGGTTGGAAATCTCGAGCGTCACGCCGAGATCCTCGGCGAGCATGTTCATCAGGTCCACGTCGTATCCGGCGGGGTTCCCTGCGTCATCGATGTACATCTGCGGCGGGAACTGGAGGACCATACCGACGTGGAGGGTCCCACGGTCCTTGATCTGGTCGAGGAGGTTGCCTTCCACCGCGGCCTGCGCCGCAGCCGTCGGTCCGCCATCGCCGCCCTCGTCCTCGCTCGCGCAGGCGCCCGCGAGCATTACTAGCGCGAGTACCGGGACTAGCCACTTCATGCGGCTCTTCATACTGTGTCTCCTTCCAGGGATTTCGACGTGCTTCCATGCGAGTGACCGGCCAACCGTGAGACAGGCCAAGATCATCCATCATCTGTGAGTTGTGATGTCCGAGCTGTGACGTCGAACGAGCCATCCTACATTGCCGTAGCCGTCCCGGACGATTTGGATTCACGTTCGGATGCGACAGCCTCCTGGATCATCCTCAGACGTATCCCCCTGCGTCGGGCGAAGGGCGACCTCACTCTGGTGGTGAGGACGTCGACCAGGGCAAACCGCTTCTCGAGGTACTTCACGCCGAAATACGCCGCGGTGGTGAGGATGAGGTAGAAGATGACCGCGCCGAGATACACCTCGAAGTAGCGGAATGTCCTGTTGGCCATCACGCTGCTCACCCGGAAAAGCTCGGGTACACCGATTATGAAGACCAGGGACGAGTCCTTGATCATGCCGATGAACATGTTGCCCGTGGGAGGGATGACGATGCGGATGGCCTGCGGCAGCACCACCCGGAAGAAGGTCTGGGGACGACTCATACCCACCGACAGGGCCGCCTGGGTCTGCCCGTCGGAGACCGCCTGGATGCCGCCGCGGAAGATCTCGCCGAGCCAGGCGGAGTACTGAAGGGTGAGAACGAGTATCCCGGCCTGGATGGCGGAGATCCTGATATCAAACTGGATCGCTATCCCGTAGTACACGAAGACGACGAACACCAGCAGAGGGATAGCCCGGAAGATGTTGATGTAGGCGGCCATGATCGGGGCGACAATCCGATTCTTCGACATGCGCAGGAGAGCAACCCCCAGGCCGAATACCGTCGCCAGCGCGAAGGCCACGATGGCGATGAACACGGTCAGCCTTACTCCGCCGAGGAAGACGTCCCGGTTCTCCCAGATGAACTCAGGCCTGAAACGGGCCTGGGCGAGCACCGGGATCACCAGGAAGGAATTCATAGGATTGCCTGCAGGAACGCCCGGGTGCGGGGCTCCCGGGCGTGGTCGTACAACTCCCGCCCCCCGGTCTCCACCACCAGGCCCTCGTCCATGAATATGTTCAGGTCGCCGGCTTCCCTGGCGAACCCCATCTCGTGGGTGACCACCACCATCGTCATACCCGACTCAGCCAAGTCACGCATGACGGTCAGTACCTCGCCGACCAATTCCGGATCGAGCGCCGAGGTGGGTTCGTCGAACAGCATCACCTTGGGTTCCATGACCAGGGAGCGGGCGATCGCCACCCGCTGTTGCTGGCCGCCCGACAGCTGCGACGGGAAAGCGCCCAGCTTGTCGAGCAGGCCCACCCGGTCGAGGTAGGTGGCGGCCTTGTGCTCGGCCTTGTCACGCTTCATCCCCCGCACCCGCCGGAGGGCCAGAGCCACGTTGTCGAGGGCGGTGACGTGGGGGAACAGGTTGAACTGCTGGAACACCATGCCGATCTGCTGGCGGAGGAGCCGTGCCTTGCCACGGGGTAGGCCCTCTCCTTCGATGCCGGGGCCGTATTCCTTGCCGTCGAACCAGACCGAACCGGAGTCCGGGGTCTCGAGGAGGTTGGTGGTTCTGAGCAGGGTTGACTTGCCGGATCCGGAGGGCCCGAAGATGACCACGTGCTGGCCCTGCCCCACCGTCAGGTCGATGCCCCGCAGGACATGGTTGGTATCGAACGACTTGTGGATGTTGCGTAGCCGGACGACCGGCTGGGCGTCCCCGGTCTGGCTCATCTCCGCTACGTGTCCATCGGGGTCCCGCGCACCTCAGCTTGGTGCCCGTGGCGGTTCAGCAGGTTCACGAGCGCGTCCTCGGCGAACCTGAGTCCGTCATGCATGCCGAGCCGGTAGGCGCTCCGGCCCTTGGCGTCGTTGTAGTCCAGTTCTTGCCGGACCCGCTCGATGAGATGGAGGATCCCCTGTTCCGGGCTCTCACCGGGTTCGGAGACACGGGCCCTCTGGTCGGCTTGCAGCGAGTTACCGGGAGGATGTGACATGCGCCCTGGATCCCGGAGCTACTCAGGACACGCCGGCGGTGGCGGCGCGATACGCCTTGGTAACGGCGTCCAGTCCTTCGGGGTCGAAGCCCGTGACCGTCCGGTCCTCGAAGATCAGGTAGGGCACGACGAGGTCTCCGGTCAGAGCGAGCAACTCCCGGCGAGCCTCCTCGCTCTGGCGGATGTTGCGGTCGTCGAACTCGACGGAGTTGGCCTCCAGGTAGTCCCGCACCCGGCAGCACTCCTGTCAGGTCGGGGTTCGTGCGTCGGTATTGAGGGTGTAGAGGACGGGGTGCTCCATAGGGGTCACTATAGAACGGCAGCCTCGCCGCCGCGCGGCCGAGGGGCATCGGGTCGGCCTGTAGGATGCCCACCGTGCATTTCGTGGAGGAGCGGGTATGGCGGTGGCACTGGTTACCGGCGCCGGGTCGGGGATAGGCGCCGCAGTCGCCCGATGCCTGGCGCGCCGGGGTGATCGGGTGGCGTGTGTGGACGTGGACGGAGACCGCGCTGCGGTAGTGGCTGGTGGAATCGAGGGATCGATCGCTCTGGCAGCGGACGTCACCGACGAGGCCCAGTGCGAGAATATGGTGGCCACCACACTCGACCGTTTCGGGGACCTGGACACGGCTGTGGCCTGCGCCGGGATCGAGATGGCCGGGGACTCCCTCGACTTCGACATCGACACCTTCCGCAGGGTGGTGGATGTCAACCTAACCGGCAGCTTCCTGACCGCCCGTGAGTCGGCACGCGCCATGACCGCGCAGGGACACGGCGGGGCGATAGTCCTGATCGGTTCGATCAACTCCAAGGTGGTCCTTCCCGGCACCGCCGCCTACGCCTCGTCCAAGGGTGGAGTGCTGCTTCTCGGCCAGGCGCTGGCGGTGGACTTCGCCCGCCGCGGGATCAGGGTCAATACGGTGGGTCCGGGCGTTACCGACACGCCGATGAGTGCCGATAGCCTCGCCAACCCGGAGCGGCGCGCCAGGCTCATGTCTCGCACGCCATTGGACCGCCCGGCCCATCCGGATGAGATTGCCGAAGTGGTTGCCTTCCTGACGTCCGGCGCGTCCAGCTTCATGACAGGTGCCTTCGTCCCGGTCGACGGGGGCTGGCTGGCCTTGTAGGCGCCGGTTGCCCTAACCACTAGGCCGCCGGCCGGCTACCGGATCGCTACGTCCACTACCAGGCGCTTTCCGAGGGTTCCCGAGGCGGCGATCTCCGCCAGCGCGGCCGGTACCTGCTCCAGGGTGATGGTCTCGCCCGTAAGGGCGCTGAGGTCGAGGTTGCCGGTGGCATGCAAGCGGTTTCCGATCACGAAGTCCTGCCGGGTGAATCCGAAGGTGGTGACCAGCGACACCTCCCTCGACAGGAAGTCGCGGAGGAAGCTGTCGAACGTGATCGACGTCCTGCCTTCGCAGATGCCCATCAGCAGGACGGTCCCGCCCCGGCGCACCGCTCGCAGCCCCAGGTCCACGCTGTCAATGTGGCCGGCCGCCTCGAACACGATGTCGGCCCCGGCCGGGGAGCCGAGGGCCCGGCTGACTCGGTGTGCCGCCTCCTCGTGCTCGACACCGGATACGTTCACCACCCCGTCGGCCCATGGCGCCGCCGCGTCGAGGCGGTCGTCAGCTATGTCGACCGCCACCACCGTCGTGGCCCCCATCGCCCGCGCTACCTGGCAGATGGTGAGGCCGATACTGCCCACTCCGGTTACCACCACCCGGTGGCCGCCCCGGACACCGGCCCGCCGCGCGGCATGTACCGCAGCTGGTAGGGCCGATCCCAGCATCACGGCCTCCTCCACGGGTGTCCCGGGCTTGATGGGGAACATGTGGGACTCCGGAACCGCTACGTAATCCGCGTAGCCTCCGTCGATGTTGATCCCCAGGTGACGCATCCACGGGCAGATCATGTCGTCGCCGGTGATGCACCACTCGCATACCCCGCAGCCCACCACGGCGTCCACCACCACCATGGACTCCTCCGGGGGAGCAGCGTCTGATGTGACCTGTGCGACCTCGCCGACTATCTCGTGGCCCAGAATCCTCGGATACCCGTCCGTCGGAAGCATGCCGGACAGCATCTGCGCCTGGAACAGCCCGGCGGCGGAGGCGATGCTACGTACCAGTCCCCAGCCCGGCGGTGGCTGCGGGATCGAAGTCTCCTCCAACTCGAGCCGTCCACCCTCGTACATCCCGAGAGCGCGCATCGGTCGATCCCTTAACGAAGCGGTCGGGGGTGTTCAGTCGATGACGCCGGCGGTGTCGAGCTCCCAGATCAGCTCGCTGAACTGGTAACCGCCCGGCACCCAGCGCTTCCTCGAGTACCGGATGTTGGGGTTGTAGGCGAGGGCGATGTGCTCGTCGAGGTCGCAGAAGTTCGAGGAGAACTCCACGTCCGGAGCGTTGTCACGCAGGTAGTCCCCGATGGGGCAGTTGAGGCGCAACACGTATTTGGTCATGTTGCCCTCGTCGTCGTAGTAGCGCTCGGTGTCCAGCTTCGGCGACCACTGGAAGTAGCCCCAGAACTCCTTGAAGAAGTTGTTCAGGTTGAGCCGCTCGCCCTTCCCGCGGGTCTTGGCGGCCATCTCGGCGCCCATCTGGTCGCCCTGGCGCTTGCGGGCCCGGGCCACGGCCGCCCGGCCCTCCTCGTGGCCGAGTTCGACCTCCATAGCGTCGGCGAGTACCGAGAAGATCTTGGTCTTGGCGTGGAACTCGGCCTCGTTGGCATCCCATCCCTGCTGGATGGGGTCGTCGGCCGAGACCTCGCGGTAGCGCTCCATGTAGCGCAACTCGCCCTCGAGGTCGGACTTGAGCTTGGTCTTGGCGAGCCGGTCGCCCGGTGCGTCATCGATGGCGTCGGCCAGTTCCTTCAGTTCGGGCTGGGCGATGTCGACCCGTGCGTACTCGCTCATATCCGTGTTTACCTCCACTCCAGACGGTTATTCCGGGGTTCCGTTGACCACAGCCTACCGCCGGGACCGGACCGCCCGGCCGCGGGCTGCGCCGCTGGCTGGTCTACTGCCAGTCGGCACCGGTCTGGAAGAGCTCCAGGATCAGGCCTCCCACCTCACGGGTGTCGAAGTAGGCGAACTTGCCGCCGTCTTCCAGGATGGCCGAGGAGATGACCTCGTAGCCCAGGGCGGTCAGGGCTTCCACATCACGATCCAGGTCGTCGGTATGGGCACACAGGTGGACCACTCCCTCGCCGTGGGTCTTCAGGAACTCCATCTGGATGCCATCACCCGACACGGGTTGCAGCAGTTCGAACTCGACGTTGCCCATCTGGGTAATCAGGCCCTTGACCTCTACATCGGGGCAGTCCTTGCCGTAGATCTTGCGCTCCAGAGCGTGCGCGGACGGACCTTCCACGAAGGGCCCGACTCCGAGCCGCTCGTAGAAGGCGGCGGCCTTCTCGATGTCCCGGACCACCACGCCCACCTGATACGTCCTCGACCAGAGGTCCTCCCGGAGTGCTGGCTTGTCCGTCAACGATCTCTCCTAACCTTGTCGCGATGCAACCCCGTACTGGGGATGGGGGTGCAGTCCAACCGGACCGAGCGAGAGGATAACAGTATGACCCTGGCCGTCGACCCGGCTGATCGGGGCGCCATCGTCGACCTGCTGTACGCCTATGCGTGGCACTTCGACCAGAACGAGCCAGAGAAGTTGGCCGCGTTGTTCACCTCCGATTCGGTAATCGACTACGGGCCGGAGTTCGAGAACATCGTAGGACGCGATGCCATCGTGGCGGCCATCCAGCCGGGGCTGAGCAACCTGTTCTCTTCCTCGGCCCATCACATCACCAACCCGCGGGTCTGGGCCGACGGCGATGACGAGGCGACCGGCACCTTCTACATCTATGCCTGGCACACGTACCACGACAGGGGAGGCGATGGGGAGATGTGGGGGCAGTACCACTGCCGGTTCCGGCACACCGAGGAGGGTTGGAGGATCTCCGAGCTCACGCTCAAGGTGATGGGGATGAAGAACTTCCACCGGGACACGATGCATTCCACGGGACGGCATCCCTGAGTATGAACACGGTACTGCTGGCCGGGGTGGGAGAGCTGGGCGGCTGGGCGCTCGAGTTCCTGGCCCGCAGCCCGGGGGTCGACCGGATCGTCACCATCAAGCGAAGCCCGTGGGCCGCCGCCTCCAGGGTCGATCTGGCCATGCTGGGCTCGGTTTTCCAAGGCCACTACAAGCGTTTCGACCACTACCCGGCGGATCTGGCCGACGAGGAGGGAATGGCTCGGCTGCTGGCGAATGTCAGGCCGGACGTCATCATTCACTCGGCCACTGTCCAGTCGCCCCGGGTGTTTATGAAAGCGGACATCGACGATGGGCTCCGGGCGACCATCCGGGCGGCCACGTTCAGCCTGTGGCTCCCCTGGCACCTGTTGCCCGCCAGCCTTCTGGTCCGGGCGGTGGATCGGGCCGGGATCGAGACGAGCATCGTGAACACGTGCTTCCCCGATGTGGTCAACCAGGCGCTCTGGAATCACTTCGGGCACGGCCCGATCGCCGGTGCCGGCAACGTGGAGGTCAGCGCCGCCACCGTGCTCCGATACGCCATGGAGGCCACCGGCCTGCCCGCCGCGGCTATCGACGTGTCGCTGGTGGGGTCGCACGCCCTCATGGCCTACGGCGCGGCGCGGGTCCCCCATCACTTCCGGATCGAGGTCGAGGGAAGGGATGTGACCGCCCGGTACGACCTGGCCTCCATCCTGTCGTCCTGGCCGTCGAGGATCGATTGGGGGCGGACCGGCTGGTTCTCGCTCTTCGGCGCCTCGGCGGTGAAGAACGCCCTGGCACTGGTCGGATCGGAACCGGTCCGGACCCACGTCTCGGGTCCGATGGGCCTGCCGGGTGGATACCCGGCCGTCGTCTCAGCCGGCCAGGTGGATCTCGACCTGCCGGCTCCGCTCACCCAAGACGAGGCGGTGACGATCAACAACGAGGCGGCCCGATTCGACGCCATAGAGCGCGTCGAGAGTGACGGGACTGTGGTTTACACTCGCGAGGCGCTTGGAGCCATGGAGAATCTGGGCTACCGATGCGAGGCGGTGGAGTTCGACGACCTGGCCGACCGGTGCCGGATACTCCAGGATCTGTACCGGCGGTTGGTTGTAGGAGGGTACTGAAAATGTCCAGTTGGCCCGATAGTCAGCAACAAGACCCCGGTTCGCAGCTTCGAGGTCCAACCCATCCCCGTCTCTTCCAGCACCCTTGCAGGAGTAAAAACCGTGCCTGAGTTCGTCCGCAAGCCCCTGGAGGGACTGTTCCCGCTGATACCTCTGAGCCTCCACGAGGATCAGGAGATCGACTTCGAAGGCGTTCGCAGGAGCATCGAGTTGGTCGCCGCCTCCGGCGCGCCGGGATGCATCGTCTTCGGCTCGATGGGGCAGATGACCAGCGTTACGGAGAAGGAGTTCGACGCAGTCTGCGAGATGGCTGTGGCAACGGGCCATGCCGCCGGCATCGCAGTGGTGGTCGGCAGCACCGCCTCCTACCAGCGGGAGGCGATCCGCCGGGCCCGGGTGGCCGAGCAGGCCGGCGCGGACGGTTCCATGCTGGCTGCGCCCTACGCCCTCCCGGTCACCGCGGAGTGGGCGCTCCGCTTCTTCACGGAGGTGGCCGGATCGCTGGACGGCGAGATGGCGCTCATGCTCTACAACTACTCGCCGCTCACCGGCATGAACCTGACCGCGCAGATGTGGGAGACGCTCCTCGACATCCCGAACATCAAGGCCATCAAGGAGTCCAACACCTTCCTGCCCCACTTCGACGAGATCCTGATCACCATCGCCGACCGCATAAACGTGTTCGCCGGCAACGACCCGGCCTTCTTCCACGCCTCGACCCTCGGCGCCGCCGGAGCCACCGGCATCTTCAGCTGGGCGGCGCTCAGGGCCGGCGCCCGCTTCGTGGACGAGTGCCGCCGCGGCAACCACGACGATCCGTGGGTCAGGAGCGTCTTCGCCGCCCTCCAGCACTTCTCGGCGGCGATCCGGCGGCCCGACATGCCCTCGATGCTCAGCTACGAGCATGGGTACCTCAACGCCATCGCCGGCCTGGGTGGCGCCCGGACCGGTGTTCCCCGGAAGCCCTACGGGCCGCTCCCGGATGCTGCCATGGTGGAACTGAAGGCCGCCGCTGCCGCGTTGCAGGATCTGGAGGCCGATCTATGACGTCTGACCGGCGCGGTCCCGGTGAGATCCTGGTGGTGTCGGGGAGGGAGGTCGATCGCCTGCTGTCCCCGGCCCGGTGTCTCGAGCGTTGCCTGGATACCTTCCGGTGGGTCGGAGAGGGCCAGGTTGAGCAGACCAATCCGGTCAACCTCTACATCCACGACAGGCTCGGGCCCGAGCCCCCGTACGGCCACGGCGTAGTACAAGCCTTCCCGGCGCTGATCCGGCCGCTGGACCGGGCGGCGGTGAAATGGCTGTCCAGCTTCCGGATGAATCCCAAGCGCGACCTGCCGGCCATCTCGGCGCTGGACCTGGTGACCGACACCGAGACGGGCATGCCATTGGCCCTGGTGGACGGAACCTCGGTGACCAACGCCCGCACCGGTGGCCATTCCACGGTGGGGGCCATGTACCTGGCCAGGCCGGAGTCTGCCCGGTTGGCGATCATCGGCTGCGGGCACGAGGGCCGAACCCATGCTCTCACGCTCAACGAGGTGTTCCCTTTGGAGGAGATGGTGGCCTTCGACATCTACGAAGAACAGGCCAACCGTTTCGCGGACGAGATCACAGCCAGGACCGGTGTACCCGTGGCGGTGGCGCCGGATGTCGAGACAGCGGTGGCTGACGCAGACATCATCTGCGCGGTCACCACCGCTCCGCGTCCGGTGCTCATGGAGGAATGGGTCCCCCCCGGGGCGCATGTTTGCGCGGCGACCGGGTTCCGTGATGTCGATCCCGGCTGTGCCACCTCCTTCGACAAGTGGGCGGTCGGCTGGTACGGGCGCGACCTGGCCTGGGTGGAGGGCGAGGAGGTGGGCCGGCTCGGGGGTCTCCGGCCCGGCGCTCTTTCCAGAGCCGACATATACGGTGACATAGCCACCGAGATCATGCCTGGGCACAAGCCGGGCCGCGAGGATGACCGGGAGCGCACCATCATGACCCACATGGGCATGCCCGCGCTCGACGCGGCGGTGGCCTCGCTGGTGTATGACCTGGCTTTGGAGGCCGGCGCCGGCACCTGGATCGAGGTTTTCTAGATGGCCCCAGAATGGGTGATCACCGAGCCCGTGAATCCCGGGCAGGGATCCCCGGTCGATATGGATGCCCTGCGGGAGGCGGTCGAGTTCCTGCGCCCCGCCCTGCACGCCGACGGGGGTGACCTCATCCTGATGGATGTGGACAGCGAGGGAGTGGTGGCGGTCGAGCTCGTGGGCGCCTGCGGCACCTGCCCGCTCTCGGTGGTCACGATGACCGCCGGCATCGAGGCCCTTTTCAAGCAGCGGGTTCCCGGGGTGACCGGGGTGGTCGCCCAGACCCCGACCGTGCAGCTACCCGGCTACGACTGAGCCAACCGGTCAGTCCAGCGAGAGCCGTGGGGTCAGGTGTCCTGGTTGACCAGGATGCCTTCGATACGTGCCACCCGCTCGGACAGTTCTTGGACCTTGTCGGCGAGCCGATCCCGCCGGTTGAGGATCACAACTGCCAAGGCGACGACCGTGGGACCCACCGTTCCGAAAACGGCACTGAACTCTGCCCAATCAATCACCGTCTCTCCCAACCGGGTCCGACACGACGGCCGACCCTTACCGGTCCTCCCCCATCTCTATCATGCGCCGCGTGGCCTCATCCTAGCAAGACGGATAGGGAGACCCGGCCCGACGGGTCTGGCCCGCTCGCGCGGTTTTTCGCGTTCTTGCCCTAGCTCAGGACGCCAGACGGACCTCGGCGTCGATCTGGACCTGGGCGCCCTTCCAGAGGAAGGCCACGCCGTAGCTGGTGCGAGCCGGATAGGGAACCGGGAAGCGCTCCCCGTAGATCCGGTTCATGGCGTCGAGGTCATCTTCGTTGACGAACTGGACGTTGGTATGGACCACGTTGGCCAGCGTCGCTCCCACCTCGGCCAGGATGTTCTCCAGATTGGTGATCGCCTGGTGGAACTCGGCCTCGAAGCCGCCCTCCACGAAGTCGCCGGTAACGGGATCTCGTCCGATCTGGCCGGTTATCCAGGCGGAGCCTTCATGGACGCGGATATGAGGGTAGGGACCGCGCGGTTCGGGAGCGTCTTGGCTGGTCACGGCTTGTTCGGACACGGGCATTCCTCCTCGGGAGTCTGGTGGCAGGCTTGCGGGCCAACCTCTAGACGGATTGCCGGAGCAGGCTCAGACCGTCCTGCACCCGGTCGGGCGCCGTCCAGTCCGCCGAAGTTACTACCTCGGTGACCCCTCGCCCGGCCAACTCGGCGAGTTGCCCGGCCAGCGGCGCCACCGGCCCGGGTGTCTGGACGGCCAGACGGGTGGGCGGCTCACGCCCCGCCGAAGCGGCCTCGGTCCGGATGGTCTCGATGCTGTCTCCGATCCGGGCCGGGTCGAGCTCGTCCGTGTAGGAGAAGCCCAGCCAGCCGTCACCTCGCCGGGCGGTGCGCCGCAATGCCGGTGGCGAGTCACCGCCCACCAGGATGGGCAATTCCCCGAGCGGGGTCGGGTAGCAGCGAATCCCCTCGGGGACGTCGTAGTGCTCGTAGCTGCGGGCCGCAGGGGTGCCCGTCCAGCAGTCCCGCAGTATGTCGATCCAATCATCCATGCGGGTTCCGCGGCCTTCGAAGGGTGCGTCCAGGGCGGCGAATTCCTCCGCCAACCATCCCACACCGACTCCCAGCACGAACCGCCCTCCGGAGATCACATCCAGGGTCGCAACCTGCTTGGCCAGGACGATGGGGTTCCGCATCGGTGCGATCAGCACGCAGGTGCCCACCTCCACGTGGGTGGTGACCGAGGCCGCGGCGGCCAGCGCGATCAGGGCGTCGAACATGGGGTGGTCGAGGTCCCAGCGCATCACCCCCTGAGCGTCGAACGGGTAGGGCGAGGCGGCGCCCGCCACCATGACGACATGGTCGGTGTTCCAGATCGAGTCGAAGCCCATGCGCTCCGCCATCCGGGCCGCGTCGGTGATCGTCACCGGCTGGTCGGCGCCGTAACCCGGCAGGGTGACCCCGATCCTCATGTCAGCCAGCCTCCGTCGACCACCAGGACGTGGCCGGTCACGTAGGAGGCGTCGGGAGAGGTCAGGTAGTCCACCGCCGCCGCCACGTCGGCGGGCTGGCCGAGACGGCCCAGCGGGATGTGGGTGGAGGTCTGGGCTTGCGAGGCCTCCTCGCCCAGCACGGCCCGGACCAGGTCGGTGTCGACCGTGCCCGGCGCCACCGCGTTGACCCGAACGTTGTGCTCGGCCAGTTCCCGGGCGGCGGCGATGGTGAGGGTACGAACCGCCCCCTTCGAGGTGTCGTACGGGACCATCGGCATGGTGGAGGCCGAGAACGCTGAGGTCGAGGCCAGGTTGACTATCGATCCGGTACGGCGGGGGATCATAGCCCGGGCCGCTGCCTGGATGCCGAAGAAGACGGCCCGGAGGTTGAGGGCCATCAGGCCGTCGAACTCTTCGGGGGTGACCTCGACCAGCGGCTTTATCCATCCGGTACCGGCGTTGTTGACCATCGTTGCCAGGGGCGCCAGCTCATCGACGCGGGCGACCGCTTCCCCGATGGCGTGGACATCGCACACGTCCAGCTGCAGGGAACGAACGTCGAGACCCTCGTCCCGAAGTTCGGCCGCCGTCTCGTCCGCGCGCCTGATGTCGGCGATGAACACCGTGTCGCCCCGCCGCGCCAGGCGTTCGGCGATGCCCCTTCCGATCCCCCGGGCTCCGCCGGTTACCAGGGATGCGCGGGGCGCGCCGTTGTTACGGGGCAAAAGGACGACTCCCGGAGCTGGACAGCAGGGCCGCGGTCATCCTAGTGGTACCGCGCTTTCGGCCAACCAGGCGCCCCGCGGGTGGCGGGCGGCCGCTGCCAGATCCTGCGGCCGGTCGATGTCGAGCAGGAAGCCGAGGGAGGTGATCACGCGAGGCGGGGGCCCGGCCGGGAGGTGGCGGTGGAAGCTGGCCGCGCCGTACCGGAACGGGTGCCGTCCTCGCCCTCCCAGCGCCGAAGTACCCCCGTCGTAGGACGGAGCCAGCACCCGTTCCCCCGATCGCGCCACATCCAAGGCCAGCACCACCTCGTCAGGACTCAGGCATGGAAGGTCGGCATGGAGGACCAGCCAGGGTCTTCCACCCGCTAGCCGGACGGCCTCATAGGCGGCGCCGTCGAGGCCTCCGCCCGGAGGGTCGTCCACCACCTGGTGCCCTTTCGCCAGTGCCCATTTCCGGACTTCTCTCGCTGAGGTGACGATATGGGGTTTCACCCCCGCCCTGAGTACGGCTCCGGCGGTGTGTGAGGCCAGCGCGAGGGCCAGCGCCGCTCTCTCGTCCGGACTGTACGACCCCGCCAGGCGCCGGTACGCATCCCGGAACGATCGGATCGGCAGCGCGACCAGCGGTTCATCCATCGATTTCCTACCCGCCGGACGATTGCCGCTGTCCCAGCCGCCGCGGGAGGGGACGCTCGTCTATCGGAACATGGACGGCCGCCGCGGCCAGGTTGACGGCGATGGCGATCCACCACATCAGGTCGTAGGCGCCGGTGTGGTCGTAGATGAACCCTCCCAGCCATACCCCGATGAAGCTTCCCACCTGATGGGACAGGAACACGATGCCGAACAGGGTGGCGAGGTAGCGCACGCCGAACACCTGCTCGACGATTCCGGAGGTCAGGGGCACCGTGGCCAGCCATAGCACCCCCAGCGCGGCGGCGAAGAGATAGATGGTGAGGCCCGTCTTGGGCGCCAGCAGCATCCCCAGGGTGACCACCGACCTCAGGGTATAGAGGGTTGCCAGACCCTTTTTCTTCGACCACCTCTGGCCGTAGATGCCGCTTCCGAAGGAGCCCAGGATGTTGAACATGCCGATCAGGGCGATCGAGACGGCGCCCACCACGGCGGCAAAGCCCAGGTCCTGGACGAACGCCGGGAAGTGAACGGTGATGAAGGCGATGTGGAAGCCGCAGGCGAAGAATCCGGTGGTCAGGAGCAGGTAGCCCCTGTGCCGGCGGGCCTCCAGCAGCGCCTCGCGAATCGTCTGATCGGTAGCGGCCTCGCCCTTGGCGGTGGTGGCGTTGGGAATCAGGAAGGCCAGCGGGACTATTAGCAGGCTGATGGCCGCTAACAGGAGCAGGGCCTGGTTCCATCCGAACGAGCTGATGAACCCCTGGCCGACCGGCGAGAACAGCACCTGGCCGAACGACCCAGCGGCGGTGCCCAGGCCGAGGGCCAGCGACCGCCGGTCCGGTCCGACGGCCCTGGCGATGGTCACCATGGCCAGCGAGAAGGCGGTGAGCGCCACTCCCACCCCGACTATCAGCCCGGCCGTGAGGTGGAGAAAGAGGGTGTCCTCGGCCTGCGCCATCCCCCAGACGCCCACCGAGTAGACGGCGGCGCCCCCGGCCAGCACGTATCGTGGGCCGTAGCGGTCGGCCAGGGCGCCCGCGAAGGGCAGACCGACGCCCCACAGGAGGTTCTGGATGGCCAGCGCCAGGGCGAAGGTCTCGCGGCTCCAGTCATGGGCGAGGGTCATCGGCGTCAGGAACAGGCCGAAAATGGAGCGTATGCCGAATCCGATCATCCCGATGAGACAGCCGGCGGCTATGACGACTGCGGCCGACCTCCACCAGGGGGAGGAAGGATTGGCGCGGGTCACGAAAGTCTCCGATCCTGGAGGAGAGAGAGGTCGGATCATCCAATGCTAGGCCGGCGCGGGAGGGCGCAGATGCGGGCCGCTGTCTACCACGGTGCTCGAGACATCCGGATCGAGAGCCTTCCGGTGCCCATCCCCGGCCCGGGAGAACTGCTCCTAGAGGTCCGCTCGTCCGGAATCTGTGGCACCGACGCCCTGGAATGGGACCGCGGGCCCATCCTGACGCCCGTGGACGAACCCCATCCAGTGTCGGGGCATGGGGGTCCGACCATCCTGGGCCAAGAGTTGGGTGGCCGAGTCCTGTACCTCCTACCGGGGGTGTAGGGTTTCTGAGCGGGCGACCTGGTGGCCTGCTTGGTCGGGGATTCGTGCGGCGAC
>WTGI01000073.1 GCA_011523635.1 Acidimicrobiia bacterium
ACGGGGCGCCGATGGCCGCCAGAGCACCCGGTTGTTTCGCAGACAGACCACTAGCGTCCTGACGAGCCGAATCCATGCGCTCCTCGCTCGGTCTCATCCAATCGATCAGCAGGTCGTGGCGCCGGGAGGACAATCGGCACGATCACCAGTTGGGCGACCCGGTCACCGCGCGCGATGTCGCATCGCTCCCGACCGTGATTGATGAGCACCACGCGGATCTCCCCGCGATAGCCGGCATCGATGAGACCCGGGGAGTTGACCAGCCCCACCCCGTACCTGCGCGCCAGGCCGCTACGAGGGAGCACCAACCCGGCGTGGCGCTCCGGTATAGCCACCGCCACTCCGGTATCGACCGTGGCGTACCCTCCCGGTTCCAGCCGAACGGGGAAACGAGCGTACAGATCGAGCCCGGCATCGGTCGGATGGGCGCGGCTGGGCGAAGGTAGTTCCGAATCGATCTTGAGCACGTTAAGATGCACGCTTCACCAATCCCAGACAAGATGTAATCGGGGCTCTCGAAGCCGGGCGGAGTACGGCACGTAGGAGCGCACCGCCCACATGGTTACGTTAAGACCCGAGCATCCGATCATTTCCACCCGGCCCACGGCCAAGCCCGGTATTGCTACCGGCGCCAGTTCGACCTCCGACTCTCGTGCTTATCGCGGCAAGCACCTTGCCGGCCGCGGTTGGAGTCCCTACCAGCCCTCCCACATGGACGCAGAGCGTAGCGGTATCGTCCGCTTCCTACCCTCATGGACACACCGCTCTGTATGGGCCGTCCCCATGGCCGGCGCCCCAGCGGTACAGGACGGTCCGGCCGAGTTCCGGTCCCCGGAACCCCCGGACCGGTCGAGCGCCCGACCAGGACCGGAACCCCGAGTCGAGCCCGGCCCGCCGGCCAGGCGGAGGCGGGTGGCAGCCGAAGGGTCGCGATCTGCGGCGGCCGGGTCCACCCCTGCCTTTTCGGAGGTCCCGGAGACGCATCTCCTCCCCGCCGCCCCCTCCTCGGAAGGATCGCCGCTGGCCTCCCTGCTCGGATTCGGCGAGGTCGAGACCTCCTTCGACAACCGGCAGACCGAACGGACGGAGTCACTCGAGCAGACCACGCCCGATGACGAGTACTGGAACCAGCTCCCCTCCCTCAGTTCCGTCACCGCGGAGATGAACGGTCCCCGCAACGTGGGCGATGCGGTCAAGGCCATGTGGGACGCCACCTCCGAATGGGACATGGACTCCAAGCTGCTACCGGATGATCTACCCGAGGTGGGGACGAAGGACCGTCGCGGCCTCTGGCGGATGCTCCTCATCGGCGCCGGGCTGGCCATCATGGTCACGCTCATCGGCGCCTCGTACAAGACGCTGACCGATATGCCGGTTCAGGCTGCCGCCGCCCGCGAGGCCCAGTACACGCGATCGGCCCAGGAACTGTTCGACACGCTCGGGCCGGTCGCCAACTCGGTGTACACCGACGGCCTGTCGAGCGACGCCGGACTGTCGAGCCTGACCAGCCACCTAAGCGATCTCGACATTGCCGCAAGACGCTCGGCTTCGCTGGCGGCGGAACCATTGCCGAGCACGCCGATTCTCGGCATGACAGCGGACATCAACGCCCTAGCGGGCCCCAGGGACCTGCTGGCTTCCGGCTCCGCGCAGGCCCTCAGCATCGGACAGCAGATCGGCGATGCCATAGCGTACTCGCTCACGATGTCCCTCGCCTTCAACCTGCCCGAGCTGCCGGAACAGGCGCCGCCCGGCCAGGTCGACGAGATCGCTCTCCAGCTCAGCACTTCGATCGCGGAGACCAGCCTCTTGCTGGCCAGGCTTCCGGATGATCCCGTCTTCGAGGGCTTCCGCCAGAAGGCTACGGAAACGGTCGCCTCGGTCGAGCAGATCCAGGCCGAGTACATATCGGCCCTGAGGAGTGGTGACGCCACCCGGGCCGCCGATGTCAGGAACCGGCTGGGTGGAGCGATATCGGGCCTCCGCGAGGAGCTCCACGTCCCCATGGGCGAAATCAAGACCTGGGCGGTGAGCCGGCTCGATCAGGTGGCGGCCATCGTCACGCAACTGTAGGTATCCCAGGGGCGTACTGTCCGGCGCACTCTCGAGCCGAGGTATCAGGACTCGCTCGAGTGCCGACCCACCAGGCCGGCGATCCTGGTGACCAGGCGTTCCAGGAACAGCTCTGCTCGGCCGTCCAGAGCCACCGCGGCGTTCGGTTCACGGCCCCATGCCCCCCTGAAGTCCGCCACAGTCTCACCGGTCGTCAACCCGCCGCTCGTCTCGACGTCGACGGTGGTCTCCACGGTGCTCACCAGGGAGGGATCCAGGGCGGCCGCCACGGCGAAGGGATCATGCACGAACGCCCCGTAGAACCCGTCGTAGCGGTCGTGGAACTCCATGTAGAACCTGAGGGCATTGGCGATGAAGGACATGAGCGGATTGGCCTCGGAGACCAGCGGCCGGAGCGAGTCCATCTCAGTACCCGCGAGTTCGGCCATCCGAGCCACATGATGCGGCAGGAGGCGTGCTTGCTCGGTGACGTCGAGCGGCATCACGAGCGGCAGGCTACGAGTACCCCGGCCGGCGGCGGCGAACACCTCCTTGGCCGCTTCCGGGTCGACGTGCATGTTCCACTCGGTGCGAGGAGCAGTGTTCCCGGCGACCGTGAAGCAACCCCCCATGATCACCAACCGCCGGAGCAGGGATAGCAGACGAGGTTCCCGGCGCAGCGCAGCCGCCACATTCGTCAGCGGTCCGAGCGCCACGAGAATGATCTCCCCCGGTTCCGCACGGGCGCTGTCGACTATCAGGTCGATCCCGGACCTCCCACTGATCCGATCCGGCGCCGCCGCGAGCGTCGCGTACCCGGTCCCGGTCGGTCCGTGGGTCTCCGGGGTGATGACTAGTGGGCGCTCGATCGGCCCGGCGCACCCGGGCGCCACCTCGACCTCGGGATGTCCTGCCAGGTCCAGGACGGCGGCCGTGTTGGCTGTGACCTCGCCGAGGGAGACGTTGCCGGCCACGCAGCCGGCGCCCACCAGGCGGGCTTCGGTGGAAGCGGCCGCGTAGAGGAGAGCGAGCGCGTCGTCGATGCCGGTGTCCACGTCCAGCAGGATCGGGATCGTCATGAGTGCCCCTTTCGGCCGCCGGCCAGGATCGTGGCGACCGTAATCACGGCGGGAAGAGCACCAAAGGCGGTGACCGAGATCCTGGCGGCGTCAGCCCCGATCGCATCGACCAGCAGGCCGGTGGTCGCCGATCCGGCGGCGATGCCGATACCCGCCGCCGCGGCGATCCACGACAATGCCTCGGTTCGTCGCTCGGGAGGGATGGTGGCAACAGCCGACGAGTTGGCCTGGATCAAGGTCGGTGATGTCCCCAAGCCCGCGACCATCGCCGTGACCGTGAACCACACGATGCCGTCGCCGAAGCCGTAGGGAAGCAGCACCAGCAGAAGCCAGAAAGTTGCCCTCCGTTGCTGGGACACCAGGTCTCCGGGGCCGATGCGGCCTACCACCAGCGCGGCCACGAGGCTGGCCCCGGCATTGAGGGGGAAGATCACCGCCGACCATGCGGGGTGTCCGAGTTCGGCGGTGTAGGCAACGATCGTGATGGCGACCCCGCCCAGGACCATCCCGAGACCGCCCACAGAACCGAGTACGGCGAGATGGGTCCCCTTCATCCATGTCGTGGCACGCCGCCGACTCACCCGGCTGCTCTGCGGTTCTCCAGGTAGCGATGTCACCCCGAGCGTGCCTACGACGGCCAGCGCCGTGGCAACCACCAAGGATGCCGAGGCCGTGAACCATGCCGCCATGGCCGATACCGCCGAGGGACCGACGATGAAGTTGATCTCGTCGTTTACCGACTCCAACGCCTGCCACCTCGGCATGTCCCGCCCCTCGGTCATTCGGGTCCAGCGGACCCGGGTAAGAGCGCCTATGTTGGGCGCCGTCAATCCCGCCGCTATGGATAGCAAGACGATCACGCCGGGGGTCGCCACCGCTCTGATCGCCGCCAGCAGGCCCACGGCACAACCCGCGAAGGCCACCAGCAGGGAGCGCGCCGCGAGACGTTGGCCGTAGCGGTCCACGAGCCGGCCACCTATGGGTTTGGCCACCGCTCCGGCGAGGCTGAAGCCCGCCGAGGCCGAGCCCGCTACTCCGTACGATCCCGTGATCGCCTCCACTGCGAACACCAGGCCGACCGGGTACATGGAGTTGGGAAACCGACCGACCAATCCGAACCACAGCAGGGGTCGCGCCCCCGGTATGCGCATCATGGCGCGATAGCCGCCGGGGCCGGTTCGCCGCAGCAGCCAGGTCAGTACATCACCGTCCTGGTGAGGTGGTGCGGACGGAAGGTGGCGTGGTACTTCGACCACAGACGGAAGTCGACCTGGGGGATCACTACCCGCAGGTCAGCAGGTCTGAGAGCGTTGATGGCGTCCGTCAACAGCGCAGTAGCGTACAACGTATGGGCCCGGATCTCGATCTCCTCATCGCTGTCACGTTCGATCATGTCGCCGTCGGCGATGCGGCTCGCCAGCTCGGGCGTGTACTCGAAGATCCCCATCACCTCCAAGGCCACCGGAACGATGTAGTCGGCGAAGGCGGTCATCATCGACAGATCCTTGAGACTCCATTCGCCGGAGGTGTGGAGAGCCATGTGAAGGGTCCATAGACCCAGTTGGGCGAGCTTGTGGATATGCACGTCCGCGCCGTGATAGGTGCTCGTGTCATCGAACCGGGGGAACTCGGCTATGAGCCGCTCCATGAGCCCATCACCGTCCGCATACATCGCCGGAGCGCAGGTGCGGACAAACCGGTGGAACCGGCCCCCGTACCGATCCACCAGCACCGCGCCTGCTTCGTTGAGGATCTCGCTGCGTTCGTCGAGCATCGGCATCTCGATGTTGCCGCGGAAGATGTCGTCGAGGTCGGAGCGCGTGACCGAAGCCAGATACTCGCCGTCGAGCAGCGGGACCCCGTTCGAGAGGGCCTGATGGAGGCAGGCGAACATTCCAAGGCTGTCCGACCAGGTCTGGCCCTTGTACTCGGCTTCGAACTTGCGCCCGGTGTCGAAATCCGTGAAGGCGAAGTTGAGGGTCGCCACCAGCATGGTGACATCGATGATGTCGTCGGGGTTCGAGCCCACGTCGAACTCGCCCGCCGCCCCACCGCGGGGGATGGCGAACTCCTCGTAGGCCATCCAGCCGGCCACCCGTTCCACCGCGTCACGTGAGGTCCGGACGTGCCGGGAGCGTTCGACGACGCCCAGCACCGATCGGAGAACCGGGCCATCCCAATACGTTGCGCTCACCGTTGCTCCTCTCGTCCGCTAGTTGGCCTCGCTGCGCCGGTAGGGAACACCGATTCCCTGCGGCGGGCGGATCCTCTGGTGCGCCAGGGACAGCACGAGCAAAGTGGTCAGGTGCGGGGCGAAGCCGACGAACTCCGACGGAACGACCCCGAAACCGAGGAACCACCAGCCCAGACCCACCGCGGCGATCGCATAGGCGAAGGTTGCGCCTCGATTGCGGGCGCGAACGGCGCGGACGGTCAGGAAGGTGAACACGACCGCCCCGACGATCAGCAGGGCCGTCATCGTGGTCTCCTGGCGGGTCCGGAGGGCGTCGGTGAACCCGAACAGAAGCGCTCCGATGGTGAGGCGACCCGGCATCCAGTTACCGAAGATGACCGTGGCCAGACCGATGAACCCGCGTCCCGCCACCTGCCCTTCGCGGTAGATCGAGGAGGCAACCGTTACCAGGAAGGCCCCGCCGAGGCCTGCCAGGGCGCCCGAAACGGTGAGTGCCGCGTAGCGCATCCGGTTGGGGTTCACTCCGAGAGAGTCGGCTGCCGCCGGGTTCTCGCCGCAGGCCCGCAGCCGGAGCCCGAAGCTCGTCCGGAAGAGGACCCACCACGACAGGAACACCAGGACAGCCGCCAGGAGGGTCAGGAGCGACACGCCGGTGGTCACGCCGATCACTATCTCGGCGATGTCCGAGATCACCGGGGTCTCCAGGCTCGCGATCGGGTCCAGCACTTCGGCGAGACCGGGGACCGACACGTTACCGATCTGGCCGACGTGCGGAGACTGGCTGATCCCTCCTCCCGGCTGGCCTTCGAAGAAGATCGACGAGAGGAACCGGCCCAAACCCAGGGCGGCGACGTTGATGGCGATGCCCGAAACGGCCTGATCAACGCCGAACGAGACCGTCATCAGGGCGTGGAAAGCGCCGAAGACCGCTCCGCCCGCGATCGCAGCCAGTACTCCCACCCAAGGACTCCACTGGAACCCGGCCCAGGCGCCCATCCAGGTACCGATGATCATCATGCCCTCGAGCCCGATGTTGATGACGCCGCAGCGCTCCGCCCACAACCCGCCCAGGCCGGCCAGCACGATCGGGACCGCGAACCGGAGCGATGCGCTCACGGCGCCGCGTGACAGGAGGTCGGGCGTGTCCGCAATGTCGGCGACCGCCGACAGCAGCAGGAGAGCCGGCAGCGCCCGCACCCACCATCGCCCCCAGACCGAGCGCGTGGTCCTGGGCTCAGTGACGGTGCTCACGCCGTTGCTCCGCTCTCGATGGCGACGTGTTCGCTCCGGCCGACCAGTTTCTGCTGCCGGCGCACGTTGACCCGCCGGACGACCTCATAGGCCACCACCACGCTCAACACGATCGTGGCCTGCATGATGGTCACTATCTCGCGCGACACGCCGAGCAGGTCGAGAATCTGGGAGGATCGTTCCAGCCATGCCCAGAGGAGGGCGCCGAACGCAACCCCCAAGGGATGGTTGCGGCCGAGAATCGCGATCGCGAGGCCGGTGAATCCGAAGCCTGCCGGGAAGTCGAGGCCGTACTGGTGAGACGACCCCAGGAGTTGGGGTATCCCCACCAGACCGGCCATTGCCCCGGACATGACCATCGTCACGAAGATCATGCGTTTGGAGTTGACGCCGCTCACCGCGGCAGCCCGGAGCGAGAGGCCGCTGGCGCGCAGTTCGAAGCCGAAGCGGGTCCGGTTGAGGAGGATCCAGAATGCGATGCCGAGAGCCGCCGCCACCAGCGTGAAGCCGAACACCTGCTTGCCCCCGACATCGAATCCGGGGAACCATCCGGAGGGTGGGATCGGTGTGGTCCGGATGTTGTTGCTGCCGGCCGCTCGCTCGGCCAACCTCCCCGGAGCGAGGAGGTAGGCGATGATCCCGGTGGCCACGGCATTGAGCATGATGGTGCTGATGACCTCCGAGACCCCGCGCGTCACCTTGATGTAGCCGGCGAGGGCCGCCCATCCGGCGCCGACCGCCATGGCGACCACGATGATGAGCGTGACGTGGAGTACCGGTGGGAGCGACACCGACGCGCCGACCACCGCGGCGAAGAACACCGCCAGCCGGTACTGCCCGTCGATGCCGATGTTGAAGAGCAGCATCCGGAACCCGATCGCACCGGCGATTCCCGCCAGGTAGAACGTGGTGGCCTTGTTGACCACGGCCACCAGGCTGGCCGGGGTGGTGCCGAAAGCCACGACCTCGCCGAGAACGCTTCCTGCGTCTGCGCCCGTGAAGTGGAGGATGGCGGCGGCCAGCAGGGCCGCGAAGAAGATGGCCACCACCGGTGCGATCAGCTGGAGCAGAATACGTTCGATACGGGTCTCCATCACGCGGCATCGGCTCCCGTCATGGCCGCACCCAGGTCCTCCGGACCGATGGCCGCGGGATCGAACTCGCCCACGAACCGGCCCCGCAGGATCACGAGGATCCGATCCGAGATCCCGATCAGTTCCTCCAGGTCCGCGGATACGAGAAGGACGGCTACTCCCGCCCGCCTCACCGCCGACAACCGCGTCCAGATCGCAGCCTGGGCGCCCACGTCCACTCCGCGGGTCGGATGGGCCGCGATGAGCACCCGCGGGTCGCCGGCCATTTCACGGCCGACGATCAGTTTCTGCTGGTTCCCGCCCGACAGCGCCGAGGCCAGCACCTCGATGCTGGGAGTGCGCACGTCCGAGTCGGCGACGATCCGCTCCGTATCCGCGCGGGCAGCCTTGCGATCGATCCACACCCCCCGGTTTATCGGTGGATGCATCTGATGGCCGAGGATGCGGTTCTCCCACAGGGTTGCATCGAGCAACAGGGCCTCGCGGTGGCGATCCTGCGGGATGTAGGAGAGCCCCATCCGGCGACGGATGCTGGTGGCCGCCTCCGTAACGTCCTCAGTGCCTAACAGCACGCGGCCCCCCACGGGACTGGTCAGCCCGAGAATGGTCTCGATGAGCTCGGACTGGCCGTTTCCTTCCACACCGGCGATACCGACGATCTCTCCGGACCGGACGGTGAGGTCGATGTCCGACAGGCTGGTCTCGTGACCGCTGCCATGGGTGGACACCGACTCGAGCCTGAGCCGGACCTCGGACCGCACCTCGACTGTTCTCGGCTCGGGTGTCGGAAGCTCGCTGCCGACCATGAGCTGCGCCAGCTCCCGGGACGTGATCTCCGCCGGTCGGGTATGGGCCACGGTCCTCGCGTTCCGCATCACCGTGATCTCATCGGCGACCGTCAGCACCTCATCGAGCTTGTGGGAGATGAAGATCACGGTCAGGCCTTCGCCGGTCAGCCTTCGCAGGTTCTTGAGCAACTCGTCCACCTCATGGGGGACCAGCACCGACGTGGGCTCATCCAGGATCAGCACCCGCGCGCCGCGGTAGAGGACCTTGATGATCTCGACCCGCTGCCGGTTCCCGACCGATAGGTCGGCCACCAGAGCCTCCGGATCGATGGGGATCCGGTAGTGATCCCCCAACTCCACTATCCGGGTCCGGGCGGCTTCGAAGTCGATCCGGCCGGCGCGCCCGGTGGGCTCGTCACCGAGGATCACGTTCTCGAGGACGGTCAGGTTGTCCGCCAGCTTGAAGTGCTGGTGCACCATTCCGATCCCCGCCGCGATGGCATCGGCCGGCGACGACATCGGGATGGGTGTGCCCTCGACGAGGATCTCTCCCTCATCGGGCACAACCATCCCGTACAGAATGTTCATCAGAGTCGATTTGCCCGCCCCGTTCTCGCCGATCACCGCGTGAGCGGTACCGGACTCGACACGAAGGTTCACGTCCCGGTTGGCAACTACCCCAGGGTATCGCTTGGTGATCCCTCGCAGCTCGATGGCCGGGGCGGGCATCGACTCCTAGCCAGTCGTGGCGGGAACCGCTATCTCGCCGGAGATGATCTGCTCCGCGTAGGCGTCGACCTCGCCGACGATGTGGTCGATCAGACCACCCGAGGTCGAGTACCCGACACCGCCCGCCTCGAGATCGAACAGGTTCACCCCTGCCTGGGCGGACCCGTCGACGACCTGGGTCGTGAAGGCATGGGTGGCCACGTTCACGTTCTTGAGCATCGAGGTCATTATGACATCGCGTACCTCGGGCGCAGCCGTGTGGTACTGGTCGGCATCCACACCGATGGCCAGGTATCCGCCTTCCGTCGCGGCTTCGAAGAGTCCACCGCCGGAACCGCCGGCCGCCGCGTACACGATGTCGGCGCCTGCGTCGAACATCCCCTTGGCGGCTTCCTTGCCCTTGGCCGGATCGTTGAATCCCGAGAAGTCAGGAGGCTGGCTCAGGTAGGTGGACGTGATCTCGATGTCGGGGTTGACGGCCTGCGCCCCGGCGATGTAGCCGGCTTCGAACTTCACGATGAGCGGGACGTTCACGCCTCCGATGAATCCCACATGGCCGGTCTCGCTCTCGAGCGCGGCCACGACACCGACGAGGAAGGACCCTTCCTCCTCGGCGAACACCAGGCCCGCCACGTTGGGGGCCTCGACCGTGCCGTCGTCGACGATGCCGAACCACACGTCGGGGTACTCGGCCGCCACTTCCGCAACCGGTCCCGCGTAGGTGAACCCGACGGCGATGATCGGATTGTGGCCCGAATCCGCCAGCAGCCGCAGGCGGTCGGATCGGTCCTGATCGGTGTCCTCCGCCTTGGCGGTTACCTCGGTGAGCTCGAGTCCGAGCTCGGCGGCGGCCTGCTCGGCGCCGTTGTAGGCGAGATCGTTGAATCCCCCGTCACCCCGACCAGCCAGGTCGTAGGCGACCGCGACCTTGAAACCGGGCTCAGGCGCCGCTTCGGTGGTTGTAGGGGCCGCCGTCGTGGTCGGTGCGGCGGTCGTGGTGGTGGGGTCTTCCGACTCCCCTCCACACGCCGTGACCGCGGCCAGAGCAAGGACCGCTGACAGTATTAGAAGAGTGGTGCGTCGTCTTCGCATTCTCTTTCCTCCGTTTCTCGTTGGTTACGTGTGCCGTCTAAACCGATCCGCACCCCCTGGGGGTCGGATGGGTTGCCGGGGTTCGGATAGGTCGTCAAAACTTCGCCGCCTTGCTACGGGCGCCCATCGGTGTCCTCCTCGGAGGCCCGCAGGAGGCTCTATCGGTCAGGCGGACATCGAGCACCACCCGCTTGGACTCGCGTGAGGCGTCGTTGCTCATCCTGGACAGGAGCATCCGCATCGCCAGGGCGCCCTGCTGCTCCATCGGGCGGTCGATGACCGTCAACGGCGGATCGAGGATCTCGGAGAAGGGATGGTCATCGAACCCGATCACGGAAAGGTCGTCGGGGATGCGTACGCCGATGTCCTTGATTGCTCTCAAAGCGCCGATAGTCATCGTGTTGTTGGCCACGAAGACCGCGGTCGGTGGGTCCGGAAGGGCCAGCATCCGCAGCATGGACTGGTAGCCGCCATGCTCCTTGAAGCCCCCTATCTGGACGAATTCGGGCGGGAGTTCGATGGAGTGCGCGGCCAGGGTGTCCCGGTATCCCTCGAGGCGGAACCGGCCGGGTGTCGAGTTCACGGTCCCGGCGATGGTCGCGATCCGCTCGTGCCCGTACGACAGGAGATGCTCGACGGCGGAACGAGCCCCTCCGTGATTGTCGATCAACACGGTGTCGAAACGGCCGGTGGACGGCGCCTCACGATCGATGAGTACGGTCGGCACGCCGGCATCCGCCAGGCGTTGCGGGCTGGGATTGTCCTCGCTGGCGGGGGCGAGCAGCATCCCATCCACCCTGGTCAGCAGGTCTTCGACTACCTCCGCTTCGCGGGCGTCGCTCTCGTCGGTGTTGGCCAGGAAGATGGTGTGACCGCCCTGGGCGGTGATGCTCTCCGCGCCACGGACCACCGCCGCGAAGAACGGGTTGGTTACGTCCGGGACCACTAGGGCGACAGCTCCGGTCTTCCCCGACTTGAGCGACTGCGCAGCCGGGCTGGGCCGGTAGCGGAGGAGGGCCACGGCGCGATCAATGCCTTCCGCCGCCCGGACGCGGTCGCCTCGCAGGTGGCGTGATACGGTCGAGACGGAAACACCCGCCTCATGGGCCACATCGGCGATGGTCGGGGCCCTCAACCTCTCCTGTTCCTCTCTTGTCTCAGCGTCGCGGGATGCGGTACAGTGCACCACCTTGCCTGAAAACGATTTCAGAAATTGTATAGCAAGCAAGGTAAGACCGTCAACCGGATCGGTATCCTTTGCGGTCGGGCAGCCGGACAACCAGGAGAACTGATGGCCACGAGTTCCAGCCCACCAAGAGTGGTCGTGGTCGGCTCGACCATGATCGACCTGACCGCCTTCGCATCGAGGATCCCCAGATCGGGAGAGACCCTGGTCGGCGAACGGTTCCAGATGGGTTTCGGGGGCAAGGGGGCCAACCAGGCCGTCATGGCTCGGCTTCTCGACGCCGACGTCGTGATGGTCAACTGCCTGGGTGACGATGCTTACGGGGACATGACGCTGGAGAACTTTGCGAGCTTCGGGATAGACACCGCCCACGTGTACCGGGTTCCGGGGGCTAGCGGCGTGGCCCCCATCTGGGTCGAGCCGGATGGAAGCAACCGGATCATCATCATTCCGGGCGCCAACCATGAGTTGACGGCCGGTCAGGCGGCTCGATCCGTGCAGGAGACACCGGACGCGGGGGTGGTGGTGGGCCAGCTCGAGATACCCCAGGAGGTCACGGCGGCCGCGTTCGCCGCCGCCAGGGAGGCGGGGGCGATCACGATCCTGAACCCGGCGCCGGCCGCCCCGCTGTCGAACGACATACTGGAGTTGAGCGACTGGCTGATTCCGAACGAGGTGGAGTTCGAGATGCTGACCGGCGTGCCTCCGGACTCGGACGATGCGCTCACCGGTTTCGCGAGGGAAACCGGCAGTCGCTTGCTGGTCACGCTCGGCGACGAGGGGGCGGCCCTGGTGTCACCCGGACTCGACCGGGTAATTCGCATCGGTCCGCCCCGCGTGGACCCGGTTGACACGACCGGCGCCGGCGACGCCTTCGTGGGAGCCTTCGTGGTGGGGCTCGCCTCGGGTCTGGCCGAGCGGGATGCGGTCCGGCTCGGCAATGCCTGTGCGGCCGACAGCGTTACCCGCCCGGGCACCCAGTCGTCATTCCCCCGTCCGGAGCAGACCGAGCGATTCCTGGCCGAGATCCGGTCCTCGCCGGGCCAGGCTTGACCGGGACCGCTCCCGGCTTTCGCGTCCTTGCCGTGGGTGGTTAGGAACCCGCGCTCCTACTCCAGCCGGGAATCTCGTCCACCGGAATCGTGATGGTCGCGCCCGCCCGTACCGTTCCGGACTGCATCCCGTTCGCCGCACGGATCAGCGCCACCGTCCGGCGTACATCCTCTCCGGGAGCGGTATGGGCGTTCGCAATCGACCAGAGCGTCTCGCCTGCCTTCACCACATGGGAAACCGCCGGAACCGGCTCGGACCCGGCATCGGCCTGCGGACCCAGGAGCAGCACCGCCAAGCCCACCACGATGACCGGCACCAGCGCTATCCGCAGCATGGAACGCCGCTGGTCGGGAACCGTCATGGGCCCGGCGGTAATACCGCGCCCACCAGGCACCGGGTAGTAAGGTTGGCTCGTTTCCAAACATATGTTCGCTTCCATGGAGGCGACTCTAGCGAACGTATGTTCGGGTCGTCAAGTACTTGCTGCAACTTCCCCGGACCCGGAGGCCCTAGGCAGGTTACCCGAACATGAGTTCGGAAATCCGGGAGAATCTGCGGTAGAGTACTGCGCAGACAACGATTGACAAGGAGTATCGATCATGCCGACCAGCGCAGTCCTCAGCGGAGGCGAGGGACCGGGCGAGCCGACCGACCTACCACCTCGGCAGCAACAGATCCTCGAGTTGATCCAAAGGACCGTGGCCGAGCAGGGGTACCCGCCCTCGGTGCGGGAGATCGGGGAGTATCTAGGGCTCCGCTCGCCGGCCAGCGTCCACCGCCACCTCAAGGGCCTGGAGGATGCGGGCCATATCAGGCGCGACTCCACCAAGCCCCGCGCCATCGTGGTGCTGACCCGGCGTACCGACGAACCGGCCCGTCCATCGGTGGCGACCCGCGACGTCCCCCTCCTGGGACGGATCGCCGCCGGCGCGCCCATCCTGGCCGAGGAGAACATCGAGGAGGTCATGCCTCTACCCCAGGCGCTGGTGGGGACCGGGGGGCCGCTCTTCATGCTCGAGGTGCGGGGTGACTCGATGATCGATGCCGGCATTCTCGACGGTGACATGGTCGTGGTACGGAGCCAACCCCACGCGGAGAACGGCGAGACCGTGGCATTCCTGATCGACGGGGAGGAAGCCACCGTCAAGCGTTTGGAGAGGCAAGCCGGGAAGGTCATCCTTCACCCTGCCAACCCCGACTACGCGCCGATGGTGTACACGTCGGGGGTCGAAATCCTCGGCAAGGTGGTGGCCGTGCTCCGCAGCCTGGCCGCCGGTCCTGCCCCGTTCAGGCCGGGATAGTCCCCGCGAAAACCGACTCGGCCGGACCTCTGATCCAAGCCGTTTCGCCGGCTACCTCCACCCCGAGGCTGCCGCCGGGATAGCGGATCTCGACCGCCGGTCCGGCTCGACCTTGGGCGTGCGCCACCGCGGCTACGGCCGCCGCGCCCGTACCGCATGCCCGGGTCTCCCCCGCCCCGCGCTCCCAGACCCGCACCCGGAAGACCCCCGGCTCCAACGGAGCTGCGAACTCCACGTTGACACCTTCAGGGAATGCCGGATGATCCTGCATCAGCGGACCGATCTCGCCCAGGTCCAAACAGTCGACCCCGGCGGGCTCATCCATGAACGTGACCGCATGGGGGTTGCCGACGCTCGCCGCGACGAACCGGTACCCGGAAGCGGTCACCGAACCGCCGATCCGGTAGGTACCGAGCTCCGCGCGGACAGACCCGTCCGCCATCACCTCCACGTCACTGGGGCCGGTGGGGGTCTCCACGGTGAACGCAGGTCCATCCGTCCATCCCCGATCGAACATGTAGCGGGCCACGCACCGGAGCCCGTTGCCGCACGACTCGGCCACCGATCCGTCCGAGTTCCATAGGCTCATCCGAGCGGCTGCGCTGGAGCGACCGGGACGGGAGATGACCAGAACTCCGTCAGCCCCGATGCCGCGGCGCCGATCGCACCAGGCCCGGACCTGACCGGGATCCGGAGCAGGCCCTTCAATAACGACGAAGTCGTTGCCCAACGCCTCCATCTTCAAGAACTGCAAGAACTCATCTCCCCGATCACCCGGCTAGGAGGGTACTGAAAATGTCCAGTTGGCCGTTTCCCGGAAGCAAAGTCCCAGGTCAAAGTGTCGCGGGCCAACCCATCCCCGTCTTTTTCAGCACCCTCCTCGCGGTTGCGTAGCGGACCGCCGGATCCGGATGCCAGGCCAGCCACCTTATTCTCGGGTCCCGCCCGAAGTAGGTGCGTTGCTTCCGGGCGAGAGCCATGGTGGCTCGAACGGTAGCCTCCCGCCCTTCCCTAACGGTGCTGGTCCCGGACACGACCGGAAGCATCTGGCGATACCCAACAGCGGAGGCAGCGGTACGGCCGAGCCGGTCCGCCAACCCGGCCACTTCCTCCACCAGCCCCGCTCCGAGCATCTCATCGATCCGGCCCTCCACCCGCTCGCCGAGCATCTCGCCCGGGTCGACCCCGACCGCCGCGAAGGGCACCTCCGGCCGGTAGTTTCTCACCTGCTCGACCTGCGGGGCGGCCGACCGCTCGGTGGGGGTCCCTCCCTCCAGCCGTACGACTTCCAGAGCTCGGCGTACGCGGCGGGGGTTGGCCAGATCGACATGGTCGCCGGCCCCGGGATCGACCTCCAGCAGCTCGGCCACCGCGTCGCTCCGGGACATCCCTTCGACCGCAGCCCTTACCGCCGAGTCCGAAGGCGGGAACCGAAGCGGGTCCACCAATGACCGGAAGTAGAGGCCCGAGCCCCCCACGATCACCACCGGCCGCTCCCGGGCCGCGATCGCTGCCATGGCTGCCCTGCCCGTCCTTTGGAACTCCGCCACCGCGTAGTCCTCATCCGGGTCGACCAGATCGATCATGTGATGCGGGATCTCGGCCTGATCGGCCGGCGACGGCTTGGCCGTCCCGATGTCCATCCCGCGGTAGACCTGCATCGAATCCACCGACACGATCTCCCCGCCGGAGCGCCTGGCCAACTCCATACCCAGGTCGCTCTTGCCCGATGCGGTAGGTCCCAGAACCGCGAGAACCCCCGCCGGGTGATGGGGCAAGCCCACCGACTCGCTCCGAGCCTCAGACGGGAGCGCCGACCAGGTAGTGCGCCCCGGCCCGCTCGATCGTCACATCCATCAGGCTTCCCGGGGCGAACTCCCCGTCGACATGGACTATCTTGTTGCCCCGGCTCCGCGTGGTCGCTACGGAAGGATCACGTTTGGAGGGTCCTTCCACCAGCACCTCCATGCGCCGGCCCACGTGGCGCCGGTTGCGCTCCGAACCGATGCGGGTCTGCATCTCCACCAGGCGCCCGAACCGCTCCTTCGCCACGGAGTCGGGCACGAAACGATCGGTCATGGCGGCCGCCCTGGTCCCGGGGCGCGCCGAGAACAGGAACATGTAGGCCTGGTCGAAGCGAGCCTCCTCGACCACCTCGAGCGTCTTCCGGAAGTCCTCCTCGGTCTCGCCCGGAAAGCCCACGATCACGTCGGTGGACACGGTCAGATCGGGAATGACCTCCCTTGCCATCGCCAGCCGGTTCAGGAACTTTCGGGCCGTGTAGCCCCGGTGCATGGCCGCCAGGATCCGGTCGGAGCCCGACTGGAGCGGGAAGTGGAGTTGCTCGCACACCGCCTCGGTGCCCGCCATCGCCTCGGCCACATCACGGCGGAAGTCGTTGGGATGCGGGCTGGTGAACCGGATCCGCCGGATCCCCTCGACTTCACCCACCCGCGCCAGCAGCTGGGCGAAGATCGGGCGACGGCGCCCGTCGATGGCCAGGTCCCGCCCGTAGGTATCCACGTTCTGGCCCAGCAGGGTGACCTCGATCACGCCTTCCGACACCAGCTGCTCTATCTCGCGGATTATGTCACCGGGCCTGCGACTGATCTCCGGCCCGCGGACCGCCGGCACGATGCAGAAGGTGCAGGTGTTGTTGCAACCGATCTGGATGGTCACCCACGCCGAGTACGGCGACTCCCGGCGCACCGGCAGTTCGGAGGGCATGGTGTCCAGGGCATCCACGATCTCGGTGACCGGACCCCACTCCTCCGCCTGGTCCATCAGGTCGACCACCCGATGGAGATTGTGGGTGCCGAGCACCACATCCACCCACGGGGCGCGTTCCCGGACCAGCTCCCGATCCTTCTGCGCTGCACAACCGCCGACGATGAGCATCCGGCCGGACTGGGCTTCCTTCAGCTGCTTGAGCTGACCCAGGTTCCCGTACATCCGGTTGTCGGCGTTCTCCCGGATAGTGCAGGTGTTCACGAATACCACATCGGCCTCGTCCAGGGAGCGCGCCCGCACCATGCCGTCCGCCTCGAACAGCCCGGCTACCCGCTCGCTGTCGTGCTCGTTCATCTGGCAACCGAAGGTGCGCAGGAAGTAGCTCCGGCCGGCGCGGGTGGGCCGGCGCGACTCGACCGAGCGGCGTTCGGCGGGCGGTGCGATCTGGACGAGCTGACCCATGTTCGACCCCACGGGTCAGCGAGCGTAGTCCGTGACCCGGAGCTCC
This sequence comes from Acidimicrobiia bacterium, assembly GCA_011523635.1. GTDB lineage: Bacteria > Actinomycetota > Acidimicrobiia > Spongiisociales > Spongiisociaceae > Spongiisocius. Next base: position 17,058 of record WTGI01000073.1, read on the forward strand.
CGGATCACGGTCACTTCGATCTGGCCGGGGTAACGGAGGTCACGCTCGAGCCGGCGCGATATGCGCCGCACCAGATCGGAAGCCTCCAGGTCGGTCACGCTCACCGGATCGACCACCACCCGGACCTCGCGGCCGGCCTGCATGGCGAACACCCGGTCCACCCCGTCGAACTCGCTGATCAGATCCTCCATCTTTTCCAGACGCCTCACGTGGGAGGCCAGCTCCACCCGCCTCGCACCCGGACGGGCCGCGGAGACCGTGTCGGCGGCCTGCACGAGTATGGCTAGGAGCGTGCGGGGCTCCACATCGTTGTGGTGGGCCTCGATGCCATGCACCACGGCGGCTTCCTCGCCGAACCGCCGGGCAATCTCGGCGCCGATCAACGCATGCGCCCCCTCGACCTGGTAGGACACCGCCTTGCCGATGTCGTGGAGGAACGCCGCCCGCTTGATCGGGATGGGATCGACCCCGAGTTCCGCCCCCAGCATGCCGGCTATGTGAGCCGACTCGACCAGGTGAGTGAGGACGTTCTGGCCGTATGAGGTCCGGTACTTGAGGCGTCCCAGCAGCGTGACCAGCTCCGGATGCATGCGGGAGATGCCGACGTCGAGCAGCGCCCACTCGCCGGCGTCGCGGGCCGACTGCTCCACCTCGGCCTGCGCCTTGGCATGCATGTCCTCGATGGCGGCCGGGTGGATACGCCCGTCCGCGATCAGCTTCTCCAGGGTGATCCGGGCGATCTCCCGCCGGACGGGATCGAAGCAGGAGACCACCACCATCTCGGGCGTCTCGTCGACCACCAGATTGACGCCTGTGACGGATTCGAAGGCCCGGATGTTGCGACCCTCCCGGCCTATGATCCGCCCCTTCATCTCCTCCCCCGGGAGCGGGACGGCCGATACGGTGCTCTCCATGACCACTTCGGTCGACAAGCGCTCGATGGCGGTGGCCAGGATGCGTCGGGCCCGCCGGTCGGCCTCCTCACGAGCCCGCATCTCGCTGTCGCGCACGAGCAGCATCGCCTCCCGCCGCGCCTCGTCGCGGACCTGCTCCACCAACTCTTCCCGAGCGGCGCGGGCATCCAGCGCGCTGATCCGCTCCAGGTTGGCTCGGGCGCTCTCGGCGAGCTCATCGAGTTCACCCCGACTCTCGGACACGCCGGCCTCGCGATTGAGAAGCATCTGCTCACGCTGGGCCAGGTTGGAGGCGCGCTGCTCCAGGGTCCGTTCCCTCTGGATCAGGCGCTCCTCGGAGGCGGCCACCTCCAGCTTCCTATTTTCGAGCAGGGCCTCCTCACGCTCACGGTAGGCCGCCGCCCGAGCCCGCCCTTCATCCTCGGCCCTGCCCAGTATGCGCTGCGCCTCGCGGCGGGCGGTGTCGACGTCAACTCCGCGCTCGTCCAGCACCTGCCGACGAAGACGTCCATACATCACGAGCATCGGAATCAAGCATCCGATGGCGATGAGCCCTATCCCGCACAGCACGAATAGCGTCGTGTCCATGGAGCGGCCTCCCGGTCTCTCATACCCGATGACCACCGACCGGTTGAGCCGACCTTCGTTGCAGGCCGGCAACCGGGAGAGGACGCCCTGCGGCCAGGAAGGCTCAGAACTTGGTGAGCAGGCCGGCAGGCCCACCCCGCGGGATCCGGCGCGGAGGCGGAGTCTCCTCAGCTACGCGTCAGGCATTCACCTGTCCCGGACGGGCGTCCGTTCACCTCCATCTGAGCGTTTCCGGCAGGTCGTCACTTCTGTCATCGGGTGTTTTGTTTTATGTGTAGGTCGCGCATTCTAGTGGCCACTGGCCAGCGGCCGGTGGTCAGCGCTCAGTGAATGCTGCGACTCGGGAAACACCGGCAACCCAACGACCGAAGGGCCACAGCAAACTCGATTGCCACCCAGGTCCCCACCTGCCACCAAGTGGCGGCAGCCGGCCGCGAGTTCTCCTGCTGCAAAACGCGAGGGCCGCCCGAACGGATCGGACGGCCCTCAACGTAGTGCCCGGCGGTGTCCTACTCTCCCGGGGGTCTGCACCCCAAGTACCATCGGCGCTGGCGGGCTTAACTTCCGTGTTCGGAATGGAAACGGGTGGATCCCCGCCGCTATCGCCACCGGACGACATCAGTTGTTCAGTCCCCCGCCCGGCACGGGCGAGGGGGTGCTCCTCGAGCACTCCATAGCGAGCATGAAAACGCCTGAACTCCGAATATCAAGCCCTCGGACTATTAGTACCGGTCCGCTGAACACATTGCTGCGCTTACACTTCCGGCCTATCAACCTGGTGTTCTACCAGGGTCCTTACCCGGTTTCCCGGTGGGAGATCTCATCTCGAGGTGGGCTTCGCACTTAGATGCCTTCAGCGCTTATCCTGTCCGTACGTAGCTAACCAGCCGTGCCCTTGGCAGGACAACTGGCACACCATAGGTACGTCCATCCCGGTCCTCTCGTACTAGGGACAGATCCTCTCAAATCTCCTACGCCTGCGACGGATAGGGACCGAACTGTCTCACGACGTTCTAAACCCAGCTCGCGTGCCGCTTTAACGGGCGAACAGCCCGACCCTTGGGACCTGCTTCAGCCCCAGGATGCGACGAGCCGACATCGAGGTGCCAAACACCCCCGTCGATATGGACTCTTGGGGGGTATAAGCCTGTTATCCCCGGAGTACCTTTTAGCCGTTAAGCCACCGCGCTTCCACATGCCACGGTAGGATCACTATGTCCGACTTTCGTCCCTGTTCGACTTGTAAGTCTCACAGTCAAGCTCCCTTGTGCCATTGCACTCGCCGTCTGATTGCCGACCAGACTGAGGGAACCATTGAGCGCCTCCGTTACACTTTAGGAGGCCACCGCCCCAGTGAAACTGCCCGCCAGACACTGTCCTCGATCCGGATTACGGACCCAAGTTAGGTGCCCGCCATACAGAGGGTGGTATTTCAAGGTTGACTCCACGGTACCTGGCGGCACCGCTTCTTTGTCTCCCACCTATCCTGCACAGTGTATACCAGACATCAATGTCAAGCTGCAGTAAAGGTTCCGGGGTCTTTCCGTCCTGTCGCAGGTAGTGAGCATCTTTACTCACAATGCAATTTCGCCGAGTCTCTGGTTGAGACAGTACCCAAGTCGTTACGCCATTCGTGCAGGTCGGAACTTACCCGACAAGGAATTTCGCTA
>WTGI01000086.1 GCA_011523635.1 Acidimicrobiia bacterium
CCCATGAATAATTGGGGCTAATGGGGCGATGATCTTCTGGCACCTGGGCGGAGCTGTATTCCTTTTCCGGCTGGCCTTCAAGGACTCTGACGCGGACCTCCGCTTCCTGGCGATCGGAGCGCTCCTGCCAGACGCAATCGAATGGGTGGTCGGCTGGTGGGTTCCGGCCGGCGGGATGGGCGCAGGCCGGCTCATCGGTCACTCTGTCGCCTTCTGTCTGGGATTGCTGGTGGCGGCCCTGGTCCTCACCCGCCGCCTTAGCCCGGGACGGAAGCGGGCCGTGGTGGTGGCGGCCGGAGCGATCCTGCACCTGGTGCTGGACCTCGGGTGGATCGACCCCCAGCTCCTCCTGTGGCCCATGCTGGGCTACGAGCTTCCCACCGGCATCGAATCCGATTGGTCGGGACTGGCGAGATTGTCCGGCGCCGACCTGCTACCGATCGGCCAAGAGATCGTCGCGATCGCCTACCTGGCGTGGCTGGCTCGGAGGGCTCGGCTCGCCGACCCCAGGCGTCGCGCCCTGCTGTGGAGGTCAGGGACGCTCGGTACTTAGGAGGGTACTGAAAGTGTCCAGTAGGCCAGACAGTCGGCAATGAAACCCCAGTTCAAGGGATCGCGGGCCAACACATCCCCGTCTTTTTCAGCACCCTCCTAGCGGCTCCCGCCAGTCAGGTACGGCTGTCGCTGGCTCCCGGACGGCCCCCGCATCGGCCACGTTCGCGATCAGTGAGTAGGCGTGCTTCGTCAGGTCGCCAAGGTCTCGCAGCGTCATGTTGTCGGTCGGGATCGGATCCATGATTGTTACGGTGATGTGTCCGGGGCGGATGATCTTGGATCCCGGGCTCCAGACCTGGCGGCTGCCCGTGATCGCCGTTGGCACGATGGGCACGCCGAGGTTGCGGGCGATGGCGAAGGCCCCCTTCTTGAACGGCAGCATCGCACCGTCCCGTGACCGCGTCCCTTCCGGATAGATCATGAGGGAGCGTCCCAGCTTCATGTTGTGGGCCGCGCCCCGGTTGACGGCCTGGTGGGTGGCTCGCCCGGCGCCCCGGTCGACCTCCACGATCCCGATCCTCCGCATGGCCGCTCCGAAGGCGGGGATCCTGAACAGCTCCTGTTTGGCCAGGAAGCGGATCGGAACCGGCAACGCTGCGAAGTGGGAAAAAATGTCGAAGGCGGACTGGTGGTTGGAGATCACTACGTACGCCTGTTTCGGGTCGATGTGTTCGAGGCCCTCGACGGTGAGTTCCACGCCGGCGAGCCGGCACCATGTCCGGCCCCAGAAGCCGGGGATCCGGTCCAGCAGTCCCCCGGGCGGCCTCAGCAGGGAATGCAGGATGACCAACACCGCGCAGGCCGCGGTGAGTGGAATCGCGATGGCAAAGATCAAGCTCGATCGGAGGCCGTGCGCCAGTGTTCGCATTGCCGGTCAGGTTACCTGGCGCGGCGGCCCGATCCCCGCCTGGCGGAGCATGACTGATCCGGCTGCGAGATCGTCGCTAACTTGACCGGATGGAACCTCAGAGCTCTCGAGCCATCCGGCCGGGGCCACGATGACCCACGGCGAGCCTGTTGACATACCGCCGCCGGGTACGGGTAAGGAGGAGTTCCGGCGCTGGGCTCGGCGGATGCGCCGGCCGGGTATCCCCGAGGATCAGGCCGCTGCGACCGCCGACGGCATAGTCGAGTGGTTGGCCGGGGCCGGCCTCCAGGCCGGGAGCGTGGTCATATACCTCCCGCTCCCCGACGAGATCGACGTGACACGGGTTCCGGACCGGGTAGGCTGCACGTTCGCGGTCACCCGCACCCCGCCCAGCGGGCCCCTGACCCTCCACCCGCTGGACGCGCCTCGCGAGCGGCACCGGTTCGGGTTCGAGCAGCCGGTGGCCACAGCTCCCCTCGTCGACCCGTCGAGCGTGGCGGTCGTACTCACGCCGGGCCTGGCGTTCGGGCCGGATGGCGAGCGTCTGGGCCGCGGCGGCGGCTACTACGACCGGTTCCTGCTGACGGTGCCCGACGGCGCGGCGAGGGTCGGAGTGACGGTCTCGGCTCTGGTGGTCGACGGACTCCCCACCGATTCCCATGATGTGCCGATGACCCACCTGGCGACCGAGACGGGGGTCCGGCCGGTCAGTCCCCCGGGCGGTACGACCGCACCGTGTCTACGATTACCGCATGACTGATCCCGGCTACTCCGTCCGATGCCGCGAATACGCCGAGGCCATCTGGGAACTCGAGGAGGCCGGTATCCCGGTACTGCAGGCCCGCATCGCGCGCTGGCTGGGAGTGAGTCCGGCGAGTGTGTCGGAGATGGTTCGCCGGATGACGGCGGAGGGCCTTGTCGAAGTCTCCGACGAGGTTCGCCTCACCGAGGAGGGCCGTCACCTGGCAGCGGTGGTGGTGCGCCGTCACCGGCTAGCCGAGCGGTTCCTCTCCGAGGTGTTGAGGCTTCCGTGGGCGAAGGTGCACGAGGAGGCCGAGGTGTGGGAGACCATGATCTCGGATGACGTCGAGCAGGCCATGTGGCAGGTCATGGACGATCCGAAGACCTGCCCCCACGGCAACCCCATTCCGGGCGCCGGCTACCAGCCTCCGCGGATGAAGGCCATTGCCGAGATGGAGAGGGGGGAGACGCTGGCTCTCGAGCGGATCTCGGAGGAGCTGGAGTTGGACGCGGACATGATGCGCTTTCTCGACGAGAACCACATCCGGCCGGACGCCTGGATCAGCCTGGTGCAGAAGGACCCCTACGGGGGTATAACCGTGGAGGTGCGGGATCGGCCGGTCGGCATCAGCGTCTTCGCCTCGGAACGGCTGTTCGTAGCTATCGATTAGTTGCTAGTTGCTAGTTTGGATTAGATTACAATTGGTTATTGAACACAGTGTCGAGCCTGTGAAGTTGCTTGGCGTGTTCTGCTTGCCGTCGGCGGTCCCGTCGCTGCGTTTCGCTCCTTTGACGTACCGCTGCGGGTACGCCTTCGTCAGCGGGCCTTGCGAAGACGCCGCTGGCCGGCGCACATCACACCGTCAATTCACTAGTAGTCATAAGAACGCATACAGTTAGATCCTGTCATCCATTCCATCTGAGAGTTGAATACCGGTCCAAAAACAACGCGGAAGACCCAGAACGCGGAAAATTCGTCAGTGAAGCCGGAGCATCTTCCCACCGGTAGCGATACTCTTGGACGTGAGCATCATTTGCCGGTACGAAGCCAGTGTAGGAGAGCATCTGTGTATGGAGACGATCCTTTCGATCCGGGACTGCACCGGCGTATGGAAACGCGCATCCGGCAGGAGTTCGAAGTAGCCGAGTCCGAGGCGATGATCCTGGCGGCGCGCCAGAAGAGAATGTCCGACGTTGCGTGGGAGGCTTCCCAAGCGGGTCGCATGGTGCGCATCCTCATAGGTAGGCGCCGCCTGGACGGACTGCCGGTGTACGTCCGTAATGATCTCATGACCTTGGAGACGCCGAACGGGCGGGCCGAGGTTTGCATACCAGGTGTGGATGCGCTCACGGTGCTGCCGGACTTCGGCGAAGGGCGGCCCGAGAGCCACACGGTTGAGACATTTGTCTCCCGGATAGGCATGCTTCAGCTCGTCGAAGCAGACTTCGAAGTGGTCTGCCGGGGCGGGGAATCCGGCTTCACGGGGAGATCGAGTGGGTGGCAAGAGATCATCTTGCAGTGAGCACTGCGATCGGGCGGATCTACGTTGCCCTTGACCGGGTTGCCTACGTGATGCGCCGCACCAAGCCGAGATAAGAGGGGTCGCAGCACCGCCTCTCAAGCCTTCGGTAACGGCCGGACCGGCCAGATAGGAATACCCAGAACTCTACATTGTTCTTGGAATCCGGTGCTCCCGTCCGTTAATTGGTAATCATTCATACTTATTTAAAGTGCTAAAAAATTATTTCAATACCATGGCATCCTCTGAAACTATGGGATATAGTCATCCCGCTACGGATGGCGGCAGAGGAGAAGCTTGAACATGGTCGAGCCCAGCGCACCAGCTTGGACGGCGGCGACCCCACGGGGTCCGAGGAACCGCAGGCGGAATCCCTTCACCCGCCTCTCCTTCGGCCACGCGGTGATGATCACTGCCGGCCTGCTGGCCTTCCTGCTCAACGTGCTGATCCTCCGGGACGAGGGCGAAGGGGTCGAAGTTCCGGTGGCCGCCCATGCCATACCGGCCGGCAGCCGGTTGGCCACCGCTGACGTCTCCTACCGGTATGTGGATGCCGACGGCCCATTCGTGGATCGGGCGCTCTCCCGGGAGTACCTCGCAAACCTCTTCGGGCAGGTGGTGATACGCGATGTCGAAGCGGGCGCCCCCTTGATGGCGGACGACCTGAGGCCGGTCGCTACTCCGGACGGCCAGCGCGCGATGAGCATTCCGATCTCGCCTGATCGTGCCGTCGGGGCGGCCCTCAATGTCGGTGACCGCATCGATGTGATGCTGGTCCAGGGGGGCAGGAGCCGCTTCGTCGCCTCCGGGATCGAGGTGCTGGCCGTGACAGCGGGCAGTCGGGGCCTGTCCGGGTCCGGCTTCGGCCTGACGGTGTCGGTGAGCCCGGCGCAGGCGCTACTGATCGCCGCGGCCCTCGACTCCGGTTCGATTCACCTGCTCAGGTCGACCGGCCTTCCCGCCTACCGTGGCTATCCGGCTATCCGCGAGACTCGGCTGCCTGCGCTCGGGTCAGCCTCGTGATCGGATTCGAGCCCGTCATCGCCATCGCCGGGTCGCAACGAGGTTGGGCCTCCGAGTTGGTGCGGTTCCTCAGCGACTTCGGAGGCGCCCGCCTCAAGGGAACGGTGCTCACCGCGACGGAGGCGCTGCAGACGGAATACGAGGTTCTCCTGATCGACGACATCACCAGCTTCCTGAGCCCGCGTCTGGTGGATCGGATCCAGAGGGAAGGCCGCAAGGTGGTGGGAATCTTCGATCCCGACTCGGGTGATCTGGGCAGGGAACGCCTCCTGGCGTTGGGTGTGGACGGCCTTGCGCCGGCCGGCGGCGGGCCGGAGACGATCCTGGAGATCGTCGCGACGGTGGCCTTCGACGGCCTGCCTCGATCCCGGGTGGCGGCCGCCACGGTCCGCGAGCGGACTCGGCTGGGCCGCATCACGATGGTGGCCGGAGGTGACGTGGCCGCTGACGTGGCCGTCATGCTTGCCGGCGCCTTCCAAGCCCGCCAGCGTGCGGCGATGGTGATCGAGGTAGACACCATCACCCCGATGCTTGCGCAGAGGTTCTCCCTTCCGGTCGTTCCGAATTTGCTGACGGCCCTGGACGCCCATCTGTTGCTTCGTGGTGACGTGAGGGACTCGTTCATGGCCGGGCCGTACGGTGTAACGCTTCTGACCGGCCTGCCCGATCCCGCCGACTGGCACACGGTGCAGGCCGAGGAAGTGGTCGACCTGGTCGAGGCCATCTCCTCGGTCCAGGACGAGGTGATCCTCAAGGCATCTCCGTATCTCGAGGAACCGGGTCCCGCCAAGGCTCGTGAAGGGCGCTTCGATGTGAGCCGGGCTTTGCTCGGACTGGCGGGAGAGGTGGTTGGCCTGGCCGAGCCCACCCCGGTCGGCCTGTCGAGAGCCCTCGCCTGGTCCGCCAGGGTACGCACCATCACCGCCGCGCCCCTCCACATCGTGTTCGAGTCCCGCACCCTCACCAAGTTCCAACGGGGCGAACTGAGCGACGAGCTGCTGAGGAACCTCGTCCCCGACTCCATTACCTGGCTGCCGGTCGACGCCGGCCTGGAACGGGCCGTGTGGAACGGAACGCCTACGCCGAAAGGATCCTTCATCAGGACCGTGGAAAAGCTCGGCAGCGCCATGGCGAGCAGTGCCGACCGGGAGGCGCTGTGAGCACCGGTCCGTACGAGACCCTGCGAAGGCGAGCCGCGGAACGCATCGGTGAGCTGGATCTGGATCCCCTCGAGGACGGTGAGACCATCCGGGCCGAGGTGGATCAACTGGTCTCGGCCTACCAGAGGAGAGCCTTCGCCGGACGAGGTGTCCGCCCCTTCCGCGATCCTGTCGAGATAGGCGAGAGGCTGATCGATTCCCTGGTCGGCTACGGACCGCTGACCCCGGTGATCGACCGGAACGACATAGAAGAGGTGTTCATAGAGGGTGAGCGGGTGACGTTCATCGACTCGTCCGGGCGCCTGCAGGCTCTGGACACCCCTACCTCCGAGGAGGAGAACCGCCAGATCGTCACCCGGATTCTGGCCGGGACAAACCGGCGCCTGGATGTCTCCAACCCGATCGAGCAGGCGCGCGTGCTCGGCGGGCGGGCCCGCCTCACCGCTGTCATCCCACCGGTGGCGGACCGCCTGTCGGTGACCCTCCGGAAGTACACGGTCAAGAACTATGACCTCAGCTTTCTCGTGGAGGGCGGCGTGCTGTCCAGGTCCGCGGCGGCATTTCTATGGGTGGCGGCGCGAGCCAACACCACCATCCTGTTCAGCGGGCCACCGGGGGCGGGTAAGACCACCCTGCTGAGCGCCTACCTGAGGTCGGTTCCCGCCGATCGGTGTGTCCGGGTATGCGAGGAGGTCAGGGAACTCGACATGCCCTTGCTGCAGGGGAGTTTCTACGAGGCGAGCCCGCCCAACCTTGACGGCAGCCGGCGCTACACGCTGCGGGACCTGGTGAAGGTGGTGCTGGCTCAGCGTCCTGACCTCATCTGTGTCGGCGAGGTGCGGGGATCGGAAGCATTCGAGCTCACCAGGGCGGTAAACGCCGGGTGCGGCTTCGCCTGCACCATCCACGCCGATTCTGCTTCGGCGGCTCTGGTGGCGCTGGTCAATGCGGCTCTCATGGCAGGTGAGAATGTGACCGAAGCCATCCTGACCAGGGTGTTCGGCACGGCGATCGACTTCGTGGTGCACCTGCAGCGGGACCAGTTGGCCGGCGACCAGACGGGCATCCGGCGCCGGGTCATGGAGATGCTGGTGGTCGAATCCCCCCGTCGGAGCGGTGGATTCGAAACCGACACCCTGTTCCGCCGGAACGACGTAGCCGGGACCCTCGAATGGACCGGCGTGCTTCCGCCGACCGGGATCCGGCAGCGCCTGGAACGGTCTCTCCCCGAGGGCGCCGGCATCGAAGCCGTCCTCTCGGAGTCCTGGGAGCCCCCGCTATGAGGCTGCTGGCGTCCCTGGCCACGGCGGTCGCCGTCTACATGGCGGCCGGCCTGTTCACCGGCTACACGGCCGCGATGCGCCGCAGGCAGGCCGCCCGGCGCGACCTGTCCCGCTATCACCTCTGGTTGGTACAGGCCGGAAGTGATCTGAGCCCGCTCCAGTTCCTCGCCGGTTCCTGCGTCCTAGGTCTGGCGACGCTGGTCGTCACGACCATCGTCACGGAGGCTTGGTGGTTGGCGATCATGCCGGCCGTGGTCATGGCGCTCTCGCCATATGCCTTCTACACGCGCCGCCGCCGGGAACGGCTTCGCCAGATCCGCCAGGCCTGGCCGGATGCCCTCCGGGACGCGCTCGCGGCGATCTCGGCCGGGTCGACGCTGACGCTGGCGTTGGGCGACCTGGCCGAACGTGGTCCGGCGCCGCTCCGGCCCGCCTTCGGCCGGTTCCGTCTCATGGCCCGCATGATGGGAGTGGTTCCCGGCTTGGAGCTGATGAAGGAGGAGCTGGGCGATCCCAACTCCGATCGGATCCTGGAGGTGCTGGTGCTGGCGCACGAGCACGGCGGTGGCCTCGTGGCCGAGGTGCTCCGCGATCTGATCGGAGAGATAACGGAGGATCTCCGCTTGGAGGCCGAGATCCGGGCCGACGGCACCGAGCAGCGTATCGAGAGTTGGGTGGTGGTGCTGATTCCGTGGCTCCTGTTGCTGTTCCTGACCCAGACCTCGGACCAGTACCGGGCCTTCTATCGCTCAGGTTCCGGTCTGGTGGTGGTCCTGGCGGCGGTGGTGTGGTCGGTGATCGGGGTGGCGCTTCTGAGACATATCGGTCGGTCGACCGGCGAGCCACGCGTTCTGGCGGGCGCCGGGGACGTCGGCAAGGGACGGTGGCGATGAACGTCGGCTTGACAGTCCTGGCGGTCGCCTCGTCGGTGGTCTTCGCCGTCTCCGGCGTCGCGCTCTGGATAAGGCCGCCTCGCCGGCTGGGGTCGCGGGTGCGACCGTACTCCAACGCCACCAGGCTGGAGTTCCGTCCGAGTCCCGAGGCGGCGGTCCGGATGGATCCGGGACGGACGCTCGGCCAAAACGCCATTCGCCGCTTGCTGGGACCGATGCTGGCCGGGACGGTGTATCCGCTGGCGCGGCTCTTCATGCCGATGGACGATCGGGAGCTGGCCGTCCGGCTGCGCCAGGGAGGTCTGTTCCCGGACCTGGAGGAAGCCGCACGACCGCGGGTCTACCGGATGCGATCCCTCGGCCTGATGGTCCTGTACGCCACCGGTCTGGCAGGAATCGCGTTGGTGAGTGGCGGGACCGGTATGAGGGTGATCCTGTTCATGACGGCCGGCGCGGCCTTGGGTGGTCTCCAGGTTCGGGCCCGGTTGTCCGAGGCGGTCCGCCGGCGCCGGGAGGCCATCCGTTCGGAGCTCTACACCATCAACCAGCTGGTGGCCATGTACACCCGGGTGGGTGGTGGACCCATCCAGGGTCTTCGGTACGTGGTGAGCCGCGCCCGCGGGATCGCGGTGGAGGAGATCGCGGAGGTGCTCCACCTGCACGAGCGGGGTTGGGTCTTCGCCGAGGCCATGGCCCGGGCGGAAAGGCTGACGCCGGAGCCGGAGGCGGCCCGGACCTACCGCGTCATGGCGAGATCTCAGGAGCAGGGATCCGATCTCTCCGATGCGCTGCTCGGGCTGTCGAAGGACCTGAGGGCGATGCGTAGGGATGCGCTCCGGAGGGCGGCGGCGCGCCGGCGGATCCTGATGGTCATTCCGGTGGTCGTGGTCCTCGCGCCCATCACGATGCTGTTCATGGCCGCCCCGATCCCGTCGATCGTGTTCGGGGGATGAGCAGACGGGGGAGCAGGGGTTCGGCGGGTCAGGTGGCTCTGTTGGTTCGTTGGTCGGGTCGTATCGAGCAATTCCGAGATAGGAAAGGAGCAAAGGTGAAAATCAAGATCGGCGCCAGGACGATGGCGCGGGTTCATACGCGCACCCTGTGGCTTCGGGATGAAAGGGGAGCCGCCGAGACCTCGACGATCCTCGCTTGGATCGTGGTCGGGGTGCTGGTGGTGTTCGCCCTCAGGGCCGGGCTTACGAGTGCCGGAAACGACGTGATCAACTGGGTGACGGACCAGATCGTCACGGACGTGGACGTTGCTCCCGTCCCCACCACTAGCTGACATGGAGCGGTACTCGCTGGTCGCACCCCGTGGCGGCGGGGCGACGGCATGATCTACCCATCGGACGCCGGCAGCGATCCCCGGCTCTTCCCCCCGGTCCTCGATGTGCCCGGGGTGGCCGACCTGCTCGGTCTCTCCATCGAGGAGACCCGCCGCCTCATCGGAGAGGGCTGGATCGACTGCGCCAGCGTCAAGGGACGCCTCCTGTTCCATCGTGATCGGGTCATCGAGTGGCTTCGAAACCAGCGCGTGGACCCCGACGACTGGTAGACCACTAGTCTGACGCGGGCGTGCGTGGAAGGGAGCCCGATGTTCGAGTTGATGCAGTTCTTGCATATCCTGGGCGTGGCGGCCTGGTTCGGCGCCAACCTGGTGCGGGCCTTCGCCCGCGGTCCCATGACCAGCGAGGGCGACGGCTCCGCTGCTGCCTGGCACCGCGTCACCGTCTCCATGGGCCGGGTGATCCACACTCCGGCAGCGATCGTGGTGTTCGTAACCGGGTTCGGCCTGGTCGGTCTGGCGAACGATGTCTACAGCATGACCGATCCGTTCGTGGTGGTGGGCATTCTGGCTGTCGTGATCGGTGCGGTGCTGGCCATGACCGTCATAGGCCCGAACGGGAGACGGATCGCGGCCGCGTACGAGCGGGCCGATCACGAGCAGGCCGAGAGCCTGTCCCGCCGCTCCAGCCTGGTGGGTTGGGTGGATACCGCCGTGCTGGCTTTCGCCGTCCTCGTCATGGTGACGCGCTGGGGCGCCTGACATCTCGGGGACACGGGCCCGGTGTCCGGGCAGGTGTCGACGGTAAGGGGCTCTTTCAGCCCTGTTCCAGGTTGTGGATCGCTTCGAGCGCGATCCTCACCATCTGGTCGAAGGTGCGCTCCCGCTCGTCTGAGGAGGTCTGTTCCTCGGTCACGAGGTGGTCCGAGACGGTGACGATGGCTAGCGCCTGGGCGCCTTCCTCGGCCGCGATGGCGTAGAGCGCCGCGGCCTCCATCTCGACAGCCAGTACCCCCATCCGCTGCCAGATCTCCAAGGCGTTGTTGTAGCTGTTGTAGAACAGGTCGGAGGAGTGGAGGTTGCCGACATGGGTGTCGATCCCCATTCCGGCGGCGGCATCGGCGGCCGCCCGGAGAAGGGGGTAGCTAGCGGTGGCCGCGTAGTCCCAGCCGTTGTAGCGAGTCCGGTTGATGCCCGAATCGGTGCCGGCGCCGATCGCCAGGATGACGTCCCTCATCTTCACGTCGGTGGAGATCCCGCCGCAGCTTCCCACCCGGACCAGCCGCCGCACGCCGTAGAAGCGGGTCAGTTCGGTGAGGTAGATCGATGCCGATGGCATCCCCATGCCGGTGCCCATGGTTGACACGGGCGTTCCCTTGTAGCTGCCGGTGAACCCGAGCATGTTGCGGACGGCGGTCACCTCGGTGACGTCCTCGAGGAACGTCTCCGCGATGTAGCGGGCCCGGAGCGGATCGCCGGGGAGCAGGATGGATTCGGCGAACGCGTCGTCCGGAGCTGAAATGTGCGGCGTGGCCATGGGTGTCTCCTTACCGGGCGGTCAGGACCAGCCAGGAACAGCTGGCGCAGAAATCATCGTCCTCGTCGCTGTCGAGGGTGTCGCCACACGAGGCGCAGGTAGCGGCAGCATCGGCGGCGCGCGCGTGGTCCACGATCGACAGGTTAATCGAGGCTTGGGCCCCGGGCTCTCGCCGTTCGGTCCCCTCTCATCGGTCGGGCCTGCCAGGTTCCGGTGTTCCTCGATGCGGTCGCGGTCCACGATGTGGTACGTTCCTCCCGCGAGGTGGTACCTCCGACATCGGGAGATCCGGCCATGGGCAGGGTGCAATCAATCGACCGGGCTTTCGCCATTCTGGACGTCATCTCGGCCTCCGACCTGGGAATCACCGAGCTGGCCGGGCGGGTCGGAATGCCCAAGAGCACGGTGGCCCGGCTGGTCAAGACCCTGGTGGAGTTGGGCGCCGTGGAGCGGGTGTCGCCCGGTTCCACCTACCGGATCGGTCCCCGCCTGTCCGGTCTTGCCGCCGGCAGGAGCCGGGCGGCCGAATTGGTGGCGCGGGCCCGCCCCCATCTCAAGATGCTGGCCGAAGGACTGGGGGAGGACGCCGGGCTGGCCGTGCCGGACGGCAACCGGGTCCACTACATCGCTCAGGAGGACGCCCTCAACAACATCGTGGTGAGGGATTGGACCGGCACCCTTCTACCCATGCATGTGGTGTCGTCCGGGCTGGTGTTCCTGGCACACTGGCCGTCCGAACAGCTGGATAGCTATCTCGCCTCCAACCCCGAGTCCTATACCCGCTACACGGTGACGGAACCCGGGCTGATACGGAAGCGCCTGAAGTCGATCCGTGCCAAGCGCCACGTCTGGGTGGTGGACGAGTTCGTAGAGGGGATGAGCTCGGTCGCCTCCCCGGTTTACGACCGCCAGATGAGGGTGCTCGGGGCGATTCACGTCCACGGCCCCTCATACCGCTTCCCTGGCTCGGCCGACCGGGACGCGATCGCCGCCCGTGTCACCGACGCCGCCGAGCGCGTGTCGATTGCGCTCCAGTAGAAGGCCGTTCTGAACAAATAGTAACCAGCGCAATCAACTAGCGACTAGCGACTAGCTCAGGGGGTGTCGTGGCGGCGGGTCGAGATCACCCGGCGCGCCATCGGTTCGAAGAACTCCAGCGGCAGGGACTCGTAGTCGGGGTCGAAGCAGTTCTGGTCGTACCGGGCGCAGAACTCTACCGTGTCGTCGTACCACGGGTGATCCTTGTACCTGTCCCGAGCGTTGCGATCCCCGCCGAAGTAGTGGAAGTAGTAATAGCCCTGGAAGAGGCCGTGGTGCTTGACGATCCAGTAGTTCTTCTCCGAGATGTAGGGCCGCAGCATGTCGGCCGCCACCTGGCTGTGGTTGTAGGGGGAGATGAGATCGCCTATGTCATGGAACAGGCAGCACACCACGAACTCCTCGTCCTTGCCGTCCCGGTAGGCTCGACTGGCCGACTGGAGGGAGTGCTCGAAGCGGCTGATCCTGTAGCCGGTTTCCCCCTCGTTCCACTGGACCCACTCGAGGAGGCGGTCGACGTAGTCGGCATGGAGCTGGTACTCCAGCCTCTCGAGGAGTTGGTACTCCTCCTTCGTCCCGTCTTCCATCCGGGTGAACGAAACCTGTTCCACAACCATCCCTGTGTGACCTGATCCAGAATACAGCAGTAACGGGATGAGAGGTCCCTGCCGGGTGGCTGAACTCCAAGCGGCCGGGCGGGCGACCGGCCTCTCGAACGGTTTTTGACTCGCGTCCTGTCTCGCGGGTCGGTAACATCGCGACGGCGGGTATCTCCCGCAGGGAGGGGCAACGATGAACAGCGAAGTCGAGCGCGAACGCCAGGCTATAGGGGCGGCGATTGGCGACATGACCTTGGTCGGACTGCTGGGCCGGAACGCCGAGCGGTTCGCTGATCACCCGGCCATCCACTGGAAGGCCGGTGAGGAGACCCGCACCCTTACCTGGTCCGAGTATCGGGACCAGGTCGTGGAGATGGCAGCGGGGTTGAGCACGCTCGGCGTCGAGGCGGGATCCTTCGTCGCCATCATGGCGGGCAACCGGCCCGAGCACGTGATCGCGGATCTCGGGATCGTGCATGCCGGAGCCGTTCCGGTGTCGCTCTACAACACTCTGGCCGCCGAGCAGATCCAGTACATCGCCGATCACTGCTCCGCCCGGGTGGCTGTGCTGGAGAACGCCGAGTATCTGGAGCGTTGGCAAGGAATCTGGGCGAACCTGCCGAACCTGACCCACATCGTCGTCATGGATCCGCCGGAGGACGGTGGCGATGACCGGATCATGTCCTGGGACGCTCTCCGGTCGGCGGGTCGGGACGCGCTGGCAGCGGATCCGGAACTGATCGAGCGGTCCTCCTCGGCCGTGGCGCAGGCCGACCTGGCCACCCTGATCTACACGTCCGGCACCACGGGAGTGCCTAAGGCCGTGATGATCAGCCATCGCAACGTGCTTTGGACGCTGGAGTGCGTCGCCCGCACCTACCCCCTGCCCGATCACCTGCGGCTGGTGTCCTACCTGCCCCTGGCGCACATCGGCGAGCGCATGGCCAGCCACTACGTCAGCATGTACTGGATCGGAAGCGTCCGCTACATCCCCGATCTCACCGTGGTGGCGGCGGCCATCCAGGAGACCCGCCCGCACGTCTTCTTCGCCGTGCCCCGGGTCTGGGAGAAGTTCCACGCCGGCCTCATGGCGCGGGTCAACGCCGAGCCCAACGCCCGGCGGCGGGCCCTGGCGCTCGGCGCCATCGAGTTGGCGATCGAAGGGCAACGGGCCGAGCAGGAGGGCCGCCACCTCGGGCTTGGCGCCCGCCTGAAGCTCCGGCTGTTCGATCGCATCCTGTTCTCCAAGAAGTTCCGGACCGGTCTCGGTATGGACGAGTTGAAGCTGGCCATCTCGGCCGCAGCGCCGATCTCGCCGGATCTCCTGCTCTTCTTCCGGGGTATCGGGCTACCGGTCTTCGAGCTGTACGGGATGACCGAGTCCTCCGGTCCAGGAACCTCCAACGTGCCGGGCGCCAACCGGATCGGCACCGTGGGCCGGGCCATGCCGGGCGTGGAGCTGTCCATCGCCGATGACGACGAGATCATGTTGCGAGGCGGGCTCATCACCGAGGGTTACTACCGGGATCCGGCCACGACCGCCGCCACCTATGGAGAGGACGGATGGCTGCGCACCGGCGACCTGGGACGGCTGGATGACCACGGCTACCTCACGATCATCGGGCGCAAGAAGGAGATCATCATCACCGCGGGCGGCAAGAACGTGGCTCCGGCCCGGCTCGAGAACCTCATCAACGAGCACGCTCTGGTCTCCCAGGCCTGCGTGGTGGGCGACGGTCGCCGCTACCTGACCCTGCTGGTGGCCCTCGACCCCGACATGGCGGAGGGATGGGCCGAGAGCCAGGGTCTGGAGTACGGCAGCTTCGACGAGTTCACCCGCCATCCGGGGGTGCTCGAGGAAGTTGACCGGGTGGTGGAATCCGCCAACACCAGGGTTGCCCGAGTGGAGCAGGCTCGCAAGTGGACGGTGGTGTCGGAGAAGTGGTCGGCCGAGACCGGCGAGCTGACCCCATCTCTCAAGATGAAGCGCCGGGTGGTGCTCGAGCGCTACTCCCGCCAGATCGAAGAGCTCTACGAGGACTGAGCATCGGCGCGGTCGGGACGGGGCGCCGGCACCGGGGCCGGGTGGCCTAGGCGTGACCAGGGCGCACGTGGTCGTCACGCGCCGTCCGCCCGGGGCGGTCGTGGAGATGCTCCGGGCGGTGGCCGCGGTGTGGGTGTTTCCGGAGAATCGAGCCATCCCGCGGGCCGAGCTGCTTGCCAGGGTGCGTGATGCCGACGGCCTGTACTGCATGCTCACCGACCGCATCGACGCGGAGCTTCTGGATGCCGCCGGACGGATCGAGGCGATCAGCCAGATGGCGGTCGGAGTGGACAACATCGACCTGGCCGCATGCACGGCGCGGGGCATCCCGGTCGGCTACACCCCCGATGTCCTGACCGAGACCACGGCCGATACCGCCTTCGGGCTGCTGCTCGCCGCCGCTCGCCGCTTCAGGGAGGGTTTGGAGGATGTGGTGGAGGGCCGCTGGGGGGAGTGGGATCCGATGGCGCTGGTGGGCCAGGACATTGCCGGGTCCACCCTGGGCATCGTGGGCCTCGGGCGGATCGGGCAAGCCGTTGCCCGGAGGGGTGCGGGGTTCGGTATGCGGATGCTCTACACCAAGCGGAGCCGCGATCGCAGCGCCGAGGAGATGCTCGGGGTCGAGTACCGCACCCTGCCCGAACTGCTGGCGGAGGCGGATCATGTGGTGGTGGTGACCAGCTTCCACCCGGGCACGCACCACCTCATCGACCGGGATGCCCTGGCCGCCATGAAGCCGACCGCCACGCTCGTGAACGCGGCTCGGGGTCCGGTCGTCGATACGGACGCGCTGGTCGAGGCGCTGGCCGGGGGGACCATCGCCGCCGCCGGTCTGGACGTGACCGATCCCGAACCCATCCCACCGGACCATCCCCTGGTGGCCATGGACAACTGCTTCATCGTCCCGCACATCGGGAGCGCCACCGTCCGCACCCGCATCCGGATGGCGGAGCGGGCGGCGGCCAACCTGGTGGCTGCCTTGGAAGGGCGGCGGATGCCGTATTGCGCCAACCCCGAGGTGTACGCCTGACCATTGACCACTGCCCACCTGGCAGTGTTCGGGATTGTTAGCCTCGAATGCTCGGAGAGTGCGGGGGATCCCATGCAGGAGATACAAGTAACCGCGGTTGTCCGGCAAGAGGACGGTTGGTTCGTAGCGCAGGCTCTAGAGGTGGATGTTGCGAGCCAAGGCGAGTCGCCCCATGTTGCGCTTGACAACCTTGCCGAGGCATTGGAATTCCATTCGAACCACCCCGTCCGACCGTGGCACCACTAGTCCATCACCTCCGAGTGAAGGTTGGAGCGGCTTAGCCCGCTCCCTGGCGGCCGGTGCGTGGCTCAATGGGGCGACGGTGGGGTCGCGGGCGATGGCCCAATGGCAGCACTAATTTAGAGTTTGCACACTTTAGTTATGTTGGATGACCGCTGACCACTGACCACTGACCACTGACCGCTGACCACTGACCACTGACCACTAGAGGGAATGGTTGAAGATAGCCAGGACGGCGCCCTCGGCTACCTCGATCTCGACCTCCTTCTCCAGGGCGACGTTGCTGATTCCCAGCGAGCTGTGGAATAGGAGCGAGGCATCCCGGAGCGGCCATCGGGCGTGCCGGACGTGCACCCCGCGGGCTTCGCTCCCGATCGGGATGAGGCTGAAGACCTCCCCGGGCGTGGTGGGAATCGACCTGCCGCCCCGGACGACGTAGGCCGTCTCCCGCTCCATGACCCAGCTGACCGGAACGTGACCGGCCGCCGGGCTCCCGATTATCCCGACGTTGCCCAGCAGGTGGTCGAGACGCCCGTGGCCACCGCCCACGAAGACGACCTCGCTCGGGTCGTTACGGAGCGCGACCTCCAGCGCCAACTCGAGATCGGTGGCGTCCTTGTCGGGGGAGTGGGCCTCGATGGCAGTCCCGTCATCGAAAACCCGCTCCAGGGTGCCTCTGGAAATCGAGTCGAGGTCGCCCACCAGGATGTCGACGGCCACATCGGCGGCGGCGGCGAGGTCGGCGCCCGAATCGGCGGCTACGACCAGGTCGGCCGGCCCGAGCCCGTCGATCCGGTCCGGCGAGACCGGATGACCCCCGGCGAAGACGTGGATGACGGCCATTCAGTTGCGAGGCGCGAACACCGCCATGGAGCCGGCGCCCAGGCGAAGGGGACGCTCCTCCTCGAGCGGCTGCAGGAAGACGTAGTCGTCTCCCTGATCGGAGGCGGCGTACACGAAGGCCGAGCTGTCCGGGGCCCAGAGCGTATGGCTGTGGCCGTACTGGTTCCAGAAGGGGATGTAGCTGCGCAGGAAGTTCTCGGTGGGGGCTATGCCGGGGTACGAGGTGATGGCGCCGTCCTGGTACACGTCCATGGAGAGCTGCCTCTCCTCGCTTATCCCGAGCAGGAGGATCTTGCGGCTGTCGGGGCTCCACTGCCAGGCCACGGTGTTCGGGGCATCTAGCTCCGCCACCTGACCGGTACCCGGCTCGACCAAGTACATCGAGGTGGAATAGTTCAGGTTGTGGAGCGAGTAGGCCACCCGGGCTCCGTCAGGTGACACCGCGAATGCGAAGAACCCGGCTCCCGTCGCGAGCACTTCGATCCGGCCGCTCACCAGGTCGTGGATCACCAGCTCGTCGGGGGGTTCCTCGCTCTGGTCACCGGCGGGACGCACGTACAGGATCGAGCGGCCGTCGGGCATCCAGGATGGCGCCTGGTATGCGGACCAGACGAAGTCGAAGGCGGCTATGCGGGTGATCTCTCCGGAGGACAGGTCGAGGATCTGGAGGCGCGAGTTGTCCAGATGGGCCAGCATCCGCGTGCTGTCCGGCGACCAGTGGAAGTAGTAGGAGACGGCGGAATCCGCCCTCTTCACCGTCCCGGTGTCCAGGTCGAGGATCGCCAGCGCAACCCGGGAGTCGGCGCTTCCCAGCATCGCCACGAAGCGACCGTCCGGACTCCAGTGGATGTAGAACACCACGAACGGTGTCTCGTAGGCGGTCAGGTATCCGTCCGCGCCGGGACCGACGACTATCCAGCTGCCGGCACTCGAGGCTCTCGAAAAGGCCACCATGCCGCCGTCCGGCGACCAGCTGGGCTGGGCCAGGAAGCCATCCGCCGTCTCCAGGTAGAGGTCGCTCCGCTCTGCCCCGGGGCCGAGGACGGTCACCCCTTCGCCGAACCGCCCGTCGACCAGCACCGGGGCGGTTAGCGCCTCGATGGCCCGGTCCGACAGCTGCGGTGCGGGCGGCGAGGCGGTGCTGGCGGCTGTGGCGATGGCCGTGGTGGCGGTCCCCGCCGCGGCGGGCAGGATGGTGGAGGTGGTCGGTGTCTCCTCTGCGGCGGTGCCGGCCGGCGCGGATGTGGTGACGGGCTCGGCGCCGGAGCCTGCGGTCTCGGCGGAAGGGTTCCCGTCGAAAACGACCTCGTTGTCCGAAGCGGAGCAGGCGGCGCCGAGAACCATCATCACCGCGACGAGGGCGAGGGTTCCGGATCGGAACGATCGGGCCGCGCCTGCTCGGAGGCTCATGTGTGGGACTGTACCCGACCCCCGCGGGCAACGGTTGCCCGCATGGGTGGCTACCCTTGCGACCATGACTACCAACGCATTGATGAACTTCAGCGACGAAGCCCTCGAGCGGATCATCGAGATCCGTGACCAGGAGCCGGGCGATGAGGAGTACGGCCTGCTGATCGAGATAACCGGCGTCGAGGGCCTCCAGTTCGGATACTCGCTGTCGTTCGTCCCCCTCGGCGAGGCGGAGCCGTCCGATCACGTGGAGCGCCACGGCGACCTGGCGGTCGTCATCCCGGCTGCGGACACCGAGAACATGACCGGTGCCCGGCTGGCCATGTCCTCGAACCCGATGACCCCGGGGTTGGCGATCGACAACCCGAACAACCCGTCGCCGGACATCCCCGACTTCGACGCCGGTGACCTGACCGGTCCGATAGCGGAGCGGGTGCAGACGGTCCTGGACCACCAGGTGAACCCGGCGATCGCGGCCCACGGAGGCCAGGCCCGCCTGGTGGGCGAGGAGAACGGTGTGGTCTACCTCCAGATGGGAGGCGGATGCCAGGGTTGCGGGATGGCCGCCATGACCCTGCGCCAGGGTATCGAGCGGATACTCAGGGAAGCCATCCCCGAGATCGTGGAGATCGTGGACATCACCGACCACCAGAGCGGCGAGAACCCCTACTACGCGGCATCCCACGCGCATTAGTCGCTAGTCCTTAGTTGTTAGTAGATAGCATTGAACTAGGAACTAGGAACTAGGAACTAGAAACGTTTACCTCGCGTTCACCCTGAACGACCGGTTCCTTAACCCTGACGGCTTAGCGTTCCCTCCGGATTGAGGGTTAGAAGAATCTGGATGCCGATCGGCAGCGTCTGGCGTCCCCTCGCGCTCGTCGCGGTTACGGGGCTGGTTGCCGCGGCATGCGGTTGGGGGCCCGACTCCAGCCGCGTAACCACCATCGCCACCACGGCGCCCACCCAAGCGCCATCCTCGGCCGGCGGTGGTCCGGTGGTGTCCGGCGTTCGCGGCCTGCCTCCGTCCGATCCGTTGTCGGTGACCGGGGACATCGTGGTGGCCGGTTCCTCGACGGTGTTCCCGCTGGCGGAGGCGATGGCGGCCCGGTTCGAGGATGAGGGCTACTCGGGGCTGATCACGGTCGATTCGATCGGCTCCGGCGCCGGGTTCGAGCGGTTCTGCGTGGCTGGTGAGTCGGATGTCTCCAATGCGTCCCGTCCGATCAAGGACCCGGAGGTGGAGCAGTGTCGCGCGATCGGTCGGGAGCCGATCGAGTTCCGGGTGGGGACGGATGCCCTGGCGGTGACGGTCTCGCCCGGGAACACGTTCGCAACCGATCTGACGGTCGCCGAGTTGGCGGTGTTGTTCTCGACGGCCACGACTTGGCAGGATGTCCGGGCCGGGTTCCCGGCGAATCCGATCCAGCGGTTCATCCCGGGGACGGACTCGGGGACGTTCGACTACTTCGTCGAGGAAGTGTTCCACGAGGATGAAGGTCCGATACTGGCGGCCGGCAACACGCAGTTCTCGGAGGACGACAACGTGTTGGTCCAGGGCATTTCGGGTGATGGTTGCAATCCGTCGAATACCGCTACCACTTGCGCGGTCGGCTTCTTCGGGTATGCGTACTACACGGAGAACGGCGAGCTGTTGAGGGTGTTGGATGTCGAGGGCGTGGAGCCGACCACCGATTCGGTGAACGCGAACACCTATCCGCTGGCTCGCCCGTTGTACATGTACTCGACGGCTTCGATCATCGCGGAGAAGCCGCAGGTTGGGGCATTCCTGAACTTCGTGCTCCAGTTCGTGAACGAGGAGGTCGGAGAGGTCGGGTACTTCCCGGCGCCCGACAGCGTCCTCGACAGCGCGGCCACCGAACTCAAAGCCGTGCTGTAGGAGGGGACTCAGAAATGTTCGGTTGGCCCGGATGGTCGAGACTCACCGGCCGGAGATGTGTGGCCTGTCTTGCGAAGCGACTTGGTCCGCTCTGGCGGTCATCGGCGCCCCTCGAGCGTTCCGCTTCCTCAACGTACCGCTGCGGGTACGCCTTCGTCAGCGGGCCTTGC
>WTGI01000079.1 GCA_011523635.1 Acidimicrobiia bacterium
GGACTACCAGGGTATCTAATCCTGTTTGCTCCCCACGCTTTCGCTCCTCAGCGTCGGTGCCGGCCCAGGGAACCGCCTTCGCTACTGGTGTTCCTCCCGATATCTGCGCATTTCACCGCTACACCGGGAATTCCATTCCCCTCTACCGGACCCTAGCCATGGCAGTATCGACCGGCGTCCCAGAGTTGAGCCCTGGGTTTTCACGGCCGACTTGCCAAGCCGCCTACGAGCCCTTTACGCCCAATAAATCCGGACAACGCTCGCCCCCTACGTATTACCGCGGCTGCTGGCACGTAGTTGGCCGGGGCTTCTTCTCGAGGTACCGTCAGTTTCTTCCCTCGTGAAAGGGGTTTACAACCCTAAGGCATTCATCCCCCACGCGGCGTCGCTGCGTCAGGCTTTCGCCCATTGCGCAAGATTCCCTCCTGCTGCCTCCCGTAGGAGTCTGGACCGTATCTCAGTTCCAGTGTGGCTGATCGTCCTCTCAGACCAGCTACCCGTCATTGCCTTGGTGAGCCGTTACCTCACCAACAAGCTGATGGGCCGCGACCTCATCCCGAAGCGCCTGAACCTTTGCTCATCTCCACATGCGTGATGATGAGGTCATCCGGTATTAATCCGGGTTTCCCCGGGCTATCCCGGTCTTCGGGGCAGATTGGTCACGTGTTACGCACCCGTTCGCCGCTCCGTCAAACCCGCCCTTACGGGCTAAGGAATGCGTCGCTCGACTTGCATGGATTAGGCGCGCCGCCAGCGTTCGTCCTGAGCCAGGATCAAACTCTCCAACGTCAGTCCTTCGATCCCGCCGGCCGCCACGAGGGCGACGGCGGCATCAGAATCCTGTCATGTGTCCCGACAGCCGGTACGCAACGAGGCGTGAGGCTGCCGAGAAGGTTCGATCCAACCTGCCGATGGAATCGGCAGTTTGGGAGTACATTCACCGATGACCGGAGCCCGGAGGCCCGGCCACAGGAATGACTTTCTTTCGGCTTTTGACACGCTGTTCAGTTGTCAAGGAGCCCTGATCCGCAGCTCCTGCGGTACTGGCAACTCGGCTCCGCCGATAGCTCACCCCTCACTAGGGAGGAAGATGAGCAGGCCGCATGGACCAATCGAGCGAAGACGGTGCAGCCAGCCGCATAACTATAGCAGGTCTCGGGGCCCTGTGTTTCGCGGGGTCATCGCCATCCGATCGATCAGCGCCCCCGGACGGCGTGACGCTGCGGTGCAGCGGCCGGGCGCCGGCCTACGGCCCGGGCTGTTGGAGCGGGCTGTCGCCTATGCGTATGTGCACGAAGCGGCGCTTGCCGACCGAGACGACCGTGCGGTGGGTGGTTGAGAGCAGACGCAACCTCCACACCTGCTCCTCTGTCACCTTCTCCCCGTTGATGCGGACCGCCCCCTGAGCCAGCATCCGCCTCCCCTCGCTCCTCGACGCGACCAGCCCCGCATCGGCCAATAGTGCGGGAAGGTACACCTCGCCCTCCGGCTCACCGGGTGGGAGTTGATAAGTCGGGATGTCCTCGGGGATCTCTCGGAGCACGAACTGGCGGTCAAAGGCCTGCTCCTCGGTCTGGCCCTGACCGGGCAGGTAGCGGTCCACGACGGCCCGGGCCAGGCGGCGCTTGGCTTGGCCCGGGTGCAAGGTCCCGTCCTCCAAGGCTGCCAGTACCGCCTTGATCTCCTCGATCGGCAACCCGGAGGCAAGCGTGTACCACTGCGGCATCGCCGAATCGGGGATGCTCATCGTCTTGCCGAACATCTCGCTGTAGGGCGGGGAGATGTTCACGTAGTTCCCCAGCGACTGGGACATCTTCTTCTTGCCGTCGGTGCCCACGAGGAGCGGCATGGTGAGCACCATCTGCGGCGCCTGGTCGTAGCGCTGCTGGACCTGGCGCCCCATCATCAGGTTGAAGAGCTGGTCGGTGCCGCCGAGCTCCACATCGGCCTCGACGGCCACCGAGTCGTAACCCTGGAGCAGCGGGTACATGAACTCCATCATCGAGATGGGTCGGCGGTCGGCGAAACGCTTGGCGAAGTCGTCTCGCTCCAGCATCTGGGCCAGCGTCGTCGACCCGGTTAGCTCCAGCACCTCGCGCATGTCCAAGGAGGCCAGCCAATCGGAGTTGGGACGGATCTCCAGCACGTCCTCACCGGTCAGCAGGATCTCCCCGAAGTTCTCTTTCACCGAGGCAGCAAAGGACTCCACCTGGCTCGCCGTCAGGCGCTTCCTCGTCTCGGACTGACCGCTCGGGTCGCCCACCTGGGCGGTGAAGGTCCCGAGGATGAGCACCGCCTTGTGGCCGAGATCCTGGAATTCCCGTAGCTTCCAGAGTACGACCGCCCAGCCAAGGGTGATCACGTTGGCGGTGGGGTCGAGGCCGAGCTTCACCCGTAGCGGGCGGCCGGTCTCCTTGGAGTCCCTGATGCGATCGACCAGTTCCTCGGCGGTCGGGAGGAACGTGTCGACATCGCGCAGCAGGTAATCGGCCTGCTGCTCGGGCGTCATGCCGGGTCCGGGATTCACGGGAGCGAGATTAGTGGCGGCAGGGCGACTCATCTTCCACTGTCGAGCACGAACCGCCACGGGCGTTCTGCCTCCCGGCTGATCCCGATCCGTGGGGTGCGGCGTACCAGAGCCGGGTCCGGGGCAGGCCCCTCCTCAAGACGTACCGGACCGGCCAGCACCGATGTCCCGTCGTGATCCCCCGTGATCCCCAGCGCCTGGGCCAGCTTGCCGGGGCCGTCGGTCAGGTGGTCACGGCGCCCGCGCCGGGCCAGCACCAGGTCCATGCCCTCGACCACCCGGCCGCCCCGGATCAGCACCGCCTGACCAGTCCCCTCGGGACCGGTCACCACGTTGGCGCACCAGTGGACCCCGTAGGACCGGTAGACGTAGAGCGTGCCGGCCGGGCCGAACATGGAGGCGTTGCGAACGGTGCGGCCCCGATAGGCATGGGAGGCCGGATCGCCGGCGCCCCCGTAGGCCTCCACCTCCTCGATGACCACCGCGGTCCTCCCGCCGAAGTCGGTGATCAGCCGGTGACCGAGGAGCCGTCGCGCCACGTGGTCGACAGGACCGGACAGATCAGACAAGCTAGTGGTCTGCCTGGGTGATGGGCTATCGCTCAGACAGACCACTACCCCAGGAGTTCGAGCAGGATGGCCTTCATGGAGTGGAGCCGGTTCTCGGCCTGGTCGAACACCCGGGACCTGGGGTGGTCGACCACGGCGTCCGTCACTTCCTCACCCCGGTGGGCGGGCAGGCAATGGAGGAATATCGCATCGGGCCCGGCCCGTCCGAACAAGCTCTCGTCCACCCGGTAGCCGGCGAATGCCAGCGCCCGCTCCGAAGCCTCCTCCTCCTGGCCCATCGACGCCCACACGTCCGTGTAGACCACATCGGCCCCGTCCACGGCCTCTATGTCCGGCGTGACCGTGATCCGGCCCTCTCCCCCGGCCACCATTTGCTCCATCGGTTCGAACCCTGGCGGGCTCACCACCCGCACCCGGCCCCCCAGCTTTGCCACCCCCAGCATAAGGCTGTGGCACACGTTGTTGCCGTCTCCGACGTAGGCCACCACGGAGTCGGAAACGTCGCAGTGCTCCGCGATGGTATGGAGGTCGGCCACCGCCTGGCAGGGGTGTTCGATGTCCGAAAGGAGGTTCACCACCGGAGCATCGGCATGCTCGGCCATCTCCACCAGCACCCGATGGTCGAAGACGCGCATGGCCACGAGATCCAGGTAGCGGTCCAGCACCCGGGCCACGTCGCGGACGGCTTCCCTCGACCCGATACCCACCTCGCTCTGACCCAGGACCACCGGGTGGGCACCGAGGTCGACCGCCGCCACCTCGCTCGACACCCTGGTGCGGGTGGAGGGCTTCTCGAAGAACAACCCGATCCGGGCACCGGCTAGAGCGCCTGACCTGAAGCTCCGATCGTGGCGGAACCGGGAGGCTGATTCCACCAGGCGCTCCAGGACTCCCCGGTCGAGGTCGACGATCCCCAGGAAGTCGTTCATATGCTTCCCCGCAGGACGCCGCCCAACCTATCCGCCACGGCGGCGGCGATACCCCGCCCGATCGGCGCCGCCTCCCCGTCGGAGATGGTGTGGTCCATGGCGCGCAGCGTGATCCGCACCGCTAGGCTCCTGTGGGCATCGGGGATCGAGCCACCCCGGAATTCGTCGAACAGCTCCAGGCTCTCGAGGTACGGGCCTGCGGACTCCTCCACCACCTCCAGTAGGCGCCCCGCCGGAACCGTGTCGGCCAGCACGAACGCCAGGTCGAACACCATGGGCGGGTAGGCGGAGACATCCTCCAGCATCCAGGGTGGGTTGCCCGACACGAGGGGGCCGAGATCCATCTCGGCGACCGCTATCCGGCCCTCCAGCCCGAACTTCCGCACCGCAGCCGGATGGAGTTCGCCGACCATCCCTATCTCGGTTGTGCCGCACGTCACCACCGCTCCCCGACCCGGATGGAGGCCCGGCAACGACTCCTGCCGGAGTGCCAGCTTGCGGTCGGTGACCCTGGCCATTAGATCGACCAGCCCGGTGGCGGCGAATGCGTCCTCACCAGAACCGGAGAGGACCATCGCCAGGTGGACGGGCTGGAAGGGTATGCGGGGGTCTTCGGGGTCGTCGCGCGCCGTGAACACCCGGCCGGTCTCGAACAGGCGTACCGACTTCATACCCCGAGCAACGTTGCGCGACATCGCCCCCATCAGGCCGGGCAACAGGGTGGTGCGCAGGATGGCCTCCTCCTCGCGAAGGGGGTTCTTGACCCGGATAGTCACCCGGCGCGGGTCCTCGATCGGGAGACCGAGCGCGTCCAGGTCGTCCTGGCCGATGAAGCTGAGGGTCTGGGCTTCGGTGAGCCCGGCGCCGACCAGGGCCTCGCGGAGTCGCCGGACTGCCAGCTGCTCCGGAGTGAGGCCGCCCCGGCTGCCATGGCGGACCAGGTCCGGGAAGCGGTCGTAGCCGTGGAGGCGGGCGATCTCCTCGACCAGGTCGGCCGGACGGGTGACATCGGAGCGATGGGTCGGAACCGTCACCCGGGCTGATCGGCCGTCCCGATCCGATCCGAAACCGAGCCTTTCCAGCAGCGCCAGCGCATCCCCGAACGAGGGCACCGGTCCGAGCAGGCGGCTCACATCGCGGGCCGTCAGGTCAACAGTCCACGGCCTGCGCGGGATCGGGTAACAGTCAACCGCCCCGGAGCGAGGCATCCCGCCCGAGGTCATGGCCACCAGTTCCACCGTACGGGCGGTGGCAAGGGCGGAGAGGTTGGGATCGACCCCCCGTTCGAACCGGGCCGAGGCCTCGCTCCGCAATCCGAGCCGCCACGAGGTGGACAGGATCGAGGGCGGATGCCAGTTGGCGGCCTCGACCAGCACGCTGGTGGTCTTCGCGGAAACCTCGGTCGACGCCCCTCCCATCACGCCGGCCAGGGCGATCGGACCCGACGGGTCGGTCACGAGGATGTCGCCGGCCGCCAGCGGGCGTTCCACACCGTCCAGGGTCTCCAGCCTCTCGCCTTCCTCGGCCCTCCGGATGATGACCTTCCCGCCGGATATGGCTTCCGCGTCGAAGGTGTGGATCGGGTGACCGAGCTCCCACATCACGTAGTTCGATACGTCCACCACGTTGGAGATAGGCCTCTGCCCGATAGCCAAGAGCCGCAGCTGCATCCATAGGGGGGAGGGACCGATCCGCACATCGTCAACCTGGTGGGCGACGAAGCGAGGGCACGCTTCCACGTCGTTGATCGACACTTCGAAGGCAGAGGGTTCCGGACCGGTCGGGAAGCTCGGGGAGATGTCGCGCAGCGGGATCTCCCAGTAGGCGGCCAGCTCGCGGGCCAGCCCCCGGATCCCCATGCAGTCGCCCCGATTGGTGGTGATGCTCACATCGAGCACCACGTCGCCCAGGCCGATTACCTCCTCCAGGGGGCGGCCCAGGTCGTCGTCGGTGGCCGCGCCCATCTCGTTCAGGACCATGATGCCGTCGTGGTCATCGCCCAACCCGAGCTCGCGGGCCGAGGCGATCATGCCGTGCGACACGATGCCGCGAATCTTGCGGCTTCCCACCTCGAGGGGTTGATCCATGGTCGTGCCGAGGCGGGATCCGGCCCTCGCATAGGCGATGACCGCGCCGGCCTCGAAGTTCCACGCTCCGCACACCACGTCGCGGGTGACCGTTCCGTCATCGACCCGGCAGAGACGGATCCGGTCGGCATCGGGATGGGGCCGGACCTCCTCCACCCGTCCCACGACCACGCCCTCGAAGGACGGTCCGAACTCCTCGATCCCCTCCACCTCGTGCCCGAGGGAGACAAGGATCCGCTCCAGTTCGTGCGGATCCCGGGTGGGCAGATCGATGAAGTCCGCCAACCAGCCGATCGGAACCTTCATCGGAACTGCCCCAGGACCCGCAGGTCGCTGTCGTAGAAATGGCGGATGTCGGTGATGCCGTGGCGGACCATGGCCAACCGCTCCACGCCCATACCGAAGGCGAACCCCGTCACCTCCTCGGGGTCGTACCCGACCGCCTCGAACACGTTGGGGTCGACCATGCCGCATCCCAGCATCTCCAACCACTCGCCGTTGAACCACACCAGCATCTCCGCTGACGGCTCGGTGAACGGGAAGAAATGGGGAACGAAGCGGGTGCGGGTCGAGACCCCGAAGAACTCCCGGGCGAAGTGAGCGAGGGTGCCCTTCAGATCCCCGAACGTGATGTCCGAGTCCACGGCCAGGCCTTCGATCTGGTGGAACACCGGCGAGTGGGTGGCGTCCCAGGTGTCGGTGCGGAAGACGCGTCCGGGCACTACCACGTAGACGGGCGGAGGGTTCTTCTCCATGAACCGGGCCTGCATCGGTGAGGTCTGGGTGCGCAGCAACAACTCGTCGGGACCGCTCCGCTCCCTTCCGTCGAACGGCTCCACGTACATGGTGTCGGACTCGAACCGGGACGGATGGGTGGGTGGGGTGTTGAGGGCGTCGAAGTTGTACCACGCCAGTTCCAACTCCGGCCCCTCCGCCACCTCGTAGCCGATGGCGCGGAACACGTCGCACACGTCCTCCATAGTGCGGGTCAGCAGGTGATGGGTCCCCCGTGCCGGACGACCGTATGGCAGCGTGAGATCGAGCCGATCTTGCTCCAGCAGGGCGTTCTCGGCCTCCGCCTGCAGGGCCGAGCGCTGATCCTCCACGGCCGCGGTCAGCGCGCCGACCGCCTGGTTGATGGCCCGCCCCACCTCGCGCCTACGGTCCGGGGCCAGGCGCCCTATGCCCCTTCGGGCAACGGCGATCTCGGACCGCCGCCCCAATGTCTCCGATTCCGCAGCAGCCAATTCGGTCAGGTCGGAAGCAGCCTCGATCCGGGCGCGGGCGTCGCCGACAAGTCCTGCGAGACGTTCAAGGTCCATCTTCGTCCGACGCCGCTAGCCGGCCACAGTAGTGGTCTGGTTAGGCGCGGTTGGCAGAAGCCAACTCGACTATCTGGCGGAAGGTGGCGGGATCGTTGACCGCGATGTCGGCCAGCATCTTCCTGTCCACCTCGAACTCCGCCGCCTTCAGCCCGGCGATCAGCCGGGAATAGGTGGTGCCGTTCTCCCTAGCGGCGGCGTTGATGCGGGTGATCCACAGCCTGCGGAAGTCGCCCTTGCGCGCCCTACGGTCGCGATAGGCGTATTGCAGGGACTTCATGACCTGCTCGTTGGCCGCCCGGAAGCTCCGGCTCTTGGCCCCGCGGTAGCCCTTGGCCTTGGCCAGGACCTTCCGATGCCTGGTGCGGGAATTGCTCGCGCGCTTGACTCGTGCCATTTCTTGTCTCCGGTGCTCCTCGCCTACATTCCGAGCAGGCGCTTGGCCCGCTTCTCGTCACCCTTGGCCAGATCCGCCTCGCCCTTCAGGCGGCGGTAACTGTCCTTGCCCTTGGCAAGGCGGAGGTGGCCGCGGTGCGACTGGCGGCGCCGGATCCGGCCCGATCCGGTCACCTTGAAGCGCTTGGCGGCGCCCTTGTGGCTCTTCATCTTCGGCATGGTCTGTCCTATTCCTCGGTGGTTCTCGGAGGGTCCTGAAAGGCCCCTTCCCCTTGTTTCGGCACCCTTCTATGCCGGGCCTTCGTCAACTTCCTGGAATGGCCGCGGCGGCCGCTTGATCGGCGCCAGGGCCATGGTCATGTTGCGGCCTTCGAGCTTGGCCGCCTGATCCACGGTGGCCACCTCGGCGAGATCTGCCGACAGGCGGTCGAGAATGGCCATGCCGAGCTGGGGCCGGCTGGCCTCCCTTCCTCGGAGCCAGACCCGAACCCGGACCCGGTCACCGTTGCTCAGGAAGCGCAGTGCCCGATCTCGCTTGATCTCGTAGTCGTGGTTGCCGATCTTCACTTTGAAGGTAAGTTCCTTGACCGTGCTGCGGGACTGCTTCTTGCGCGCTTCCCGCTCCTTGACGGACTGCTCGTACTTGAACTTGCCGTAGTCCATCATCCGCGCAACCGGCGGATCGGCTCCGGGCGCCACCTCCACGAGGTCCCATCCGAGGCCGTCGGCCAGGTACAGGGCGTTCTGGCGGGGCATCACTCCTAGCTGCTTGCCGAGCGGATCGACCACTCTCAGTTCGGCCGCACGGATTTCGTCGTTGACGCGTAGCTCTGCGATTACATGTCTCCTTGCTCGTCCGCCCGACAGGACGGAACGGAATCTCGTTCGGGAAGAACAGGCGACAACCGGCCGCTACTCGGGCCCCGTGACGGTCCCGCGAGAACCCGATCCGTCACAATTGGTCGGGTTCCTGTACCACGGCACACTCGGGGTTGGGGCGCTCTGGTGAACGGCCCCGAACCGACTCCCGGTGGCCGGGTGGGAAGCAACCGGCTTCCGCTTTCTCCTGGTTGTGACCAGGCATTATAGAAGACAGTGACCCCCCATAGGAAGGTGGCCCGAAACGGTGTCCCGGATTCGGGTTGGTTCATGTCTCGTGGAGCCCCTCCGGGACACGGTGAGCCGCCGGACAACGATCCCCGATCGCATGACCTCGCCGCGCAGAACGGTGATCGGCTCACCGGATTAGCGACGTATCCCGAATGTCACACCCTCACGATACGTTTCCCAAGAGGGTGCTGAATGAGGCCGTACAAAGCGAGCTCGCCTGCTAGCCATCAACGCCCTGACCAGGCAGTCTGCGAGACGGCGAACCTCGCTAGATCCTCTTTCGGCACCCACTATTGCCAAGCACCAACACCGGCTGAAGGCTCATCGATCGGTTCGGCCGGCCCGGAGGGAACATACAAGGCTTCGTGGAGCGAATCGCCGAGTCCCCGGCAGCTAGCCGGGGCATGGCCGACCACGCTCCGAACCAGGAAAGGTGGTGGCGGGGGAGGGAGCCCGGTGCGGAGCACCGGTCTGGCCGAGCGATTTTCGCGACCTTTGCTTGCACGGGACATCGGCGCGGTGCTCGGACCCGCTACGGCAATGAGCGGCAAGCCGCTCCCACCCTGACGCTCAGGAGGGGGGCAGGCCCTCCCCGTCCTTCTCCCGTTTCCTCCCGGCAGAGCGGTCATCCATGTCGATGACATGGCCCAGCTTGGCCACCTTGGTCCGCAGGTAGGTGCGGTTGTGGTCGTTCTCGCCGGCGACCAGGGGAACCCGTTCGATGATCCGCACCCCGTACGCCTCGACGCCGGCCCGCTTGGCGGGATTGTTGGTAAGCAGGCGGAGGCTGTTCACACCGAGGTCCGCCAGTATCCGCGCACCGGCGCCGTAGTCACGGCTGTCCGCCGGGAGACCCAGGTCCAAGTTGGCCTCCACAGTGTCCCTGCCCTGCTCCTGGAGGGCGTAGGCGGCCAGCTTGTCGATCAGACCGATGCCTCTTCCTTCGTGACCACGCATGTAGAGTACGACTCCCCGGCCGGCCTCCCCGATCCGGCGCATCGCCTCCTGCAGCTGGAAGCCGCAGTCGCAGCGGAGGCTGGCGAACACATCGCCGGTCAGGCACTCCGAGTGCATCCGGACCAGCACGCCTTCCTCGCCGGACACCCGACCCCTGACCAGCGCCACATGATGGCGGCCGTCGTCGAGCGACTCGTAGCCGACAGCCCGGAAGCGGCCGTAGCGAGTCGGTATGGCGGCCTCGGCGCGGCGACGAACCAGGGGGGGCCAGCCTGCCGGCGGACGTTCCAGGTCGATCCGGCGATAACCGGCGCCGATCTCTCCGGCGTCCGTCATCCGCAGCCCGTCCTGCGTCCAGAATCCGTCAAGATCCTCCCCGATCCTGACGTAGTGGCTGGCCGCATCGACCAGTCCTGCTCGGCGGAGGGCTCCGATCATCTCCACGTCTTCGATCGCCAGGTATAGATGACCCTTCTCCGCCACTCCGGCCAGCTTCTGCCGGATGGAAAGCCTCGGTCCGGTCGTGTTCGCCAGGAGATGGTCGGCATCCGCGACCAGGGCCGCGATGTCAACACCGACCGCCTCATCGGCGCGGGCCTCGGCATCCGCCACGACCGCCCGCACGTAGGGCAGTCCCGTTCTCCGATGGTGATGAAACCCGATGTCCAGCCTGACGGCCTCCTCACCCATCAGCCCCACCACAGTCTCGATCCCGGCCCGCTGGAGCCTCACCAGCCCACGACCTCTCACCCGGGCATCGGGGTCATATGCGGCGATCACGACCCGGGCCACCCCGGCGGCCACCAGAGCATCGGCGCACGGCGGGGTCCGACCGGAATGCGAGCAGGGCTCGAGGGTCACGAACGCCGTCGCGCCGCGGGCGGCGCCTCCCGCCTGCCCGAGCGCCACCGCCTCGGCGTGCGGCGCGCCGACGCCTCGATGAGCACCCTCGCCGACCACCATCCCTCCCTCGCCGACGATCACGCATCCGACCCTGGGATTGGGATGGGTGCGATATGGACGGGCCAGGTCGATGGCCCGGCTCATCCGGCCGCGCTCGGCGTCCGACCAGACCCGGCTCACGCCCCGCCTCCCGAGGCGGCGCGTCGCAGGCCGGCGATCGCCATCACCGGATCCGGTTGTCCGAAGATGGCGCTGCCGGCCACGAACACGTCGGCGCCGGCCTGCCGAGCCGCGCCGATGGTCTCCGGGCCGATACCACCGTCGATCTCCAGGTCTACGTCGAGACCGCGCCGGTCTATGGCCCGGCGGGCCGCCTCGACCTTGCCGAGGACGGTGGGCAGGAAGTCCTGGCCGCCGAAGCCGGGCTGCACCGACATCACCAGCACCATGTCGCACAGCTCGAGGAACGGATCCAGAGCCTCGTACGGGGTGTCGGGATTGATCACTAGGCCGAAGCCGAGATCGGCTTGACGTGCCCGACGCTCAACCGGCCCGGGGTCTGGCACCGCCTCGAGATGGACGGTTATGCCGGTGGCGCCGGCCCTCCGGAGCGGTTCGACCAGCCTGTCCGGATCGGTCACCATCAGATGGCAGTCGAACGCCAGGCCGGAGACCTTCCGCAAGGAACTTATGACCGGAACGCCCAGCGAGATGTTCGGGACGAAGTGGCCGTCCATGACATCCACGTGGAGCATGTCCAGGTGGGGCTCCACCCGAGCCACCTCCTCGCCCAACCGCGCGAAGTCGGCGGCGAGAATCGAAGCCGCTATGCGAACGCGTTTCCTCACGGTGCGCAGGGTACATCCGCCTCGCGACGCCGAGCCCCGATTATTCATGGTGGGGGTCTGTCCGGGTGACGAGAATGGATGCTTCGTACTCCTGGCCTGGGGTTACAACCATCTGACAGCCCGTCTTCCAGTCGGTGCGGAATGAACCCAGGGTGAAGTGTGGCCGCGTGCAAATCATATGGTTGAAGTGGCCCGATCCGCGTTGGTGTGCTGGGAACAGGAATAATCAGGGCTAGGAACCGACGGCTCCGTCAGCGATCGAAGACCGAGATGAACATGCCGTCGGTACCGGTCAGGTGGGGACCCATGAGCAAGCCGTCATCGAGCCGGACACCCGGCAGATCAGCCGGTGGCCTCCCACCCAGGTTCTCCACGACTCCCAGCGTCTCCGCCCGGGTCAGGGTGCAGACCGAGTAGACCACCCGCCCTCCCGGGCGTACCGCGTCGATGGCTTGGCGCACCATCCGGCGCTGGAGTGCCGCCAGCCGGTCCCGGTCGCCGATCGAGACCCGCAGCCGCAGCTCGGGTCGCCGCCGGAGCGTACCGAGGCCGGTGCAAGGTGCGTCCACCAGAACCCTGTCGAACTGCCCGCTCCGGAACGGGAGCCGTGCTCCATCGGCTCTGATCCACCGTCCTGGAACGCCCGCCCTCTCCAGCCGGCGAGCCGCCTGGCGGATACGGCGAGGGTGGATGTCCAGTGCTACCAGGGAGGCGGGGTCGCGGTCCCAGATGGCCAGCGTCTTGCCACCGGGCGCCGCTCCCACCTCCAGGACCCAGTGGCCGGGCGCCACGCCTAGGGCTTCGACCACGGCCACCGATGCGGCATCCTGGACCACCGCCTCCTCGGGGACCAAGCCCTGCGGGTGGGAGAAAGCACCGAGCACAGGGGTGGGAACCGCGCCGAGCGGTGGAGGATCACCCGGCCGCATGCGGAAGCTCACCGGCGCGTCCTCGTGGGCAGCCTCGGCGAACGCCAGCGCCTGATCGCTTCCCCAGGTGCGCGCCAGGTCGTCCATGACCCAGCCGGGCAGGCTGAACTCCTCGGCCGGGTCGGAGGGTGGGTTGGGTTCGCCTCCCCGTTGCAGATTCCTGACCAGGGCGTTGACGAACCCGGTGGCCCGACGGTGTCCCAGCCTCCGGGCCGACTCCACGGCCGTGTCGGGCACGGCATGGGCGGCGGCCCGGCCGAACAGAACCTCGTGGAAGGCCACCCGCAGAACATCGAGGACCTCGGCATGGACCGCCGACAGGGGCCGGCTGGATAGATCACCGATGGCCCGGTCCAGGCGAGGGAGGTTCCTGATGGTCCCGTAGACGAGATGGCGCACCAGGCGGGCATCGTCCGGCGGAAGGTCGATCTCCCTTACTACCAGGTTCGACCAGGCCCCGCCCCGAACGACCCTACCCACCAGCCCGGCCGCCACCGACCGGGCCTCGACACCACGCTTCATCCGAAGGGGCCCGGATCGCCCCTGACCCCCCTGAGCCATGCGAGTGCGTCCATCGCCTTCCGACCCTCTGGCTGAACGGTCCGCAGGGCCAGGCATCCCGTGGCGGTGCCGACCCTTACGCCGTCCTCATCGATCTGCAGGCAACCCGGCTCCAACCTGCCGGGGACCGGCCGGGCCCGGAGGATCTTGAACCGCTTGCCTCGCCATGTGGTGTGTGCTCCCGGACGGGGACAGAACGCCCGGACGGCCCGTGCCACCTGCTCAACAGGTTGGTGGAAGTCAAGTCGAGCCTCCGAGACGACCAGGCGGGGCGCCCAGGTGACCATCGAGTCCTGCTGCGCTACCGGCTCCAGCTCCCCCCGTTCCAGCATACCCAGGTTCGTGGCCAGCAGCTCGGCACCGCCGAGGGCGAGGCGCTCCGACAGCGCCCCGGCGTCCTCGTCCTCACCGATAGACGTCCTCCATGCGGCCAGGACCGGTCCGGCGTCCAGACCGGCGTCCATCCGCATCAGGCTCACGCCGGTCACGTCATCGCCGGCCAGAATGGCTCGCTCGACCGGGGCCGCCCCCCGCCACCGTGGCAGCAAGGAGAAATGCAGGTTGACCATGCCCAGCCGGGGACGGGCCAGGGTGTGGGCTCTCACGATCATCCCGTAGCTCACCACCACCGCTAGGTCCAGATCCATCCCGGCGATATCAGCGTCCAGCGCAGCGGGGGTGGCGGGCTGGTAGACCGATACCCCATGCTCGACTGCTCTGACCTTGCTCGCCGGAGGCGCCGGTGCCCGGCCCCTCCCCCGCGGCCGGTCCGGCCTGGCTATGACGGCGCGCAGGTCGGTCGATCCGGCGAGGATGTCGATCGCGGGAACGGCCTCCTGCGATGTGCCCAGCAGGGCGGCTCTCATCACTCCGGCGCCCTGAACGCCTCGTTGCGAAGAGTGCGAAACGCCTCCTTGCGGGTGGCTCGGTCGAGGCGGGTCAGCAGGAGGTGGCCATCGAGGTGGTCGATCTCGTGCTGGAGAACCCTTCCCAATAGCTCATCCCCGGCGAACTCCACCGGGTTCCCGTTCAGATCGTGGCCGACGGCTCGGGCAAAAGCAGGGCGGTTGATGTTCCAGTAATGACCGGGAACCGAAAGGCAACCCTCGTGATACTCCCAGTCTCCCGATGTCTCGACCAGGACCGGGTTCACCAGCACCTGGGGGCCATCGCCGGCATCGAACACGCAGATGCGCTTCGACACACCGATCTGCGGCGCAGCCAACCCCACTCCGGGAGCGTCGTACATGGTCTCGAGCATGTCCTCCGCCAGCCTGTGGAGTGGCGCGTCGAAGTCCTTGACCGGCTTGGTGCGGATGCGCAGGACAGGATCGCCGAAGGTGCGAATCGGAAATATGGCCACCGGACTCCGAGAATAGTTGCTGGTCGCCGGTCACCGGTCACCGGTTCGCCTGCGAAACGGCAAGCCGCAGGTCTGGGAGACAGCACGCAGCGGGGTCCCAGCCTTGAGATACCCGGACACTCGGAACTTGCCGAAGAGTCGACACTCGAACAAACCGGTGCCTATTGGCTGGATCGCTTGTGCCTCGCCACGGGCGCAACCTCAGGATCAGGACACCACATGTGACGCCCTCCGCCTCAGGAAACCTAAAGGCCGGCCGCCGCGGTCGAACCTCAGGATCAGGGCACCATCCATGACGCCCTCCGCCTCAAGAACCGCCAGGCGCCAAAAGTCGCGAAAAACCGGTGCTTCGCACCGGGCCCCTCCCCCGCCACCACCCATCCTGTTGGAGCGTGGTCGGCCATGCCGGGCTGGATGCCGGGCCTCGGCCGTTCGCTCCATAAGCCTTGATGTTCCCTCGGACCGGCCGGGCCGATCGGACCAGTGCCATCGGCCGGTATAGGTGCTTGGCGATAGGCAACGTATCTCGGGGCTGTGACATTTTCAACCCTTCTTTGGAAGAACGCGAAAAATACTTCGCAGGCAGAAAGCATCCGGGAGCCGGCTCAGAAGTCGCGGGGGTCCGCATCCACCCGCACTCGCAGACCCTGGCGTCTCAGGCGGACGGCCGCCTTCCTGAGCTTCCGCTTGACCCCGGTCAGTTCGTCGCCCTGGACCATCCAGCGGAGCCGATCCCCGGCTCGGGCCGGGCCGTACACGATGGCGGCCTCGAGTGCATCGTCGAGGATCGACCCGTCATCGGTGCCGGCAACCTCCACCACCATCACCTCCCCGAAGGGCGGCAGGGACAGGCGCTTGCGGATAGCCAACTCGTCCTTGAGGAACGCGAACGGATCGGCGCGGCGAAGGGCCTCGTAGACCGGCTGGCGGATGTCCGCGGTCTGGAGCATCATCCTGGCCCGCCCGCCGCCCCGGACGGTGGCGCCCACCCGGGCCAGTACTCCCAGCGCATCCTCCGCGGCCCGGTAGGTAGCGCCGCGCACCAGGCCGTCGGCGTCGACGACCACGGCCAGATCGACCTCGGGAACCGCCACCAGATCGGCCTCGGTTCCCACCATTACCTGCCGGCCGGTGCTCACGTCACCCACGCGATCCCCCACCAGGCGCCGGGCCTCCTCGGTCACCCGCCCCACGGCCGCTCCCAGGGGCTCGAACCGGGTGCCGCCGCATGACGAGCACCCTTCCAACTCCGTCTCGCATCTCGAACAGCTGGTCCGATGATCGGGGCGAGCGCCGCAGCGCGGGCAACTCCGCAACAGGCGGCACTTCACGCATCGCGCAGCCGGGGCGTAGCCGCGCCTGTGGGTGAAGAGGAACACCCGGCCGCCCCGGCTTGCCGTACCGGCGATGGCAGCCCGGACCCGTTCGGCCAGCAACCCCTGGCCCGGAGGGTCCTCGGTGCGGTCGACGACTTGTACCGGCCCCCATAGTCGCCCGGGCGCCCGGACCATCTCAGGACGCTCGTGGAGTGACTCGATGGCCGGGACCCTTCCTAGCCCCACCAGGTGGAGGCCCTCGTGGGCCGCCCTCACGCGGGCCAATCGGCCGGCCACCACGGTCGGGGTCTGGCGTTCCTTCATGCCGGGCCGGCCCTCCTCGACCAGTACCACCATCGACAGGTTCCGGACGGGCCACCACAGCACCCGCATAGTCCCCACCACCGCCAGACCTCCGGTCGTGGCGGCCTTCGACCAGGCGGCCATCACCTCCGCATCGCTCTGATCTGCCACCTCAACCACGCGGGCGCCCAGGTCGTACCTGAGCCCGGCGGCTAGACGGGCGACCTCCACCACCGTGGGCGCTGCGATGAGCACCGACTTCCCGGCGCGGAGGGGTGCGGTGATAGCCCCGCGAATCAGGTCTGTCCAACGGGTGCCCGCCACCGCCTGGACCGACCGGTAGGGTCCGCCCCCGGCCGCGGCGGCCGCCACATCGGATAGGGGCCCGTCGGTCGGTGGGATGCCCGGCAGTGCGGGCGGCGAAGGTCGCTTGGGCAGGTTCGGCGGAGCAGTCTTGGCAAGTACGCGGGCGAGCGGCGCCACGTAGTACTCGGCGGCCCAGACCAGCGTGGGAAGCATGGCGGCGGTGAACACCGGGACATCGGAGGAGAGAGCCCGGACGTCCTTGAGATCGTCAGCCTCGGACTCCGCGATCGACTCCAGGGCAATCACGTAGCCGCGCACGCGGCGTGCGGCCAGGGGGACCCGGACGATGGCGCCCACCCCCACCCGACCTGCCAGGGAAGACGGGACGCGGTACGAGAAGCCTTCATCCACCGCCAGGGTGGGTACGTCAGGGACTACCCGGGCTGCAACGGCCTGGGTCAGGGTCGGCTCGCCGCTTTCTTCAACTCGTCGGCGTCGGCCGTCGACTCCCACGGGAAGTCGGGTCGTCCGAAATGGCCCAGCGCAGAAGTCCGGGCGTAGATGGGGCGGCGCAGGTCGAGCTTCCGCAGAAAGGCCGCCGGCCGGAAGTCGAAAAAGGACTTGACCAGCTTCTCCAGCTTGGCCGGATCCATTTCGGTGGTCCCGAACGCGTCCACGTAGACCGAGAACGGGTTGGCCTGGCCGATGGCATAAGCCACCTGGATCTCGCATTCGTCGGCCAACCCGGCCGCCACGACGTTCTTGGCCACGTAGCGGGCGAAATAAGCCGCCGAGCGATCCACCTTGGTCGGGTCCTTCCCCGAGAAGGCACCGCCGCCGTGCCGGGCGTAACCGCCGTAGGTGTCGACGATGATCTTCCGTCCGGTCAGACCGGCATCCGCCTCGGGCCCGCCCTTCACGAAGCGCCCCGAAGGGTTGACCAGCAGCTCGGTATCGCTACCTATCAGTCTCGACCCGATCCCCATCAGCACATGCTCCCGCAGGTCCTCCCACATCTGCCGATCCTCCACATCGGCGGTGTGGTGGGAGGAGATCAGCACCCGCTCCACCCGCAATGGCTTCGGGCCGTCGTAGGCCACGGTGACCTGGGTCTTGCCGTCCGGGCGCAGGTAGTCGAGCGTGCCCGCCTCCCTCACCTCGGTAAGGCGCTCGGCAAGGCGATGGGCCAGCTGGATGGGCGCCGGCATCAGCTCCTCGGTATCCCGGTTGGCGTATCCGAACATCATCCCCTGGTCACCCGCCCCGAGCTGATCCAGTTCGTGCTCGGAGCCCTGCCGGGCCTCCAACGCCCGGCTGACACCGCCGGCGATATCGGCGCTCTGGCTCCCGAGAAGCACCTCGACAGCAACCTTGCCTGCGTGGAAATCGACGTCGTCGTATGTGTATCCGATGTCGGCGATCGCGGCCCGGACCACGCCGAGGAGGTCTTTTCTCGTCAAGGAAGCGCGGTTGGAGGTCTCCCCGGCCACGATCACCTTCCTGGGGGTGACCATGGTCTCGCAGGCCACCCGGGCCTCAGGGTCCCTCTCCAGGATGGCATCTAGGACGGAATCCGAGATCCGGTCGGCCATCTTGTCGGGGTGCCCGGCGGTGACCGACTCACTCGTGAAGTGACGGAGCATCATCGTGACCAGTATATGGATACCGGAGGACGCTCCAACTCAGCCTTCATCTTCTCTCAGTGCGGACACGTGTGACCAGATGGCGCCGGCAACGCCACGCTTGGTCATCATCTCGAGAGGGGTGCTCTCTCCCGCCGCCGAGATGATGGTCACCTGGTTGGTGTCGGTACCGAACCCGCTTCCGGGGCTGGTCACGTCGTTCGCAACCACGAAGTCCGCCCCGTAGGTGGTGGCCTTGCGCACCGCCCGATCGACACCGCCGGTCTCCGCCGCGAAGCCGACGACGGTGGTTCCCGGTTCCTTCCGCTCCACCAACCCTGCCAGGACGTTTGGAGTCGGCTCGAGGACGATCCGGGGAGGACCGTCGGAGCGGGCCAGCTTGGTTCCGGCCACGTCGGCGGGCCGGAAGTCGGCCACGGCCGCCGCTAGCACCGCTACGTCGAGCGCCGAAGCCCGCGCCCAGACCTGATGCGCCATGTCCTCCGCAGACTCGACGGGCACCACTTCTACCGAGCATGGCATGTCAGGCGGCGTGGTGGTTGTGACCAGCACCACCGTGGCCCCACGACGGGCCGCTTCCAGCGCCAACTCGTGGCCCATCTTCCCCGAGGACCGGTTACCGACGTATCGCACCGGGTCGATGGCTTCCCGTGTTCCTCCGGCGGTCACCAGCACCGTCAACCCGCGCAGGGAGTCATCGAACACCCCGGCCACGGATGCCAGTATGTCTTCCGGCTCCGCCATTCGCCCCATTCCGGAGTCGCCCGCCGCCAGCTCACCGGCGACCGGACCCACCAGGCAGCGGCCATCCTCCTCGAGGAGCCGGACGTTGCGGGCAGTGGCCGGTTGCTGCCACATCTCGGTATGCATGGCCGGCGCCAGCACCACAGGGCCGTCGAAGGCAGCCACGGTGGCGGTCAGGGCATCATCCGCCAATCCGTTGGCGACCTTGGCGAGCACGTTGGCGGTGGCGGGCGCCACCACCAGGGCATCGGCCCACCGGGCCAACTCCGTGTGCGGGCTGGGTCCGGCCTGGTCGGATCCGAAGAGCGTGGTCACGACCGCGCGGCCGGTGATGGCGGCCATGGTCTGCTCCCCCAGGAAGCGCAGGGCGCCACCGGTCATGACCGTCCGCACCTGAGCACCCGCCTCGTGAAGCCGCCTGGCCAGGTAGGCCGCCTTGTACGCGGCGATACCCCCGGAGATGCCTAGTACCAGATTCCGGCCGTGTAGCGCCGGTCTACCGCTCCTCGGAGTTCTCAACGGCGGTCCCCTCTACGGAGTCATCGGAGGCCTCAGGCTCGTCGGAACCCTCCACCCCGGGCAGCTCATCTGCAGCGGATTCCCCCACCTCCGGCGAGCCCAGGATCTCGACACCGGCCACCGGATCGCCTTCGTCGAGCGGCTCGGTCTGGTAGGAGAGGAGGACGTCGAGAGTGTCGGGTTCCTGGCTCTCGGCGGTCTCTCCGGTTGCCACCTGCAGCTTGTCGGCCGCGATCTCCTCGAGAGCGATGGTGAGGGGCTTGTGGCTGAGCGAATGAACCTGGGGCGGAACGTAGCGCCCGATCCCGCCCCCTAGCTGCGTGTAGTAGCTGTTGATCTGGCGAGCACGCCGAGAGGCCAGCAGCACGAGGTTGAAACGCCCGCCGGCCTTACCGATTACTTCTTCAATGGGTGGCTCAATCATGGCGCAGGATCGTCTTTCGGACCGGGAACGGGTCTGGCTTCAGGGGCAGGGGTCTGTTGACCAACCGTCTGGGCACCCTAAACCTTGTCGGGTGGTGGACTCCTGAGTATACCGACTATCGCTGCCACCGTAGTGTCGAGATCGGCATTGACCACGACGTGGCCGAAGCGATGCCAACCCCGCTCGATCTGGGCCTCGGCC
>WTGI01000018.1 GCA_011523635.1 Acidimicrobiia bacterium
GGGGCACGGGAGGGGTCGGGGATGGGCACCGGTGGCGAGGATCAAGTTTTTGGCGGTGAAGGTGCGGCCGGCCACCTCCACCGTATGCGAGTCGATGATCCTGCCGGGGGCGTTCAGGATGTACTCGAGGTCGAGTTGTTCCTTGCTCTGGAAGTTCATGATGGCGTGCGGGGCGATCCGGCCGGCCCGGAACAGGTCGACGATCTCCTTGATGGAGGTCACCTCGCCCTCCAGGTCCGGGAACCAGAACTGCCCGCTGAACGTGCGGGCCAGCATGAGTTCGGCAGCCACCTCGCTGAAGAGGTGATGGGGCACGCAGGCGTTGTGCGGGCAGGAGCCACCGAGGAAGGGCCACTGGTCGATTATCAGCTGGCGCCCGCCCATGGCCCGCATGTAGGCGGATCCGAAACGCCCGGCGGCGCCCCCGCCCAGAAAGATGGCATCGTAGGGACGGGTATCGGTCTCGTCGACGTTGAACACGACCCGGTTGTCCTCGGGATCCTCCAGCATGGAGTCGATCTCCGGCCCCCAATCATGGATGCTGATCGGTTCCTGGCTGCGAATGTCCCATGGGGTGAGCGTGGTGGTCGCCACCTGTTACCTCCCTACGTCCATCAAGTCAGGGTGAATCGTTCCTTGAGTCGCTACACCGCGACCCCAGGGAGCGTGCTTCAAGATGATACCTACTGCGGTCCGGTGCCCTTGGACGGGCTCACGTAGAGCTTCCAGTCCACCGCCACCGCGTCGGACCCGGTACACGTGACAGGGTTGAGGTCGATCTCGCTCAACTCCGGGTGTTCGGCGGCCAGGCGGGCCGCTCCGGCTATCACTTCTCCTAGCGCGTCGAGGTCGACCGCCGGGCCACCCCGGTACCCGGCGAGTAGCGGGAAGCCTGCCAAGCTCTCCAGCATCCCGATCGCCTCAACCTTTGTCACCGGGGCCAGCGCGAATACCACGTCCTCCAGCAACTCCACCATGGTACCGCCCAGACCGGCCATCACCACGGGCCCGAAGACCGGATCCCGCAGGGCGCCTACCACCACCTCGACACCGTCCAACCGTCGTTGGACCAGCACCTCTGCTCCCATTTCCGACAGGTCGCGATAGGCAGCACGGACGTCGTCAGCGGTGGCCAGGCCCATCCGGACGCCTCCGGCCTCGGTCCGGTGGGCCACGGCGAGGGCGGCGGTCTTCATCACCACCGGACGCGCCAGGCGTTCCGCCGCCGCCACTGCCTCGTCGGCGGTGACACACAGCGTGCTCTCCACGGTGCTGATTCCGTAGCGCCCAAGGATGGCGGCGGCCTCGG
Organism: Acidimicrobiia bacterium; assembly: GCA_011523635.1. Taxonomy (GTDB): domain Bacteria; phylum Actinomycetota; class Acidimicrobiia; order Spongiisociales; family Spongiisociaceae; genus Spongiisocius. Next base: position 1,310 of record WTGI01000018.1, read on the forward strand.
TAGCCCGGACCGGTCCGTCCGCCAGCCCGAAGGGCTCGGAGGGATCTACCGGCACGGGCGGGGTGATGAGCGGGCGGTTGGCGGCGTAGCGGACCGCGTGCCCGACGGCCCGCGCCACGCGCTCGGGCCACTCCAGGCAGGGGATCCCGGCCGACTGGAGGACGTCCGCCTTACCCCTGGCTTCCCTAGGGGTCACCCAGCAGCAGTAGACGGGCACCTGGTTCCCCTCGGCCCTCAGCGCCGCCACGGTATCGCGCAACCCGACCAGGGTGGCCTCGTCCATGGCCGCCCTTTGCAGAAGTACAGGGATGACCAGGTCTATCTCGCCGGAGCGGGCCAGCGTGTCGGTCAGCCACGGATAGAGCTCCGCGAAGCGCGACCAGATGGGGGTCATGTCCACCGGGTTCCGGGCGCCTCCGATGGGAGGCAGCCGTTCGGCGATGTGATCCCTGAGGCCGGGCGACAGTTCGGGGACCTCGACCCCCTCATCCTGGAGCATGTCGGCCAGCTCGACGCCCACCCCGCCCGAGTTGGTGATGATGGCCGCCCGTGCGCCTCCCGGGAGGGGCTGGGAGGTCAGCACCCGAGCCACGTCGAGCATCTCCAGACCGGATCGGACGGTGATGGCGCCGGCCTGGCGCATGGCGGCCCGGAAGACGGCGTCATCGGTGCCCAGCGCGCCGGTGTGGGACAGCGCGGCTCGAGCCCCGGCCTCCGAGCGACCTGTCTTGGTGACGATCACCGGCATGGAAGGGCTGGCGGTCCGGATGGCGGCTGCCAGCTCGGCGCCGGCGGTCACCGACTCCGCCAGCAGGCAGACGATGCCGGTGCCTGCATCCTCATGGAGGTAGCGGATCACCTCATGGTCGCCGATGTCGGCCTTATTGCCGGACGAGTACACCTTGCCGAAGCGCAGGTTCTCGTCCAGGGCCAGCGAGTGGATTGCCATCCCGTACGCGCCCGACTGGGTTACCAGGGCCACCTTCCCGGGCTCGAGGTCCCCGGACATCGTGATCGACGCGTTCAGGCCTCGGCCGATGTTCTGGACCCCGAAGCAGTTAGGCCCGACGATCCGGACCGACCCCGCCGCTTCGACCAACTCGGCCTGGAGGGCGGCCCCGGCCGGCCCGGTCTCGGCGAACCCGCCCGCCAGCACCACCATCGCGCCTACGCCCTTGGCGGCGGCCTGGCGGGCGATGGCAGGAGCGGCCCGAGCCGGCACCACCAGGATCGCCAGGTCCACCCTTCCCTCGATCTCCGTAAGGCTGGGGACCGCCGGCACGCCTCCCACGCGGTCCGCCGAGGTGGTGACCGGGATGACCTCGCCGTCGAACGCCGCCAGGTTGCGCCAGATGACCGACCCGACCTTGCCGGGACGGTCGGACGCTCCCACCACCGCCACCCGGGCCGGGTCAAAAACCGGGTCGAGACTCACAGGGTGAAGGACCGTTCGAGCTCGGCAGGACGGAACTCTCTCCGGCGCACCTCGAGTGGGTCGATGGCGCGCACCAGATCGATCTGGTCCCTCGATGGTGTCTGCACCGGCGCAAGGTCGGGCGCCACGGCGAACTCGAAGCCGGTGGCGGCCGTCACCTCGCCGAGTGTCACGTCCGGAAACAGCCTCCGCAGCCGGGCCCGACCCTCCGGGTAGTCGAACACGCCCAATTCGGTGACCAGCACGTCGGGACCGCCTCCCGGGTATCCCAACTCGGATCGGGCTCCCTCCGGCGTCCGGTGGCCGATGTCGGTGATGAAGTCACATGCCTCGACCAGGCAGCGTCCGGACCGGTGGTTGGTGGTCCACAGGGTGAGCCGCCCGATCGTGGCCGACATGTTGCAGCCGCCTCCTCCGCCCCCCAGCTTCACCTTCGGGCTGGGCATCCCGCCGACCGCGGTGACGTTGGTGTTCCCGTGGGGGTCGATCTGGATGCCCGACAGGAACATGAGGTCCATATCGCCCCTGATCGACATGTCGAACGCCTCCTCGAAACGCATCGAGTAGGCCGATCCCCGCTTCAGGGAGTGGTCATTGCTGGTGGGGGCGATGAAGCTAGGGGAGGGGTTGACCGCATAGGTAGCGCCCTCGATCAGCATGGCATGGGGGGCATGGGTGCGCTTGGCGAGGTGCATGGCAACCGTGGCGCACGGGCTTCCGAAGCCATGGAATACAACCTCGGCATCCCGGATGGTGCGGGCGAGCTCGACCACGAAGAGTTCGTCAAGGCCGAATCGGTCGGTCACCGGAACAGCTCCATCCATGCCTGGTCGGAAGCCCGGTATCCGGTCAGATGTTCCAGCCGGTCGGCGCCGATCAATTGCCGGTAGCCGTCCTCGTCGACGCCGGTGACATAGCGTCGGAGGTAGTCCTGCGCTCCCCCCGCGGTCCTGGCTGCGGCGACCCAGGATGCCAGATGCGCCCGGTCGTAGGCGTAGCCGGGATAGCAGGAACTGGGATGGGCGCCGAACGGCGCCTCGACCACCGCGGCCACCCGGTAATGGGGGATGACGATGCCCGCCGCCGCCACCTCGTCGGTGAGAGCGATCCGATCGACGGTGGCGATCGTCATGGCGGAGGCCGCGGCGAAACGTTCGTCGAGGACGTAGGGCTGCTCGATGTGGAGGTTCCCCTGACGATCCCCGATGGGGGCGTGGACCAGGGCCGCGTCCGGGGCGAGAGCCGGCACGGCCACGTACTCGTGCCCGGTGAAGGGGCAGGTCACCCGGGAGTACTCGGGGTGCAGCCCCTCGATGTCCGTTCCCTTGACACCATGCACCGGGAGGAAGGAGAGGCCCATCTCGGCGGCGCGGAGCTGGGTGAGGATGGTGTCGCAGCAGCTCTCCCGCGCCTCCAGCAACCCTTCCTGAGCCGCCCGCCGGAAGGCCGGCGCCAGACCGTGATCCTGCTCGTAGCCCACGTAGCTCTCCTCGCATACCGTGATCGAACCGGCGGCGGCCAGCAGGTCCACATCGATGGAGTGGGCAGAACCGACCACATGGAGGTCTCCGATGCCGGCCCTGATCAGACCGCGTACCAGCGCCATCGGGAGCCGCGCCGAGAGGCCTCCCCCAAGAGCCACCGTGGAGCCGGGTTGTACCAGCGCTGCCGCCGTCTCGAGGTCTGCCAGCTTGTCGGGAGCGAGGTGGACGGCCATCCGGGCGGATCTAGGCTGCTGAAAAAGACGGAGATGGGTTGGTCCGGGGTGTCTTGACCAGGGTTTTCGTAGCCGACCTATCGGGCCAACGGGACATTTTTCACTACCCTTCGGCCTACTGGGCGGTCATGCCGCCGTCGACGGTGAAGGCGGCGCCGGTGACGAAGCTGGCGTCGTCCGATGCCAGGAACAGCGCGGCCCGGGCGATCTCCATCGGGGTTCCGATCCGCCCGATCGGGTACTTGGCGGCGGTGATCTCCAGGCCGCGTTCGACACTTCCGTCCCCGCGTTCCCGCATGAGCGGTTCCATCAGTGGTGTGTAGACCGTGCCCGGGCAGAGTACGTTCACGCGGATACCTACCGGCGCGAGGTCGAGCGCCATGGATCGGGTCAGAGAGACCACCGCCCCCTTGGCGCCGCTGTAGGCGGAGAACCCCGGGATCCCGACCAGGGCGGCCACGGAGGCCTGGTTGATGATCGATCCGCCGCCGGCTGCCTGGAGGTGGGGGATGGCGGCGCGCGAGGTGAGGTAGGTGCCCTTCACGTTGACGGCGAAGCAGCGGTCCCAGTCCTCCTCGGTGATGTCGACCACCGATCCGGTGGAGCCGACCCCGGCGTTGTTGTAGACGATGTCGAGGCGACCGAGGAGCCGGGCGGCGCGGTCCACGGCCCGGGCAGTCTCCTCCGACGATGACACGTCGGCCACCACCGGATGTGCTTCCGCACCCGTGGCCGAGATGTCCGAGGCGGCGGATTCGGCGGCCTGCCCGTCACGATCGAGTATCGCGATGCCGGCGCCCTCGCTCGCGAACAACTCGGCGGTGGCCCGGCCGATACCCGAGCCGGCGCCGGTGATGAGAGCAGCGCGACCCTTGAGTCTCATGTCGACATCTTACGCCTTGCCGGTTGAATCGCAGGGTCGCGGCGACCATGCAGGTCCGGTTCGGCCGGCGGCCCGTCCATGCCCGGGCAGCGCTCCTTCAGGAATCCGGGAGGGCCGGTCGTATCCTTGGGTCTCGATTCTGGCTGGAGGTGTGGATGGCGGACCAGGTGCCGAAGGTGGCTGTGGTGACGGGAGGTGGGTCGGGGATCGGGCTGGCGACGTGCGAGCGCCTCAGGAGCGAGGGGTTCCGGCTGGGTGTGTTCGACCTCGATCCTGCCGGCGCCTCCGAAGCTGCGGGCGATGGACTGGGGTTAGGGGTGGACGTAGCCGTGGCGGGCGAGGTCTCGGAGGCCTTCGCCGCCGTCGAGGAAGCGCTGGGCCCGGTCGAAGTGTTGATCAACAACGCCGGGATCACCGGTTCCCTGGAGGCCACCCGTCTCCACGAGACCCCAATCGACGAATGGGACCGGGTCATGGGGGTCAACGTGCGGGGCGCCTACCTGTGCTCACGGGCCGCCCTCTCCTCGATGGTTCCACGCCGGTCCGGCCACATAATCACCGTTGCGTCCGTGGCCGGGATGGATCCGTTCCCGGGCCGCTCGGCGTATTCGGTCTCGAAGGCGGCGGCGTTGCTGCTGGCAAGGTCGATAGCCCTGGACTACGCCGGTGACGGCATCCGGTCCAACGCGGTGTGTCCGGGCATGGCGGAGACCCCCATGACCAAGTGGCGGCTCGACCAGCCCGACCTCAGGGCGGCCATCGAGGCCGGCATCCCCATCGGCCGGGTCGCCCAGCCCGAGGAGATCGCCGAGGCCATCAGCCTGCTGGCGTCCGGCCGCCTCTCCTACATGACCGGCCATGGCCTGGTCGTGGACGGCGGCTGGTCGCTCCGCTAGGAGGGCACTAGAAAGTTCGGTTTAACCCGATAGTCGACAGCCAAACCCCAGGTCGCGACATCGCGGTCGAACCCAGATCTGTCTTCTGAGCTCCTTCCCGAGACCGCCCGACCCCGTTTCCGGCTTATTGCTACTCTCGTCCTATACGGGTCCACGCGAATGAACTGTCGGCTACAACTGAAGCTCGCACGGCCCGGCTGGACGGGTCGCGCCGAGGGCGGCCCGGAGATTCTCTCGGAACGGAGGGGATATGCAGATCAAGGGTCAAGAGGTCTTGATTCCGACCTCGATGGTCGGGAACTACCCCAATCCGCGTTGGTGGGACGCCAACTGCGTGCGGGATTGGACCGGGGATCAGGAACCGCCGGATGCCTACATCCGGGAGGCGCTGGAAGACGCGGTGGGCGGACTTGCCCGGGACCAGGAGAACGCCGGTCTCGATATCATCACCGATGGGCGGCTCCACGGCGACAACTATGCCGACCAGGCCCTCTACTACTACTACAAGCGGCTCGGATACGACCTGAAGGGTGGCTTCCTCGGATTCCCGATCTATAGCCGTCTTCATGCCGGCACGCTTACCCAGGAGGTCAAGCGGCGGGGCGCCATCATGGTCGAGCAGGCCCGGGCCCTGAAGCAGGCCACCAACAAGGCCACCAAGGTCCAATACACCGGCATCCAGGTCTTCGCCCAGGCCACCAACGACCTCTACTACGAGGATCCCGCGGATCGGGCCATGGACATCGCCGCGGCGATCAACGAGGACATCCTCGAGGTGGACGCCATGGGGATCGACTTTATCCAGCTGGACGAGTTCACCTGGCCGTACTTCTACGAACCGTGGGCCATCGAGGCCTTCAACCGGGCCGTGGAGGGCGTACAGAACGCCAAGATCATCGTCCACATCTGCTGGGGCAACTGGGGCGGCACCCCGGCCTACTACCCGGACGACACGGCCGGCGCCGGGGAGATCTTCGATCTGACCATCCGCCAGGGTGACGAGCCGGCCGCCACCGCTTCGGTGGTCCCGAAGTCCTACGAGGCCAACATCGATGTTCTCAACCTCGAGAACTGCGGGCGGCGCTCGGACGACCTGTCCGGCCTCGAGGTGATCCGGGACAATCCGGTCCCGGAGAACATCCAGTTCTGGGCGGGTGTGATCGACGTCAAGTCGACCATCACCGAGACGGCCGAGCAGGTAGCCGGCCGGATCCGCCGGCTGCTCGAGTACGTGCCGGCCAACCAGTTGGGCGTGACGACCGACTGCGGGCTCATCCTCCTGCAGCGCTACATCGCCCAGGACAAGCTCCACGCCATGGTCTCCGGAGCGGAGATCGTTCGCAGCGAACTGGGCTAGCAGAACCGAACCCAAGGCAGGGCCGTCCCTCCGGGGCGGCCCTGCCTTGGTGGGACGCCCGGCGGCTGTGGCAGATCGGGGTTCTTCATGACTCGACCGGCGCTCGGCACCCCTGTGGGCTGTCGGCGGGATTCCAACTGTGGTACGCTTTGTTCCGTTACTTAAGCGACGGGAACGCAAGACGGGTCTTGGCCGGGGGTGGCGTGCCGGCCGTTGGAAGGAGAACCCATGGCAACGACGTCATACCCGGAAGGGTTCGTTGATCTAGTGGACGCCAAGGACGACGTGGTGAAGGCCGAGAACCGTACGGATCTAGCCGACGCCCTGCTCACTGTCGAGCGGCGGATCACCATATCGACATACTGGATCCTGGGCATGTTCGTATCTACTGTCGGGATCGCTACAGCGATCGTGCTCTCGGCTTTCCAGGCACTGTCCCAGTCGTAGACCTAAGCCGAGGACCGCGCCGCCCGGAGGGGCATAGTTCTCCTAGAATCATTCCATGCGTGGCGCGTCCGGACCGTGACGGCATGGTGGTAGCCGAGCAACCCTCACCGAACGCCCGCGCCCATCCCTACCGTGGGTTGTCCGTCCAGCACGTGGACGAGATCCCGCACCCCGACTTCATGCGGGAGTATCTCAGCGCGCGGGAGGTCTACCGGCGCACCGACTACATCGCCCTCATCCACGACGAAGCTGTGGGCCTGGCGGCGGTGGCGCGGGCCCCGTCGGACGAGCTGTTCGTGCCGGTGGTGGATGTCGAGGTCTGGTCTGGCCCCGACCGCACCCAGCTGATCGTGGATCCCGCGATTGACGTGGGGAACGCCACCGCGCTGGCCGGGGCGGCAGCCGACCATGGACGCCCCGGCGTCTCCGCGTTCGTGGTGAAGGGCCGGTTCGAGCACATCAACTTCATCTGGGAGCCCGATCCCGTGCGCGTTTTCGTTACCGAGGTGACCCCGCCGGAACCGCCCAAGCTCCTGGCCCAGGCTCGGCAGGTGGTGGAATTCGATGAGGACATGCCACCGGTTGACCTGGTCGTGGATGCGGTGACCTTCGACGATCTGGCCGCCACCGCCCCGTCGGATTCCTACCTTCTCCCGTGCCGCGGGGCTGGCACCGAGTTGCCTGCCGACATGGCCTACCTCGACACCCGGCCTCCGGCGCCCGATGAATGGGTGATGATCGGCTGCGAGCGCTCGATGCAGTTCCACCGTCACTTCTACGGCAGCGAACCGCCCCAGGTCGACATCTGCCCCAAGCGGCGGGTGGAGGAAGCCCGCCCGGATGGTCGCTGGCTCATCAAGTGCTGCATGCTGGAGCGGGGCGTGGAGTTCGACGGCAACCGGGCGGTGGTGCCGTGGGGCGCCAACCTCGACGAGGTGCGGCGGGCGTTGCGGTTGCTGGTAGGCCTCGACGCCCTCGTTCCCGCCGGATGAGCATCCACCTGGGCGACTCCGTCGTCTACGGGCATCTGTGGAGTACCGAAGAGGCCCGGTCCATCCTGGGGGAGGAAGCCCGCTTCCGGGCCTGGCTCGACATTCTCGCCATCCTGGCGGAGGCCCAGGCCGAGGTCGGCCTGGTACCGGCAGAGGCCGCCCGGCACATCAGGGACTACGCCACCGGGGCCGAGATCGACCTGGACCGGATCGCGACGGAGACCCGAGCCACCGGCCACTCCACCCTGGGCCTGATCCGGGTGTTGAGAGCCACCCTCCCGGAGCCCGCCCGCGAGTGGGTCTACTACGGAGCGACGGTCCAGGATCTCACCGACACCTGGACCGCCACGGTGATGCGGTCCGTCGGCGATCTGCTCGAACGTGACCTGGCCCGGCTGGAGGCCGCCGCCCTGGTGCTGGCCCGCGATCATCGCACCACCCCGATGATGGGCCGCACCCACGCCCAACCGGGGCTACCCATCCCGTTCGGTTTCAAGACGGCGGTCTGGGCGGCGGAACTGGGCAGGCACCGCCGGCGGCTCGCGGACGGGCGGAGCCGATGGGAGGTGGTCCAACTCGGCGGAGCTCTCGGCACCCTGGAGTTCTGGGGCGACCGGGCACTCGATCTGCTGGATGCATTCGCCCGCCGGATGGGCTTGGGCGTTCCCACGATTCCGTGGATCACCAGCCGGGACGGACCCACCGAGTTCGTGCACCTGCTGGCGATGGTGGCCTCCACTATCGCCAAGATCGGTAACGAGATCATGGAGCTGCAGCGGCTGGAGATAGGCGAGGTTCGTGAGCCTTTCATCGAAGGCACGGTCGGGAGCATCACCATGCCCCAGAAGCGCAACCCGGAACTGTCGGAGCACCTGGATACGCTGGCCCGGCTGGTACGCGCCGATGCATCGGTGATGACCGAGGCGATGATCCAGCTCCACGAGCGGGACGGTCGACCGTGGAAGGCCGAGTGGATCGCCCTTCCCGAGGCCGTCGCCCTGACCCTCTCGGCCACCCGTTACGCGGTGATGCTGGTGGAGGGCCTCGAGGCTGACGAGGACCGGATGCGGGCCAACATCGACGCCCGGGGCGTATCCGTGTTCGCCGAGCCGGTCATGCGGACACTGGCTGATCGGATCGGCAAGCACACCGCCCACGACATCGTGTATCAGGCGGCCATGCGGGGCGTAGAGGAAGGGCTCTCGTTTGCCGACGCGCTCATGCGCGACCCGCGGGTGCCTGCCTACCTGAGCCGGTCGGACATCGAGGAGCAGGCAGATATCGGCCGGGTGATGGGCGCAGGCCCCCTGTTCGTGGATCGAGTGATAAGAGCCGCCGGTTGACGGCCCCGGCTCGTATTGCCCTGGCCAACCTGCCCACACCGCTGACCTTCGCGCCCCGGCTCTCGGAGGAAGTGGGCTCAATGATCTGGCTGAAGCGGGACGACCTGACCGGTGTGGGCTTGGGCGGCAACAAAGCCCGCGCCGTCGAGTTCCATCTGGGCGCCTGCCAGGGCGCCGGCGCAGACGTGTTCGTGACCGGCGGAGGGCCGCGTTCGAACTGGGTGTTGACCGCGGCCGCCGCCGCCGCCGCCCGAGGCCTGGATTGCGAGCTGGTGCTGTTCGGAGACCGCCCACCGGCCGGTACCAGCGGGGTCGATCTGCTCGACCGCCTGGGAAACTTGCGGATCCACTTCACCGGCAGTCCGGTGCGAGCCTCCGTAGATCCGATTCTGGACCGGGTGGAGAAGCGGTTGCGCGACGAGGGGCGCCATCCTTATGTGGTGGGCAGGGGCGGTGCCGGCCCGGTCGGGGCGCTCGGCTACGTGGCCGCGGTACAGGAGATCGATGACCAGGCACGTGAGGCGGGAGTCCGGTTCGATGCGGTCTGGCTGGCGGCGGGGTCGTGCGGCACCATGGCCGGCCTGGTGGCCGGCTTTCGCCGGCGGACCGGCGGCCCCCTGGTGGTGGGCACGGCCGTGCATCGGCCTGTCGAGGAGTGCCGACGCCGTATCGAGAGCATTTCCGAGGCTTCCCTCGATCTCCTGGACGTGGCCCGCCGGTACCCGGTCCGCTGGCAGGTCACCGACCAGTTGGATCCCGACCCTCTGGAGGTCGAAGCCGCCGCCGCGCTGATGGCCGGCACCGAGGGTGTCTTCCTCGATCCTGAATACGGCTCCTGCGCTTTGGCGGACCTGATCCGGCGGGCGGCCGACGTGCGAGGGCCGGTGCTGTTTCTCGTTACCGGGGGTACCCTCAACCTTTTCTACGGGAGCTCGGCGGCATGATCCAGCCACCCGAAGGCTATCTGGGAGCGGACGGGCCGCTCGGATCAGGCCCGTCGCCGGAGTTGGTGGCCGCCGGTTACCGCCTCGAGATGGCGGACGCTGCCATCCTTCACGAGGGTCTGTGCCTGGCGGATCTCGGCCACGTACTCGAGCTGGTGGCGGCGGGGGTGGCGCCGGGGGCGGCCGCGGCGGCCCTGTGCCGGGAGCTGCTCGACTTCCTCGCCACCGACCCGGCGTCCTTTCCCTATGACCCGGTTTACGGGGACGCCTACAACAGCCGGGAACGGGAGCTCGAGCGCCGCTTGGGCTCCGAGGCCGGATGGCTGCCGACCGGTCGCACCAGGCGGGAGGCCGGGCGCATCGCCATCCGGCTGGCACTCCGGGACCGGCTTCTCGCGCTCCACGAGGCAACGGCCGGATGCACCGAAGTGCTGGTCGGGCGGTCCGAGGAGTTGGCGGATGCGCTGTGGAACGACACCACCTACCTGCAGCCCGCCCAGCCGTCGTCCTTCGGCCATTACCTGGCCGGCTTCGCCGAGCAAGGGATCCGGAACCTCGACCGTGTGCGCCGCTGCTACCGGCTGATCAACCAGTCACCGGCCGGGTCGGGTGGTGTCGGTGGAACAGCTATTCCGGTGGACCGCTCCCGCATGGCGAACCGGCTGGGATTCGACCAGCCCACCGACCACATCCGCGACGGCATGTGGTCGGGCGATCCGATGATCGACTGTGGCGTGGTGGCCATGCAGGCCGCGCTGGCGGTCGACCGGCTGGCCGAGGACCTCGAGATCTTCGCCAGTCCGCAATTCGGCTACGTGACGTTGGGAGGATCGTCTTCGCGGGCCTCCGTGCTTCTCCCGCAGAAGCGCAACCCCTACGCGCTGGCGGTGATCCGTGGCGGGTGCGGAACCCTCATCGGTAGAGCCACCGGACTGATGGTGACCCAGCGGACACCATCTGCCAGAACCGACAACTGGCTCTACCTGTACGGGGAGGTAGTGGGAGCGCTGGAACTCGCCACCCGGCTGGTGCGCCTGGCCACCGAGGTGGTCGGATCGCTCGAGGTGAACGTCGCGAGACTGGCCGCCGAGGCGGGAACGAACTTCACGACGGCGACCGATCTGGCCGACTTCCTGGTCCTGGACGGGGGTCTCGACTACCGGAGTGCCTATCGTGTCGTTGCGCGGACGGTGGCAGAAGCTGCCAGGGCGGGGGAGGAGCAGGTTTCGGCCGCACATCTGGCCGACGCGGCGCGCGCCGCTGGGTTTGAACTGGACGGATCCGATCCGGCGTTGTCGAGTCGGGACATGGACGATGTCGCGGCCATGGTTGCGTCCCGCGACTCGATCGGCGGATCGGCGCCCCGCCGCGTGCTCGAACACTGCGCCTCGGTCTCATCGCGGGTTGGCCGTTCCAGAGAATGGGCCGCAACCGCGCTAGGGGCTCAGGACGCTGCCAGGTCGTCCCTGCTCACCGAAGCCGCCGCCCTGGCGGAGGAACGATCAAGCGACCGGGGAGGGGGCCGTGCCGGTCCTGCTGATCGCCTGTCCTGACTGCGGGCACGAGTACCGGACGCTGGTAGCGGAAGGCGCCAGGGTGCCGGCAGTGTGGGTGTGCCCGAGCTGCAAGGGACGGGATGGGGAGGTTCTCGGGGAGGTGATGGGGACGGACCATCCCTGGGCCGGGGCATCCATGGATGCCTGCTGTGGATGAAAGCCGGCAGGAGTAACATCGGCTGACCTCCTATGACCACCCAAGACCCTGCCAACGAGAGCGCTGCCGCGTCCGGACCGTCGCCCACCCGACGGCGGTGGATGAAGCTCATCATCGGCCTGATCGTCATCAACGTCGTGGTCTTCGGGGGGATCCTCTATTACCTGGTGGATGCGCGGGAGGCCATCGAGGCCATTCCTACCACTTCCATCCCGAGCCTGGCCCGGGATCCCGAGCCGGTGGCGCCGGTGGTGACCGAACCGCCGGGTTCCACCATCCCTGCCAACCCCGGCACACCCGCCGTGGAAGAGGCACCACCTGAAGTCCTGGCGCCGGTCACCTTTCTGGTCGTAGGGGGTGACACCCGCGAAGGTCTCCCCGACGAACTGGGAATAAACGACCGGCTGGACGGCAACCGGGCCGATGTCATCATGCTCGCCACCCTCGACGGCGACGAGGCCAGGGTTCTCAGCCTGCCCCGCGACCTGCAGGTCGAAATCGACGGATACGGGGTCGTCAAGTTGAACGCCGCCCTCGCGCTGGGCGGGGGCGACCTGATGGTCTCTACGGTGGAGGAGTTAACCGGGGTCCAGATCGATCACTACGTGGAGATGGACTTCTACGGGTTCGCCAGCATTGTCGATGCCCTGGGCGGGGTCGAGATCACCTTCGCCTATCCGGCCCGCGACCTCAAGTCCGGCCTCGACGTCGACGCCGGCGTTCAGCTCCTGGACGGTAAGGAGGCGCTGGCCTACGCCCGGTCCCGGGGCTACCAGGAGCGCCAGGGCAACGTCTGGGTCAGCGTCGACGCCAACGACCTGGGCAGGATCCGCCGCCAGCAGAGCCTGCTGTTCGCCATGCTGGAGTCCGCCAAGCGCTGGACGATCGTGTTCGACATCCCGGCCGTGCTCCGAGCCGCCGGGGAGCACCTGGTTATCGATGCCGGTCTGGACGCCCAGCGTCTCCTGGAACTGGGCTGGGCGGCGCGCAACCTGAACAGGGGCAATGTCCAGGTCTTCTCGTTGCCGGTCTGGGAGAGCACGGAGAACGGCGTCTACTACCTGCATCCGAGAGAGCCCGAGGCCACCGAGGTCCTGGCCGCTTTCATCGGTGCGGCGGCGCCTACCGGCGGGTCGGAGCAGCAGCAGGAACTTCGCCTGAAGGTACTCAACGGCAACGGCGGCGAAGCGCAGGCCAGCCAGTGGGCGGCCTGGTTCGAGGGTCATGAGGGAGTGTCCGGATCGGTCGTCGTGGGGGACGCCGCCTCGTACGACTTCGACAGCACCGTGGTGAGGGTTCGTCCGCATGACCACGAAATCGGCCGGCAGGTAGTGGAGATGCTGGGCTTCGGGCTGGTGGAGGCAGGATCGGTGGACGACAGCCTGGATGCGGTGGTGATCCTGGGCGCCGATGCGCTAGCCGCCGATGCGCTGGCCGCCGAAGCGGTTCTTGGAGGTTGAAGTGAGCTGTCCTGGTCCGGACGACGGGGAGGCACCGGCACGGGCGGGAAGACACGGCATGATGCGGATAGGGGTGATCGGAGCCGGTTACGTGGGTCTTGTTCAGGCAGGCGGATTGGTCCGGCTGGGCCACGAGGTCCGGCTGGGGGAGCGTGACGAGGCCCGGCTCGACGCCCTCCGGGCTGGACGGGTTTCCGTCTACGAGCCGGGCCTGGAGGCCCTCATACACGAGGGCCGGGCCACGGGGCGGCTTAGCTTTCATGCCTCAAACCGGGAGGCGGTGGACGGCGCCTCCGTGGTCTTCATCGCCCTGCCCACTCCCTCGGACGCCTCCGGAGCAGTGGACACTTCCATCCTGGACGGGGCGATCGCCGATGTGGCGGCCTCGTTGCCGGCGGGCTCGGTCCTGGTCATCAAGTCCACGGTTCCGGTGGGCACCGTCCGCCGGATCTCTCAGATGCCTGCCATCGCGGAACGGGATGTCAGGGTTGTGTCCAATCCTGAGTTCCTCCGGGAAGGGTCGGCGGTGGAGGACTTCCTGGCTCCGGACCGGATCGTCATCGGCTCGAACGACCCCCGAGTGGCGGAAACGCTCGCGTCAGGCGTGTACGGGGACCTTCCGGGAGAGCGGGTCGTTGTCGATCCCGCCTCGGCGGAGATGATCAAGTACGCCGCCAACGCCTATCTGGCGACCCGGGTCAGCTTCGTGAACTCGATCGCCAACCTGTGCGAGGAGGTGGGCGTCGACGCGGCCGGCGTACTCGAGGGAATGGGCCGCGACCACCGGATCGGTTCTCACTACCTCGGTCCGGGGCCCGGTTACGGCGGGTCCTGCCTGCCGAAGGACACGCGCGCGTTGGAGGCGATGGCGGAAAGGCACGGCTACGACTTCCGGTTACTTCGCGCCGTGATGGAGGTCAACGAAGAGCAAAGGGAACGGATCGTCGGCAAGGTGGCCGCCGCGGTGGGCGGTACGTTGTCCGGTGCCACGGTGGGTCTGTGGGGTCTGGCGTTCAAAGCGGGGACGGACGACGTCCGGGAGTCGCCGGCTGCCGACCTTGCCAGGAGGCTGACCTCGGCGGGCGCCGCCGTCCGCGCCTACGACCCTAGGGCCTCCCTGTGGATGCCGGGGGTGGAGTTGGTGGCCGATCCCCTGGCGGCGGCGGACGGGGCCGATGTACTGCTGGTCGCGACCGAGTGGCCCGAGTTCCAGCAGGTCGCCCCGGTGGCTGTCAAGGAGGTGATGCGGGGTTCGGTGGTGGTGGATGCCCGGAACACTCTGGATGCGGAGGAGGTCAGAGCCGCGGGGCTCTCGTACCTGGGTGTCGGAACGGGCCGGCCATGATCTGGACCCGGGGTCCAACCCAGGGACGAGCCCTCGTAACCGGGGGTGCGGGCTTCCTGGGGTCGAGCCTGGTCTACCGGCTGATCTCCGACCGCTGGTCGGTCCTCGTGGTCGACGACCTTTCATCAGGCCGCCTGTCCCGCCTGGCCGACGCCCGCCGGTTCGGGAAGGTGAGCGTCCACCAGATGGATATCCGCTCCGAGCATCTGGCGACCGCGGTCACCAAGTTCGCTCCCGACCGGATCTTCCATCTGGCCGCCCAGACATCGGTGGCGGCGTCGGTGGACGATCCCGGCCTGGATGCGGATGTCAATATCACCGGCACCCTCAACCTGCTGGAGGCGGCTCGGCTGGCCGGCATGCCGCGCCTGGTGTTCGTCTCCACCGGGGGCGCCATCTACGGCCCGGACGCCCCGCTCCCTACACCCGAGGACACGCCCAAGTATCCGGCGTCGCCCTACGGCCTCTCCAAGCTGGTGGCCGAGCATTACCTGGACCTGTGGAAGCGGCTCCGAGGACTGGACTACGCGGTCGTCCGCCCGGCCAACGTCTACGGGCCGCGGCAGGACTCATCGGGTGAGGGCGGTGTCGTGGCGATCTTCGCCCGGGCCTGCATGGACAGGACCCGCCCGACCATCTTCGGAACCGGCGATGACACCAGGGACTACGTGTACGTCGAGGACGTGGTGGATGCGCTGGTGCTGGCGGGGGAGAAGGGAGGGGGAGGTGTCTACAACATCGGCACCGGCGTGGAGACCAGCACCCTGGAGGTATTCAGGGCGGTGGCCCGAGAAGCCCGCTTCGGTGGCGGAGCGAACCACGGACCCCCGCGGGCCGGCGACGTTCCCCGTTCCGCCCTCGAGTGCAGCCGCGCCCGCAGAGAACTGGATTGGAAGCCCCGAACCTCCTTCGAGGAGGGCATCGACGCCACAGTCACCTGGTTCGGTGAGAACTAGTTGCTAGTTACAAGTTGCTTGTCATTATTAGCATATACTGACCACTGACCACTGACCACTGACCACTGACCACTGACCTGCTAGCGGAACATGTCCTGGCCAGGGCTCCGTACCAGGTCGGCGCTCGATCCTTCACCCGCCGGGTACTCCGCCCCCCGAATCAGGGCGGCGGGGATTCCCTTCGCCTTGCCCATCACCAGGTCGGCTGCCGCCGCCATCTCGTCCGCCAGCGCCACCTCCGTCACCTCGAGCGTGTTCCCGTAGGTGTCGGTCGTTCCCCGGTAGTCCACAACGGCCGGAATGCCGGCGACGCCGATCGCCACATCGGTCAGACCGTGGCGCCACGCCCTTCCGAACGTGTCGGTGATGATCACCCCGACCGTCACGCCGAGAGCCTGCCGAAGACGGGCACGGATCCGCCGGGCTGACCTGTCCGGATCGATCGGGAGGAGTACCGCCGAGCCGGGGCGCACGTTGGACTTATCCACCCCGGCGTTGGCGCACACGAACCCGTGATGCGTCTCGGTGATCACCAGTTCGTCGCGGCGGCGGAGAACGGCCGACGCCTCCCGTTCGATCAGCCGGAGGCGGGCCTCCGGGTCGTCGCCGATGTCCTCGATACGACCCTCGGCCTTCGAGACCAGCTTGTGTGTGACGACGAGCACGTCCCCCTCGGCCGGTTCCAGCCGGGACGCCGCCAATCCTCCGATCAGCAGCTCGGCCACGTCGTCACCGGGCTCGGCCTCGGGAATGCCCTTGAGGGGGATGATCGACATGGTCATGGATCGAGCCCCAGCAAGCCGATCATCCGCCGCGCCAACCCGATCGCCTGTTCCACCTCGGCGATCCGCGTGGGTCCGGCATGGACCGACAACCCCGAGCGGGTCAGGGCGGGCACGTCGGCCCGGTCGGCGCTGTCGATGAAGAAGTCCTGTATCAGGTCTGGATAGGCCGCCGCCACCCCGGCGTTGCCCGGCGGGAGTCCCAGCGAGGTCAACACCTGGTCGGCCGGTCCCTTGAGCGCACGGCCTCGGAACAGCGGGCTGACCGCCATCACCCGGCGAGCTCCTCTTACCGCGGCCGCGATCTCCCGGACCGCCAGGATGGGCCAGACGGACAGGGGAGGGTTGGAAGGTGCGATGATCACCGCGTCGGCGCCTGCGATCGCCTCCACCACCCCGGGGGCGGGCCGGGCGGTGGACTCGCCGACGAACCTCACCTCGGTGACCTCGTCGCGGTGGCCACGCAGCACGAAGTACTCCTGGAACGGCATCCAGTGGCCGGGGCCGGTCAGCACCTCGGTCCGGAGCCGGTCGTCAGTGGCGGGGATGACCGTCGAGCGCACTCCCATCATTCCCGCCAGATCGGCCGTGATGGCGTGGAGGGGATCGCCGTCCCCCAGGCGCAGCGTCCGGTAGAGGTTGAGGGCGGCGTCGGCGTCCCCGATCCGGAAACGGGTGTCGACCCCGAAGCGCTCCAGATGGTCCATCAGCACCATGGTGTCACCGGCGCGACCCCAACCGGCGGTCCCTTCCTGCCCGGCCAGCGTGTAGAGGACCGTGTCCACGTCCGGGGACACCGACCAGCCGTAGAACGTGTCGTCGTCGCCCACGTTCACCACCACCGTGGACTCCACATCCTCGAGGTGCTCGAAGCCCCGGGCCAGGCGGGCGCCGCCGACCCCGCCGGACAGGAGCGCGACGCGACGGGTCACGGTCGGAGAGCAGGGGTGACGGTTATTGTCTTGTGGTTCATTCCGTAACACAATGGGGTATCCATGACCCAGCCCTCTCCTCCGTCACCGAAGCCGCGCGCCCTCGCGCTGGTGGTGGCTCGCAGGGGAGACGACATCGCCGACGTGCTGGCAAGCATCGAGACCCAAGTCTACGAGGTCGAGGACGTGGTGGTCATCGCCGAGCGGCGGCCGGATATCGCTCGAGATACGGACGGGCCCAAGACGGCCCGGCGGCTGTCGGAGGCTCTCGACGCGGTTGACGGTCCGGTGGACTACCTGTGGATGCTGGACTCCCGTACCACCGCCCGACCCGACGCCCTGGCCGCGCTGATCGACGCCGCTGAGAGCCTGGAGGCCTCCGTGGTGGGCTCGAAGGTTCTCGATGCCGACCACCCCGAGCGGCTGCTGTCCGTGGGCGGGCCGACCGATGTGTTCGGGTTCCCTTACACGGGCTTGGAGACCGAAGAGATCGATCAGGAGCAGTTCGACGTCATCCGGGACGTGGCGTTCCTGGAGCCGGCTTCGCTGCTCGTCAGAAGGGATCTGGCTGAGGGCTTGGGCGGGTTGGATCACTCCCTGCCCTACCTCTCCTTCGGCCTGGACATCTGCCAGAGGGCGCGGGTGGTTGGCGGCCGGGTGGTCGTGACCCCGGGCTCCGAGGTCTTCAGCCGGGCCAGCGGCGCCCAGCGGCCCACTACGTGGCGGGAACAGGCCGGACGGCTCCGGATCATGCTGAAGACCTACTCCCTGGTGACCCTCGCGTGGGCATTACCCGCCCTGTTCCTGGTGGGTCTGGCGACCTGGCTCTACCGGCTCGGGAAGGGCTTCCTCACCGGACCCGTGGACTGGGTCCGCACCTGGGCCTGGAACCTTCTCTACCTACCCTCGACCCTGGCTGCCCGGCGGCGCGCCCCGACGACTTCGATGGAGTCCGATGCCGAGCTGTTCCGTTTCCAGGTCCGCGGCTCGCTGGAGTTGCGCGAGATCGCGGCCGAACTGGGCGCCCTGCTCGGCGCCGGCGCCGAGCAGG
>WTGI01000059.1 GCA_011523635.1 Acidimicrobiia bacterium
CCCAGTAGTCGCCGCCGACGCCGCCACCCACACCCAGACCGGCCTCACCGGCGGCGACTACTGGGTGCGCGTCCGCGCTCGCAACAGCGACCAGCACAGCGACTGGACCACCAGCCAACAAATCACCATCGGCACCGGAGCACTCAGAGCCTGGTTCGCCCACGGCACGCCGACCCTCCGGTTCGATACCAGCCATGACAGAGCCGAGGGGGTGAGGGTGTTCGTGGGAATCGACGGCAACAAGAACTTCGCCGGCGACTGCGACCTGCTAGCCCACACCGTGGCCAGGGAGGATTTCAGCTTCACCAACTGCCCGAAGGGAAACTTGAACAGCCTCTCGGGCTTCCGCGCCGCCTCCGGCCAAGACGCGTTCACCTCGTACTTGGTGAAAGTCGAGTCGGTCCCCCACCCGACGCTCACAAAATACCGCCTGGTGCGGCCCCTCTGGGAGACCGAGCTGGTGATCCGCGGCACCGCCACCGCCGGCAGCGAGACAGCGAGAACCTGGGACGTCTACACCGATGTCGGCGGCCCCACCGCGCCCCAGATCGCCGTGTCGGGCGGCAACACCAAGATCTCCGTCGGCTGGTCGACGCCCAGCAGCCTGGGGGGCAAGCCCGGCAACACGCTCAGCGGCTGGCAGGTCTGGCACCGCCAGACCGGCACCACGGACTGGACCAAGTCGGCGTGGCAGACCGCCGACACCCGCACCCTCGACATCACCGGGCTCACCAACGGCACCAGCTACGAGGTGCGCGTGCGCGCCGCGGCCCGGTCGAACCTCGACGGTGTCCTCACCGCGTTCGAGGGCATGACCACCGGATCGTGCAGCAGCGACGTGTCGGTCATGTGCGCCGCCACCCCCACCGCCGCCACCCTCACCGCGCCCGGCGCGCCCACCTTCGGCTCGTCGCCGATAACCGCCGGCGACACCACACTCGCCGTGGCCTGGAACGCGCCCGCCGACACCGGCGGCGCCGCCGTACACGCCTACAGCATTCGCCACAAGGTCAGCACCGCCGGCGACGACACCTACGTGACCGCCACCGTCGACGGCCGCTCCACCACCCACACCATCAGCGGGCTCACGAACGGCACCCAATACACCGTGCAGGTCCGCACCCACACCGCCGCCGGCACCAGCGCCTGGACCACCATCGGCACCGGCACCCCCACCAGCTGACCCGAACAACCCGCCTCGCGGTGGCAGACCCGCTCGGGCTCGCCCGATCGGGCGGGAGTTCGGCCGCTGAGGCCAGGGCAGCCCCGGTCGGCCGAAGTGTGCATCATGAGTCAATTCATAGCCACATAGCCACTATCTGGCTATGATTTCATACATGGCCTCGACAACCATTCCGATCGCGTTTACGCACGCCCAAGCCCGCGACCTCGGAATCTCGAACCGCGACCTCGCGAAGCTGACCGCCCAAGGCGACCTGGAACGCATTGCGCGCGGCATCTACGCCCGCGCCGGACACGGTGTGGACCCAGACCTTCTCGAGCTGGCTCTGCGCAACCCTCACACCACCCTGTGCCTCACAACCGCCTTCGCTCACCACGACCTCACCGACGAGATCCCCCACACCATCGACGCCGCCCTGCCGCGTCACCACTGGCAGCCGAAGACACGGGCTCCCGTCACCTGGCATCGGTTCGACCGCGACACCTTCCACATCGGACGCGACGATCTTCGCCTCGCCGACACGATCACCATTGCCATCTACAGTCCGGCGCGCTCGATCATCGACGCCTACCGCCTCCGTCATCGACTCGGCATCGACCTCGCACACACAGCCCTGCGCCGCTGGCTCAACCAACGCGGCAACCATCCCTCCGAGCTCCTAGAACTAGCCAGATCGTTCCCACACGCCATGCCAGCACTTCGCGCCGCAATCGAAACCCTTCAATGAGCCCCCGACCGAGCCGAGACACAACCGCGGGCGCCGCCTATCTCGACCTCCAGGCCGCCGGCCCGCGCCACAGGCCGACCAGTCGACGAACTCTTCCAGCTCTACGCGCTCGAAGGCTTCCTCCGCCGCCTCGTCGAAACCGACCACGCCACAACGTTCGTCCTCAAAGGCGGTGTCCTGCTCGCCGCCTACACCGACAGACGACCAACCCGCGACATCGACCTAGCCGGAACCGATGTCGACGGCGACCTCACCGCCATCGCAAACATCGTCGCCGACATCGTGACCGTGAATCTCGATGACGGCCTCGACCAGCTGGCCATCGCCAAGGTGGAGGAGATCCGCGACGAGGCGTCCTATCCAGGAATCCGCGCAACAGTCACCGGACATCTCGACCGGGCGAAGCTCCGCTTCCACGTCGACATCAACATCGGTGACCCGCGCTGGCCCGAACCAGACCTCGTCGAGCTTCCTCAACTCCTCCACGCCGAGCCAATCCCCGTCCGCGCCTACTCCGCCGAGCTGATGCTGGCCGAGAAGATCGTCACCGCGATCCAACGCGGGACAGCATCAACGCGCTGGCGTGACTTCGTCGACATCGCCGCACTCGCCAAGACTCAAGTCGACATGACCCGCCTCAGCGCAGCCCTACAGATGGTCGCGGACCATCGACAAGTGAGCATCCGCCCGTTGGCCAACGTCCTCGACGGCTACGCCGAGCTGGCACAAAGCAGATGGTCGGCCTGGCGCAATCGCCAAGCCCTCCACACCACCCCAGAGCAATTCGCTGACCTCCTAGATCAGGTGATCACCTTCGCCGATCCACTCCTGCAGCCCCTCACCGCGCCCGGCGCGCCCACCTTCGGGTCGTCGCCCATCACCGCCGGCGACACCACCCTCGCCGTGGCCTGGAACGCCCCCGCCGACACCGGCGGCGCCGCCGTACACGCCTACAGCATCCGCCACAAGGTCAGCACCGCCGGCGACGACACCTACGTGACCGCCACCGTCGACGGCCGCTCCACCACCCACACCATCAGCGGGCTCACGAACGGCACCCAATACACCGTGCAGGTCCGCACCCACACCGCCGCCGGCACCAGCGCCTGGACCACCATCGGCACCGGCACGCCGGCGAACTAGCCCGGAGCGGCGCCGCTGGGACGACATCGCCGGCACTGCCTATGACTGGCTGAACGGCGGACTAGGCAATTACACGCTGACTGTTCCTGGAGGGGGCAACGACTACCAGTTCGGCAGCAGCCGGTACGACCTCAACTTCGGGAATGACGTCATCACGCACTTCAAAGCCACATAGCTCCAAAACGGCCCGAACGCCTATGACAAGATCTCCCTGTGCATGGGCACCCCTGGAACCTCCCCACTCAGAGCGCCGTCGTCGCCAGCGGCAACCTGGTCATCACCGTCACCTTCAGCGGGCAGACGGCGGGGACCATCACCTCGAACGGCATAACCAGCACCGAGAACGTGCGCATCGAGAGACCGCGCCAGAACGGCGGCCACTGCTTCAAGCGCCCCGGCGCCGCGAGTCCGTACTAACGCCGAGGAGTGTCATCCGCGGAGCGGGCCGCGTGCAACCTCGTCCTCCTTGCGAGGCACTCAGGCGCCGGGTTGGTGTCGCCGCGCGGCGGCGAGCGCTGACAGGACCTGGCGGATGTCCGCTTCAGTGTGGTCGGCGTTGACTTGGAGGCGGATCTCCTCGTCGCCCTTCGGTACCACGGGATAGGCGAGGCCGGTTGCGAGGATGCCGGCGTCGTACAGAGCCTTTACCAGGCGCCGGGTCTCGCCCGTGTCCCGCAACATCAGGGGCACGATGGGATGTTCCCCGGGAATGACCTCGTACCCGAGCGACTGGAGTCCGGATTCGAGCACGTGGGTGAGCCTGCGCAGGCGGGCCAGCAGAGCCTCACCCTCCGCACTCCGCAGGATGCCCAGCGCCGCCGTCGCCGCGGCAGCCTCGCCGGCGGTGATCGGGTTCGAGTAGATGTAGAGCGGGGAAGCCTCGCGGAGGAACCGGACCACCGGGCGGCGCGACACCACGTAGCCCCCGTTCACTCCGAATGCCTTGCCGAGCGTTCCGATGAGCACGTCCGGGGGTGGGCCGCCCGTGTACTCCTCGGTTCCCCGTCCTGTGGTGCCGAACGCGCCGACACCGTGGGAGTCGTCCACCACCACCACGACGTTCTCGGGGAAACCGTCGTCGTGACGGCGTGCGATCTCCATGATCCGGTCCAGCGGCGCGTGGTCACCCCGCATGGAGAAGATCCCGTCGGTGACGACGACGGCGCGACGGGCCCGGCCGGTGGCCTCCTCCAGTAGCCGGTCGAGCTCCGCCAGGTCGAGGTGCGGGTAGACCGCCTTGCCGGCGGGCCGGGCGAGGCGGACGGCGTTGATGATGGAGTTGTGGTTGAGCTCGTCCGAGATCACCGCGGTGGACGGATCGATCAGGGCGACCAGGGCGCCCACCACCGCGTTGTATGCCGACGAGTAGATCATTCCTTCCTCCCGGCCGTGGAAGCCGGCCAGGCTGCGCTCCAGCTCGACATGGGCCGAGTGGGTGCCGATGATGAACCGGACCGCTCCCGGACCTGCTCCCGCAGCAAGCGCGGCGTCCTCCCCCGCCCGGATCACCGCCGGATGCAGGCCCAGCCCCAGGTAGGAGTTCGAGTTCATCCGGATGAACTGGCGATCTCCCTCACCTTCGAGCAGGAAACGCGGCCCACGCTCTCCGGCGGGCCGGATCACCCCCCGAACAACGGTTTCCCGCCCCTTGGCGGTCTCCTGCTGCTCGAGCCTTGCTACGTGACGGTCGAGTACGTCTGACAAGCGGTCCAATGGCATCTCGCCTCGCTGTGGTCGGTCAACCCTCCAGATTATCCGCCGGCGCGGCCGGCTTCTTCTGTCGGCCGGCCTGGCGAAGCTACTCTCGGTCCGGTGCCCATCCGATGTGACGGTGAGAAGCGTCTAGTCCTACCGGCAACCTCTCGGAACGGGCGAGTGTCAGGCTTCGATCAGCCGGAGATCCGGAGGGCCTCAGCGAGGAAAGAGGCAAGTTGGTCGCGGCGTACGGGTTCATCCGGGCAATAGTTGCGGCCCGGTGTCTTCTCGCAACCTCGGTTAACGCCGGCGGCCAGGATTGCCTCCACTGCGGCGGCGTAGAACGCGTCGGCGGGCACGTCGTCGAAGACCCCGGTGGGTGTTTCCACCGGGGTCATCCGTCGAACGCGCTGGTAAGGAACAATGCCATGTGGGCTCGCGTCACGTGTTCCTTCGGCCGGAACGTCCCGTCGGGGTAGCCGGCGCTGATCTCGAGCTCGGCCAAGCGTTCCACGTAGGGCCTGTACCAGGAGTCGTCGGGTACGTCGGTGAAGAGCGACGGTCCCGATGTCGAGGCGACCGTTTCGCCTAGAGCGCGTATCAGGAACGTGGCCAACTGGGCCCGCGTGACCGGCCGGTCGGGGCAGTACAGTTTTAGCTCGCGATTGCAACCGCTGGTGATGCCCCGTTTGGCGAGGAAATCGATGTTCTCCTCGTGTATGTTGTTCTCGTCGTCCGCGAACGTCCCGACATGGGGGTTGCCGACCCATACCCGGAACCGGTCCCCGACCCGCTCGGTGACCTCGACCCGGAGTCCCTCGACATTCAGATGATCACCCGGACCGTATACGTGGTCGGTCAGCTCGTAGATCTCCTGATCATTGTCCGGGGGCGGCGGGACCTGCCGGGTTCGCCGGCCAAGGCCGGTGCATGTGAGCCGATCCGGATGCGCCGGTGGGGATTCGGTGCTGCAAGCGGAGGCGCGCTGGTCGACCCGGTAGGCCTCCACACCAGTGGCCGGAATGCCGGCGTCGTATCCCGCGGCCACACGAGCACCCAATGAGATGAAATGCCCTGGGTCGCCGGTCGGTAGCACCAGCATCTGGGTGCCGGAGATGCCGATCGGCGCCAGGACGTAACTGGCGATTCCACCCTCGTGGACAGCCACGTCGTCGGTATCGATCCAGCCCGCCGCGTACCTGTTGACCGCGATGGTGCCGGCCACCAGCCCGTTCCGTCGTAGCTCCCACCCGTGTGGGCTGCCACTGATCATGTCCATAGGGTTGTCGTACTCATCGATCTCGTAGCCTCCGGCGAGGAGCGCATCGTGGGTCTGAGGTCGTTTGCCGCCGAATGAATGGGGCCAACCCAGCGCGTGGCCCATTTCATGAGCTACGGTATCCAGGTTGATGTGGTCCGGGTACTGGCAGTCGGAACAGTAAGCCGAGACGGGCAGCACAGTGCTCGACGACAGTTGAATGGAACGACTGTTGTCGGGGAAGGTCCCGGCCGACACGGTCCAGGTGCCATCGACTTGGGAACTGTGCCGGCGCCCGGCCCCGCCGGAGCTGACAATCCCGTCCTTGTCGAGAACGATCACCGCTCCCTGCGTGCCACCTTCGGAGACTTCCGCCACCCGGTCCTCGCACTCGTAGTCGCTGGCACGCTGTGATTCGTGGGTGGGGTCGGCCTCAACAACGCCGCGGGCTACGAACTCAGGTCGGTACCGGCCGCCGGACAGCCAGGAGAAGTACGCGGTTATCTCCCGGTTGAGCAGCGTGGCGGCATCCGCCGCATCAACCGGCAGGTCGCCGTCCGCGACGTCGCATACCCACACTTCCCAGGTGTCGGTGCCGAGTGTGTACGACCGGGCGATCCGGTGATCGGCGATCAACCCCAACGGGTCATGGTCATCACCGTTGGCTGTCCCCCACGCGGACGCGAACAGCCCGCGACCGGCCTCGTTGACCGCCGCGACTAGCACGTTGTACAGCCGGTAGTCGACGAGGCCCGTGATCCGGTGTCCACGTGCGTCCGAACCCAGGGTGTCCCCTGCCCTGGTCCACGACACACCTTCGGCTTCCTCGTAGGTCCAAG
Source organism: Acidimicrobiia bacterium (assembly GCA_011523635.1). Classification (GTDB taxonomy): domain Bacteria; phylum Actinomycetota; class Acidimicrobiia; order Spongiisociales; family Spongiisociaceae; genus Spongiisocius. The sequence continues at coordinate 6,846 of WTGI01000059.1, forward strand.
CCGACGAGCGATCCTGTTCGAGTACGTACCAGACCTCGTAGCCGGTTACCGGAGCGCCGCCATCATCAACGGGGGGTTCCCATTCCACCGTCACCGAGCCGGGTTCTTCTGCGCTCACCGTTGGTGCGGCAGGTACAGCCGGCGGCCGTACCTCAGGTGCCGCCTCACCCGGCCGGGCCAGTACGGAATCGTCGGACCACTCCCATTGATCGTCACCGTATTGCGCGGTCACGGTCAGTTCGTACCAGACCCCGTTGGTCAGGTCTCGCACCCGAGCCTGCCGGTTGTCCCGACCTACTCGGCTCTCGTCCTGGAACGACCACCATCGGGCTTCTGCTGGGTGGGCGCCCGCCTCCGCAGCCGAAAGGCGGTAGACGACCGTGTAGCCGTCTGCTTTCGGCCGGCCCGGGGGCACATCCCAAGCCACGGTCACCGATCCGTCCGTCTGCCTGGCCAAGCGAACATTCACCGGCCGGGCCGGTTTCTCGGGCTCATCGGACTGCGCCGCCGCCCCGGACGAAGATGCGAACATTACGGCGGCGACGACGAACAGGAAGACCGCCGTCTTGTGGAAGTTGTAGTGGGTGGTTCCGCGCATCGTTTGGCCCCGCGTACGTCCGCTACGTGATCACAGAAAGCCTCTCGGGACCGAGGTGTGCCAGGTGCGGGAGAAGTGGGGTTTGCCGTCGGCGCGGACCTCCGACGCCGTGACGGCGTGGAAGGAGTCGGAACTCCCCACCACGCGGGTGGAGCTTCTGACCTCGGTCCGGGAAGTCCCGTGGTCGACATCGAAGCGGAATCCGGCTTCGACGCTCGAGTTGGCCGGGTCGGACCGGTCGGTGGTGACCTTGAAGTCCGTGTGGGTACGGATCCGGGCGCCGTTGTCGTTGGTGGAGTTTCCCCCCATCGAGATCACCACGCTCACCTCGGTACCGGCCAGGTCCTCGACCAGGTCCCATCGCGTCGGCTCGCCGGTCCCCCGCGGATCGGGCAGGGGATGGGCCGTTCGGTAGTCGGGTGGGGGAAGACCGGAGTCGGGCCGGCTCACGACCGGGAGGCTGATCCCGGAGGGGTGGTCCGCGTCCATGTGGATGGTGTTGACGGCGTTCTGCGGCAGGGGCCAGACCAGCGGGAAGTCGGCGCTGGAGATCATGACGCCGATCCGGTGGCCGGCTTCGAACGTGTAGGACACAGCCTCCAGCTCGATGGTGATCTCAGTGACCTGGCCGGGCACGAGGGGCTCGGGGTCGGTCCTGGAGTTCCGCTGGGTGGCGTTCTTGATCGCCCTGGACACGAGCGCCCAGGGACCGTCGGGATGCACGTCGATCAGCTTCACGGAGAAGGCGGTGATCTCGGCGGTCGAGGATACGAAGAGGGTGGCCTCGGGGAAGCCGGTCACCTCGCAGTCCGCTTCGAGTGGCTCCCCGAGGAAGACCACCGACCCCGCGGCATCACGACGCTGGTCGATGGGGAGGCCGACATCGGCGCCGAGCCCGGTGATCAGACCCATGGTCGAGATGCCCACCGCCGGGTCGTAGGTGTAGGAGACGCGGTCCTCCCCTCCCGACGGCGCCGAGCCGTCGAGCCGTCCGTCGGGTTGGAGATAGAGGGTGTGGTCCGTGGCCCGGGCGAGGGGCCAGTCAGCCTCCGAGCGCCAGTAGCCGCCGGCCCCGTCCCGGCGAGCCTGGGGTTGGTCGTAACCCCGTACCCACATGCTGATGGGCGGTTCGTCCGAGATACCGGTGTCCTTCCCCTTGAGATGCTGGTCGAACCAGCGCACGATCTCGTGGAGGTGGTCGAACCGTTCTCCGGGCACCCCGATGTTGGGAGCGATGTGGAGGTACGGACCCATCATCAGCTTCTTGGGTACGTCAGGGCTCAGGCCCATATACATGTAGAAGGGGTCGGAGACGAAGATGTCGTGCCACCCGCCGAAGATGAAGGTGGCGGCCCGGATGTTCTCGAGCCCGTAGCGGACCGAGCCTTCATGCCACACCGGACCGTCCACCGGGTTGCGCATCCAGGTGTCGAGCCAGGGCTTGTTGGCGGCGAGGTGTTCCTCCCATATCTCCAGCCACGCGCCCTCCGGATCGGGCGCCGGAGGCGCTCCTGACAGAGCGGTCATCATTGCGTTGTAGGCGCCGGTCCAGATGGAGGTCTGCCACATGCCTCCATGGTGGCTGTTCTCGTAGAGGTCCCATCCGGCGTAGATGGGGGCGATGGCCTTGAGGCTGGGAGGCGCCTGGGCAGCGGTGAGCAGGGACGAGTACCCGCCGTACGAGACTCCGGTCATCCCTACCGCCCCGGTGCACCACGGCTGGGCGGCCAGCCACTCCACCGCGTCGTAGCCGTCCTCCCATTCCTGGCGGCGGAGCATCCGGTCGCATACGCCGGCCGAGGCGCCGGTTCCCCGCACATCGAGCAGGGCGGTGATGTAGCCATGGGCGGCGTAGTAGCTGGCGCGGTCCACGGTCAGGCCGCGCAGCAGGTCGTCCTTGCGGTACGGGTAGTACTTGATGATCAACGGGGCGGGGTCGTCCGACTCCGGATAGAACAGGTCGGCGGACAGCTCGACACCGTCCCGCATCGGGATACGAACGTTGGGCCTGGTCCGGGCCGGGCCGGGCCGCTTTTCGAGCCAAGTAGTCATAGCCTGCAAGCTACACCGAAACCGCGGTGCCCGCCGGAGCAACCCGATCCGGCCCTACCCGCGACCCCTCGAAGATCGGCTTCTCCCCGATTTCTTGACGTCCTCTGGTGTGTCGCTAAGGATGTCCACCTTGACGTATAGACGTATATACGATATGTTTAAGGCTAATGCTCCCCGCCGTTCGGGTTCTCGGACCCGGACTGGCGGGGATTTGTTACGTAGCCTGCGCCGTTCGAAAACCCGGAGAAGCATTTGACCGAGCGTGTCGCCGTCTTCATCGACTATTAAAACGTCTACATGTCCGCTCGCGAAGTGTTCCATCAAGCTCGGGCGCCGCTATCCGTTGTCCAGAGGCGGTCGATCGGTATCGCCCTGGCTTCCCATGTCTTACATGAATGGCCTGTTATTCGTTACACGATTGGCCGCTTCGTCGAGGGGCTGCCGGTCATGCGACCCGGCTGCGTTCAAGGTAGGGGGTCGTCGGAGGCGAACTTGCGCAGCACGTTGGCGGTGATCCGGGACACGTTGTTGTCGTAGTCGTTTTGGGAGAGGCAGGCGCTCCAGGCGATCGAACCGGTGGTGAAGACAGCCCCGCCGTTGGGGTACTCGAAGAGTACCATGTCCGACCGTACCTGATCGTTGGTGGTGCCGGTCTGCTCGGAGTTCATGTGCATGACCTCCTCCACTACGTGATGGAAGCTGTCATCGAAGTCCGTCGCAGTGGCCACCACCAGGGCGTGTTCGGGCGTTCCGAGAGCCGGATCGGCCCGGTCCATCTCGTAGCCGGCCGCCCCCCATCCCAGGTTGAGGGTGTCGAAGTCGCCGATCACCTCATCGTCACCGATTCCCTCGAAGATGAAAGCAGCTCTCGGGTCGAAGCTATCCGGGAGGCGCCGGTAGGCCGAGTTGGTTCCGGAACCGCCCTGGGCGGTCATGCCCACTCCCACCAGGCGCTGCGGCGCCCAGCCGCGGAACCTCCACAGACCGCCCGGCTCGCCGGTGGTGCTGTGGTGGCTCTCCGCGAAGTCGGTCCGCCACGACCCGGTGCCGTTCCAGCGGCGCACCTCGATGACGTGAGGCCTCTCGGGATCGACCGATGTGATCCAGTAGAGGCCGTTGCCGCCCAGGTACATGAAGCGGCCTCCGGCGTTGAGGTAGGCCTCGAGGGCGATGAGCATGTCCTCGGTCCAGTACTCAGGATGGGCGTCGGACATCACCACGTTGTAGCCGGACAGCAGGTCCAGCCCGTCGAAGTGGATGTCCTCGTCGGTGATCAGGTCGAAGTCGAACCCCAGGCTCTCCATCCAGTCCATCTGGTGGAGGTCGGCTGACAGCAGGACCGGCGCGCCCATGCCGGCGCCGACCGTCCGCTGCTTGTTGTTGGGCCGGAAGTTGACGATGGGCTTGCGGCTCGACGAGTAGCAGATGCCGCTCCCGTCGGTGTGCAGGTCGTAGAGGCCGCCCAGCTTGTTGTCGACCATGTAGTGCTCGTGGGGGAGGAGCGGGAACTCCACCTCCATCCCCTTGCCCTCCAGGTACTCGATGAGCACCGGGTTGTTGGCCAGGTGCTCGTTGGCATAGGCCAGGAAGGTGTAGGTCCCGAGCAGGAACGCGATCTTGGCGGTAGGTTCGCCGGTCCTGGGCCGTACCGCGAAGGGGATGTAGTCCTCGGCGTCGTCTGTGGTGAGCCGGAAGGCGTACATGGCGCTTCTCAGGTCCTCGGGTACGGCGTACTCGAAGTCCGTCTCCCAGCGTGCGTCGTCCAGGTCGTCGTCGTTGAAACGGATGGCCGCGTACTCCTCGGGGGCGTGCTTGAAGTCCATGTTCCGCCCGGCCCAGTTGTGACCGGTCACCGCCCGGCCCGGCATGTTGAGGGCCTCCCCGTGCAGTCCGTTGGGCGAGCTGTCGGTGACGGTGGCGGTCGAGAAGTCCCGTCCGAAGTCCCATGCGGCCACCACGTCCGGGTCCCCCGCCCCGGAGGAACGGCCCTCCCTGAGGGCGGCGATCTCGTCCGGTCCGAGCGCCCGCCCGATGATGGTCGGGTTGTCGATCTTGCCGTTGTAGAGGCCGCCGACCGTGCCCGGGACGTTCTCGGGACCACGGCTACAGCCACCGATGATCAGGCCGGCGCCGGTCCGTCCCGGCCCGCCCGCGGCCGCTGCTCCGGCCTCCGCCGCGGTGTCCTGCAGTGGCCAATGGTCGAGAGGCGTCTGGTAGACCCGCATCGAACTCTCATCCGCGTCGTAGACACCGGCGGCGAAGTACCACTTGGCATCCCGCATGGCCACGCCGGTGCCGACCTCATCGACGGTTTCGCCGTCACCGACCCGGAGGGACAGGGCGCCCTCCTCGTCCACGAACAGCCCGTAGCCGGTGTCCGTGTTGCAGTCCCACTTGGTGACCAACCCTTGCCGGCCCTTGCCAACGGTGGTCGGGTAGATCCACGCCTGGATGGTGAAGCTCCCGTCCAGCTGCAGCCGGGGATCGTCGGGTACCGCTACGAACGAGCCGGGGTGGAGTTCCTGGATCCTCCCCGGATACTCGCCGTTGGCGGGCGAGTCGAGGTCGTCGATCTTGGATCCCGGTCCGTCAGGGTTGTCGTCACCGTGGATCACGCGGACCAACTGGGCCCGGTAGCTCGGTGCCTGGCAACTGACCTTGAAGCTCACCGTCTCGCCGGGCTGGGCCCTCAGCCTGTCCGCATAACCTACGATCTCCACTTGCCAACCTCCTGAACCGTGGTCAGAACCAGGATAGGACGTTGCTCTGAACGTGGACCAGAATCTCGGGGTCCGGGATGCCTCAACCTAGGTTGTACCAGTCCAGGGCGTCCGGCGTCAGGAACTCACGCAGCCCGTTCACGATCCATTGCTGCCCCTCGTCCTGGAAGGCGTACACGTCCTCGGAGCGATGGCCATCCGGTGTGCCGCGGGCGAAGATCGTCAGGATCAGGAAGTCCGATCCGTCCTCTCCGGCGCCGGTCTCGATCCTCGCGTACAACCGCCCCCGCCGCTTCCCGGTCCCGTCTGACATGGGGTACTGGGTGATGATCCGCATCGCCTCCAGGTCCGGCAGGTACGAGCCCCGGTCTGCGGAGAACATTCGCACCACCTGGTCCAGCCCGCCCGGACCGTCCCAGAGACCCTCCGCCCGCAACTGGAAGCGGTAGGAGATCTCGCACTGGAGCGGCTTGAACTCGCCCAGGTCGGTGTCTCCCACGAAGTCGATGAGACCTTGCAGGGACTCTGCGAAGTCCGAACGCACCGAGGCATAACCCGGATAGGGGGTGACCGCCCCGTTGCTGGTGGTCTCGAGGGTCGCTCGCCAGTTGCGGGCGAACCAGTTGCGCTGGACCTGCACCAGCCCGCTCCCGTCCTCGCTGCTGAACCACCGGCGGATGTTGGTTATCGGACTGGCGGACGGTAGGGCGGCCAGCCCGCCGTCCGGTTCCTCGATGAACGGTTTGTGAGGAGCCTTCTCCTCGTCGGTGGGGAAGTGCTCGGCGTACTTCTGGTCCCACAGATCGTCCAACTCGTAACGCAGCATGCGGTGGAACTCCTCGAATCCCACGCTCAGCGCAACCTCGACCAGAGCGGTAGTGGACGATCTGTCGAAGTCTACGGACACGCGTACTCCCACGGTGTTGTTGATCGGTGCTCGGGGAAGGATACCAGTGACCGGTGGTCGGCCATTGCGGGCAACCGCGGGCCGTATGCCGCGAGGGTTAGGCTGGCGGTGTGTCGGGCGGTCCTCCGGTGCCGTCCTCGGGCCGACCGCCGGAAGGAGAGGGACAATGGGAGTTTCCGGGCGGGTGGCGGTCGTCACGGGCGCCGCATCGGGTCAGGGCCGCGCTACATCCCTGCAGCTGGCCGGAGAAGGCGCCCTGGTGGCCGCGCTCGATGTCGACACCGTGGGACTCGCCGGCCTGGTGGACGAGTTATCGGACACGGGAGCCCGTTGCCGCGCATACCAGGTGGACGTGTCCGACTCCGAAGCCGTGTTGAGGGCATTCGCCGAGATCGAGGCCGACCTGGGCCGGGCCTACGTGCTGGCCGCCGCGGCGGCGATATACCCGCCGGGGACGCTCTCCCACCTCCGCGATCCCGAGCAGACCGCCCGGATCTTCGACGTGAACCTGATGGGGGTCGTCCACTGCGCGAGTGCCGCCACCAGCCAGATGATCGAGGAAGGCCACGGGGGGCGCATCGTCCTGTGGTCGTCGATAGGAGCCGGCGCCGCCATAGCCGGCCACGCCGCCTACTGCGCGGGCAAGGCGGCCATCGAAGGGCTGGGACGGGCACTGGCCGCCGAGCTGGGGCCCTACGGGATCACCGTCAACACGATCGCCCCGGGGGCCATAGACACTCCGATGCTCGGTACGCCGCCCGATCCGGCCTACTTCGAGGTCCTACCCGCCGGCCGGGCCGGTACGCCCGAGGAGGTGGCCCACCTGGTCAGCTACCTGTGCTCGGACTCGTCCGGGTTCATGACCGGAGCGGTGCTGGCTCTGGACGGAGGCCTGAGCGGTGTCAACGGGGCCGTCCGGCCAGAGGTCTGACGTAGGCCTCCGGCGCCGGTCAACGGAAAGCCGATACACATCAGGAGGTTCAACCATGAAGAACGCGGTTTCGGTGACCGGCCTCGTTCCGGCTGACCGGATCGGTCGTACGCTTCCCCACGAGCATCTCTTCGCCACCATGACTTACGCCTATCCGGCCAGCGGCGAGGATGCATACCGGCCCATCACGATCGACCGGCTGGGCGAGATCCGCTCCGACTTGATGACGAATGCCAACAACATCCACCTGGACAGCAGTTGCGGCCAGGCTCTCGAACTGAAGAAGGCAGCCGATGCCGGCATCGACACCCTGGTCGAGTTGACCACCGAGCCCATCGGGAGGAACCCCGAGAGGATGGTCGAGGTGTCCGAGTTCACCGGTGTCAACGTGATCTCGGGAACGGGCCAGTACCTCGCCCACCACCAGCGTCCGTGGGCCCTCCAGGCATCGAGGGAGGAACTGGCCGAGTTGATGATCCGGGAGCTGACGGAAGGGATCGGCGACACCGGGATCCGTACCGGGGTGATCGGGGAGATCGGGCTCTTCGAGCCGGTTCGTCCCGCCGAGTTGAAGGTCCTGGAGGCAGCGGTCCTGGCCCAGCGCGCCACGGGCGCTCCCCTCTGGGTCCACCTGATGAACGTTCCGGTCGTCGACGATGCGCTCGCCGTCTTCGACGAGTACGAACCGATCTACGAGAAGACCGCGTTCTGCCACATGGACTTCGACATCCGCGATCTCACCCGGCACGAGCGGGCCATGGACCGGGGCATCAGCGTGGAGTTCGACTTCTTCGGATCCGTATGGCTACCCGTCGATCACTACATCCACTGCCCGACCGACCCGCAACGGCTGGCGGTGCTGGCCGACTGGTCGGAGAGAGGCTACGCGGATCGCGTGCTCATCAGCCACGACGTCTGCACCAGGGTCCAGTTCACCTCCCATGGGGGCTACGGATACGCCTACATCCCGACCATCGTTCCCGGACTGATGGACCAGATGGGCATCGACCGGGAGCTGCTGGACATATGGATGATCGACACCCCCCGCCGGCTGCTCGCCTGGGCGGACTCCTGACTCTCACGAGCCGATGGCCGGGATGCGGCGGTACGCTCTAGACCATGGAGGATGGAGCAGACTGGCTCGATGAGATAGCCGCCGACTCACGGTTCGCTTGGGCGAGGCCCACGCCGACCACACTCGAGACCAAGCTCAGGCCGGACCTTCCTTGCCGGGTGATGATGTCCCCGGCAGGCTCCGATCCGGTTCTCTTCGTTGCCATCGGGACGAACGGCACCCACAACTACTGGCAATGGGCCACGCTGGATCGGGTGACTTCCTCTCCGATGCCCAAGGAGGCGGCCCTGGCAGGCCTTATGAAGATCATCGACCTGACGATGATCACGTCCAAGAGCGGAGTGGTCCCCAGGCTACTGAACGCATGAGGCTGGTAGACACCATCCCGGGTACAAGAGCGCAGGCGCCATAGCCGGGACGCGGATACAGATCATCTATTCGATCGGTCAATAGGCGCTTGCCGGGCCGAGAACGCCTATCTCCTCTCGATCAGCCTGCCGGACAAGTATTTGTGGATCACACTGGACAGCAGTGTCTGATAGGGCATCCCTTCTTCCCTGGCCCGGATGTGAGCAAGATTGAAGTCGCGTTCGGTAACCCGCAGGTTCACGCGCTTGGTCTTGTTGAACGTATTGCGAGCCGCCTGACGCGCTATCTCGACTTCGCGTTCAGCGCCGGGGGCGGAGCGCAACTCACCTCGCTCGAAGCGGTCGAGAATCTCGCGTTCTTCCGCACTCATTTCGTGGTTCACGATTATTGCCTCCTCCCATAGTCCCTCATCGCTTTCCGGCTAGGAATGATCGTCTTCAGAAAGCGGGTGCCGTCAGTCTCCGTCACGAAAGGCACGAGGTAGAGATACTCGTCTACTTCCACCACGTAGATCGACTGTTCCGGGTAGCGATCCTGGTTCGGGTGCTCCAGCACGTCGACTAAGCGGCCTTGCTCGATGGCGAAGATAATGGTCTCGAATGAGATTTGCCGCTGCTCTACGAGCTGTTGGTTCTTATCCGTGCTCCAATCGAAACGGAAGCTCATGCGTCAATTATCACACGATGTGTGCATTTTGGCAACACATCCGTCGAGAGTCGGCTCAGAGTTCAATCGACCGGAGAGCGGGCCGGCAATCAGCGCCAGTCGAGTAGGACGCCGATCATGTCGCGTTCGGCGGCGTCGAGGTCTGCGAATGCGACATCTATCTCCGCGGCGGGATAGGTGTCGGTGTGCATGGCTTCCAAGGGGAGCCTTCCCTTCGAGTGGAGTTCGAGCAGGAACTCGACGTTGCCGGTGGAAGTGAAGCGGGTAAGACGCTCGGCGGGGTCCTGATAAGGGGCGTTGCTGGTACCGAGGATCGAGGCCTGCTTGTTGTAGAAGTCGGCCGAGAGGAGAGGTCCCACGTCCTCGGGGTGCAGGGCGATGGCCACCATGCGGCCCTGGTCGTCGAGGATGCGCATGCCCAGGTCGAGCGGGGCCGAGCCGACAGCCGCCTCGACGACCACGTCGATCCCGAACGGCTGGAAGCGCTCCACCAGAGCGTCCTCGAAGCCGTCCTCGGTGGGGTCAAGGACCAGCGCCTTCGGTAGCGCGGCCGCCGCCCGCCGGCGTCGGTCCGGGCTGATCTCGAGACAGGCCAGATAGGCGCCGATGGCGTCAGCCACCAGTGCGGCGCCGAAGCCGATCAGGCCCAGGCCGATGACCGCCACGTTGAGACCTGGGGTGAAACCGCCCCGGCGGAGGGCGTGCAACCCCAGGGTCGGTAGGTAGGCGAACGGGGCGGCTTCGGTCGCAGCGCCATCCGGCACCTTGACGGCCTGCCATTCCCGGGCGTCGAAGACGGGCTGGTGCCTGGCCAGGGCGAAGACCCGGTCGCCTTCGGCCAGCGAACGGACCCCTTCGCCGACCTCGATGACCTCGCCGACGAGGTTGTACCCGCAGTTGACCGGGTACTTGGCGCCCGAGGGTTGGTTGCGGCCGGTGATGCGGTATTCGGGTGCCACTCCCATGCCCTCGGTGGTGGCCGCGTCGATGTCGGCGAAGCTGTCCCACACCTCCTCGACCATGGGTTCCCCGCGGTAGAGGCGTAACTCGGTACCCGGGCTGATCAGGCTGACCAGGGTGCGGATCCGGACCTTGCCGGGTTCCACATTGTCGGGAATCGTGACGGGTACCCAATCGAACCGGCAGGGCGCGACGATGAGTGGCCGGTCTACCTCCATACCTACGCTCCGTTACACAGGATCTTCGGGGAAGTAACAATGCACCTCGTGGCCCTCCACCGGGATGTCGGCGGGAGGGAACTCGCCCGCGCAGACCTCATCGGCCTTCCAGCAGCGGGTTCGGAAGGGACATCCGCTCGGAGGGTGGCGGGGGTTCGGAAGGGTGCCTTCCAGGATGATCCGCTCGCTGCTCTTCGTGATCATCGGGCTGGCCGAGAGCAGGGCCCGCGTGTAGGGATGGAGCCGGTGGTCCCTCACTTCGGCGACCGGGCCCTCCTCGACCTTGCGGCCCAGGTACATCACCGCCACACGGTCGACCAGCCAGGAGACCGCCTGGATGTTGTGGCTGATCAGGATCACCGAGAGGTTGAGGGCATCGCGCAGTTCTGCCAGCAGGTTGAGTATCTGGTTCTGGACACTGACGTCGAGGGCCGAGGTCGGCTCGTCGGCCACCAGCAGGGAAGGGTTCAGCGAGAGGGCCCGGGCGATCGCCACCCGCTGGCGCTGGCCTCCCGACAGCTCGGAGGGGAGCTTGTCCGCCGCGTCCCGGGGAAGGTGCACCATGTCGAGTAGCTCCTGCACCCGTGCGTTCCGCGCTGCCTTGTCGCCGACTTCGTGGATGATCAGGGGGTCGGCCAGGGTCTCCCTCACCTTCAGACGGGGGTTGAGGCTCGAGGTGGGATCCTGGAAGACGATCGCAACCTGGCGGGCGAAGTGGCGGCGGCGCCACCTGGTCGGCTGGGCCCAGACATCGGTTCCGTCGTAGATGATCCGCCCTCCGGTTGGTCGGATCAGCCCGACAACGCAGCGGGCCACCGTGGACTTGCCGCATCCCGACTCGCCTACCAAACCCAGAGCCTCGCCGGGGGCGACCGTCAGTGAGAGATCCTCCACCGCGTGGACTTTCTGCCGTCGGGGAGCCCGGTAATGATGGACGAGATTCTCCAGCCGGAGCAGGGCGTCGGGGCCGGTGGTCGCGCCCTCCCGGCTGGCGGGGGCGGTGACAGCGGGAGCGGGTCCGGATGTCATCCGACGGCCCCGGCGTTTGCAGCGTTTCCTCCGACGGGGAAGTAGCAGGCCAGGTCGTGGCGGTCCCCGGCGGACTCCAGGGGTGGGGGAGTCTCGGCGCAGGCGTCGCCGGCATTGACGCAGCGCTCCACGAACCGGCACCCGGGAGAGAACTCGAGGGGACTCGGGACCACACCGTCGATCGAGCGGGCGGGCCGCTCCTTCGCCTCCAGGCTGACGATCGAACCCAGCAGCCCCGCCGCGTACGGGTGCCGGGGGTCGCGGACCAGTTCCTCGGTGTGCGCCACCTCGACCAACTGCCCGGCGTACATGACCATGGTGCGCTCGCACAGCTCCTTCACCAGGGCCAGGTTGTGGGTGATGAGGATGGTCGTGAAGGACAACTCGGCCTGCAGCGATCTCAACAGCTCGACGATCTGGGCCTGGACGGTCTCGTCCAGGGCCGTAGTGGGCTCGTCGCCGATCAGGATGGAGGGTCGCCGGGCCAGCGCCAGGGCGATCAAGACCCGCTGGCGCTGCCCGCCGGACAGCTGGAACGGGTAGGCGGCGGCGATGGCCTTGGGGTTGGGCAGGTGGACCAGTTCCAGCAACTCGTACATGCGCTCACCCTTGTGGTCACCGTCGAGCCGGAGCGCCTGCCGCAGTTGCGCCCTGACCGTCATACCGGGGTTCAGGCTCATCAGCGGGTCCTGGTAAACCATGCCGATCTCGCGGCCCATCAGGTTGCGGCGCTCCGTGGGAGACAGCCGGAGCACATCCTGGCCCTTCCAACGGATGGAACCCGTGGCCTCCACCAGGCGCGGAAGCAGGCCGATGACGGACAGACCGGTCAGCGTCTTGCCGCACCCGGACTCGCCCACGATTCCCAGGTTCTCGCCCTCCAGCACCGAGAACGACACCCCCGACACGACCGGCGTGTTCCCGTAGGCATGCCGGATGTGGATATTGAGGTCCTCGACCTCCAGGATCGGATCACCCGCCGCTGCGCTCATCACTGCCCCAGCAGGTGCCGTCTGCCGCCGAGGCGGTCCGCCATGCTCTCCGCCACCGTGTTGAGCGCCAGCACCGTGAGGAAGATGGCGAGACCGGGGAAGGTGGTGTACCACCAGGTGCCGGCTATCAGGTACTGCGATCCGCCGTAAACGAGATTTCCCCAGGTGGGAGCCGGGGGAGGAAGACCGGCCCCGAGGAAACTGATGGAGGCTTCCAGGATGACCGCGTCCGCCGCCACCAGCGTGAAGAACACCAGAAGCGGCGTGGCGATGTTCAGGGACACGTGGCGCAGCAGGATGCGGCGTTGGGAACTCCCCATGGCCTTGAGCGCGGCGACGTAGTCCTCGGACAGCTGGTCGAGGACCGCGGCGCGGATGTATCGGGCCATGATCGGCGTGTAGACGACGGTCAGGACCAGCAGCAGGGTCCGGAATGACTGGCCGAAGGCCGACGACACCACAACGGCCAGCACGACTGCCGGGAACGCGAACTGTATGTCCACCAAGCGCATCAGCACGTCGTTGATCCACCTGAGTTTTCGATTCCGGGACGTGGAGGCGGCCACCATCCCGATCGTTCCTCCGAGAATGAGGGCCAGCACGGGGGTCAGGACGGCCACGAGAGCCGACATCCTCGATCCGTGGATCACCCTGGAAAGGATGTCACGGGCGATCTCGTCGGAGCCGAAGATGTGCTCCGGCCAGTCGGGCCCCGTGTTGGGCGAGGTCAGGCCCACCATGTAGGGATCGTACGGGGACAGCCAGTGGGCGAATATCGCCACGATTATGACGAACACGACCCAGGCCAACCCGAGCTTGGCCCGGAATGGCAGCCTCCCCATCTTCAACGGACCGGCGGGAGCAGCCTTCATCGCAGCCTCGACCGACTTGGGGCCGAACCTGATCCGTGGCCGGTGTTCGGGGTTGGGGTCGCGCGCTTCGCTCACGTCACGTATTCTCTCGGGCGCTCGGTTTGAAGATGATGAACGCCACGTCGGCAGCCAGGTTGGAGAGAACGAACATCAACGCGCCGACCATGGCGATGCCGGTGACGATGTTGAAGTCGCCGGTTGTGGCGGAGTCGATCATCTTCCAACCCAGGCCGCGGAGGTTGAAGACCCTCTCCACCAGCACCACGCCACCCAGGATGTAGCCGGCCTGCAATCCGAGCACGGTCAACGGGGCCACCAGCGCGTTGCGGAGCACGTTCTTGCGGACGATCTTCCGGTCCCTCAGTCCTATCCCGCGCGCAGTGCGAACGTAGTCCTTCTCCAACTCGTCCAGCACCGACGAACGCACCACGCGGGTTAGGAACCCGCCGACGGGGAGGGCTATCGATAAGGAGGGTAGGGTAAGTGCCCTCAGCCAGCCGATCTTGTCCTCGCTGAAGGGCACCCAACTCCCGGCGGGGAACCACGTGAACCCTATGGGGTTCGCCAGGGCGAAGGTCAGGATCAATAGCAGAGCCAACCAGAAGATCGGCATCGAGAGCACCCCCAGCGTCACCGCCCTGACTGTGGAATCCCACCAGCTGCCCGCGAAATAGGCGGAGCTCACCCCCAGTACGAAGGCAATCAGGGTGGCCAGGAACAACGAAACCGCCGCCACCGATAGCGAGATCCCGATGCCTTCACCGAGGATGGTAAGGACGGGCCGGTCGCCGTAGACGCTTAAGCCGAAGTCGCCTTGTGACAGGTCTCCCAGGTACCGCCCGTAGCGGATGAGCACCGGATCGTTGAGCCCGAATTCCTCGGCGAGCTGCTCGCGCGCCTCGTCGCTGGCGTAAAGCCCCAGGCCCGCGTAGCGAGCGTCGACCGGAGAGAACTCCAGCATCACGAACACGTAGAACGTGATGCCGATGATGACCGGTAGGGCTTGGAGGAGACGTTGCAGGACGAGCCTGCTCACGGCTCCCATCAGACCCTACCGGCCTCTACCGATACCAACCCGATATCGGCTCGGTTGCTACTTGATCTGCCGAGCCGGCCGGCTATTCGCCGGACGGATGCACGCCGAACATCGTCATACCCAGCGTCTGCGGCATCTGGTAGCCGGCCACGGACTTGTGCCAGGCGTGAGCTATGGGCTGGAACAGGATCGGAACCGCACCGGCCTCGGTAACGAGTATCTCGTTGGCCGCCGCGTACAGATCGTTCTGTTTGTCGAAGTCCGGCTCCTCAAGCGCCTGGTCGAGAAGGTCGTTCAGCGTTGACGGAACGTTCTCCGTGGCGAAGCTGGCGTTCTCGGCCCAGCCGCCCCACCAGCCGCGGAACAGGTTGTCCGGGTCATAGGTGAACACCTCGAACCCGATGGTGGCCACCCAGGCGTCGTACCGGGCGGGGCCGCCGTCTTCGGGCCGCATGATGTCGGATACCCAGCGGGCGTCGATCGAGTCCACCAGGAGCAGCGGGTCGAAGCCGCCCAGCTGCATCGTCTGAGCGAGCAGCGGCGCCTGCGGGTAGACGTACGCCCACTCGACGACACCGAGCTGGAATTGCACCGGCGCGTTGTCCGGGTCGTATCCGGCCTCCCTGAGCAGTGCCTTCGACTTCTCGGGGTCGTAGTTGTACTGCATCTGCGGTTCCCGGAACCGGTCGCTCTCCGGAGGGAGCGGCGAGCGGGCGATCCGACCCTCGCCGGCCAAGCCGATCTCGATCAGCTGCGGCGCGTCGATGGAGTACATCACTGCCTGGCGCACCCGCTGGTCGTCGAAGGGGGGCTTGGTGGTGTTGAAGAAGATCATCTCGAGGAACGTGGTCTCCCGAGCAACGCCGAGACTGAGGTTCGGCGAGTCTTCGATAGCCCGGTAGAGCTGCGGGGACACCCCGTCCAGGATCTGCACCTGGCCGGCCTCGGCCTGGGCGATCCGTCCCGAGAGTTCAGGGATGACCAGATAGGTGATGTCCTTGGCCGCCAAAGGCATGGGACCCTCGTATCCGTCGTACCGCTTGAACGTGTTGATCTCGGTGTCGAACGGGCCGTCAACCATCATCGAACCTGACGAAGGAGTCGGTGCGAATGAGTAGTCCATGCCGCCCATCGCCTCTACGACCGCCTCGGGATAGGCATTGATGCCGGAGATCCGCTGGAACAGGACGTCCTCGGGCATCCGCTGGGTGAGGTTGAACCGGAGTTCGTCGTCGGCGACGACCTCAACCGACTCGATGAAGGAGATGTACGCCGTGAAGGGCGAGCCCAACTCCTTTTCAGGAGCCAGCCGGGAGAACCCGTACGCGATGTCGGACGCCTTGATCGGCGAGCCGTCGGTGAACGTCCGGTCCGTCCTCACCTTCACGCTGTAGGTGGTGGCATCGACCTGCTGGGGCATCTCGGCCGCCAGGCCCGGAATCAGTGACCGATCCGGAAGCTTGATCAGCAAACCCTCGAAGGTGTGCTGGCCCGAGGCGAGGGCGCCGCCCGTTGTCCGGTTGTTGTCGAGCGAGATCCAGCCGCCCACCTGCGCGAGCGTGATGCTGTCGAACTCCGCCGGAGCGTCCGCCATCATTGCGGTGGTGGTGGTCTCCTCCGCCATGGCCGCCTCTGTGGTGGCCGGGGCTGCGGCTGCCGTAGTGGCGGGGGCTGCGGTGGTGGCCGGGGCTGCCGTGGTGGCTGGAGTGTCGTCCCCTCCGCAGGCCGCCAGTACCGTCGGAGCAACGGCACCAACCCCGATCATGAGACCGCTACGCTTTAGGAACTCTCTTCGGTCCATTGATTTGGGCACAACCAACTCCTCCCGCTTGGGATGCCACGTCCGGGAGAATATAATAGGTGGAGATGTCAGTCGGCAACTTGTCCCATTCTGCTTTCTTGTGTCTACATGTATTGTTCAAGTAAGATAGTCATATCGAACAGAAGCCATCGGTCTGACGATTTATTTATATCCAAGACGTTATAAACATGGCACCTCATCGAATCTGAGTCTTCTCAAGGCGTTCAAATGGTCGGATCAGCAGGCAACGGGTTACGGGTAGGTGTCGATATCGGCGGCACCTTCACCGACCTGATGATGATCGGCCAGTCCGGACAGGTCGAGATCGGCAAGGTGCTCACCACTCCCGATCCGTCGCGAGGGGTCGAGGAGGTGCTGGTGCGAACGCTCGATCGTTCGGGCTACTCCGGTGCTTCGGTCCGCCATCTGGTGCACGGCACCACCCTGGTAACCAATGCCATCATCGAGCGCAAGGGCGCCCGGACAGCTCTGCTCACCACCTCGGGGTTCCGGGACTCAATAGAGATAGGCCGCGAGCATCGCTACGAGCTGTACGACCTGAACCTGGAGCACCCCAGGCCGCTCGTGCCCCGCCATCTCCGTTTCGATGTGCCTGAGCGGACCTTGACCGATGGCGCGCAGGCCATCGAACTCGGTGGGGACTACGTGGCGCGCCTGGTCCGTGAGTTGGCCGGCGCCGGCGTGGAGGCGGTGGCCATCTGCTTCCTCCATTCCTTCGCCAATCCCGAGTCCGAGGAACAGGCCAGGGGTGTAGTCAATGGACAGGCCCCGGAGATGCGGGTCTCGATCTCCTCGGAGGTCGTTCCCGAGATCGGCGAGTTCGAGCGGGCCTCCACGACGATCGCCAACGTCTATGTCCAGCCACTGGTAGAGGACTACCTGCATGGACTCCGCCGCCGCATGGAGAGGATCGGATTCGAAGGGCAGCTGTTCGTGATGCTCTCGAGCGGCGGTGTGGCCACCCTCGACACCTGTGTCCGGTTCCCGATCCGTCTCCTCGAGTCGGGCCCGGCCGCCGGAGCGCTGGCGGCGGCGGCGGTAGGGACGGCCATGGGCCGTGACTCGCTGCTGTCCTTCGACATGGGGGGTACCACCGCCAAACTCAGCGTGGTGGACGGGGGCGAGCCCCTCGTCACCCACGACTTCGAGGTGGACCGCCGCTATCGCTTCAAGAAGGGCTCCGGTCTTCCGGTGAAGGTTCCGGTCATAGAGATGATCGAGATCGGCGCGGGCGGGGGGTCCATCGCCCGGGTCGACTCCCTGGGGCTGCTCAAGGTGGGTCCCGACTCGGCCGGCGCCGATCCCGGACCGGTCTGTTACTCCCGGGGCGGGACGTCCCCCACGGTGACCGACGCCGATCTGGTACTCGGCTACCTGGACCCCGATTACTTCCTGGGCGGCGCAATGAAGCTGGACGTGGCCGCCGCCGAAGCCTCCCTCGCCAGGAGCATTGGCAGCCCGTTGGGGATGTCGGTTCCGGAGGCCGCCTGGGGGGTTCACCAGGTCGTCAACGAGGCCATGGCCAACGCCGCCCGGGTCCATGTAGTGGAACGCGGGAAGAACCCCAGAGCCCTGCCGGTGGTCGCCTTCGGAGGCGCCGGACCGGTCCATGGTTACGGTGTCGCCGAGTTGTTGGGCAGCACCGAGTTGGTACTGCCCTACGGCGCCGGCGTCACCAGCGCCATGGGCCTCCTGGTGGCGCCGCTCGCCTTCGACTTCGTGCGGTCCTACTACGGAAGGCTCGACGAATTGGACTGGGGTGCGGTGACCGGCATATTCGAGGAAATGGAGCGGGAAGGAACCGACCTTCTGGTGGAGTCGGGCGCCGGACGTGACGAGATCACTCACACGAGGACCGCTGACATTCGCTACGTGGGCCAGGGCCACGAGATACGGGTTCCGATCCCGGACGGGTCGCTGACGGTCCGCCAGCGCCGGACGATATACGAGGAGTTCGACCGGGTCTACCAGACCCTTTACGGCCGGGAGGGGCCTCCGGTCGGTCTCGAGGCCCTCACCTGGCGCGTGGTGAGCCGGGGACCGCGCCCCATGCCCGTCGAGACGGCCAGGGGCGACGTGACCGGCGATGCTGAGGCGGCCCGCAAGGGTGAGCGCCCGGCCTTCTTCCCGTCCGAGGGGGGATTCGTCACCACGCCGGTATACGACCGCTACCGGCTGGGTCCCGGCTCGACGATGGCCGGGCCGGCGATCATCGAGGAGCGGGAGTCCACCGCCATCATCGGACCGGGCGGCCTGGTGCGGGTGGACGACCGGCTCAACATCGTCGTCTCGCTCGGAGGGGAAGTATGACCAGCCGGACGCGTCTGGATCCGGTCCTCATCGAGGTGCTCTGGAGCCGGGTCCTGTCGGTCGTCAACGAGCAGCAGGTGGCCCTGCAGCGGACGGCCTTCAGCACCATCGTGCGTGAGACCCAGGACCTGGCCTGTGGGGTCTTCGACACCAACGGCTGGATGATGGCCCAGTCGGTCACCGGGACCCCCGGGCACATCAACGCCATGGCCACCGGGGTACGCCATTTCCTGAAGGAGTACCCGCCGGGCACGCTTAGCCCCGGAGACGTGCTGCTCACCAACGACCCCTGGATGACCGCCGGCCAGATCAACGACATAACGGTGTTGACGCCGGTCTTTAGGAACGGCATCGAGGTTGCCTACTTCGCCAACACCTGCCACGCGGCCGACATCGGCGGGCGCATTCTCTCCGCCGAGGCCCGAGAGGTGTACGAGGAGGGCCTGCGTATCCCCATCATGAAGCTGTACGACCGGGGCGCCATCAACCAGGACCTGATCTCCATCGTCCGGGCCAACGTCCGCACCCCTGATGAGACGGTGGGCGATCTGTATGCCCAGACCTCTTGCAACGACGTCGGCGCCAGGGCGCTGCTCAGCTTCATGGACGAGTTCGAACTCGACTCCATCGATCCTCTTTCCCACGAGATCATCAGCCGCTCGGAGGAGGCGATGCGCGGCGCCATCCGGGAGATTCCCAACGGCGTGCACGAGCACGAGACCTGGAGCGACGGCTTCGAGGAGCCGATCCTCATCAAGGCGAAGGTGACCATCGAGGACGAGGACATCCTCATCGACTTCGCCGGTTCGTCGCCGGAGAGCGTCCGGGGAATCAACGTGGTCTTCAACTACACCCACGCCTATGCCTCCTTCGCGATGAAGGCGGCCATCAGCCCCGATGTTCCCCACAACGACGGGGCCTTCCGTCCGGTGCACGTGTCGGCCCCTCCCGGGTCGATCCTCAACTGCCTGGAGCCTGCCGCAGTGGCCTCCCGGCACATCATCGGCCACTTCCTGCCCGGGGTCGTGTTCGGTGCGCTGGCGGAGGCCTTGCCCGACCAGCTTATGGCGCCCGGTTCCGACCCGATCTGGATCTCGATCTGGCGGGGGAGGCCCCGGCGGTCGGACGACCGGTTTACCTTCAGCCTGTTCCAGTGCGGCGGGGCGGGGGCTCGGGCGGCCAAGGACGGCCTCAACACGACCGGCTTCCCCAGCGGGGTGGCGGGGGTGCCGGCCGAGTCCGTGGAGACCCTCACATCCATGGTCCAGCATCGGCGGGAACTACGCACCGACTCCGGCGGAGCGGGCAGGTTCCGAGGCGGGCTGGGGCAGTGGACCGAGATGAGCTGTCGCACCGACGAGCCTTGGACGGTCTCGGGCATGGTCGATCGCATCTCCTACCCGCCCGAGGGGCTGCTGGGAGGAGGGTACGGAGCGGCCGGCGAGTTCCGGATCGACGGCGCCAAGGAGGCTCAACCGAAACGCCTGCTGGTACTCGACCCCGCCAGCCGGGTGCAGCTCAACCTGCCGGGCGGCGGCGGCTACGGAGATCCGTTCACCCGGGACCCCGGGGCGGTCCTGTGGGACGTTATCGAGGGCTATGTCTCCGTGGAGGGGGCGAGGCGTGACTACGGCGTGGTGGTCGAGTACCTCGGCGATGGCGACCAACTGGTACGTCTACCCGCCGACTACCGCCTCGACCTGGAAGCCACAGAGTTGCTGCGTACGTCCTGACGCGCCCGGTAGGCGTGCAGAGACCCGTCAGCAGTCTGACAAGGCTTCGAGCGCGGAGCAGATCTCGTGTCGGCGATGCCAGATGGAGCCGAGCCTTGACGTCAGGAAAGATTTGGGGACCGGCTGGAGGTTGTCGAAAGAAGCCACGCTGGTCTCGGGAAGCCCGTCCTCTCTCCCGAGCAGAACCTCGGTGGGGATCCCCCTGATCGTGCGGGTCACCGGCGCTACGAGGATCCTGTTTAGCACGGGAACTGCCTCGCTGCGGGTGACCACGAGCACCGGCCGGCGTTGACCCTCTGACTCCGCCCACCAGATGTCTCCCTGCACGGGAGTCACCAAGGTTCCTCGGCGATCATGGATCTGGCCATATCTTCGCTCCATCCCGCCTCATCCTCGGCCTGAGGTCGGCGGCGGTAGCCGTCGACGATCGACGCAGCCACCGAGCGCCGGCGCTCGGTGTCGACCACCGCTCGCAGGCCTCTACGTACCGCGTCGGATCTCGACTTCACAGCTCCGTTTTCTACGAGCTGGTCCACTTGGCGAACCAACTCATCGTCTACCCGCGTTACCAGTTGTGTCATGCGAAAAGCATAGCATTCCGTACTACGACTACGGAATGTGAACCGCACCAGCGGCTAGGGTGGGCGCACCTCGCCGGTTCCGGGAAGTCCGAGTCCCATCCAGGGACGGCGCAACTGCTGAGGCCGCATCACGTCCCACTTCTTCATCTCGGACACATGCCTTCGTGTCATCGGTTCCGCGTGTCCGAGAACTCTCTTGCGGATCATCGACCTCCAAGCCTTGTCACAGAGGCGGAACGTGCCTGGATGGATCCTCATGGGCCAGTCCAGTTCGATCGACGGAAGGCCCCCGAGTCTCGATGTCATGAAGTGTGGCAGGGTACTCACGCGATCACGGGCGAAGGAGAAGACGTAGCCTTGGTACAGGGGTTCGCGCTCCAGGAACTCATGTACGTCCTTGCGGTCGTACGGTCTCCAGTCAGCATGGTGTCCGTCATCGACCACCGTACGGATCACATCCCTGCGCATGCACTTGGTGCACCGCTGACAAGCGCTGCCATCGCGCTCCGTGCAATAGACCACTCTTCCCGACCGGATGAGGTCGAGTGATAGTGCCATTGTGAGGTACTCGCTCGCGCCGCATACGGGTGAGAAGAGGGGTATCCCGATGTCGTCGAATGCCGACTGCCAGAAGTTCCCGGTTGGTCCGTGCCACTTTCTGGCCTTGAAGCGGTTGTAGTAGCGGGTCCCCTTGTGAAGGAGGGTGCCCCCGAGGTTCGACCCCATGAGGATGATCCCGAACCGGTAGTCCGTTGCCAACAGTAAGGAGGTGGCAAACGCGCAGGTCCACCCGTGCCACCCGCCCGGATCCGAGACGTACCGTTGGTTCGTAGTCACTACCCGGCCCCGGTCCGGACCGAGGTCTCGAACGAGGTCATGGGCATCCGAAGGAACGACTTGGCCATTCCTTGTGTGAGCTTCGTGCACGACGAAGGCTTCGGGGAACATCTTGTGGACGGCGCTGGAGTCTATGCCGCCTCCAAACGAGAGAGCCATTCTCGAAGCCTCATACTTTCGAATTCCACGATCGACGTTGTCGAACCGGAACTGACGCTTGAACGAGTTTCTTCTGAACGCCTTCTCGAGCCTGGGTGACACCGGGCTGGGGAAGACCACTCGTCGCCCTATGAACGGATAGAAGATTGTCAAGCAGAGAAGACCCAACAGGTCCGGATGAATGGACCGCACGCCGTAGTCGAAGGTTATCTCTTGCCCTGAGTAGGTGATCGGCTGGCCCGATCCTTCTTGGCGCTCGCCGGCTGGTTTCTCGTCGGGCTCGAATATGGCGCGTAACGTAGAAGAGTCCTTGCCGGACTCGAACTCGAACCTCATGTCGCCGACAGCGTAGTGACAGGGCGGCAAGTCCTAGGGAGGCCGCTCCGCCGCCCCGGCCGAGGTTCGCCGGGTCTCAGCCGGTGGCTATGTAGACGTTCTTGAGTTCGGTGTAGTAGTCGAGGGCGTCGGGGCCGAGCGCCCGGCCGATGCCCGACTGCTTGAAGCCGCCGTAGGGTGTGGCGACCCGGACTGACCAGTTGGAGTTGACCGAGAGCGTGCCGGCCTCCAGCGCCCGGGCGACCCGGAGCGCCCTGGCCCCGTTCTCCGTCCAGATCGATCCGGACAGGCCGTAGATGGTGCCGTTGGCGATGGAAATGGCCTCGTCCTCACCATCGAACGGCAGGACGCAGGCGATGGGGCCGAAGATCTCCTCGGTGACCGCCCGAGCGCCGGGCGAGTTGGGAGTCACCACCGTCGGCGCGAACCAGAATCCGGGACTGTCGGGGGCGGCACCGCGGGCCACGACGGTGGTGTCATCGTCAAGGAACGAAGCCACCTTGGATCGGTGTTCCGCCGTGATCAGGGGTCCCATCTGGGTGGCCTCGTCCATTGGATCGCCGACCCTCATGGCGGCAACGTTGGCGGAGAGCAGGCCGAGGAAATCGTCCATGGCGCTGCGTTCCACCAGGATCCGGGAGCGGGCGCAGCAATCCTGGCCGGCGTTGCCGAAGACCGCGCCCGGTGCGGCGGCGGCCGCCTGCTCGAGATCGGCGTCCGCAAACACGATGTTGGCCGATTTCCCACCGAGTTCGAGAGTCACCCGCTTGATGGTCTCCGAGGCGCGGGCGCTGATCCGTTTACCGACTTCGGTCGAGCCCGTAAAGCCGATCTTGGCCACGTCCGGGTGCTCCACGAGACGCTCGCCCACCACGCTGCCCGGCCCGGCCAGCACCTGGAACACGCCTTCGGGCAGGCCCGCCTCCAGCGCGATGCGTTCGAGTTCGATGGCCGTCAGCGGTGTGAGCTGCGCCGGCTTGAGGACCACCGTGTTGCCGGCTGCCAGGGCGGGCGCCACCCCCCAGGAGGCGATGGCGAGGGGGAAGTTCCATGGTGTGATCAGACCGACCACGCCCATCGGTTCTTTGAAGGTCATGTTCACGCCGCCGGGCACGGGGATCGTCTTTCCGGTGAGACGCTCGGGCGATCCGGCGTAGTAGGCGAAGGTGGCCGCCACCATTCCCACCTCTCCCAGGGCATCGCTGATCGGCTTGCCCACGTTGCGCGACTCCAGTTGAGCCAACGACACCGCCTGCTCCTCTACGGCTGCACCGATGCGTCTCAAGATGGTGGCCCGGTCGCCGGCCGTGACATTTCGCCACGTCGCGAAGGCTTCCCTAGCCGTGGCGACGGCCCGGTCGGCCTGCTCCACGCCGGCGGCGGGTAGCCGGGTGATGACCTGCTCGGTTGCCGGGTCGATGACCTCGATGGATTCTCTGATCGGATCCACTTCCTGTTCCCAATCTCGCGCGTTCGCTGCTGCAGGTACCTCGCTACCCGTACCGCGACGACACCACCGGTGCCAGCCGCCGCTGGTTGGTATCCTGCCCCGGCAGGCGGCCTACCGCGTTGCCGGCGGATGCCCACCCTCCAAGGTCTAGGGTACAGCAGGGCGCCCGCACGCCCGTGAGGACCGATTGGAGACCGATTGCAGTCGAGAGCACCGTTCGTAGCGCCGGGCGCCGGGGCCGTGTTCCAACTCGAGTTGGCGAGGCCGTACCGCATCATCGTGGCCGGGGACGGCGCCCGGGTGGAGGACTCCACCGGCAAGCGGTACCTGGACGCCATGAGCGGCGGTTCCATGGCGGCCACTCTGGGCCACGGCCGCCGCGACCTCATCGATCTGGTCTGGGAGCAATCCCGCCGGGTCGGATACCTGGACAACAACCACCTGACCAATCCATGGCAGGAGTCCCTGGCGGCGAAGCTGGTGGATGTGGCCCCGCCGGGGTTCACGAGGGCGCGGTTCGTAACGGGAGGCTCCGAGGCCAACGAGGCCGCCATTCGGGCCGCCCGCATGTACCACGTGGCCCGCGGTGAGCCGCAGCGCTGGCAGATCATCTCGCCCGCCCAGGCCTATCACGGCCCCACCATGCAGACCCTCGCCCTCACCGGTAGGCCCGGCTTGCAGGGGGCCTTCGGGCCCTACCTCACCCGTCACCGGCACATACCACCCTCCACCGACCGCTTCGACGCGACCGGGCAGCAGGCGCTCGACGCGCTGGACGAGGCAATCGAGCAGGTCGGTCCGGAGAACGTATCCGCCTTCTTCTGCGAGCCCGTGAGCGCCGCCTCGCTGCCCGCCTACTCGCCCCCGGCCCGGTTCTGGGAGGGGCTGGCGGAGCGCAGGGAGCGCCACGGTTTCCTGATCTGCTTCGACGAGGTGGTGACGGGGATCGGCCGGACCGGTAACTGGTTCGCGGCCAACGACCTCCCGATCGTTCCCGATGTGGTCGCCACGGCCAAGGGTTTGGGGGCCGGTTACACCGCCATCGGGGCCGTCCTCTACCGCAATTCTGTGTACGAGGCGATCGCCTCCGAGGTGCGCTCGTTCTCGCTGGGTCACACCTGGGACGGCTCGCCGCTGCCGTGCGCCGTGGGCCTGGCGGTGCTCGGAATCCTCGAGTCCGAAGGCTGGGTCGACCACGTGGCGGCACGGGGTCCGTCGCTCCGCCGGGAGCTGGAGGAGGCCCTCTCGGGCATCGATCTCTTGGGGGAGGTCCGGGGGCGGGGCTACCTGCTCGGGATCGACTACGTGGATCCCCGGGATGGCCGGTCCTTCCTTCCTCCGGAGCTAGGCGTGGCGGGGCGGATCGAGCGGGCCGCGGCTCGTCACGGTCTACTGGTACTGGGCACGATGCCGACCCGGGATGGATTCGCAGGTGACCAGCATCTGTTCGCGCCGCCCTTCCCGACCCCGGACGGCGATCTCGAGGAGATGGTGGATCTGATGGCTGCCGCCGTAGGGGAGGTCGCCGCCGAGGTGAGGGGCGAGCTCGGCTCGAATCTGTCCCCCGGAGGCGGTCCGTCCGCGGGGCTTCGTGTCCTGATCGTCCAGCACGAGGACCCGACACCGGCCGGGTTCGTCCACGAGTGGTTGGAGGACCAGGGCGCCGACGTGGAGATCTACCGCATCGACCTCGAGGACCGCTGCGTCGATCCCACCCGCTACGACCTGATCGTGTCGCTCGGCTCCGAGCTGGCGGCCTTCGACGACTCGATCCCCTGGATCGACCGGGAGAAGGACCTGCTGGTGGAGGCCTACGGCGCCGACGTTCCGATCCTCGGCCTATGTTTCGGCGGCCAGCTGCTGGCGAGGGTCCTCGGCGGTGATTCCTACCGTGGGGAGCTGTCCGAGGTCGGCTGGTTACCGGTACGTAGCACCAACGAGGACCTGGTGCCTGCCGGACCCTGGTTCCAATGGCACTTCGACACCTTCTCGGTTCCGCCCGGAGGCGAGCTCATCGCGGACAGCGAAGCCGGGCCGCAGGCGTTCGTGGTGGGACGCAGCCTCGGCGTGCAGTTCCATCCGGAGGTCACCGACGAGATCATGGACGGCTGGGTCGACGTCTACCGCCACGAACTCGACGACGAGGGGGTCGATCCCGATGCCCTGCTGGAGGAAACCCGCCGGCTTGCCCCGAGAGCGAGAGCCGTCGCGGCACAGTTGCTCGAGCGCTACACAGAGGACATAGCCGGCCTGGCCCTGCCGGGACGTGGAGGTAACCGATCATGACCGGATCGGCCGGGGCGAATGGCCAGGCAGTCATCGACACCGCCTCGACCAGCGTGTTCCACAAGTTCCTCGACCGGACCTATCCGAGTATCGATCGGGGCGAGGGCGTGTGGCTGTACACGACCGGAGGCGGGCGCATCCTCGACGCCTGCTCAGGCGGGGCGATGACGGCCGGTCTCGGTCACGGGGTGGTGGAGATCGCGGACGCGGCCGAGGCCGCCATGGGCGACATCGCCTACTACTACGCCCACCACTTCACCAACCTGCCCCAGGAACGGCTGGCGGCTCGTCTGGTGGACATCGCCCCGGAGATGGCCAAGGTCCGTTTCCTGAGCGGCGGTTCCGAGGCCAATGAGACCGCTCTCAGGCTGGCCCGCCAGTACCACGTGGATCGCGGGGAGGGCACGCGGTGGCGGGTCATCTCTCCGGCCCAGGCCTACCACGGCGGAACCATGGCCACGGTGTCGCTCACCGGCCGCCCCACCTTCCGGGCACCGTTCGGCCCCTACCTCTCCGAGCACCTGCACATCCCTCCGTCCACCCCGAGGTTCGATCCGACCGGCGCTGCCGCTCTGGACGCACTCGACGAGGCGATCGAGCAGGCGGGCCCCGAGACCGTGGCCGCCTTCTTCTGCGAGCCGGTGAGCGGTGCCTCCCTACCCGGCTACTCACCACCGGATCGGTTCTGGGAGGGGCTGGCGGAGCGGCGCGACCGGTACGGCTTCCTGGTGTGCTTCGACGAGGTGGTCACCGGCATGGGGCGCACGGGAGGCTGGTTCGCGTACCAGGGCCTGCCGATCACCCCCGACATCGTGACCATCGGCAAGATGCTCGGCGGGGGCTACATGCCGCTGGCCGCCACCATGTGCCGCCAACCCGTCTACGACGTGTTGGCGAGCGGTTCGAAGGAGTTCGATCTGGGCCACACCTGGGACGGCGCGCCTCTGAGCTGCGCGGTCGGTCTGGCAGTGCTCGACTACCTGGAACGGCACGACCTGGCGGGTCTGGCTGCGGAGCGCGGGCCGGCGCTTCTCGACCGGCTTCGGGCGGCGCTCGAGGGCTATGCGATCGTGGGGGAGGTCCGGGGCCGCGGGTTCCTGCTGGGCGTGGAGTACGTGGATCCCCGGGATGGCGTCTCCATACCGCCGGACCGGCTGGAGATCGCCGAACGGATCGACGCCTGCGCCCTGGAGAACGACCTGCTCGTGATGTCCACCCACCCGAACGCCGATGGCTTTGCCGGGGATCAGACGGTCTTCGCCCCGGCCCTCACGAGCACGGACGAGGAACTGGACGAGATGATCGAGCGGTTGGCCCGGGTGGTGGGGGAGGTTGACCGGACGGTGACGGACCGCTTGGCGAACGGAGGAACGACATGACCTGGAATCCTTCCGACGACGGCTTCGTCCTTCTGGGTATGCCGGATGTTCACGGCTCGGTACGGGGCAAGGCCTTCCGACCCGGCGCCTTCCGGTCGGCGGTGGAGAAGGGCACGGTGATGACCGACCTGTGGCTGGGTCTGGACCCGGTCGACATGCCGATCGCCGACTACCGGGAGTACGGGATCAACACCGGCGCGCCCGACCTGCTGCTGCAGCCGGACCCCGATACCCTCCGGCCGCTGGCGTGGAGGCCGGGTTGGGGGATATGCCTGGCCGATCCGAGCTGGCCGGACGGGTCCCGATGCCGGTTGGCCTCACGCGAGGTGCTGCGCGATGTGTTGGCGGACCTGGCTGACATGGGCTACGAGGTGATGGCGGGTTTCGAGTACGAGGTCAGGATCTTCGACGGCGCCGGCGAGCCGCTTTCGTCGGGTATCAGCTACAGCCTCGGGGAGATCGGCCGTTTCGACCGGCTGCTCGAGGTGCTGGTCCCGGCCCTCGAGGGTCTCGGCGTGAACCTCGAAGCGGTTCACACCGAGGCGGGTCCTGGCCTGCTGGAGCTGAATATCTCCGCCCGGCGGGGCCTCCGGGCCGCCGACGACGCCGCGCTGCTCAAGTTCGCGGTCAAGGAGGTGGCGGCCTCCCTGGGCCTCACCGCCAGCTTCCTGGCCAAGACCATGCCGCTCGAGGAGGGTTCGAGCGGACACATCCACGTCTCGTTCTGGCGAGGCGAGCACAACGCCTTCGCCCCCACCGCGGAAGGTGAGTTTCCCGCGACGTGCATGTCGGCCATAGGGGGCATCCTCGATCATCTCCCGGCTGCTTCCCTCCTGGTCAACCCCACCGTCAACTCCTACAAGCGGCTGGTTCCCGGCTACTTCGCGCCGGTGAACGTGAGCTGGGGTTACGAGAACCGCTCCACCTCGGTGCGGGCCATCCGGGGCAACCGCCCGGCCCGTTCCCGGCTCGAGTGTCGCCGTCCCGGCGCTGACGCCAACCCCTACCTGGCGCTGGCGGCTCTGCTGGCCTCGGCGATGATCGGGATCAGGGAGGGAGCGTCGCCCCCGGCGCCCGAGACCAAGGATGTCTCCGAGCGGGCGGACCTGCCACCGCTACCCAACTCGCTGGAGAGCGCCTTGAGGGCCTTCCGGGCCGATACTGCCTTGCAGGAGGCGATGGGCGCGGAGTTCAGCGACTACTACGCCATATCGAGGGCGTGGGAGCTGCGCGCCTGGCAGGAGAGCGTCAGCGACTGGGAGCGGGAGCGCTACACCAGAGCCGTCTAGGCGCTGCGAGCGTTCCCCCGATCCGGCTCCGGGCCGTTCCACATGGTCATTGACGGGATGGAGGGGCCAGCACTCTCTCGGGGGTTAGGGGTAGCCGGCTGGCGAGGCCGGGCCGGCCCAGGGCATGTTCTATCGCCGTGGCAATGGCGGCGGCCACTCCCGGGACGCCTCCCTCGCCCGCTCCCTTGATTCCGAGCGGGTTGGTGGCGGTCGGGTCCTGCTCGCCGATTAGAGCGGTCATGTTCGGCGCCTCGGCGAGCGTGGGCAGCAGGTAGTCCATGAACGATCCGCACAAGGGGTTGCCGTCCCCGTCGTAGGCGAACTGCTCGTACAGCGTGCCTCCTACCGCCTGGATGGCGCCCCCCTCCATCTGTCCCGCCACCAGCATCGGGTTGATCGCCCTCCCGATGTCGTAGTACAGGATCAACTGCTCGACCACCACCTCGCCCGTCTCCCCATCCACCCGGACGACTGCCAGGTTGGCGCCGCACGGGTAGACCACCCGTTCCGCCTCGAACACCGAGTCCACGGCCAGGCCCGGCTCGGACCTTCCGTACTTCGGGGCCGTCACAGGATGGAGCCGGGCTGCGGCCTCGAAGATGGAGAGGCTGAACTCGGGCGATCCGGATACAAAAACGGAGCCGTCCCGGTAGTCCAGGTCGCCTGCGTCCACCTCGAAGTCCACGGCCGCCACCTGCTTGGCGATCCGCACCACTTCGTCGGCGGCCTGCACCAGGGCGCTGCCTGCGGTCACCGTCGATCGGCTGGCGTA
This sequence comes from Acidimicrobiia bacterium, assembly GCA_011523635.1. GTDB lineage: Bacteria > Actinomycetota > Acidimicrobiia > Spongiisociales > Spongiisociaceae > Spongiisocius. Next base: position 36,225 of record WTGI01000059.1, read on the forward strand.
GCTACCGATTCCGTAGGGCGTCCGGTCCGTGTCGAGTAGTTCCACCCGTACCCGGGTGTGATCCAGCTGGAGCCGTTCGGCCACGATCTGGGCCAGCACCGTGCGGATGCCCTGGCCGACCGAGGAGCATCCCGACCGGACCCGGACCAGACCGTCGGGATCGACTTCGACCGCGCCGGTCTCCCACGGACCCAAGCCCGACTTCTCCATGAACATCGCCACACCGACCCCGATCTGCTCCCCTGCCTCCCGGCGCTGCTCGAGCCCCTTCCAGTCGAACGAGCCGACCAGTCGGTCGAGGATGCTCGGGAAGTCGCCGTCGCTGAACAGCATCGGCTCGCCGGTTGACGACAGCGGGCGGGAGTAGGGGATGCGATCGGGTTTGATCAGGTTGCGGCGCCGCACCTCGACGGGTTCCATGCCGATCTCGTTGGCGTACAGGTCGATGAGCCGCTCCCGCACGAAGCTGGATTCGAACCTGCCGGGAGCCCGGTAGGTGCCGGTGGGGGTCTTGTTCGTGACCACGCACCGGGCCGTTCCCCGGTATGCCTCCATGTCGTAGGGGCCGGGGATCATCGACAGGGTCAGGTCCGCCACGCGGATGCTGTGGGTGCGGGCGTAGGCGCCCATGTCCATGTCGAAGTCCGAGGCGATGGCGGAGATCCGGCCCTCCCGGTCACCCGCGATGCGCGCCCGATGGAACTGCTCGCGGGAGTGGTTTGCCGTTAGGAGGTGTTCCCTGCGGTCCTCGATCCAAGCCACGGATCGGCCCAGCCGGTCGGCCGCCCACACCGCCAGCACATCCTCGGGATACAGCTCGCCGCGCACCCCGAAGCCTCCCCCCACCGCCGTCTCGCGCATGCGTAGACGGCCGGGAGGCATGCCCAGGAGCGCGGCGGTGGTGGCCAGGTTCCAATGCGGCACCTTGGTCGCGCCGTGGACGGTGAGCCGTTCGCCGGCGGGGTCGAACTCGACCACTATGCCCCGCGTCTCCATCGGCACGCCGCTGTGGCGGCCGGTGGCAAGCTCGGCCTCGACCACCACCTCCGCCTCCGCGAACACCCGTCCCGCGTCGCCGAAGCCGGCTTCGAGGGTGGTGACCAGGTTCTCCGGCTCGAACAGGCGCCGACCGGGCCGGTCCTCGGCCCCGGCATCCATCATCACCGGGTGGGTGTCGATGTCGGCGAACACCAGATCGGCGGCGTCCTCCGCCACGTACCGATCCCGAGCCACCACTACCGCCATCGGCTCGCCGACGAAGCGCACCCGGTCGTGGGCGATGATCGGCTGGAGGTACGGGGTCACGGTCTCGTCGAACGAAACCCGGGGCGGGATCCTGGGAATGCCACCGAGCGACCCGCTCACCTCTTCCGCGGTGAACACCGCCTCTACTCCCGGCACCCGGCGGGCCTCTGAGCAGTCGATGCTCCGCAGCGTGCCGTGGGCGACGGGCGCCCTCACCACCACCATGGTGAGCATGCCCGGAAGGCGGATATCGGCTACGTAGCGGGCCTTGCCGGCCAGCAGCGGAGGGTCCTCATGGCGCCGGATGGAGCTTCCGATACCACCGACAGGCGCCGGCCGCTGGTGTGGGGTCATGGGTCGGTAAGGCCTCGGGTTGGCGCCCGGATACTACACTCCGGCCCTCATGAAGCCGGCTCCGTTCGACTACCACCAGGCCCGATCCGTGGCCGAAGCGGTGACCCACCTCGGTGAGTACGGCTACGAGGCAAAGGTCCTGGCCGGCGGCCAGAGCCTGGTGCCGGCCATGAACTTCCGTCTGGCCCGCCCCGCGGTCCTGGTCGACATCAACCCGCTGGACGAACTCGACTATCTCGAGGAGGACGGAGACACCCTCCGGATCGGAGCGATGGTCCGCCACGTGACCTTCGAGCGACCGGTCACGGAAGGCCCCACCGGCCGCCTCCTGACCATGGCCGCCCACCACGTCGGACATTTACCGATCAGGATCAGGGGTACTTTCGGGGGCAGCCTGGCCCATGCCGACCCCGCCGCGGAGTGGTGCGTGATCGCCCTGCTGCTCGATGCCGAACTGTCGACCCGGAGCCCGTCCGGTGGTCGTGACATCCCCGTGGAGGGTTTCTTCCAGACCGTCTTCACCACCGCTCTCGAACCCGAGGAGCTCTTGGTCGAGGCTCGCCTGCCCAAACTCTCCACGCGCACCCGGGTCGGTTTCCAGCAGTTCAGCCGCCGCGCCGGTGACTTCGCCCTGGCCATGGCCGCAGTCGCTTTCGAGTCCGATGAAGGGCAGGTCGGGAACGCCCGCATCGCGCTCGGTGGAGTGAGTGATCGCCCGCTCCGGGCCGGCGAGGCGGAGCAGGCACTGGAGGGCCAGCCCGCTACCGAGGAGTCATTCCGCGCTGCCGCCGAGATCGCTGCTCTCGAGATCGACGCCATCGGCGACATCCACGGGTCCGCCGGCTACCGGCGGGACCTGGTGCGCGCCCTGACCCGACGAGCCCTTGAGCAGGCGATCGCCGCGTGATCCCGTGGATCGGGCAGCCGCTCCCGCGCTTCGAGGATCCGCCCCTACTCACCGGCGAGGGCCGGTTCGTGGCCGACCTCACCAGGGATGCCTCGTTCCTACGGTTTGTCCGTAGCCCGGTCGCCCACGGCCGGATCGTTTCCATTTCGGCGCCCGAGGGGATCACCGCCTTCACCGCCGAGGATCTGAAGGAGGTGCGTCCCATCCGGCCGCTGCTCCACCGGCCGGACTTCCACCCCATCGAGCAGCCGGTGCTGGCTTCCGGCAAGGTCCGATTCGTGGGTGAGCCCGTCGCGGTAGTGGTGGCGGGCACGCCCGAGGAGGCGGAGGATGCCGCCGAGCAGGTCTTCGTGGACATCGAGCCGGAGGATTGCGTGATCAACGCCCCCGAAGCGCTCCGTCCGGGAGCGCCGGCCGTTCACGACCACCTGGAGGGCAACGTGGTGGTAGACGCCCGCTTCGAGACCGAGCGGGTCGACGAGGTCTTCTCCGGCGCCGCGGTGGTGGTGGACTTCGATCTACGTTCCCGGCGCCAGAACGCCCTCCCTTTGGAGGCTCGAGGCTCCATCGCCGCCTACGACCCCCGTTCGGGGCGGACCACCCTTACCGCTTCCGTCCAGTCGCCTCACGTGGTCCGCACCGTCCTGGCCGACCTGCTCGGCATGCCCGAGTCGGACCTCAGGGTGGTGGTCCCGGATGTGGGAGGAGCGTTCGGGCAGAAGTTCTGCCTGGCGCCGGAGGATGTGGTGACGGCCTGGGTGGCGCGACGGCTCCGGACCACGGTGTCATGGGTGGAGGACCGGCGCGAGAACCTGATGTCGTCCTTCCACAGCCGCGACCACCACTACCGGGTACGGGGCGCATTCGGCGCGGACGCCCGGCTGCTGGCGGTGGATGCCGACCTGCTATGCAACATCGGCGCCTACTCCTGCTACCCGGTGACCTGCGGGGTGGAGCCGCTGATGGCGCTGGCCGAGTTCCCCGGACCCTACGACTTCCGCACCTACCGGGTCCGGTCCCGCGGCGTCACCACCAACACCTGCCCGATGGCGCCCTACCGGGGGGTGTCGAGACCGGTGATCACCCTGGCCATGGAGCGCCTCATGGACCTGGCGGCGGTCCGCTTCGGGATCGAGCCCGCCGAGATCAGGCGGCGCAACCTGATAACGGAGTTCCCCTACGCCTCGGCCACCGGCCTGATGTACGACGAGGGTTCCTACGTGGAGTCCCTGGACCGGGCTGTCGAGGCGATAGGCCTGGAGGACTTCCGGGGCCGCCAGGCGGTGGCCCGGTCCGAGGGCCGCTACCTCGGGATCGGCTTCTCCGTGTTCTCGGAGCGCACCGGCTACGGGACATCGGCCTTCGCCGCCCGGAGCATGGACGTGACACCCGGATACGAGACCGTGGACCTGGCCATGGACCCGTCCGGCAACGTGGAGGCCCGATTGGGGGCCTCGCCGCACGGCCAGGGTTTGGAGACCACCCTCGCCCAGTTGATCGGGGACCGACTGGGTGTCGAGCCGGCTCGGGTCCGGATCGTTCACGGCGACACCGACCGCACGCCCTACGGATGGGGTACGTTCGCCAGCAGGTCCCTGGTCATCGCCGGGGGAGCGGCCCGCCTGGCGTCCGACCGGCTCCGGGCCAAGCTGGCCGCCATCGCTTCCGCGGAGTTGGAGGCGGCGCCGGAGGACATCGTCATCCGGGCAGGCAGGGCGACCGTGAGGGGTACGGATGCCGGGATCGAGGTGGGGGACCTGGCCCGCCTCGCCTACCACTCCAGCCACCGCTTGGCCGCTGGCATGGATCCCGGACTCACCGCCACGGCCACCTACGACCCGGCCGGGACCTTTTCCAACGCCTGCCATGTGGCAACGGTGGAGGTGGACCCGGAGACAGGCGGGGTCAGGGTGGACCGGTTCGTGGTGGTGGAGGACGCCGGGCGCCTCATCAACCCGATGATCGTGGACGGGCAACTCCACGGCGGGATCACCCAGGGGATCGCCGGAGCCCTGTACGAGGAGATCCGCTACGACGGGGAGGGCAACATCCTCACCACCTCGCTCATGGACTTCCTGCCGCCCACCCTGGCCGAGGTTCCCACCATCGAGGTCCACCACCTGGAGACCATCTCCGAAGCCACCATCACCGGCGCCAAGGGCTTGGGAGAGGGGGGCACGATCGGCGCCCCGGCCGCCGTCATCAACGCGGTCGCCGATGCGCTCCGTCCCCTCGGCGTCGAGATCGCCGAGGTTCCGGCAACCCCGTCCCGGCTGCGTAGGCTGGTAAGCGAGAGGGAGAGGATTCCCGCATGAGCGAGCGAACCAAGGTCGAGGTCACCCTCGCGGTCAACGGCCGGTCCTACCGGGTCCTGGTGGAGCCCCGGCGCACCCTGGCCGACACGCTCAGGGACGATTGCGGCCTCACGGGAACCCACCTGGGGTGCGAGCACGGCGTGTGCGGGGCCTGCACGATCCTGGCCGACGGCCAACCGGTCCGGTCCTGCCTGATGTTCGCCGTCCAGTGCGAGGGCATGGACCTTCGCACGGTCGAGGACCTGGCCGACGGTGAGCGGCTCCATCCGATCCAGCAGGCCTTCTGGGACAACCACGGGCTCCAGTGTGGCTTCTGCACTCCGGGGTTCCTGATGCTGGCGGCCGGGTACCTGGAGCAGAATCCCGATCCCGACGAAGAGGAGCTGCGGGCCGTGCTGTCCTCCAACCTGTGCCGCTGCACCGGGTACCAGAACATACTGAAGTCGGTGCGCCAGGCCGCCGAGGTCATGCGGGGATGAGCTATGTCGGTAGCTCGGTCAAGAGGATCGAGGACCGACCACTACTGACAGGAAGGGCCCGGTTCGCGGCCGACCTGTCCCTTCCCGACCAGCTGCACATGAGGGTGGTGCGTTCCCCGGTGGCCCACGGCCGGTTGCTGGAGATCGACACCTCGGAGGCCCTTGCCATGGACGGGGTGGAGGCGGTCTGGACACGTGATGACGTCCGGGATGTACCGCCGATCGACTTCCGTATGCCCTGGGTGGAAGGTCTGGAACGGTTCCGCCAACCCATCCTCGCCGGCGACCACGTTCGCTACGTGGGGGAGCCGTTCGCGATCGTGCTGGCCGAGGACCCCTACCTGGCCGAGGACGCAGCCGAACTGGTCTTCGCCCAAATCGAGGAGCTCGATCCGGTGGTCGATCCGGTGGCGGCCGGGCCGGCGGCCACCGAGACGACGGTGGTGGAGAAGGCTTACGGGGACCTCGAGGGAGCGTTCGGGGATGCTCCGGTCGTCGTGGAGATGGAACTGGCGGTGGGGAGGCACTCCGGGGTGCCCATGGAGACCAGGGGAGCGGTGGCTCACTACGACGCGACAAGGTCGGTGCTGGAGATGTTCGGCGCCGCCAAGGTGCCCCACCACAACCGGGCCGCCATAGCCTCGATGCTCGGCCTGCCACTCGGCGCCGTCGTTCTCCGGGAGGGTCACGTCGGAGGGGGGTTCGGGATCAGGGGAGAGCTCTATCCGGAGGACGTGCTGGTGTGCCTGACCGCCCTCCGCCTGGGGCGCCCCGTCCGCTGGGTGGAGGATCGCCGGGAGCACATGCTGGCCGCCAACCACTCCCGCGATCAGGTCCACCGGATAAGGGCGGCGGTGGAACCCGACGGCTGGATCAGGGGTGTTGTCGACGAGTTCTGGGTGGACCAGGGGGCCTACCTGCGGACCCATCAGGTGACGGTCACCGAGCTCACCACCTCTATGCTCCCGGGGCCGTACGCCTGGCCCGCATACCGGAGCCGCGGCCATGTGATGCTCAGCAACAAGACCCCATGCGGTACCTACCGGGCCCCCGGCCGGTACGAGAGCACTTTCGTCCGCGAGCGCCTGATCGACGTCATAGCGCACCGGCTCGGTCTCGACCCGGCCGAGGTTCGCCGCCGCAACCTGGTCCTGCCGGAGCGCATGCCCTTCAAACGGGGGATCACCGCGCTCGGTACCGAGTTGACCTACGACTCCGGCGACTACCCGGGTCTCCTGGATCGGACCCTCGAGTACCTGGACTACGAGCGGTTGACGGCCGACCTCGCCCGGAGGCGGTCGGATGGCGAGTTGGTGGGCCTCGGCATGGGGTTCTTCGTGGAGAAGAGCGGTCTCGGTCCGTTCGACGGGGTCAGGGTCACCGTGGACGAGGCGGGAGACGTACTGGTGATCACCGGCGTGGCCTCGATCGGTCAGGGCGTCGAGACGGTGCTGGCGCAGGTGTGCGCCGACACGCTGGGCGTGGAAATCGGATCGATCCGGGTACGACACGGCCAGACCGACGACCTCCCCTACGGGATGGGCGCCTTCGCCAGCCGGGTCACCGTCATGTCCGGCTCCGCCACCCTGATCGCTGCCCGCCGCGTGCGGCGCAAGGCCTTGGATGTGGCGGCCTCGGTGCTGGAGGCCGATCCGGGTGACCTCACCATCGACGGGGGCCGGGTATTCGTCCGGGGCTCGCCGGGCGGCCCGGCCATCACGCTGGGCGAGGTGGCGCAGAGGCTCCGTCCCGGCATGACCGGTGGCGAGCCCGGCCTCACCGCCGAGGGCTGGTTCCAGGCGGACCACATGGTCTATCCCTACGGCATCCACGCCGCGGTCGTCCGGGTGGATCCTGACTCCGGCCTGGTCGAGGTGGAACGGCTCGTGGTGGCCTACGAGGTCGGCAAGGCGGTCAACCCGGAACTGGTCAACGGCCAGATTGCCGGCGGCGCCGCCCAGGGCATCGGGGGCGCGCTGCTCGAGGACTTCGCCTATGACGAGGCCGGCCAGCCCCTGGCCGCCACGTTCATGGACTACCTGATGCCGACCGTCACCGAGATGCCGGAAGTGGAGGTGCTGCTGCTCGAGGAAGCGCCCAGCCCGCTCAACCCGCTCGGCGTCAAGGGAGCGGGTGAGGGAGGCATCACCGCGGTAGGGGCGGCCGTCGCGAACGCCGTGGCCGACGCGCTGGGATGTCCTGAGAACGTGACCCGCCTGCCGCTGGGTCCGGAGCGGGTCCGCCGGATCGTTGCCGACACCGACCGAGGAAGCGGCCGGCGCTCGGCGGGACTCGCTTTCGATCGGTCTCCCAGCGGGCCGCGAAGCTCAGGCCTAGTCAAGCCCGGCGCTTACCGCTAGCCATTGCTATCGCACCGTGCAGGGCCGTGCCGATGATCATCGCCTCCTCGTCGAAGACGGCCCGGTCGGAGTGCAACCCTGGTGCCCGGCCCGGTTCCAGCTCGGGAGGGCAGGCCCCGAGGAACGACATGGTTCCCGGGACTTCCCGGAGCACGTAACCCCAGTCCTCGGCGGCCATGATCGGCGAGTTCATCCACACAACGCGATCGTTGCCCAGGGTGTCGCGGGCCACCGTGTCCACCCACGCCGTGTGATCGGGGTCGTTGACGGTCACCGGATATCCCAGGTTGAGTTCCACCTCGGCCTCCATGCCGTGGGCAGCGGCGATGCTCGGGACCACCCGGGTGATCAGGGCGTGTAGCTGCTCGCGGCTGTCTTCGGAGACGGCTCGGATCGTTGCGACCATTGAGGCGGTCTCCGGGATCACGTTGTGGGTGGTCCCGGCGACGACGTGGGCAAACGTGATCACGCCCGGATCGAAGACGTTGATCCGCCGGGTGATTGCGGTCTGCGTGGCCAGGACGATCTCCGCAGCCACCGGAATCGGGTCGTAGGCGAGGTAGGGGGCCGAGGCATGGCCTCCCTTGCCCCGTATCGTGACCCGCGCCTCGTCGGCGGAAGCGAGTTGCGGGCCCCCGCGGTGGAGCACCATTCCGGTGGGCGTCCAGGTGTTCACATGAATGGCGAAGGCGCTGGAGGGCCGGTCCGTGACCGTGGACAGCAGGCCCTCTTCGAGCATGAAACGCGCCCCGGCGAAGCCCTCCTCGCCGGGCTGGAACATGAACAGCACCGTACCCGCCAGGTCGGACCTCATCGAGGACAGCAACCGGGCTGCCCCCACCAGCATGGCGGTGTGCAGGTCATGCCCGCAGGCGTGCATGAAGCCGTCATGGCGACTGGCGAACCCGAGGCCGGTCGCTTCCGTGACCGGCAAGGCGTCCATGTCGGCCCGCAGCAGGGTCACCGGGCCGGGATGATCACCCTCCAGCACCGCCACGATCCCGCTGGTGGTCTCGTGTGCCACGATGTCGAGAGGCAGGCCTTCCAGTGCCTCGAGCACGATCCGGCGGGTCTCCGGGAGGTGGTTGCCCTGCTCGGGGAATCGATGGAGTAGCCGCCGCAGGTCGACCAGATCCGGGAAGAGGCGCTCGGCGGATGCTCGGAGGTCGGGCACGGTGCCGCATGCTACCCGCTCTGCGACCTGTGGGATCGGCGCCGTAACATGGCGCGGGACGTTGATGGTTGATCGTAGACGGGCATGTCCATATCAGTGACGATCCAGATCGCACCCGAGGATGGCATTCGTTCACAGCCGACGACCTGATCGCCATCATGGACGAGGAGCTCCCGATCCCCGGCGACCCCCGGGTGATCGACCGGGCGGCGGTCATGCCGATGTTGGGTCCTACCGAGCGAGCCGGTCTCAGCTTCCGTGAGCAGTACCGGCCGGCGATCGAAGCGGTACGCAAGTACCCCGACCGGCTCGTAGGAACGTTCATGCTCAATCCGCATCAGGGCGTGGACTCCGACCATCCGAGCACGATGGTGATCCTGGCTCATCTCGGGACCCAGAAGATCGGGTATGCGGACGACGCCATCAACGTGGCTCGCCACTGTGACAACGTGTACCCGGAGACCGGATAGGGCGATCAGCCGAGGGTTGCCGAGGCGGCCCTGGCGATCGGCGCCGACCGCATGGTGTTCGGCAGCGACTGCCCGGTGCAGGATCCATACAGCCAGCCACGCATCATCGAGACCCTCACCAGCGACGGTCCGCTCGGGATCAACCTGAGCGAATCGGGACATGGAAGACATCATGGGGAACAACCTGGCCCGCCTCCTGCGCCTCTGAACATTCGTACGGATGATTCCTTCGGCCCGGACGACCGGAGGCGCCGTCAATGCAGCACGGATCCTCCGTTCACGGCGATCAACTGGCCGGTCACGAAATCCGAGGCCGCAGACGCCAGGTAGAGCATCGTGCCGGTGAGGTCGTCCGGCGTCTCGGCCCTGCGTAGCGCCCGCCGGGCGATGCTCCGCACGGGCGCATCGCCACCGAGGCGGAGGGCTGACTCGGTCTCGGTAAAGCCGGGCGCCACCGCGTTCACCCGGATCCCGTCGGGCCCGAGTTCGTGGGCAAGCGTTCTGGTCAGCGCCCAGATCGCTCCCTTCGAGCTCACGTAGTGCGCCATTCCGGGCACTCCCGACAGCACCAGATCGGAGGACATGTTGATGATCTTCCCGTATCCGGCCTCCCGCATACCGCCGGCCACGGCTCTGACCATCAGCCACAGGCCCTTCACGTTGACGGCCATCGTCCGATCCCACTCCTCCTCGGTGATCCTGTCGAATGGCTGCCGGCGGAGACCTGCCATATCGGCGGCGTTGTTCACCAGGATGTCGACCGTCCCGACGGTCCTCCTGGCGCGTTCGGCCATGCGGGCGACGCTCTCCGCATCCGCCACGTCGGTCCGGATGGCCAATGCTCTGCCTCCGTTCCGGAGGATGGAATCGGCAACATCATGGGCTAGGTCACCCTGGATGTCGGCGAGGACCACCCAGGCCCCTTCGTCGGCGAAACGCTCGGCGACCCTCCTACCGATTCCCTGGGCGGCTCCGGTCACGATGGCCGCCCGGCCCTCCAGGGCACCTCCTGGCGTCGTCATATCGCTGTCCAGCCGCCGTCGTGAGTCATGACCGCCCCGCTCACGAACCGGGAGGCGTCGCCGGCTAGGTAGAGGACCAGAGGAGCGAGCTCCTCGGCGGTCGAGGCTCGCTGGAGCGGTATCCGCTCGTGGATGGTGCGCTGCAGGCTCGCCTCCTGCTCGGGGGTGGCGAAGTTACCGGCCCGCTTGCTCAGGTTGGTGCCGAGGTGCCAGCCGGGGGCTACCGCGTTGGCGCGCAACCCGAACTCCCCGTAGTCGGCGGCGGTCTGGAGGGTGAGTCCGATCATGCCGGCCTTGGACGCGGCGTATCCGGCCTGGGAGATGACGTCCGGATGGAAGCCGCGCATCCCGAGTACCGAGGCGATGTTCACGATGGACGGGCTCTCCGTCGTCAGCATCATCGGCATCAGGGCTCGGGTGCAGAGGAAGGCGCTCCTCAGGTTGACGGCGATCACGTCGTCCCATTCCTGGACCGGGATGTCGGCCACCCGCCTGGACGGCGGGGAGTTGCCGGCGTTGTTGATCAGCACATCCAGGCCCGGGCCGGTCTCCTCCAGCCGTTCGGCCATCGCATCGACATCGGTCGCATCCGCCACGTCGCACTCGATCGCCCAGGCCCGGCCGCCGGCCCCGGTCACCAACGAGGCGGTCTCCTCGGCGGCGGGCCGGTCTATATCCACCGGAATGACCTCGGCGCCCGCTTCGGCCAGGATCCGGCAGAAGGCTCTACCGAATCCCCCACCACCACCGGTCACCACGGCCCGCCTCCCGGCCATCGAGAACCGCTCTTCGATCATGCCGGACGCCCTCCTGCCGCAGCCGACCCGACGATCCTAGGGGAAAAGCTGGTACGGGTTGGTTCTGCCGAGTTCGAGCGTGACGGGCTAGTTCAGCGACCGGTTGGAACGCCGTTTCGATCCTCAGGCCAGGTCGAAGAGAGCCGACGCGTTGCCGGCGAAGATCGAGTTGCGGGTCGTGTCGTCGACAGTTTCCATGGCGTCCATCGTGGCGCCGGCATCCTCGATCGAGAAGGGGTGGTCGGTGCCGAACATGACCCGGTCGCTCCCGACCATGGCAATCGAGGCCTGGAACGGGCCGGCGGCGTACGTGATGGCGTCGATGTACAGCCGCGCTATCGACCTGGACGGGAGCTCCGGAAGTCTGGTCCGGCCGATCTCGTCCGATCGCCACGCAGCGTCGAGGCGTCCCACCAGGGCCGACAGCGTTCCACCACCATGGGAGACGATGATCTTGAGACCGGGGTGGTTGTGGAGCACGCCGCCGAACACGAGCCGGCTCACCACGGCGGTCGTTTCCATCGGGAAGCCCACTCCCACGGGTAGCACGTGTCCGTACCCCTCCAGGAGGTCGAGGGCGATGCCGTCCTGGGGGTGCAGCAGCAAGGGGAGCTGCCGGGACTCCAGTTCCGTCCACACCGGTTCCAGTTCCGGATCGTCAAGCCGGAAGTGGGCGATCCTGGGGCCCGTCACGATCCCGCGCAGGCTGGGGTGGGCGTCTATGGCCTCGATCTCGTCCACCACGTCAGCTACACCCGTGGCGGGGAGGGCGCCCAGCCCGACCAGCCGGCCTTCGGTCCTCTCCTCCAGCGTGCCCAGCTCGTCGTTGACCACCCTTGTGAGCTCGACTCCGTGCTGTCCTTCGAAGGGCTCCATCCAGGGATTGCCGAGCGAGATGACCGATCGTGAGATGGCGTTCTCGTCCATGAAGCCGAGTTTGCCGGCGATGGTCCACCAGCCGTCCTCGATGGGGCGACCGATGCGCGGGTCGGCTTCCTCCTCCGGGAAGATCACGAACCGCCGGACGTCGCCGTCCCGGTAGACGCGCGGCATTTCACGTCGCTTCTCGAGGCCGGCCAGGTAGGACGTGGGGTAGAAGTGGGTGTGGACGTCGATTCGTGTGCTCATCGAGTGCTGCCTCCCATGGCGTTCGATTCGTCCAGTACGAGAGCGTCGAGCGCGGCCGTCACCACCTTCTCGACCAGGCGCTCCGACTCTTCGGGCGTCAGCCGGGTGGACGCGTCCTGCGAGCTGGCCACCAGGCAGATGGATCCCGTCCTGACCTGGAGCATGGATCCGAGAACGAAGAGCGTGGAGGTCTCCATCTCCGACGCCAGGGCGCCTCCCGCCATCCAGGCGGCCCGCTTGCCTCTCATCTCCTGGGCCACCGGGAGTCGGTCCGGGTCACGGTGGGAGTAGAAGGAGTCCTTCGAGTGGAGCACCCCCACCCGAACCGGCAGGCCCAGCGTCTCGGCCGCCGCCCGCAGGCAGTAGGTCAGGTCTAGGTCGGCCACAGCCGGGAACTCGATGGGGAGGTAGGACGTTCCGGTTCCTTCTTCCCGGATCGCGGCCGAACCGACGATCACCTCACCCGGCCCCACGTCGGGACTCATCGACCCGCTGGTGCCGGTTCGTATGAGGGTCTTGGCGCCCACGCTGGTGAGTTCTTCGATCGCGATGGCCGCAGACGGGCAGCCGATACCGGTCGACGTGACGGAAACCGGCATGCCCCGGTAGGTCCCGGTGTAGGTGGTGTACTCCCGATTGGTGGCGACGTGGCGGGCATCGTCGAGGAGGCCCGCGATCAACTCTGCTCGCTTGGGATCGCCCGGCAGGAGCACTTTGTCGGCGACGTCGCCCGGCAGGCAACGGATATGGTGCTGGGGCCTGTCGGTGCTCAGCGGATCATGCTTCATGGCGTCCGACCTCCGGCGGCTTCGAGATATTCTTCCAGCTCGTCCACCCCTCGCGCCGGCGGGTCCAATCCGATGCCGACGGAGATCTGATGCATGGTGGAAGGCTCCACCCCGGCCAGATGGAGGAGCGGATCCCCGAGCACCGACATCGGAGCGCCTTCGAGGTGGATGACCCCTTCCCGAAGCACCACGATCCGGTCGGCGCAGTCGAAGGCCAGTTCCACGTCATGGGTGACCACGACGCAGCCGTGGCCGCGGCGGCGCGTGTCGGTGATGAGGTCGGTGAGGACCCGCGTCCCGTCTGCGTCCTGGCCGCCGGTGGGTTCGTCGAGCACCAGGATGGGAGTCCCCATGGCCACTACGGACGCGATGGCGACCCGCTTTCGCCACGAGAGGGTCAGGTCGTAGGGATTGCTGTCCGCGACCGACTCGAGGTCAAGCAGGGCCATCGCCCGCTCGTGGCGCTCGGTCGCGTCGTCATCTCCCGAGCCGTTCTCGGCGCCGAAGGACACCTCTTCGGAGACCCGGTCCCGGAACAGCTGCGCGTCAGGATTCTGGAACACCAGGCCCACGGTGCGGGAGAGTTGGGCGGGCCTCGCATCTCTCGTGTCGGTGCCGTCGACGGTGACCGTCCCCGAACCGGGCTTGAGCAGCCCGTTGAACAAGCGGAGCATCGTCGACTTGCCGGCCCCGTTATGGCCCAGGACGAACAGGGTCTCGCCCAAGGACACGTCCAGGCTGATTCCCCGGATCGCCTCTGCTCCACCTTTCGGGTACGTGTAGCGGACGTCGTTCAGGTGGATCACGGAGTCGGCTCCCGCTCCCTACCGAGGTTCTGGATGGAGCCGACCAGCCGGTCGGTGGTCAGCGGGGGAGTGTCGTTCAGGGCGACCCCGCGCCGGCGCAGGTCGGCCCAGACGGTGACGCAGCGGGGAACCAGGATCTTTCCGTCGAGGAGGCGAGGGTCGGCCAGCAGCGTTGCCGGATGGCCGTCGGCGGTCACTCGGCCACCATCCAGGATGACCAGCCGATCCGCCATCTCGAGCCAGTGGCCCAGGTCCTGCGCCACCAGGACGACTGTGGTGTTCGCGTCCCGCAGCGTCCTGACCAACGAGACGACTTCCTCCCGACCGGTGGGATCGAGCTGGGAAGTCGGGTCGTCGAGGACCAGGATCGGCTTTCTCTGGGCCAGAGCGCAGGCAATGGCAAGCCGCTGTGATTGGCCACCAGACAGGCGGCGGGGGTGCCGGCCCGTCATCTCGGCCAGCCCCACGCTCTCCAGCGCCTCCAGTGCTCTAGCCACGATCTCGGCCGGCGGGAGGCCCTCGTTCTCCAGGGCGTAGGCGACCTCGTCGAACGCCGTGCTCGTGGCGGCGGTCAGCTGATCGAACGGGTTGTCGAACACGACGCCGACCGCCTCGGTGAGCGCGTGTGGTGGAGCGGTGTCCACGTCATGCCCCAGCACCCTCGCCGTACCCTCGAAACTCCCCCCGAGCGGTCGCGGGATGAACCCGGCCACAACCCGGGCCAGCGTCGACTTGCCACCTCCGGACGGCCCGGAGATCAGCGTGAGTTGGTCGGCACGCAAGCCGAGATTCAAATCGGTCAGTGATGGCTCGGAGGCCGTGTCGTATTGGAACGTGAAGTCCTCGAAGGTGGCGAAGGTGGAGGTGGCCAGGCTCTCAGTCTCCGGCAGGCCGGCGCCACTCACCAGATGATCGCCAGGACGAGCAGCGGGATCGAGGCCAGGAGCAGGCTCCTCTGGAGCAGCCTTCCCCTCTCCCGGACCGCGACCGCGGCTGTCCGCCGGCCTGGCAGGGAGAACCCGCGGGACTCCAGGGCGAGCGTCCTCATCTCTACCCCGATCAGGGAACTCACCAGCAGCGGTTTGAGCAGTGCGAAGAGAGTCCGCAAGCGCCGTGGCAGGCTCCCTTTGGTGTCGAAGCCGCGGGACTGCTGGGCCTCGAGAATCTGGGTGGCCCGGAGCCTCATCTCCGGGATCAACTCAGCCCCCGCCAGGTAGGCGTAGGCCAGCTTGTGCGACACCCCCCGCTGGATGAGAGCGGTGGCGAAGATCTTGGGGTGGACGGTCGCCATCGCGGCGGTCACCGCGATGACGAACACCGCTATCCGCGCCGCGGTCGTCCCGGCAAGGGCTAGGCCGCCGGCGTTGACCGAGATGGGCCCCCAAGCCACCAGGGGCTCCGTGTCGTACGGGCGGACTATTCCATGGATCACGACCAGGGCGAAGGTCATCGGGGCCATGAGCCGGAGGGACTTGAGCGCGATGATGCCGAGGCGGGACACGACCAGGGTCAGCACCGCCGCTGCCAGGAGGATGGCCGGTACCAGTACGGTGTCCCCGGCGAATCCTGCCACCGATAGTGGAAGCACCGCGGCCAGTTTGGTCAATGGATGGGCCCGGTGGAGCCAGGTGTTCCCAGTGTTGTATAACTCGGCGACCCGAGCCGGGGACCAGGTGGCCGTGTCAGCTTCCACTACATCCACGTCAGTGTCGTCGTAGCGGTCTGTCTGCAGGGACAACTCGGCGTGCTCAACTGGCCATCGACGTCACCCGCGGCCTTCCGCCCCGAGTGACGCCGATGGTTCAAAGACAGACCACTAGCGGGTCAGAACGGAATGACCTCTCGGCCGAACGGCGGCCGGTAGCGCTGCGGTACGCCCTTGATCAGGGCGAATGCCAGCAGCACCGTCAGTACCTTGTCGCCCGGTGTCGTGAGCAACTGCTGACCGAGCACCGACTCGACCATGTTCCTCCCGGAAGCCGCGAAGAAGCCGGTGACCGCGTCGACGCCGGACCCGGAAACGCCTTCGAACACGAGAACCACGAGGGGCATGGCGGTGATGATGGTGATCGCGGTCAGGCAGAGCATCATCAGGATGATCTTGCCCGTCGAGCGAAGGAACCCGTGCGCCGCCATGACACCGGCCACGATTCCGATGGCGGCGTTCACGATCCCGAAGGGAATCGACGTCGCCTCGAGCGTGAGCCCGATCACCAGGTTGGTGAGCACCCCGGCAACTGCGGCTACCCACGGCCCTGCCAGGAAGGCCGCCATGGTGGTGCCGATGGTGTCGAGGAACAGTGGCAGGTTCAGGGTCTGGGTGAAGAACCTCCCGATCAGGTTGATCCCGATAGCCACGGGGATGAGTACCCATGCCGTCGTTGTGAATGCTGTCTTGAACCGGAGACCGTCCTTGATGGCGCTCATTGTCCATCCCCTCCCATGTAGCGATCCCATGGAAGCCTATTTGACGTGGGCCCCTGCCGTCGGAGAAACCGGGTATTTTGTCCACTCTTCACCATCCATTCACTCAGTCCTGAGTGACCACGACCTCTGAGGAGGGGACAATACGTGGAAGTCGACCCGGACCGGCCAGGACGCTGGCGGATAGCGCGGCGGGCAGCAGGGACTGCACCACATCAACAGTAGGGCTACAACGCAACCGGCAACGGCTCACCAGACGCGCCGCCGGCATCAACCTCCAACGGCTCATCAACCCGGGACTTGCCCGCACCGGCCGAGGCTAGACGTTCAACCCGTCCTAAACCCACCCCATCCATCAACCCGCCAACCCCCGCATGACTCAGCACCCTCCTAGGCGCCGTGGGAATGCCCGTGATACCCTACCCCCTTAGCCGACATCAACAAGGGGGAGGGCGAATTGAGTAGCGTGGCATCCAGGCCTACGGTAGTTATTGCTATTATAGTGATACTGGCCTTGTTAATGGGGCAAACCAACACGGCCGCCGCCCATACGACTCTGCCGGCGCATGTCAACTTTTCGGTAGCCGATGGGGATGAACCTGGGGAGGCTCTCATAACGTGGGACGCGGTACCAGGGGCAACCGGCTACAGCGTTCGCTGGATGAATGTGAACGCCGCAACGCTCCTCCAGCGCCTCGGAGGACCGTGGCAGGACATTATCGAGTCCATCGACATCGCCGAACGCGGCGAGGACAATTACACGCTAGCGGTGAAGAACCTTGCGCCTGGAACCGTCTATGCGTTTGGCATCGGCAGCAAGTTCGGCCAATCGACCAGTCCTAGTTGGTCGGGGTGGACTACGTTGAAGTTGTCGGGTTCCGATGGCACTATGGACGTGTACGACATTGTCCAATTACAGTCCGCAGCCTTGTCCGTAGCGAACCATGCCTACTCGTTGAGCAGCATAGGGTCTGTACCGACTAATGCCGGTATGACACGGGAATCACTCACTCAAGACGGGGCACTCATCGTACGGCACGGGACCGCCTTAGTTCAACAACTGGGGATCCTAAAGGAGAAAGGCAATAGTGACCGGGTTGAGCACATCACGTCCCTGGCCAACAGGCTCCTTACCAATGTCGAGTCGATTCAAAGTGGAAGGGGCCAGCTGTTACTCAGATTGCAGGCGGAGCAAAAGAGCCGAGCCGAGTTGACTCGTGCTAACTCTATTGCCCTGTTTCCGGCTGTCACCGCCAGTACAGACAGACAATTCTATGGTCTGGTGACCAACCTTCCTGAGGATAGACGTACGGGTTCAACAGTACTCACTAGGCAGAATCTGCTGGATTACAGCGCCACCGATAGCCTAGCGAATAACACGGTCTTGGGGCATACGCTTCTGCTGGTGGCAAGCCTTATGCAAGATCCCACACACGTAGCGCGGCTTCAGGAGTCATTCGACTCGGTAGCCCACAGAATTGATCTTGACATCAACCACCTTCGCGCGTCTTCTTTCGCCGGACTGAACAATGCCGTCTTGAATCTGGCCGAGAACCTGCGTGATGCTGGAACCGAAGAAGATGACTACTTCGAACGGCTGGAGGAGCGTCTTGAGCTGGTAGAGAAGGAACGTGCTCTGATAAAGGACAGCGAGAACGTTCTGAGGCAGCTCTTGACTCAGGTTGACGCTCTGGGTAAGGAAGCCCAGGGTTTGCGTGTGCCACCGATCCCAACGGCTCCAACGGTAAGCCCGGATGATCCCGGCATCTCCGACAGCGAGATACTGTTCGGTCAATCAGCGGCCCTCACCGGACCTTCCGCAGCATTGGGCTTGGGAATGCAGCTGGGCATCCAGGCGGCGTTCAAAGAGGCGAACGATGCAGGAGGAGTGCATGGACGCCAGCTGAGGCTTGTAACCAGAGATGACCGATACGAGAGCGATGCAGCATTCGCGCAAACCCTTCGTCTGATCGAAAACGATCAGGTCTTCGGGTTGATCGGAGCGGTGGGAACACCAACCTCTCGGGCAGCCTCCCCGCTGGCACGCGCCTCGGGCGTGCCGTTCGTAGCACCCTTCACCGGTGCGCAGCTGCTGCGCGTCGGCGAGCTGAGCAATGTTCTCAACATCCGTGCGTCATACCACCAGGAAACCCAGAAGATGGCGGAGCTTCTCGCCGCTGCCGGAAAGACGAGGGTGGCGGTGCTGTACCAGAACGACTCTTATGGTGTTGACGGCCTTACGGGAGTAAAACAGGCGGTGGAGGCTCATGGCCTGGAGTTGGTAGCTTCCTGGTATTACCGGCGGAACACGGAGGCTGTCACGTCCGCGGCGTTCCGGATTGCCGACAAGCAGCCGGAAGCGGTCATCATCATCGGCGCGTATCGCCCGGCAGCGCGGCTGATCGAGAAGCTGCGCGAGGACCTGGGACCCGAAACGATCTTCATGGCCGTGTCGTTCGTCGGCAGTGAGGCGCTCGCAACGGAACTGGGTGCTGCCGGCGAGGGCGTTTACGTGACGCAGGTGGTGCCGTTGCCCGGCGGGGACGACGTTGCGGTCCTGGCCGAGTACCGCGCCGCGCTGTCCGGCGTCGATCCGGATGCCGATCCGGGATTCGTCTCCCTCGAGGGCTATCTCGCCGGACGACTCGCCATCGAACGTCTGAGGGCTTGCGGCGCCGATGTCAGCCGGGAGTGTTTCCTGGATGTCACAGGTGCGTCCGGATCCATAGACATAGGCGGAATCTCGCTCCAATTCGGACCAGGCGACAACCAGGGTTCTGACGCGGTCTACCTGACCGTGATCAACTCGGAGGGCGAGTACGAGTTGGTCGACAGCATCCGGTGACAAGATCGCCAACCGCGGGGCGTCCCGGCACGTTCTAACCACGGGACGCCCCGAGCGGGCCTCGCTGCCGGAGGCGCAGGGTTGGCGGCACACGACGGTGCGGGGAAAGAGCGGCATTGCACAGCCTGAGCAATCCTCTCCCCGCCAATCGAAGGGGTTATCGGTTCCGGCCGAGTAACCTTCGGATGGAGATGGACCTGTTCTCTATTCGAACGCCGCCGGGATTCCGGAGCCTCATGCTGCCCGATCCGGCACCGCGCCTCGGAGTTTGGGGAGGACCGGCTTGACGGGACTGCGGATAGTGATGACCATCCTGGCCTCCCTGCATCTCGGGTGGTCGGCACTGGTCGCCCTGGGGGCTAGCTTCGCCGATGGGGGATCCGTGCCGGAACGCCTCCTTCTGAGCGCGGTACACCCGCTGGCGGCCATCCTGCTTCTCTACGCAATCGTGTCCTCCGAGCGGCTCAGCCCGCTCATCCGGCGTACCACCGTGGCGATGCTGTCGGTGAGCATTATCGGGGACATCCTGGCGGCCGTCCTGATAAGCCAGGGGACATGGCGGGGAGACTGGCCGCTGCCGCTGACGTTCACGGTGGTTCCGGTGATCGGCCTCGTCTACATCGTCGGGCGACGCCGGGGCCGGCAGCCGGCCGACGGCTAGGCTTTGCTTGATATGAGCGTAACGACGGGATGGCTTCTCTCCGATCTGGCCGAGGAGATCGAGGGCTCTGGCCGAGGGTGGCGCCGGCGATGGGACGCTGGTGGAGGGCCGGGCAGTCGCGGTCAAGGCTTCGCCGGAACAGGGCAATTCCTCCAAGATCGTGATGGGCACTTCCTGCCTGCCTCCGCACTTCTCCACCGTCCCCCACTCTCATGAAGCGGAGGAGGTGTCGGTGGTCCTCGCCGGCGGCGGCTGGGTGGACATCGACGGGACCCCTCACACCCTGCAAGTAGGAGGGATCCTGATGGCCCCGTCCAACCTCCCGCACCAGACCCACTCGGGCCCTGACGGGCTCACTGTCCTCTGGTTCTACGCACCGCCGGGTTCGGAGGCGCGCTGGCGGGCAGAGGACGAAGACCCAGCCGAGGCTTCGACATAGCCGCTGGTCCGTCGGAGAGCGTGGCGATAGTCACGGGGTCGGCGGGCGGGATCGGGTCCGCGGTGGTGGCGGCGCTGCTCGCCCATGATCCGTCAGCAAAAGTCGCGGCGGTCGACCTGCGTCCCGGCCATGCCGATCCCCTGATCCGTGAGTCCGGAGAGACCCGGATACTCGAGGTCGTGTGCGACGTAGGGGATCCCCGGTCGGTCCGCCGCGCGGCTCAGCAGATCGAGGCGTGGGGTCTGGCTGTCCGGTCGCTGGTGAACTGTGCCGGCATACAACTCGCCGCTCCCAGCGTCGACTTCGATCCCGAGGACTGGCAGAGGGTGCTGGACATCAACCTGTCGGGCACCTTCTTCTGGTGCCAGGAGGCGGGAAGGCGGATGATCGCCTCGGGTGGCGGTGCCATCGTCAACTTCTCCTCGGTGGCGGAGTTCTTCGGATGGCCGCTGAGGGCGCCCTATACGGCCACCAAGGCAGCGGTCAGCGCGATCACCCGGACCCTGGCCACCGAGTGGGCCCACCTGGGGGTCAGGGTCAATGCGGTTGCTCCCGGGTTCATAGACACCGCGTTGGCGCGGTCGGCCATCGAGGAAGGGCGGCTTTCCAAACCGGAGGCCGATGCCCTGCACGCCCAGCAGCGCTTCGCCGATACTTCCGAGGTGGCTGCTGCGGTTTGCTTCCTGTTGTCGCCGGAGGCCGGTTTCATAACAGGGGAGACCCTCAAAGTGGACGGTGGCCTGTCCGCAAAGAAGCTCGACTGGCCACCACCCTGATCCCGGCATACGCCGGGTACGCTGGTAATCAGCGGATCTGAAGGTGGGGCGAAGCCTTCGGCAGGGCCCCGGTCTGGCCCGGTGATCAGACGGCCTGGAACATCTCCTCCACGGTCAGGTCGCCGACATCGAAGAAGGCCATGATGCGGCACGGGCAGGACTCGCCACCCTCGAACTTCCAGGGGAAGGCCCCGATAATGCATCGCTGGTTGAGAACCTTCTCGATGTCGCCGCCCACGTTCTCGGCGTGGATACAGCCCTTGGGGAAGGCGAGGTAGTGGAGGGGGAACAGGTCCTCGGTGATCTCCCGCCCGCTCCGGTGGTGGGTGTAGGTGTACTCGCCGAAGTACTCCAGCACCGACATGCCCACCTTCTGCTCGAAACGCCTGGTCAGATCGGGCCGCATGTGGCGGATGGTGGTGTTCATGGGGTGATCGCCCGAGCCGGCGTCGATTCCCCACCATGCCAGCTCCATCTCCAGCATCCACTCGGCCAGCTCCCTGGTCCCGCCCGGATGCATGCAGAAGTAGCGGGTCAGATCCTGCTCGGGCTTCCCCTCGTAGTAGCGGTGGTAGCCGGTGTGGATGATCAGGATGTCGCCCTTCTTGACCTCCACCTTGGAGGTGATCATCTCGGGGGTGATGATGCTCCAGTCGCTCACCTCGTCGGACACGTCGACGATGACTCCTTCGTGGATCAGCTTGGTAAGCGGGAGGGAGGCCATGTCGCCACCCCCGTCGGCCATGTGCATCGGGCCGTCGAGGTGGGTTCCCACGTGAAGCGAAGACTCGATCCTCTGTGACACCACCCGGTTGGTCTGCAGGGTCTGGGTGTAATAGATCTTGGATCCGGGATATCCGACCCAACCCGGCGTGTGGATGTTGATCGGGTGGGAGAGATCGACGATCTTCATTTCAGGTTACCTCCGCTGTCGGTATGTGGATGGATGGTAGAGAGCGGGAACGCGGGGCTAGTACCTGAGACCGTCTTCCCAGATCCCGTAGAGATCGGTGCGGCGGTCCGCCCGTGGAGCGATCAACTCGCCCCGAACCTGGGCTCGCTTGGCTGCGCCCAGGTCGACCTCCGTGACGCTGATGGCGTCTTCCGAGCCGGGTAACGGCCCGGAGGCCAACTTGCCGTAGGGGTCGACCAGGATCGACGAGCCGAGAAAGTCGAACTTCCCGTGACGCCCGGCTTGGGAGGCGCAGGCGATGTAGACCTGGGAGAGGTTGGCCTGGAGGACCGCCCCCTTGCCCTGGGGACACATCCCGTCCGCATCCCAGCGTTCCTTGTCGTAACCGGGCAGCCAGGCGGTCGGAACGCAGATCAGGTCGGCGCCCTTCAGTGCCATCAGCCGCACCACCTCGACGAACCGGAGGTCGTAGCAGACGCACAACCCGATGGTTCCGAACCGGGTGTGGGCCACCGGGAAGCCGAGGTTGCCGTCGTGGAAAGCGATCTTCTCGTTGGCGAACAGGTGGGTCTTGCGGTAATGGAGGATGGTTCCGTCTGGTCCAACGGCCACCGCCGTGTTGTACAGCGATTCGCCGTCGCGCTCGCAGAAGCCGCCCACCACGTATCCGTTGGCCTCGGCCGCCAGGGCGGTCCACTGCTTGACGGTCGGCCCGTCCACCGGTTCGGCGGTCTCGGCCAGCGCGCGCCAGTCGAAGGCATAGCCGTGGATGATCATCTCGGGCAGCACCACGATGTCGGCGCCCTTGTTGAAGGCGCGCTCCGTCCACCGGACGGTGAGGTCGCGGTTCTCCTCGACCGCCAGGGGCTCGCCCCCGATCTGGACCAGACCTATCGAGACCTTGTTGACCATTGTGCTACTCCTGTCTTCTCTGGCCCAGCGGCCCGTCCGGCATGAGCCCTGCTATCCGAAGCATGTTCCAATCGGCCGGGCACGGGCCGCCCACGCTTTCGATGTGATCGTCTCGGTCGCCCGATACCGCGTGCCAGATCCCGACCGGCACGTGAACCACGTCCCCGGCCTCGAACTCCAGCCGGAGACCGTTGGTCAGGTCCTCGATGCTGCCCTTGCCGTCGAGGATGTAGATGGTGTCCTCGGACTCGGCGTGGACATGGTCCTTGTTCCGCTCCCCGGCCTGCATGTCCACGTAGTTCATGTTGGCGTCGTAGGCCCCCACTCCGGCCCAGACGATCAGACGGGCATCCCTGGCGATCATCGGGACGATGGCGGTCGGCTGGTCACGGTGGAAGATCCGGATGCCACGGGCCGCCAACCGTCTGCCGCCCGCCGGCTGCGGTGGGCCCGGACGCCGCTCGTATTCGAGGTGGGAGTAGAGCCGTTCGTCGGTCGGGCAGGGACCACCGATCAGTTCGGCGCCGGCCGGACCCGCCTCGAAAACGTACCTCGTGTCCGGTCCGATGTGCGCCATCGCCCCGGTCGGGAGGTCGAGCGGGCGGTCGAATGAGTTGTCCGATGCCGTCACGCCGCCGGACATGGCGTAGTAGACGGACTCCATCGGATGCTCGAGCTGGACGGTTCGCCCGCCCGGCTCCAGGGAGATGTGGTGTATGGAGCGGAGATGGGCGTCCAGGCCCGGCCAGACCACCACCCAGGCCCGGCCGCCGTGCTCGACGATGGGAAGTTCGGGAGCATCCTCCTCATCCCGGAGGATGCGGACGCGGTCGGTTTCAGCGACCATCTTGGGGGTTCGGTCCGTCCATCGGCGGCGAGTCTACCCGCCGGTCAACCACCGCGAGGCTGCCGGTCGAGGGCGCTACGGTCGGTCCGGAAACCGCTTTAACTAGGGCTCGGA
This sequence comes from Acidimicrobiia bacterium, assembly GCA_011523635.1. Lineage (GTDB taxonomy): Bacteria > Actinomycetota > Acidimicrobiia > Spongiisociales > Spongiisociaceae > Spongiisocius. The sequence goes on from WTGI01000059.1 coordinate 60,001, forward strand.
GGGAAGATGCCGCGGATAGAGCTGATCGACCGCAAGGATGGGCTCGCACCGGGCCAAGCTCGGCTGTTCGACTGGATCGTGGGGAGCAGGGGCGAGCTGGTAAGGCCCTTCCAGGTGCTGCTGCATGCCCCCGAGCAGGCGGAGCACATCGCTCGGCTCGGGCACGTGGTCCGCTTCGAGTCGGGCTTGGAAGGCGCCGACCGGGAACTGGCCATCCTCGCGACCGGCCGGGCACACGGCTGCGACTACGTCTGGGACACCCATGTGGACCTGGCGCGTCGCGAGGGGACGAGTCCCGCGGCGATCGCCTACCTCGACGGCGAAGCGGAGGATCTGGCGCCGAGAGAGGCCGCCATTCTGGACATGGTCGATGAGCTCTGCTCGGCGTCATCCTTGTCCGCATCCACGTTCGCCCGCGTTGAGTCCCATCTAGGCGCCAAGGGCGCGGTCGAGCTCAGCGTCCTGGTCGGCTACTACACCCTGCTGGGCTACGCCATGGCATCGTTCGACGCATGCCACGTGCCCGGGGAGGCGTAGGGGCCCGGTAGTCGGATGTGGTCCTGCTCGGCGTTGCTTTGAGGCTGCTTGGTTCAGTCTGCCGGTTTCGGCGCTCCGGGGCCGACTAGTAGAGTCGAACGGTCAGCCCCGAAGGACGAAGGAGCCCCGTCAGATGACTCATGTCCCCGTAACTCACATCACCTCGGATGCCGAGCGCGCCCGCCGCTACGCAGCCCTCCGGGAGGCCATGGCCGGCGCCGGCATGGATGCCTTCGTCATCTGTAGCAGGGGCGACGAGTTCGTGCGGGGACGGGTCCAGTACGTGAGCGACATCTTCCAGTGGGCCGGTCGCGGCTTCGTGGTTCTCCCGATGAAGGGCGAGGCCAGCTTCGTGGTGGATCCGTTGTGGGGCACCGGCTATGCCATGCAGGGCATGTGGCTGAACGACTACCGCCAGCCCGACGACGCCGGCACCGAGATCGGGGCGATCCTGTCCGACCATGGTCTCGCCACCGGCACCATCGGGATCGTCGGTCTGGCCGACATCACCTCGGTGGCCGACTACAACAGCATGAAGAACGCCCTCCCCAACGCCAACTGGGTGGACGCCACGGATCTCTTCGATGACGTGCGGGCCATCAAGAGCCAGGAGGAGATCGACTCCACCATCGAGACCGGCAACATCATGCGCCGGGTCTTCAACGCTCTCGAGGCGGAGATCCGTCCGGGCGTCCAGGAGGTGGACGTGCTCTCGGAGGCCCACCGGCTGGCCCGCCAGTTGGGCTGCATGGAGGGCATCGCCCTGATGGGACGTGCGCCCTTCAAGTGCTTCGGCCCCGGTACCCGCGGCGTGATCGAGAAGGACGATGTGATGGTCATCGATCTGGAGTGGGGCGGGCCGCTTGGCTACTGGGTGGAAGTCCGCCGGGTGTACAGCTTCAACCCGCCCAACGACGAGCAGAAGGCCTTCTGGGAGATGCGGGTCGAGAGCTTCGAGGCGTGCGTGCAGGCCATGAAGGCGGGCGAGGACTCCGACACCGTCCTTGACGCCCGCGACCGGGTCTACGACAAGTACGGGTACGACGCCAGGGACGCCAACTCCTACACCGCCCACGGGATCGGCATCGACTCGTTGGAGCCCCCGTGGGTGCCGGGCAAGCGCCGCATCATGGAAGAGAACATGATGATCAACCTCCACCCCGCCATCGGCGGCTTCTCGGATGCAGAGACGGGCGCCCGGTTGGGCGGCATCAGCATCGCCGACAACGTTCTGGTCGGTCCCGACGGCGGTACTCGCATGGTCGACCAGGCCGATGAATGGATCGTCCTCGACGCCTAGCCCGACGTCCAGGAGATCGAATGTCAGAGCAGGTCGGGCGCACGGTCCGGCCTGCTTCCTACCTGATGGCCGGCCCCGGACGCCGTCTCTCCGGTGGTTCCGGACGCGCTGCGGCGTATCCCCGGATGGCCGGGAGGAGTCCAACCAGTGACCACTAACATCGTCAGGCCGACCCGAGTTCATTGGCAGTGACATCCGAGCCGGGGGGCAGACCGACAGCAACTGATTGAGCCTGCGCGCGAGCGCGGGGGAAGGGAACAGCAAGTCGAGATGAGAGTATTGATCACCGGCGCAGCCGGGTTCTTCGGACGGGCACTGGTCCGGGCTTTCGCCCTGGGTGGAGAGCACGTGGTGGCGGCGGACATCCTCCCGGCGGGCGAGTTCGCTCCCCGGTCGGATACCCCGAGCGACCGGCTCGATTACGTGGTGCTGGATGTGGCCGATCCGGCCGCTTGGTCCACCGAGGTTACCGGCGAAGTCGACGCCATCGTCCACGCCGCTGCCCTCACCCCGAGCATCCAGGAGGCCAAGGAGGACCCGTCCAAGCTGGTGAACGTCAACCTCATCGGCACCCTCAATGCCCTCGAGTTCGCCCGCAGCCAGAACATGGGCAAGTTCCTGTTCATCTCCTCCGCCGGCGTGTACAACCAGTTCGACGAGGAGACGCTCACCGAGGCGGACGCGGACGGAGGTTTCTCTCTCTACGGCTCGGCCAAGTTGGCCGCCGAGATCATGCTGTTCCGGTACGCCGACATGTTCGGTTTCGATGCCGGTGCGATCCGACCCACCTCCATGTACGGCCCGGCGGAGGAGTTCCGCGACACGCGCCCGTTCGTCACCCAGGCCAAGCAACTCGCCGACGCCGCTCTTGACGGTGTGCCGGTGCGGGTCATCGGGGCCGAAGACCGGTGTGACTGGGTGTTCGTGGACGACGTCGCCGAGGGCGCCCATCGCTTCTTCGCCGGCGGTATGAACAGCCGGGCCTTCGCCTTCTCCTCGGGTAATCCGATCCCGTTCCAGGACGTGCTGGATGCGGCGGTGGCCTCGTTCGGCGTGGTCGTGGACGACGCCGCCGAGATGCTGGTCGACGCTACTCCCGACCGGGCCACCACGATCTCATGTGACAAGGCCCGTTCCGAGCTGGGATGGAACCCGATGGGGATCGAGGAAGGCATGCGCCGCTACGCCGAGTTGGGTGGCTGAGGGCCGCCTACCACTGATGTCCCGAACGAACCGATAGCCTCAGATATGGAGTCCCTATGAGCCAGAGCAAACTGAGACAAAGGCTGGCCGAGCGCACCCTGCGGATCCGGGGCGGCCACGAGTCGCCCTACTTCCAGATCATGCGGAGGGTCGAAGGCCGCGATGACATCATCCGCCTGGTGCGGGGGGAGCCGGATATTCCGACCCCCCAGCACATTATCGACGCCGCCAAGCGATGTCTGGACACCGGGCATGTCGGCTACACCCCTCCGGGCGGGATGATCGAGCTCCGGGAAGCCATCGCCCGCAAGTTCAAGGAGGACAACAACCTCGAGTACGACGCGGCTTCCGAGATCCTGGTCACCGCCGGGGCGCAGGAATCGATGGCGGTCAGCCTCCAGACGCTCCTGGATCCCGGCGACGAGGTGCTGCTCGCCACCCCCCATTACATGGCCTACCCGGCCAACATCATCATGGCGGGCGGGCGCATCGTCTACGTGGACACGGTCGAGGAGGAGGACTTCGAGCTCAAGCCCGAGGCCATCGAGGCGGCCATCACCGACCGCACCAAGCTGCTGGTACTGGTGACCCCCAACAATCCCACCGCCGGGGTGATCACCGCCGAGACGCTGTCGGCGATCGCCGATGTGGTGCGGGCCCATCCCGGCCTGGTGGTGATCTCCGACGAGCTCTACGAGAAGGTGGTGTACGACGGCTTCGAGCACATCTCCTTCGCCACCTTGCCGGACATGTGGGACCGGACCATCACTATCAACGGCTTCTCCAAGGCCTACAGCATGACCGGCTTCCGGGTGGGTTACATGGCGGGCCCGGCCGACTACATCCTGGCCGCCACGGAGCCGCGCCACTCCCTCAGCATCTCCACCTCCCTGCCATCCCAGCACGGCGCCCTCGCCGCGCTGGAAGGGCCGCAGGACTTTATGGCCGAGATGATGGAGGAGTACCACGTGCGCCGGGCGATGATGCGGGACGCCTTCGACGAGTTGGGCGTCACCTACGGAGAGCCCAAGGGCGGCTTCTACTTCTTCGCCAACATCTCCGGTTCGGGATTGGACGCGGTCGACTTCGCCGACAAGGCGGTGGACTACGGGGTCCTGTTCTCACCGGGCAACGTCTTCGCCGAGGGAGCGCGCAAGTACATCCGGATCTCCTACCTGGCGCCGAGGGATCAGCTGGCCGAAGCTCTCGAGCGCTTCGGGCGGCTCTGGAACGACTGCCGGAGCGGCCGATGAGCGGCGCGAGGGTAGCCGTCGTAGAGGAGTTCACGCCCGCCCAGGTGGAGGCCCTCCAAAGGGCGCTTCCCGACGGCGCCACGGTGCTCACGGACGCACTCGGATCCGGGACCATCGGCCAGGCCGACTACCTGGTGCTCCGGGAGGAGGGCATCGACGACAGCCGGCTCGCCGCCCTCTCCTCGCTCCGGGGAGTGGTGACCATCGAGTCGGGGGGCGCCGCCGTCTCCGGAGAGATCTGCGAGTCCATGGGCGCCTGGACCGAGGCCGTCACGTCGCCCGGGCCTACCAGCGTGGCGGAGCACGCCGTGATGCTCATCCTGGCGCTCTTCAAACGGCTTCCGACCGCCCACCGGCGTCTCATGGACGGGGTGGTCGTGGACGGGATGGAGCCTTTCGTCACCGACCAGCTCAACTACTCCTACAACTGGGTGGGCCTCGATCTGTTCGAGGCCGTGCTGGGCAAGACGGTGGGTCTGGTCGGGGTCGGCCAGATCGGACGGGTCGCGGCCAAGCTTCTGGTTGCGTTCGGGGTGGACGTCGTCTACTACAAGCGCAACCGGTTCACACCCGAGGAGGAGCAGGAGTTGGGCGTTCGCTACCTCCCCTTCGACGAGTTGCTGGCGGAGTCGCACTGCGTCTCGCTCCACAACAAGTTCACGCCCGAGACCGAGAAGATGATGGGCGCCCGCGAGTTCGGCCTGATGCCCGAGGGGTCGTTCTTCGTGAACACCGCTCGAGGCCGGCTGGTCGACGAGGACGCCCTGATCGAGGCCTTGCATAGCGGCCATCTGGCCGGCGCCGCCCTGGATGTCTTCTGGTGGGAGCCGATCCTGCCCGACAGCCCTCTCCGCGACACGCCCAACCTGCTGATGACTCCCCACACCGCCGGAACACCCGCCGGCGACAACGTGGCCCTGGAGTTGGGTTCTGCCGGAAGGGTCATCCGCCGCCGGAATGGAGCAACGACATGAGCGACCGGACCTTTGTCGGCATGCAGGTTGGTGGGATCAGCTTCATCGACGAGGGCATCGAGGAGACGCTCGACATCTTCGTGGAGAAGGCCGGCGTCAACGCCATCTTCATCTCCGCCCTCTCTTGGGCCAGGGGAAACGCCGGGCGTTCCGGCAGCAACGACTTCCCCGATCATGGCGGGCAGGAGCCCGACCACCTGCAGGGCGGCGCCTTCTTCCCTCCCGATCCCAGGTACTACCACGGGACCTCGATCAAGGACTTCACCGCCCCTGACCCCCTCTACGAGGGGTTCGACATCCTCGGCGACGTCATCCCCGCCGCACGCGAGCGGGGTATGGAAGTGTTCCCGTACTACTGCGAGACGTCCCACAAGAACCCCAAGCCGCTCTGGCAGCCGGGTTTCGCCCAGGTCATCGAGGTGGACGCGTGGGGACGGCGGGCCAGCCGCCCCTGCCTCTACAACCCCGACTACCGCAACTGGTGGTTCGGGGTCATCGACAACTGGCTCAACGAGTACGACCTGAACGGCATCATGTGGGGCATCGAGCGGGAGGACCCGCTTTCCTCGATGATCGTCAGCAACGAGGTCCCCACCTGCTTCTGCGTCCACTGCCGGGCCGAAGGCCACCGGCGGAACATCGATGTCGGACGGGCGGCCGAGGGCTACCGGAGGATCTCTGATTACCTGGCCTCGGTTCGGGCCGGGTACCAGCCTCCCGACGGGAAGCTGATCACCTTCCTCCGCCACCTCTTCGAGTACCCCGAGGTCTCCCAGTGGCAGAAGCTGTGGTGGGACGGCCACAAGGACCTCTACCGGGAGATCTCAGGGACGGTGCGCTACTTCGGGGACGGCTACCAGGTGGGATTGGGGATCTGGCAGATGATCAATACCTTCAACCCCCTGCTCCGGGCCGCCCACGACCCCGCCGAGTACAAGCTGTACGCCGACTGGCTCAAGCCGGTGTTCTACAACGCCCCGGGAGGGGCGCGGTTCGCCAAGTTCGTGACCAACCTGTGCCAGACCGTCCTCGGCGACGCCTCGCCGTCGGAGTGGACTCCCATCCTCTACAAGATCCTCGGCCTGGACGAGGCGGCCTTCGAGGATCTCCCTCCCGCCGGTTTCAGCCCCGGCTACGTGGCCGACTTCACCCGCCGATACGTGGATGCGGTCGGTCCCGAAGTGGCCGTCTACCCCGGCATAGGCCTCGGTGTGGAGACGGTGGCCCGGGACATCTCCCCCGCAGACTGCGAGGCGATGGTGGAAGCCTCGTTCGACGGGGGAGCGGGCGGTGTGATGATCTCCCGCAACTACTCGGAATTGACCCTCACCAACCTGGCCGCGGTGGGCAACGCCCTGCGCCGGCTCGGAAAGATCTGATCGGACCCAGGAAAGGAAACCAACCGTGCGCACAATTCTCAAAGGCGGAGTGGTCGTCAACCTCGACGGAGGGCCCTCCACGCAACAGGACCTGGTCATCGAAGGCGAGCAGATCACGTCGGTCGGCGCCGCCGCGGCTGCGAACGGCGACAACGTGGTGGACGTCTCGGGCATGCACCTGCTGCCCGGACTGGTGAACTGCCATGTTCACCTGGGGTGGGACGGCACCCATGACCTGGAGATGCAGGCCAACGAGTCGTCGGCCGTCAACGCTATGAAGGCGGTGATGAACATCCATCGCCATCTGTCGGCCGGAGTGACCACCATTCGTGACCTGGGCATGAACAATGCCAACATCGACGCCAAGACGGCTATCGACAACGGATGGGCGCCCTGGATCCGCCTGTTCCCCAACGGCCGGGCGATCTGTACCACGGGCGGCCACACCTGGTGGTGTTGCCGGGAGGCCGACGGAATCTACGGCGTCCGCAAGGCCATCCGTGAGCAGTTCAAGGCCGGCGCCACCTGGATCAAGATCATGGGTTCCCACGAAGAGGTGCAGTTCACCATGGACGAACTGAGGGCCATGGTGGAGGAAGCACACCAGAACGGCATGATGGTCACCGCCCATGCCACCTTCGACGAGGCCATCTCCCGGGTGGTGGACGCCGGGGTGGACTGCGTGGAGCACGGCGGGTCCATGACCCCGGAGACCATCGACAAGATGGTCGAGAAGGGCGTTCCCATCGTCACCACCTTCTCGCCGCTCGTGCAGCAGGTGAAGTTCGGTCGGGACTTCGGCATGACCGAGTCTGACGTGGAGCGCCGCAAGGACCAGATGGCCGACAAGAGCCGCTTCGCGGGCAACGTGGCCGCCGCCAGGGCGGGCATCCCGATCGTGTTCGGCACCGACGCCGGAAGCCCGGTGGTGCCGCACTACGCCATCGCCGAGGAGCTCAAGTTCATGGTCGAGATCGGGGTCTGCCCCGACAATCTGGACGCGCTGAACTCGATCACCCGCCGGGGCATCAAGCTGCTCGGTCTTGAGGACGAGTTGGGAAGTCTCGAAGCGGGCAAGACCGCCGATGTGGTGGCCGTGGGAGGGGATCCGCTGGACTCGCTGGACCACATGAAGGACGTCAGACGGGTCTTCGTGCGTGGCCAGATGGCCTTCTCTTCCGAGGGCGGCTACACCCAGGTCGGGCGGGACATCGAGGGCATGGGCACTCGCTGGGGTCCCGGACCCGAGATCGGATATCGCAGGGCCTAGTGACAGACCGCCGACGGGACACCGGTACGGCCGGGAGCTGACCGATGCTCGATCTGAGGATCGTCGGGGGTGTCGTGGTGAGCGACGGCCGTTCCCGTCCGGCCGATGTCGGGGTAGAAGGGGATCGCATCGTCGAGGTCGCCCCTCAGGGTGGCCTCGGCCCGGCTCGCGCGGAGATGGACGCCTCGGGGCTGCTGGTCATTCCCGGCGCGGTGGACGCCCACTTCCACTGCCGGGCGCCCAGCCATCCCGAGCGAGCCACTTTCGCCTCCGAATCGCGGGCGGCGGCGGCCTCGGGGGTTACAACCCTGTTCGAGATGCCGATCTCCAACCCGCCGTGCAGCACTCCGGAGGCCTTCGAGCTCCGCCGGGAGCTAGGGGAGGCCGAGAGCCTGATCGACTTCGCCCTCTACTCGGGGGCCGGATTCAGCGATCCGGCCCGGGCGGAGGCGATGGCCGACCGCGGAGCCATAGCGTTCAAGCTGTTCACCCACCATCCGCCTCCTGAGCGAGTCGACGAGTTCGAGGGCCTCTGCGCAGGAGCTCCCGAGCGTATCTTGGAGTGTCTCCGCGCGGTGGCGGGTACCGGATTGAGGTGTGCCGTCCACTCCGAGAGCCAGCAGATGATCGAGCTCTTCCGGGAGGAGTTGGACCGGTTCGGACACCCGGCCCGCCCGCCGCTCGTCGAGGCGGTGGCGGTGGGCCTGGTGGCGACCATCGCCCGGGATCTGGGTGCGCCCGCACACATCGTCCACATCACCTCCCGCCTGGCCATGGAAGAGGTCCAGGCGGCCCAGGCTCTTGGGGCCGATCTCTCCGCCGAGTCGTGCCCCCACTACCTGCTGCTCGATGAGTCGGCCATCCCGCAGTTCGGTAACTTCGTGAAGGTGGCGCCCCCGCTGCGCCCGGCAGAGGATCCCGCCTACCTTTGGGAGGCGCTGGCGGACGGTTCGCTGTCGGTGGTGGCGTCCGACCATGCCCCGTTCACGCCGGAGGAGAAGGCGGCCGCCGCCTATGCAAACTCCGGGCAGGGGATTCCCTCCCTGGAGATGCTGGTGCCGGCGATGCTGGATGCCGGCCTGAGCGGGCGCCTCCCGCTTGCCCGAGCGGTGGAGGTGATGACCGCCAACCCGGCCAAGCTGTACGGTATCTACCCGCGCAAGGGCACCATCTCGGTGGGTTCGGAGGCCGACCTGGTACTGGTGGATCCCGAGGCCACCCGTACGGTTCGTTCGTCCGAGTTCCTGGCCCGCTCGGGCGGGAGCGGCCTGGCCTACGACGGGATGGAGCTCAGGGGCAGGGTGCTCACCACCATCTCACGGGGGCGCACCGTGTTCGAGGCGGGCCAGGTGATGGGCGAGAGCGGCGGGCGGATGGTTACCCCGGATGGTCCTCCCCAGCACGTCCGCCACACCCAGGACGCCGGCTAGCCGAGTTTCCTGCGAGCGGTCTGGCTCGCAACGGCGTCCGGATGCCGGGCAGACCTCACGACCGGTATTCTCGCCGGATGCCTGCAGAGCCCTACCAACCTGTCGGTAGCCCGAAATCCGACCAACTGCGGCAGGCGCCCAAGGTGGTGTTACATGACCACCTCGACGGGGGTTTGCGTCCTTCCACCATCGTCGAACTCGCCAGGGAGACCGGCTACCGGGGCCTCCCCACCTACGACCCGGGCGAGCTGGCGGCCCGGATCCAGGAAGGCGCTCGTCGCCGCAGCCTGGACCTCTACCTTGAGATGTTCAGCCACACCCTCGGCGTCATGCAGACGGAACGGGCCGTGTATCGGGTGGCGGCCGAGTGCGCCCAGGACCTGGCGGACGACGGTGTGGTGTATGCCGAGGTCAGGTTCGCTCCCGAGCTGAACACGGAGGGCGGTGTGTCGCTCGACGGGGTGGTCGAGGCCGCGATGGCCGGGTTCCGGGACGGGAGCGAGAGTCGCGGCATCAGGATCGGCCTGCTGCTCTGCGCCATGAGGACCGCCTCCCGCAGCCTCGAGACCGCCCAGTTGGCGCTCAGGTATCGGGACCGCGGGGTGGTGGGGTTCGACATCGCGGGCGCCGAGGCCGGTCACCCGCCCTCCGATCACCTAGCGGCGTTCGACCTGCTGCGCCGGGCTGGAATGCCCTACACCATCCACGCCGGCGAGGCGGACGGCCTCGACTCGATACGGGAGGCTGTTCACACCTGCGGGGCCCGGCGGATCGGCCACGGCATCAGGATCGTGGACGACATCGGAGAGGACGGTGCGCTGGGCTCGCTCGCCGCCGAGCTGCGTGACCGGAAGATCCCGCTAGAGCAATGCCCGACCTCCAACGTCCACATCGGCGCCGTCCCCTCGATCGCCGCCCATCCGATCGGCACGCTCTTCGATCTGGGCTTCCGTGTAACCGTCAACACGGACAACCGGCTCATGAGCGGGGTTTCTTTGTCGAGCGAGTTCGACCGGTGCTGCCGGGCCTTCGGCTGGTCCTGGCCCGAGGTGCACCGGCTAACCACCAACGCCATGGAGGGCGCCTTTCTCCCGGCCGACCAGCGCCGGGAGATCATCAGTCAGGTCATCGACCCCTGGTACGCCGGCCTACCGGGGCTGAGAGAAGGCAAGGGATTGACTCCGGTCCCCGGATTCGTGTCACACCCCCGCCATACGGTGCCCGATACCGAAAGAACCAGCGGTCCGGTCTAGACGTCTCCGAGCCGTCCTGGATGGGAAAAGTTGCGTCGAGCAGCCTCCACTCAGGGCATGGTGGGACGCGCTCGAATACAAGGTGGCGGCGGTGGGGGAGGGCCCAGCGGGCGAAGCCCGCGGGCGCGATTTTCGCGTTCTTCTCCGACTCAGGACACTTAGTCGCGGACTGACATGGTGGTGGGGTGCTCGTTGAGCTTTACGCCGCCTTCCTCGGTGCAGAGGATGATGTCCTCGACGCGGACTCCCACCCGGCCCGGCCAGAAGACCGAGGGCTCGATGGTGAAGGTCATGCCGGCTTCGAGGGGAGTGTCGTCCTCCGGTGAGATGAACGGCTCCTCATGGACGTCGAGGCCGATGCAGTGGCCGGTCCGGTGCCGGAACCAGTCCCCATATCCGGCGTCCACGATCACCTGCCTGGTGGCCCGGTGGACCTCGGAGGCCAGCGCGCCCGGACGGGCGGCCTTCATCCCCGCCCGCTGGGCGGCCATCACCACCTCGTACACGCGGCGGTACTCGTCGTCCGGCTCGCCGATCCGGACGGTGCGGCCGAAGTCCGAGCAGTAGCCCTGGACCACCGCGCCGAAATCGAAGGACAGGCCCACGCCCGGGCGCACCTCTTGCTGGGAGAGCCGGACGTTGGCGTCCCGGTCGTCGCCCGGACCCATTCCCCACACTGCGGTGTCGAACGACCAGGTGCGGGAGCCGAGGCGAAGCAGGTGGTAGTTCACCTCCTCGGCCAGTTCAAGTTCGGTGACTCCGCTCGAGATACGGGCCTTGGTCTCCTCCATCGCTCCGTCGGCCACGTGGCAGGCCCGGCGCAACAACTCCAGTTCATCCGGGCTCTTGATCCGCCGCAGACGGTTGACCAGGCGGCTGGCGTTGACCAGCTGCGGACTCCGCAACTCCTCGAGGAGGTTCATCGTGGCCGAAGCCCAGGTGCGGGCGCCGACCGCCAGGGTTCGCGGTGAAGGGAAGGACCGGGCTACTCGCGAAAACAGGGCGTGGCCGTCGTCCATCTCGCTCACGCTCACCACCTCGCCCGGAACCCCTTCCGGGAGGTCGAACTCGACGTAGTTGCGAGGGAGGATGAAGGCGGGATCCCGACCGGGCGCCAGGAAGGCCCCGGCCACCCAGCCGTGGGCGTAGTTGACGTCACCGAAGGTGGGCACCCGCCGCTGGATGCCGGTCAGGTACTCGAGGTCGGCGCCTATCGGGAGCCAGACCAGATCGACCCCCGCCTCATCGAGCACGGTGTCCAAGGCGAGACGTCGGGCGCGGTGGTCGAATGCGATGGTGCTCATTTCCGGGCGCAAGTCTAGGCGGGCGCCGGCAACCCTCCGGTCGATAGGCTCGGAGCATCAAGGCCGAGAAAGCGAGACATCTGATGTGGGGCGACCGATCCTTCCACGACTTCGTGACGCAGCGACAGATCTCGGATCTGGTCATGCGTAGGGTGGCGGAACACGTCTATGACCGGCCACTGATCAACAATGTCGAGCGGGCCGACTACGTGGAGTGCCTGGTGGAATTGATCATGCAGAGCGCCGACCCGCGCTGGTGCCTCACCGAAACTTGGGACGCATGGGACGTCGAGCATCCGGACGGTGCCCGGGTCGAGGTCAAGCAGTCGAGCGCTCTGCAGAGTTGGTCCGGACCGTCATCTGCCAAAACGGAGGCGAGCCCGAGGTTCGACATCTCCATCCGCGAGTGGGATTGGTTGAGGTGCTCCCGAGGTGAGTATCACAATTTCCCCTCCGATGGCAGGCGGTCTGCCGATGTCTATGTGTTCGCATGGCACGGTGAGCAGGACAGGGCATTCGCGGATCATCGTACGGCTTCCCAGTGGGAGTTCCTCGTGGTGGCCGAGAGCGAACTGCCCGCGCAGAGGTCGATCGGTCTCAACCCACTACGCAAGCTCGCGCGACTGTGTACGTACCGGTCACTTGCCAGAGAGGTCTTGGAGGCAATCCCCGCTGACCCATCCCGGCTGAAGGCGAGTCTCGTTCGAGCCCCGGACCCGTGCCCGCACTGCAGGCCGGCCGAATCCTGACTAGACAGCCAACCGGGTCGCCCTCGTGACATGCCCGACCCGCCGTGGGCGATCGCCAACGGTCGTGTCCTCCTCCGACTCCGACCGTGCCCTCCGACGGCTCAGGTCCTGGTGACCCGGCGGCGGCGCTCGCGTTGGGCGGTGGCGGGACGGGACGGGCGTGGTGCGTGGGGTAGGCGGCGCGCGATCTCCTCGCGGGTGACCCTCCGGGTGGAGCGCGTGCAATCGACCGCTTCCCTGATGGCGGCTATGTGCCGGGGCCCGCTCCCGCAACACGCGCCGATCAGCCGCGCCCCCGCCCGAATCGCCAGTTCGACGTAGGTAGGCATGATCTCGGGACCGTGGGGATAAGCCAGGTGTCCCTCGGTATAGGCGGGCAGGCCGCAGTTGGCCTTGGCCACGATGGCGGTTCCCGGGTCCGCCTTGGCCAACTCGCTCACGGCAAGCACCACGTCGCCCGCTCCCACGCCGCAGTTGGCCCCGACCGCCGCCGGAAGGACGGCCTGGGCGCGGCTCCAGGCGGCCAGTTGCTCGGGACGAAAACCCATCATGGTCCGGCCGTGGGTGTCGAAGCTCATCGTGGTCACGACCGGTGTCCGGAACGACCGGGCCGCCTCGTACGCCGCCTCCAGCTCCTCGCGGCTTGACATGGTCTCTATCCAGACCACGTCGACGCCACCGCGCACGAGAGCGTCGATCTGCTCTCCGAAGACCTCGACGGCGGCGTCATGCTCCAGCGGGCCGAGGGGTGCCAGTAGATCACCCGTGGGCCCGACGCTTCCAGCCACCGCGACCGGTCGCCCGAGACGGCCGGCCAGCCGCCGGAGCAGCGCCACGGCCGCCAGGTTGATCTCAGCAACCCGGTCCTGGAGTCCGTGCAGGGTGAGCCGTCGCCGGTTGCCCCCAAACGTGTTGGTGAGGATGATGTCGCATCCCGCCTCGAGGAAGCCCAAGTGTGCCTCCATCACCATCTCCGGACACTCCACGTTCAGCAGCTCGGGACAGGCGCCCGGCGGCATTCCTAACGCGAACAGGCTGGTGCCCAAGCCTCCGTCGGCCACCAGGATGGGCGCCTCCGAGAGCAATTGATCGAGCGATGTGTTCGCAACAGGGTTCGATGAGGACACGGCCTCCTCCGCTTCCGCCAGGATGCCGATGCCCTGAAGGGCTCCTTCACGAAAAAGGGGCCGCCCAGCTTCTGCGGCCCCATGAACTGTTCCTGTGGAACGCCCGGTCGCTTTAGCTGGTTTTCTAGAGCGCCCGCAAGCTGACTGATCAAATCGGCGCTGTCTTTCGAGCCAGTCTAACACCTGTGGCTAACCGGTGCCGGAGATCACGCAAGCGGGACCGAGGTTGTCCGCCCGACCTGGGGATTCTCGGAGTCAGCGTCTGTAGACGACTCTGCCGTGGGTGACCACGAGGACGGGTTCCCGGAGCGTCTCCAGCGACGACATCGGGTTCTCCTCGACCAGGATCAGGTCGGCTACCGAACCTGGATCCGGTGTCGAGGCGTCGCCGAAGCCGTTGAGCGACCGCCCGCCGACCGAGGCGGCGTGGAGGACCGATCGCCTGTCCATGCCGGCCCTCTCCAGCATCTCGAGTTCCCGGTGGAAGCGCGGGCCGATCGGGTTCAGGTCGGCGCCTACCGCGATCCGGACGCCGGCCTCGATGCAGGCCTGGAGGGCGGCGGCGTGGACAGGCATCAACTCCCGCGACCGGTTGGCGGCGTGCTCCGGCCATCCCTGGCTCTGGATGTACTCCTGGTCATGGGTCACGCCGATGGTGGGCACCAGCCAGGTGCCGTTGCGGGCCATCACCTCGGCGGCTCGTTCGTCGAGCATGTAGCCATGCTCTATGGAGCGCCCGCCCAACTCCGAGAAGGCGATGGCCGGCTCGTTGCCCCCGCAGTGGGCCGCCACCGGTATGTGGCGCTGGTTGGCAACCTCCATCAGGGTCGCCAGTTCAGTCTCGGTGAACTGGCCCTCGTCGGCGGCTTCGAACGGGCTGTACAAACCGCCGGTCAGCATGATCTTGATCCAATGGGCGCCCCGCTCAACCTGGCGCCGGACCGCCCGGGCCATGGCGTCTGGTCCGTCGACCACCAACTCGGCGCCCATCTGGGTGTAAACCCGCGGGAAGGCGGTGCCGTGGCCGCCCGTGGTGCGGATGCCTCGCCCGGCGCCGGTCACCCTGGGTCCGAGCGTGGTGCCGGCGGCGTAGGCACGGCCCCAGGCCAGGTCCAGGTCATCGGCCTCATCGACGCACCGCACCCCGGTGACACCCATTTCCGCCGCCTGGCGGAAGTTCTCGCCGGCCCTGATAGTCCGGTCGGGGGCCGCCTCGAAGTAGCCGGTGGCGTCCGGGTCGTACATGAGCCCGCCCGCGTGGGCATGGCAATCCCACATGCCGAACATGGCGTGCAGGCCTGATGCGTCCACGGTTCTCCCCGAACCGCTGTCTTCGGCCAGGATGGCGTCGTCCCGGATGAACAGGTCACGCGTCTGTGACTCGCCGGTGGCGGTGTCGAGCCAGGACGCGCCCCGGATCCGGAGGGGAGGGGTTGGTGCGTGGGCGCCCGACATTATCCGGTCGCGTAGCCGTCGATGGCGTCCTGGGCGGCCAGTTCCGGGTCCCGCTCCTCGGGCACGCCGTAGCCCCCGCCTCCTCCGGTGGCCACATGCAGGCGGGATCCCTTGGGCGCCGGAATCTGGTTGGCCTTGAGCAGGGGGACCGTCTCCCCGTCCACGGTCAGCATGACGTCGGTGGCCGCCCCGTCCTCGCCGCCGAACAGCCCCCAGGCGGGCGTTCTGGTGCGCTCGAACCAGGTCGACACGGTGATGTCGTCGGCGAGCACCTCGTAGTCCCGCAGCACACCCAGACCGCCCCGCCACCGGCCGCGGCCGCCCGAATCGGGCCAGACCGAGTATTGGTGGACCCGGATCGGGTAGCGGGACTCCATGACCTCGACCGGGATGTTCTTCAGGTCGCCGCCGCCGTAGTTGATCAGCCCGTTGGTGCCGTCGCCGCCCTGGTAGGCGCCCCAGCCGACCGCGGTGGCCTCTCCCACCACGAAGTCCTCGCCGGTCCGCGGGTTGGGGCCGCTGAACAGGACGTTCATCGGGTCGGCGGCTTGGCCCGCCACCACGCGGTCGGGGACAGCCGGCGCCAGCGCCCGGATGAACAGGTCGATCATCATCCCGAGGTGCGGGTAGTAGTACTGGCAGGCGGCCGGTTCCCGGGCGTCGAACACGGAGGCCTCCGGAGCGCTCAGCGTGAGGTTGCGGAAGGTGCCGGCGGTAACCGGAACGTTGGAGTTGATCAGCATCTTGAAGGCCAGATTGGCCGCCGCCTCGGTCTGGGCCAGTCCGCAGTTCATGCAACCGGGAGTCATCGGCGCCGACCCGTCCAGGTCGACCCGGATCTCCTCGCCCTCCACCGTCACCACCACCTTGACGTACACAGGATCGCCGCCCGGTCCCCAGCTGTCCATCTCGCCGTCGGTCTCGTACACCCCGTCAGGGATGGATGCCACCGCCTCGCGATCGAGGCGTTCGCACTGGTCGAAGATGACCTCGGCGGCGGCGGTCACCGTGTCCAGCCCGAAGCGGTCGATCAGCTCGGCAAGCCCGCGCTCGCCGGTGCGGCAGGCGGCGATCTGAGCGTGCATGTCACCCCAGATCGAGCGCGGCAGGCGGCTGTTGCGGGTCAGGAAGTCGAGCATCCCCCGTTCCGGCTTGCCCTCCCGGTACAGGTGGACGGGAGCGATCCGGTAGCCCTCCTGGTAGATGGAGGTGGAGTCCATCGCCTGGCCGGGATCCTTGGCGCCGATGTCCAACCAGTGGGCCTTGGTGGCGCCGAACCCGACCAACTCCCCGCTATGGAAGATCGGCGAGATCACGTTGACGTCGTTCAGGTGGCTGCCCACCATGTAGCTGTCGTTGACCGCGTAGACATCGCCGGGCCGGCAGGTCTCGGCGCCTCCCAGATGCTCGAGCGTGACGTCGATGGCGGCTTCCAGACTCCCCAGGAAGATGGGTAACCCGGGCGCCTGCCCGAGCAGGTTCCCGCGGGCGTCGAAGAGGCCGACCGAGCAGTCCTTCATCTCGTAGATGATGGGGGTGTAGGCGGACCGGGCCAGGTTGTTGTTCATCTGGGACGCGATCGAGATGAAGGCGTTGCGGATCACCTCGACGGTTACCGGGTCTACGTACATGTCTTCTAACTCCTCTCGCCCGGCGGGGGCGGCTCGGGTAATCCTATGGAAACGGGTGCTTCGACCGCCTTCCAGCACCGGACGAGTTGACCAGCTCGGGTCTCCCGCAGGGGCTGGGGTTCGGCGCATTTCGACTCCGAGAAGGGACACCTCGGCATGAGGCGGCATCCGGGCGAGCCGAGATGATCGGTGCTGATCTCGCCCGACAGGCGTACCGGCTCCCCGATGTGTCCCGGTTCCTCGAGCTGGGCGGCTTCCAGCAGCCCGCGGGTGTAGGGGTGGGCGGCTTGCCGATAGACCTGATCCCGGGTGCCGACCTCGACGAACTGGCCGAGGTACATCACCGCCACCCGGTGGGCCATGGCGTACACCACCCGGAGGTCGTGGGCCACCAGCAGGAAGGCTAGATGGTCCGTTTCCTGGAGGCCGGTGAGCAAGTTGACGATCTGGCCCCTGATGGACACGTCCAGCGAGGACGTGGGTTCGTCCAGGAAGAGCAACCGGGGCTCGACCAGCAGTGAGCGGGCCACGCTCAACCTCTGCAGCTGGCCCCCGCTGACCTCGGCGGGCCGCCGGTCGGCGATCTCGGGAGACAGACCGACGTTGCGGATGGCTTCATCGATGGCCTGGTCCTGTTGGGCGGATGTGCGCTCCCCTCCGAATTCGGCGAACTCGCGGAGGCTCGACCGGATCGTCGCTCTCGGGTCGAAGGCCGCCAGCGGGTCCTGGAACACCATCTGCAGGTTCCTACGCATGGGCCGGAACTCCTTCTCGCCCAGATCCAGGATGTCCTTGCCCAGCAACGACACGTGTCCCTCGGTGGCATCGGTGAGCTTGAGGATCACCCTGCCGACCGTCGACTTGCCCGAGCCGGACTCGCCGACGATGGCGAAGGTCTCGGACGGCCAGACCTCGAAGCTGACGCCGTCCACCGCTCTCACCACCCGCTGGCGGAGCTTGGCGTCGCGCGATATGTAGTCCTTGACCAGGTCCCGAACCTCGAGGAGGGGGGACGTCATGCCTTCACGCATGCCACCTCCCGATCCGCGATGGTACGGAGCTCCGGCACACCGTCACGGCACTCCTCTGCGGCGTTCGGGCAGCGGTCGGCGAAGGGACACTCCGCGAGCGGGTCCAGGAGGGTGGGAACGGTTCCCGGGATGGCGTACATCCGGCCCTCGTCCACGGTGGCGAAGGCCCGCAGCAATGCCGTGGTGTAGGGATTGGCGGGGGAGGAGGTCACCGACGCAGTCGGTCCGCTCTCCATGACCCTTCCCGCGTACATCACCGCGGTGCGTTCGCAGGTCTGGCGGGCGATCGCGATGTCATGGGTGATCAGCAGCAGCGAGGCACCCCGGTCCGACACCTGCTCCACCACCAACTCGAGTACCTGCTGCTGGAGGGTGGCGTCGAGCCCCGTGGTGGGTTCGTCGGCGATCAGGAGATCGGGTTGGCAGGATAGCGCCATGGCGAGAGCAGCCCGCTGCGCCATCCCTCCCGAGTACTGGTGGACGTAATCCCCGGCCCGCCGACGGGCATCGGGAACCCCCATCTGATCGAGCAGATCGATGGCTCTGTGATGGCTCTCACGGCGCCCGGCGTCGGAGTGGGTGCGGATCACCTCCGCGATCTGGCCTCCGACGGTCAGTACCGGGTTGAGAGAGGCTCTGGGGTTCTGGAACATGATGGCGATCTGGGGGCCGCGTAGATCGCGCAGGCGCTGCTTCGAGGCGCCGATCAGCTCCTCGCCGTCCAGCCGGATCGACCCCCGCAGGATCTCGGCGCCGCCGGGGAGCATCCCGATCACTGCGGACGCGGTCAGGCTCTTGCCCGATCCGGACTCCCCGACGAGCGACATGCGGGTAGCGCGTGGCACCCGCAGGTTCACGCCCTGGAGCGGCATGGACGCGACCTCCCTGCCGGTGCGGAACCCGACCGTCAGGTTCTCGATGTTGAGCAGCGAAGGGGTCTCGGTCACCGGGGAGGCGGGGTTACCGGTCATCGATTCCCGATCGAGTCGCGTTCACCGTGCCTGATCTCGTCGGACAGGTAGTTGAGGGTAAGGACGGTGGCCAGGATGGCCAGCCCCGGGAAGAGAGAGATCCACCACTGCCCGTAGTACATGTAGTCGATGCCATCGCGCACCATGGCGCCCCATTCGGCGGTCGGGAGCTTGACGCCGAGCCCGACGAAACTGAGCGCAGCCAGGATCTGGATTGCCCACGCCACGTTCACCGAGAACTGCGCGAACACGATCTCCGACACGTTGGGCAGGATATGGCGCCGCAGGATGGTGGCCTGGCTCTTGCCCGCGCACCGCGCCGCCAGCACGAAGTCCGAGTCGACCAGGGGTTTCACTGCGCTCCGGGTGAGGCGAAGGTAGACGGGGACGTTCACCATGGCGATGACCATGATCAGGATGGGAATGCTGGGGCCCAGGGCGGCCACGATCCCGAGGGCCAGCAACAGGGTGGGGAAGGCCTGGAACGACTCGGAGACTCGCAGCAGCAGCGCGTCGAAGGCGCCTCCCCGGTAGGCGCCCAGGGCGCCCAGGGGCATCCCGACGACGACGGCCAGCGCAGCCGCGATCAGGCCCACCCAGAGGTCGAGGCGGGCGGCGTGAACCACCCGGGCGAAGATGTCCCGGCCGAACTGGTCGGTCCCGAACCAGAACTCGGCCGAAGGGGCGGTCAGCGTGCCGCCATGGAAACCCAGCGGGTCCCTGACGAGGAAGGGTCCGACGAGCGCGACCAGCACGATGATCGCTATCGACAGATAGGCCGGTGTCCTGAGCACCTCGCGAACCAACCTTCCCAACTGACTAGGCGTGGGCGTCCTGCGGTCCCGAAACGTGCGGGAGGTCATGTCCTGGTCCTGGGGTCGATCACGAAGTGCAGGATGTCCATGATCAGGTACACCAGCAGGTACGAGAGGGCGCTCAGTAGTACGGCAGCGAGCACCGGGGCGAAGTCCGACTCGCTGATGGAGTCGATGGCGTACTTGCCGATACCCGGTCGGGCGAACACGAATTCGACGAGCACCGTCCCGCCCAGCAGGTAGCCGTACATGATCGCCCCCATCGTGGAGACGGGAAGCAGCACGTTGGGGAGCGCGTGGCGGAGCACGATGGATCGTTCCGGCAGGCCCAGCGCTCGGGCGGACCGGATGTGATGGGAGGCCATCGTCTCGCGCATGAACCCGCGAGTGACTCTCACCATGGGCGCTCCCACCGTCACCGCCAGCGTCACCGCGGGCAGGATCATCTGTACTGCGGCGGCCTTGAACGCATCCCAGTCACCGGCCAGGATGGCGTCGACCGTGTAGAAACCGGTCGTGTGGGGCGGGACGTCCCCCAGCGTCCGTCCGAGCGCGGGGGGCGCCCACTCCAGCGTTGCGAAGAACACCAGCAGGAGGATCATGCCGAGGAAGAACTCGGGTATCGACACTCCGAAGCCTGACAATGCGTTTGCCAGGCGATCGGAGAAGGAACGCCTCCGCAACGCCGAAACGATCCCCAAGGGAATCGACCACGCCAGAGCAAGGACCAGGGCCGCGCTGCCGAGCTCGATGGTGGCCGGCCAGCGGGCCCCGATGTCGGTAGTGACCGGATTGCGGGTCCGCCAACTGTCGCCCAGGTCGCCGGACGCCAGCTGCTGGATGTAGCGGAAGTACTGCTCGTGAATCGGGAGGTTGAGGCCGAGCCGCTCGGTGACCGCTATCACCGTGGATTCGTCGGCCATGACCCCCACGATCATGTAAGCGGGGTTACCGGGTAGCAACCTGGTCACCACGAAGGCGACCAGCGACACGCCGAATAGCGCCACCAGCATGTAAGCCAGCCGGCGGAGCACGTAAACGGCGAGGTGCATAGCCCCTCCTCGGTTGGTTCCTCTTATTGGTCCTCAGAGGGTGCGCGGATCGGTGTCCGCGCACCCTCCTAAAGAGTGATCCTCGATCAGCCTGCCGGGTAAAGGTCGGCGAAGCGAGGTATGGCGTTCGGGTACAGCACGAACCCGTCTACATCCTCCCGCATGGCGAACTTGAAGTCCGGCTGCGCCAGGAAGACCCACGGAGCATCCTCGGAGATCAGCCTCTGTGCTTCCTCGAAGATCGCTCTACGGGCGTCAGGATCCTGCTCCGCCCAGCCGCTCGTGATGATCTCGTCCACCCGGGCGTTGGAGTAGTCGGCGTAGTTTCCGAACACTCCGGACTCCAGGGTCAGGGACAGCTGGTAGTTGGGGTCGTCGATCCAGGCCAGCAGCTCGTCCACGAACATCTGAAGTTGCTTGCCCACCTTACGCTCCGCGAACACGGGTGACTGGAGGGTTTCGATCTCGATGTCCATGCCGATCTCGCGCAGCGCTGCCTGGACACGGACCGCGATCAACTGGTGCTCGGCCTTGGCGGAGTCGATCGACAGGGTCACCGTGCTGCCGTCGTAGCTGCTGGAAGCGAGAAGCTCCTGCGCCTTGGCGGTGTCCTGGAAGTATCCGACCTCGGCGCCCAGCGAGACCGCCGAGCCGTTGGGGATGGCCCCGTGGAGGCGGCGGGCGTCGCCCTTGTAGACGTTCTCCAGGATGTCGTCATAGTCGACACCGTAGGAGACCGCCTGGCGGACCGCCACGTCGTCAAACGGGGCGATCGAGTTGTTCATACCCACGTAGGCCATGTTCTTGGAAGGCGCCCGGACGACCTTCACGCCCTCGGATCCGTCCAGTGCGTTGAACTCCTCGGTCCCGAGACCGACAGCCAGGTCGATCACGCCGGCCCTGAGCAACTGGACGCGCTCGGCGGGTGACGGGATGATCTTCCACACGATCCTGTCGTAGGCGGGACGGCCGCCCCAGTAGTTGTCCCTGGCCTCGAACACGACCTCTTCGTCGGGCGTCCGGCTGACCAGGCGGTAAGGACCGCTGGGGTTGTCGGCGTTGCGCGCCATGTACTCGGTCGCCCATGGGTCATCATCGGTGGCGTTAGCCGCCACGACGGCGGGATCAACCGCTGCCGAACTGGACATGTAGAAGGACTGCATGACCATCGGGCTGCGCCGATCCGACACCAGCTCCAGGGTGTACTCGTCGATTACGGTCGGCGGCTTGGTTACGAAGGCGATGTTGGTGAGCAACCATGCGCCACCGCCGGGGGTGTTGAGATTGCGGTCGATCATGAACCGAACGGTCTCGGCGGTGATCGGAGTGCCGTCGTCGAACGTCATGCCCTGCCGCACCTTGATGGTGAACGTCAGGCCGTCATCGTGCTCGACCCACGACTCGAAGTAGCGGGGCAGCAGGTTGTCCGCATCCCCGACCATCGCGCCGTTCTGCTCGACGATGGGGTGGATCACCGGAACGTCGTAGACCATTAGCAGCGCCTCGTGGGCCCTGATGAAGTTGGCGCAACACGGGTCGAGAGTCTCGATGTCGCCGGGAACGCCGATGGTGAGCACCCGCTCCTCCATCATCGTTTCTTCGGCCGGCGCCTCTTCGGCAGGCTCCTCCATCGTTTCTTCGGCCGGCGCCTCTTCGGTGGCAGCCGCCGCCGTCGTGGCGGTCGTGGCTTGCGCAGCCGTGGTCGCAGGCGTGCTCTCCGGCTCCGCATCGTCCGAACCGCACGCCGCCACTACCAGCGCCAGCGCGGCGAAGACGGCAATCAGGCGGAGCCGGACAGCCGATCTCGTTCTGTTCATTTGCTTTCCTCCCTTGTTGGGTTTGTTAACTCGGACCGCTCCAACCGTTCGATGACCGAATAAAGCTCGGGACTCGGGAAGCGACCGATGGTTAGACCACTAGTTAGCTGTTCCCCGTCCTGGCCAGCATCTCCGCGTAGAGAACGGGAGTGATGAGCGGATCGAGCACCCGCGCCGGAACCTGTTCGCGGATGGGGCCCAGCAGGCCCGACCACAGGGTGCAGGCGAAGAAGATAACTTCCGCGTCGAGGTCGCGGAAGGCCCGCTCCGCCGCTTCCAGAGCGGTGGTGGTGGCGGAGACTTCCATCTCGGCCCGGACCGCGGCCCGCAGGCCCGGCGGATCCTCGGCCAGCAGCCGGTTCACCTCGTCTGCAGGGGGATGGCCGCTGGGCGCCGAGATCACCCCGGCGAAGATGGACTCGGCGCCGTACCGATGGATCAGCCGGCGTACCCAGTTGGCGTTCTGGGGAAGGTTCTCACCCTCGCCGCTCTCGATGCGGGGGCAGACGACCGCCAGATGGCCGAACGCGCGACCGGCCGCCACTGCCGCCTCCATCGGTCCCGTCACCGGGATGTCGACCAGGTCCTTGGCGTCCTCCACGCCGGGGTCGGCGGCGCAGGCGATCACGACCGCGTCGAACCCGTCCCGTTCCGCCGTCTCGACCTGGGTGAGCAGCTGGTTCATCATGAGCGAGTGGGCCGGAAGGAAGGCGGTGGCCGGGACGCCGGTGCCCATCAGCGAACGGACCTCGACCTTCGTGTCGGGCGCAGTGGCTCTTGCGATGGCCTCTTCGACCATCGGGTTGTACACGTCAACCCCCATCGGGTTGATGACCTGGATTCTCATGGTTTCCGTACCTCCAAGACTGGACTGCTCGTGTGCGGATACCCGGTTCCGCTTCGGACGGGGTCGGGGTGTGCCTTCATCGTAGATTGGACTGCCTTGACATGATCACCTCACGACCGCCTCAGGACGAGGTGCCCGTGCCCCGACACGGTGGCGGTCCAGCTCGGCGGCACGAGGGTGGTACACGCGTCCTCCAGGACGATGGCCGGTCCGGCCAGTTCCGCGGCCCCCGGTAGCTCCGAGCGCTGGTAGACCGGGGTCTCGAACCAGGAGTCTCCGAACCAGGTTCGTTCCATGCCGGTCGGCGACGGCATGTCGCCGGTCGGGAGAAGGCGGTGGCCGGGACGCCGGTGCCCATCAGCGAACGGACCTCGACCTTCGTG
>WTGI01000055.1 GCA_011523635.1 Acidimicrobiia bacterium
TCCGGAATCTGTGGCACCGACGCGCTGGAGTGGGACGGCGGTCCCATCCTGACGCCCTTGGACCAACGCCATCCGGTGTCGGGTCATCAGGGCCCGATCATCCTGGGTCACGAGTTCGGCGGCCGGGTCGTGGACCTCGGGCCGGCGGTAGACGGTTTCGCGACGGGTGACCTGGTGGCCTGCGTGGCCGGGATTTCCTGTGGCGCCTGTGAGGCATGCCGGGCCGGGACCAGCAATTTCTGCGACACGTACTTCACGCTCGGCATTGACGGGCACGGTGGTCTCGCCCGGTACGTGGTCGCCGGTTCGGCAGCTTGTCTGGAGGTGGGACGGCTCGGCCTCGACCACGACGGGGCTGCTCTCGTCCAGCCCATGTCGGTGGCGCTTCATGCCCTCCGGCAGGGCAGACTCCGGCCCGGCGAGACGGCGGTGGTCCTGGGCGTGGGTGGGGTCGGAGCGTTCCTGGCCTACGCCGCCGCGCAGCTGGGCGCCGACGTGCTGGCCGTCGACCTCGACCCGGCCCGGCTCGCCGTGGCGGAGGCTCTCGGAGTATCAGCCGTGCTGCGGGCGGCTTCCGACTCCTCACCGGTGCCCTTAGTGCTGGAGCACGCCGGCAGTCCGGTGTCGGTGGTCTACGAAGTTACCGGCTCTCAGGCGGTGCTGGCCGCTGCCCTCGACATGGTGCGGCCCAGGGGCCGCGTGGTCCGGGTCGGACTCGGCGCCCACCCGGTGACCATCGACATGCGGCGGATCACCCTCCGTGAGATCCGGCTGGTGGGCACCCGAGCCCAAGTCTTCGAGGCCGACTTCGCCGACGCCGCCTCCCTCGTCGCCTCCCGGCCTCAGGGCTGGTCCGATGTAGCGCCGATCGCCCTTCCTCTCGAGCAGTTGGTCACCGACGGCCTTCTGCCGATGACGGAGGGCCGGCCGGAGCGCATCAAGACCCTGATCGATCCGTGGGCGACCGCCATCCGGCCGGCGAGCGGCGCCCGCATGGGTAGTATCGACCGATTGTCTCAGCGATCTCGGAACGGGTGAGAGCAGAATGAACGTCGCAGTCGGTGCCGGCCCTGACGTGGACACGCGCCTCCGTGTCTACCGTATGATGCTCGAGGCGCGCCGCTTCGAGGAGTTCGCCCACCAGCTGTTCCTGGAGGGTCTGGTCAAGGGAACCTCCCACCTGGGGATCGGTCAGGAGGCCGTCGCCGCCGGTTTCGCCGCCGCTATGCGGGCCGATGATCTCACCTTCTGCACCTACCGGGGTCACAACCACACACTTCTCCGGGGCGCCCCGCCCGGCCGGCTGATGTCGGAGCTGCTCGGTAGGTCGGAGGGTGTGTGTGGCGGCAAGGGCGGCTCGATGCACCTCACATGGGCGCCGACCGGGGCGATGGGATCCTATGCCATTGTGGGCGCCCACCTACCTATCGCCGTCGGCTCCGCCTGGGCCGCCGTGGAGCGGGGCACCGGCCAGGTGGCGGTGTGCTTCTTCGGCGACGGCGCCACCAACATCGGGGCCTTCCACGAGGCGCTCAACCTGGCGGTGGTGTGGGATCTGCCGGTGGTGTTCGTCTGCGAGAACAACCTGTACATGGAGTACACGCCGATCGGGTCGGTCACGGCCGTGGAGCGTCCTGCCGCCGACCGGGCGGCCGCCTACGGGCTGGAGGGCTTGCTGGTGGACGGCAACGACCCGGACGAGATGTACGAGACGGCTTCGGATGTCCTGGCCCGAGCCCGCGAAGGAGGAGGGCCCAGCCTTGTCGAAGCGGTCACCTACCGGCACGGTGGCCACTCCCGGGCCGATCCGGGTACCTACCGGCCGGACGAAGAGGTCCAGCGGTGGCTCGCTCGGGATCCCATCCCCATGTACCGGGCCAGGCTGGCCGATGCCGGAGTGTCGGAGGAGCAGTTGGAGGAAATTGACCAGTCGGTCGAGTTGTGGATCGAAGCCGCCGTGGCGGAGGCCAAGGCCGCGCCCGAACCCTCGGTCGACTCCATCGCCACCGAGGTATGGGCGGACGGAGGATCGCGATGGCGGAACTGATCACCTATCGCGAAGCGGTGGCCAGGGCGCTGGCCCAGGAGATGGAGCGCGATGACACCGTATACCTGATCGGCGAGGACGTCGCGGCCGCCGGCGGGGTCTTCAAGACAACGCCCGGCCTGCTGGAGCGCTTCGGCGAGCGGCGGGTCCGAGACACCCCCATCTCGGAGGAGGCGATCATCGGTGCGGTGATGGGCGCCGCCATGAACGGCCTCAGGCCGGTGGCCGAGATCATGTTCTCGGACTTCCTGGCAACCTGCTGGGACTTGGTGGCCAACCAGATCGCCAAGACCAGGTACATGACCGACGGCCAGGTTGCTCTGCCGCTGGTCATCCGGACCGCCAACGGAGGCGGGGTGCGGTTCGGCGCCCAGCACTCCCAGAGCCTGGAGAACTGGGCCATGTCGGTACCCGGCCTCAAGGTGGTGGCGCCCTCCACCCCGAGGGACGTGATCGCTCTGATGGCCGCCTCGGTCCGGGATCCCGATCCGGTGATCTTCTTCGAGCACAAGGGCCTGTTCGCCAGCAGGGGAGAAGTGCCGGACGGCGAGCTGGTCGGGCGGTTGGGCGAGGCATCGGTGGTGCGGTCCGGCTCGGACGCCACCATCCTGGCGCTGGCAGCCATGGTCCCCAAGGCCCTGCAGGCCGCCCATGAACTGTCCGCCCGAGGGATCGAAGCGACCGTGGTCGACCTGCGCTGCCTGGTGCCCCTGGACACCCGGACCATCCTCTCGACGGTGGCCGAGACCGGGCGGGTGTTCACGGTCGAGGAGAACCCCCGGCTGTGCGGATGGGGCGCCGAGGTGGTGTCGATCATCGCCGAGGAGGCCTTCTACGATCTCGATTCGCCGGTGGTGCGGATCACGACGGACCACATACCCCTGCCCGCTTCCGACATCCTGGAGGATGCCACCATCCCATCCGTGGCCCGGATAGTCGATACGGTGATACGTTCCCTCGACTGACCACCCCATCACGTTTTTGAGACAGGCGCGGTGTCAAGGGAGTGGACACCGCTATGACGCTCCCAGCCCGAGACTTCGGTCCCGTCTGTGGTCGATCAGGTCTCAATCCAGCAGCAGGCGGGGCCTGATCAGCAGCTCCAGCCGGGCCGTGCCACGGTCCAGATCTGACCAGGAGACATACCGGGAACGCATGTAGGCCAGCGTGGCGGTGGTAACCCGGATCTGGTGTCCGGTCAGGTATTCCAGCACGCCCGACATGGTGGGCTCGTGCCCGACCACCATGAGGCGTTCCACTCCGGATACCTCCTGAACCAGTTGGAGGACATCTCCAGGACCGGCACCGTAGAGCTTTGGAACAACCTCGATGGCGCTGCTCCATCCTCCGGCTTCGGCGGCCAGTTCGGCCGTGGTTCGAGTGCGGACGGCCGGCGAGGCGAGCACCAACTCGGGCGTCAGTTGGTAGCGGGCGACGAACTCGCCGACAGCGCGGGCCGACCGGACCCCTCTCTTGTTGAGAGGGCGGTTCTGATCGGCGCCGTAGCGCGCCGTCCAGTCCGACTTGGCATGCCTGAGCAGCATCAGGTCGGGCATCGGATCACCGGTTCCGGGCGGTGCGGGATCGTTCCAGGGCCAGATCCATGAGCGCTTGGTGGAGGTCGAGACCTCGCTTCTGGCCCCGGGGCTCGTAGGTACCGTCCGGTTGGAGCACCCACGACAGGTGGTCATCTGCCCTGCAGAGGTCGAGGATCTCCTCGAGCCGACGCTGGGCCTCCGGATCCTCAACCGGGAACAGGGCTTCGACCCTGCGATCGAGGTTGCGGGGCATCAGGTCGGCCGAGCCGATGTAGTACAGGAACCCGCGTTCCGGCCGTCCGAGCCGGAGGATGCGAGAGTGTTCCAGGAACCGGCCCACGATGGACCGCACGGTGATGTTCTCGCTCAGTCCGGGGACTCCGGGCCGCAGGCTGCACACCCCTCGGACGATCAGGTCTATCCGGGTGCCCTCCTGGGAGGCTTCGTAGAGGGCGTTGATCATCCGTTCGTCCACGAGGCCGTTGAGTTTGGCCACGATGTGCCCGTCTCCGTACTCGGACTCGCGGCGGACGAGCTCGAGGAAGTGATCGCGGAGTTCGGTCGGCGCCACCACCAGCTTCCGGTAGGACTTCTGCTTGCTGTAGCCGGTCATGTGGTTGAAGAGGTCGCTGACATCGGCCCCGATCTGCGGATCCTTGGTGAACAGGCCCACATCCTCGTACATCCGGGCGGTCTTCTCGTTGTAGTTTCCGGTGGATGTGTGGACGTAGCGGGCCAGGCGGCCCTCCTCCTGGCGAACCACGAGGCAGAGCTTGGCGTGGGTCTTGAGCCCCACCAGCCCGTAGACCACATGCACGCCGGCTTCTTCCAGAGCCAGGGCCCGCTCGATGTTGCGCTCCTCGTCGAAGCGGGCCTTCAGTTCCACCAGCGCCACGACCTGCTTGCCCAAATCGGCGGCGGTGACCAGCGAGCGGACGATGGAACTGTCCGACGAAGTGCGGTACAGCGTCTGCTTGATACCCAGCACCTGGGGGTCATGGGCGGCTTCGCGCACGAATTCAGCGGTCGAGGCGGCGAACGACTCGTAGGGGTGATGGACGATCAGGTCTCTCTCGCTGATGAGGTCGAAGAAGGAGCGCTCGGCGGAGAGACCGGCCGGCACTACCGGCGGGAACGGTTTCCAGCGGAGTTCCGGCCGGTCCAGATCGGCCAGAGTCGTCAGCGATCCGAGATCCAGCATGCCGGCAATGCGATAGACATGGCGGTCCTTGATCTCCAGTTCCCGCATGAGGAGGTCCAGCACGTCGGGGTCGATGTCCCGCTCCACCTCCAACCGCATCACCTGGCCGCGACGCCTGCGGCCGATCTCGGACTTCAGCGCCGCTAGAAGGTCGTTGGTCTCGAACTCGGCCAGCTCGTAGTCGGTGTTCCGGGTGAGCCGGAAGGGATGGCACTTGGAAACATGCATGCCCGGGAACAACTCATCGATGTAGGCGGAGATCAGCTGTTCGAGCGGAACGAACCCGCGCTGGGCAGGAAGCTCGATCAACCGCGGCAGGATGGGCGGGACTTTCACCCGGGCGAAGCGTTGCTCCCCGGTCTCGGTCTCCTTGACCATGACCGCCAGGTTCATGGACAGGTTCGATATGTACGGGAAGGGATGGGCCGGATCGACTGCCAATGGGGTCAGAACCGGATACACCTGGTCGTGAAACACTCGATGGAGGTACGCCCGGTCGGTCTCGTCCAGCGCATCCCACAGCAGGATATGGATGCCGAGGCGGTCCAACGCGGGCTGCAGCTCGGCGCGGAATACCCGGCTCTGTTGCTCGCATATCTCGGAGACCACCGAGCGGATCCGGTCCAGCAGCTCCGGCGCCGACATGCCCGCTCTATGCAATCCCTCGAAGCCGGCGTCCACCTTCTCCTCGAGCTCGGCCACCCGCACCTGGTAGATCTCGTCGATCAGCTCGCTCACGATCGCTATGTATCTGACCCGCTCCAGCAGGGGGGTGCGCTCGCGCTCGGCCTGGGCCAGCACCCGCCGGACGAACTCGAGCTGGGAGAGTTCGCGGACGAGGAGAGGATGGTCGGAGCCGGCGCCGGTCACCCTCGCAACTCCCTCAACTCTGCCCGCGGTGGGCCCGCCGCCACTTCCCGGAACGGTCGACGGGCCTCACGATCGGCCAGTCCGTTGAACATGAGGTCGGTCATCGCTCCGGCCACGGTCGGCAGTGCCGTCCCGGGGTCGTCGGCATCGATCAGCGCCTGCGCGGCGGACATGATCATGTCGTTGAGAAAGCGACCGGCGAGACCTGGCGGGAGCCTCTTCAGCTCACCGGCCTCCACACCGGCCCGGTACGTGTCCACGAACTCCCGCGCCAGCGACTGGTGGGCTATGGCCACCCTCTGCCGAGCGGCTTCTGAGAGCTTGTGCACCTCCCGGTGAAGCAACCGGCCCAGGGTGGGCTCGGTGGCCAGGAACTCGAGGGTGACCACCACCAGGTGTTGCAAACGCTCCACAGGCGTGTGGTCGGTGGGAATCTGGGATATCAGGTTGCGGATCGTCGGTGGCAGGGTCTCCTCCACGAGAGAGGCCAGCAGGTCGTCCTTGTCCGTGAAGTAGTCGTAGAGCGTGGTGCGGCCCATCCCCACGCCGGCGGCGATGTCTCCGAACGAAGTGTCCTCGTACCCCCAGGTGGCGAAGAGTTCCTGGGCCTTGTCGAGGATCAAGGCGCGGGTGATCACCTTGTGTTCCGCGATGCTGGCGGCTCTGATCCGGGGCATGGGGGAGAGATTACCCCTGGCACCGTGTTTTGAGAAGGGGTTTAGCGGCCTCGGGCACCTCGGACGCCGTTAGCTGTGCCGCGTCAGCCGGCGAGCTCCCTCTCCAGCGGTGTCCGGAACCGGGGTGTGACCCGAGTCGGGCCCATCCAGTCCTCGAGATGCGCCGCTATCCGGGCTACATCGGCCTCTCCTTCACCGCCGATGTCTTCCAGCAGGCGGTATCGGATGCGGCCGTCCTTGGCCTGGGCCCACCCGCCGACCACTCTCCCGCCTAACCACACGGTCGGCCCGGCGTTCCCGTTGCGGTCATAGAGGGGCCCGGCGTGGTCACCCAGGTACCAGTCCCGGTCCCGCCATCCCATGACGGTGGAGTCGAGCGACGGCAGCAGGGCCGCTCGGGGCTCGGATGGTGGGGTTGGTTCCAGGTCGTCCGCGAGGACGTGGGCGGGTCCTTCGTCAGTCTCCACCTCGGAGACGGCGAGAGACGCGAGGGCGGCGCGCACATCCCGGAGGGGCCATCCCGACCACCACTTCAGGTCGGCCATCGTCCCCGGTCCGTAGGTCCGCAACCACAGTCCCAGGATCTTCGCGCGCGCCTCGGCCCCGTCGAGGTCGGGGATGCCACCTGGAATCAGCCCGGTCGTAGTGGTCCAGCGGTACTGCCCGCTGATCCAGGATCCCCGGGGCCGGGCCCGGATGATCCGCCCTTCGCAGGCCAGGAGGAAGAGCACCCGGGTCGAGACCCCCACCGTCCCGCCCCACTTCTTGCCCTTCCCGAACTCGAGGGTCAACTTGAGTTCGGGCACGTCCTCGCGCAGCTCCATGGCGGCCGCTTCGCCGCGCCTGGCAATGGCCTCCACGGTCGCATCGGACACTCTCCGGACCCAGGCCTCGCCGTCTCGCGCCAGGTCCTGGCCCTCCAGGTATCCGACCAGGCGTTTCCGTTCGGCCGGCGCCAGCTTGAGCGCGCAGCCATGCCGGAGCAGCGGTACCTGTTCGGTCGGGACGGCGAACAGGGTGCGCCGCATCCCGAGTACCCGGAACAGGCTCGGCCGGTCATAGAGCTCCCGCTCGAGGTCGGTGACAGTGAGCCCCGGCACGCGGGCCCGGGCCGAGAGGAAAACGGTGGTCGGATCGCTGGAATGCAGGCCGACCAGGCGTCTGGCCGCCTCAGTGGCCGAAGCGGCCGGATGATCGGGATGCAGATGGTGGCGCCTCACTAACCGACGCCGTCGCTCTTCCCTGCTGATCCGTGCCGTAGCCATCTCGCTCCAGCATACGTTGCCCGACCAGACGATCTTCCCCCTCGGGGACACAGACCGACCACTGGACGTATCGGAGACGGCGGTTGGCGCGAGCCGGGAGTGAGAGCCATGACAAATGGTTGTAGGCAGCCGGTATGAGGGTGCTGAAAGAGACGGGGATTGGTTGGCCTGCGATGCCCTGACAGGGGTTAGTCGTCGAAGTCGGGCCAACTGGACATTTTTCAGTACCCTCCTAGGCCATGCCTGTAACGGTGGTGTTGGGTGCCCAGTGGGGCGACGAGGGCAAGGGCCGGGTAACCGACCTGTTCGCCCGGGATGCCGACTACGTGGTCCGCTACCAGGGCGGTAACAACGCCGGCCACACGATCGTGGTCGGTTCGGAGCGTTTCGCGCTGTCACTCGTGCCGTCGGGGGTCATGTATCCGGGGGTTACGCCGGTCATCGCCTCCGGGGTGGTCATCGATCCCCAGGTGTTACTGGCGGAGATGTCCATGCTGGTGGAACGGGGTATCGACCCGTCCCGGCTCCGCATCTCGGGCAACGCCCATCTGATCATGCCCTACCACCGCAAGCTGGACACGGTCATGGAGCGCTACCTGGGCCGCAACCGGATCGGGACCACCAAGCGGGGGATCGGGCCTGCCTACACCGACAAGATCGCCCGCACCGGAATCCGGGTACAGGATCTCTTCGACCCGGCCATCTTCGCCGACAAGCTGGAGACCGTCCTGACCGAGAAGAACAAGATCCTCACCCGGGTCTACAACCAGCTCCCGATGAAATCATCGGGAATCGTGGACGAGTACCTCCGGTATGCAGACCGGCTCCTACCGATGGTGGATGACACCTCCCTACTGATCTGGGAGGCCCTGGCGGACGGGAAGGAGGTGCTCTTCGAAGGAGCGCAGGGCACTCTGCTCGATATCGACCACGGCACCTACCCGTTCGTCACCTCCTCCAACCCCACCGCCGGAGGAGCGGCGGTCGGCGCCGGAGTCGGTCCCAAGATGCTGGACCGGGTGGTGGGCGTGGCCAAGGCCTACATATCACGGGTCGGCAGCGGTCCCTTCCCCACCGAGCTCTTTGACGAACCGGGTGATCGCATGGTGGACGTGGGCGGGGAGTACGGCACGGTGACGGGAAGGCGCCGGCGCTGCGGCTGGCTCGACCTCGTGGCCCTCCGCTATGCCCGCCGGGTCAACTCGCTCACCGAGCTCTTCATCACCAAGCTCGACGTACTGTCCGGTTTCGAGACGATCCGGGCCGCCACCGGCTACCGGTCGGGGAGTGACACCTATTCCGAGTTCCCCCGCCAGCAGCGGGTTCTTTACAACTGCTCTCCCATCTACGAGGAACTCGAGGGCTGGGACGAGGACATCACGGGTACCCGGCGCTTCAATGACCTCCCCGGCCCGGCCCGCCGTTACATCGAGTTCATCGAGGATCAGGTCGGTCTTCCGGTGAGCCGGATATCGGTCGGTCCCGAACGTGCCCAGGTGGTAAACAGGCAGTAGCGCCATGGACGCCTTCCGCGCGGGTCTGACGGGGCACAGGCGGACCGGGGACTCGGGACACGAGAACCACGGGCAGTGATCTTGCTCCTCTGTCCACCGGCCTGGGATCATGCCGGGGACCGCCGGGACAACGGGACGCTTCCCAGGACCTCTCAGGGAGGGCGCGATGCACAACTTCCAGTCCGACACTCAGACCAAGCCGACCGCGGCCATGCGGGCCACGGTTCTGGACGCCGAGGTCGGAGACGAGCAGCTGGGCACCGACCCCACCACCGCCAGGCTGGAGAATCGGGTTGCTGAGTTGCTGGGCAAGGAAGCGGCCCTGTTCCTGCCGTCAGGCACCATGTGCAACGAGATCGCCATCAAGGTCCACGTCGATCCCGGCGACGAGGTGATCGCGCATTGGAGTAGCCACATCATCGGTTTCGAGTCGGGTGGCCCGGCTGCCCTGGCCGGCGCCATGGTCCACCCTCTCGGCGGGGATCACGGGAGGTTCACGGGTGAGCAGGTCGCTCGGGCCATCCGACCCAAGTCCCGGTACAGGCCTCCCTCCCGGCTGGTGTCGATCGAGCAGACCGCCAACCTGGCCGGCGGGGCGATATGGCCTATCGAGATCATTGACGAGGTGGCCGGGGTGGCTCACGGGGCGGGCCTCCTCACCCACATGGACGGGGCCCGCCTGCTGAATGCGATGGTGGCAACCGGAATCCCGGCGGCTCGTATGGCCGAGGGTATGGACAGCGTCTGGATCGACCTCACCAAGGGCCTTGGAGCAGGGGTGGGGGCGGTCATGGCCGGCAGCCGGGACTTCATCGATCGGGCCTGGCGATGGAAGCAGCAGTGGGGTGGGGCGATGCGCCAGTCCGGAATCCTCGCCGCGATGGGCCTGTACGCACTCGACCATCATGTCGAGCGGATGGCCGATGACCATGCCCGGGCGGCACGCATCGGGGCCGCCCTCGCCGGGATGGCCCGGGTGGAGAGCGTGTTACCGGTGGAGACGAACATCGTGGTATTCCGGACGGCCCCGGACGGACCCGGTTCGGCGGAGCTGATCGAGACCGCCGGTGGGGCGGGCGTGCTCATCTCGCCCCGGGATGAGCGGTCCTGCCGTATCGTTACCCATCTCGACGTGGACGACCATGATGTGGACGTCTTGTTAGAGGTGATGGCTTCGGCCCTCGACTGAGCCGTCGAGAACGCAGTCCCGGTAGGACGGGATCGTCGGGAACGATCCGGACAGCCCTATACTCTCGGGCTCCACCCGGTTCTCTGGCTTCTGGTGCGGGAGCGGGTTAACCTGGTGGGCGGTACGGGGGCGTGGTGAAGCCTGGAGTTCACGCCGGCCTGTCAAGCCGGAGGTCGCGGGTTCAAATCCCGTCGTCCCCGCCAACGAGAACCAGCCGCTCGGAGGGTACTGAGAGACGTCCGGTTGGCCCGACAGCCGGCTGGAAGATCGCAGGTCAGGGAATCGCACGCCAACCCATCCCTGTCTCTTTCAGCACCCTCCGCGGAGACGGTTCTCGTTACGAGCGGCCAGGTAGCTCAGTCGGTAGAGCGCTGCTCTGAAAAAGCAGAGGTCCCCGGATCGACGCCGGGCCTGGCCACCGATCACCTTCGCTCCGATCACGTGGTTTGCGATACAAACTCAAGGTGGGTATCGTCTCCGCATCCTCTCTTCCGGATCGAACATGTCCCCAGCAATCACCGTCGAAGGCCTGACCAAGAGCTACGGTCCCGTCACCGCGCTCGCCGGCGTCAGCTTCACGGTCAATGAGGGCGAAGTGCTCGCGATCCTCGGGCCGAACGGCGCCGGCAAGACCACCGCGGTGGAGATCCTGGAGGGCTACCGGCGGGCGGACGGCGGCGCGATCAGCGTGCTGGGCCACGATCCGGCGTCCGGGGGGAGGGAGTTTCGCGACCGGATCGGAATCGTCCTCCAGGAGACCGGGATCGAGGTGGTGCTGACGGTCCGGGAGGCCATCGACATCTACGCCCGGTCCTACTCCCGCCGGCTGCCGACAGACGACCTGATCAACCTGGTAGGGCTGGACGGCAAGGCCGATTCACGCATCAAGACCCTCTCCGGCGGGCAGAAGCGCCGGCTTGATCTCGCACTGGGACTGGCCGGGGATCCCGAACTGGTGTTCCTGGACGAGCCCACGACGGGGTTCGATCCGTCGGCCCGCCGCAGGTCGTGGGCGATGATCGAAGGCTTGACCAACCTCGGCAAGACCATCCTGCTCACCACCCATTACCTCGACGAGGCCCAGCATCTGGCGGATCGGATCATCGTTCTGGCCGGAGGTTCCATAGTCGCGGAGGGAACGGCCGACACGCTCGGCGAGGGCCGGGCCTTCAGCACTATCTCGTTCACCGTGGACGGCGCGGACGGGCTTCCTGGATTGGAAGGCGGACCGGTCATGACCGGCCATACCGTGACCTACAGGTCGACCTCGGTGACCGCCGATCTGCTGGCGCTGACCAGTTGGGCCACGGAGCGGGAGATCGAGTTGGGCGGCCTGGAAGTGACCCGGCCCAGCCTCGAGGACGTCTACCTCGATATCGTGGGCGAGACCGGGACCGGGAGCCGGCCATCATGAGCGCAGCCCGTTACCTGTCCCTCGTTTGGGGTCAGATCCGCCACAACAACCGGCTGTTCTGGCGGACGCCGGCCGCCGCCTTCTTCACCCTGGCGCTGCCGGTCATCTTCCTGGTGCTGTTCAGCGTCATCTTCGGGGATCAAGAGTGGAGCGGCTACAGCTTCGCCCAGTTCTTCGCACCTGCCATGGCCGTGTTCGCCGCGGTTTCTTCATCGTTCACCAACCTGGCGATCGGAGTGTCCTACGCCCGGGACCAGGGGATTCTCAAACGGGTCCGGGGCACGCCCCTCCCCGCTTGGATTTACATGGCGGGCCGGATCGGCTCCGGTGTCTGGATGGCCGTGCTGTCGGTGGGCCTGATGTTCGTCCTGGGGTGGGCCTTCTTCGACTTCCGGATGGTGTGGGACAACCTCGGCAGCGCCCTGCTGGTCTTCGTGGTGGGGATCGCCACGTTCTCGGCGCTCGGCCTGGCGGTGTGCGCGTCGCTCAGGAACGCCGACTCATCCCCCGCCGCCGCCAACGGGGTGTTCCTGCCGATGGCCTTCGTTTCGGGGATCTTCATCCCGCTGGACGATGCGCCGCAGTGGCTGGTCATCCTGGGCGATGTCTTTCCGCTGAAGCACTTTGCCGGACCGTTCCGTGAGGCATTCGACCCGTTCCACGAAGGGGCGATAATCGGGTGGGAGCACTTGGGGGTGATGGGCCTCTGGCTGGTGTTCGGGATGGTGATCATCACCCGTTACTTCACCTGGGACCCACGCGGCGCGTAGAGCCGCGGCCGTTTAGTCGATCCGCCGGATGTCGGCGCCCATGACGCCGAGCCGGCTGTCGATGCTCTCGTAACCTCGCTCGATCTGCTCGGCGTTGTGGATCACGCTCTCTCCCTCCGCTACCAGCGCCGCGATGAGAAGCGCCATCCCGGCGCGGATGTCGGGGCTGGACATGGTGCTGGCCGTCAGCTTGTTGGGTCCCATAACCACCGCCCGGTGAGGATCGCACAGCACTATCTGGGCGCCCATGACGATCAGGCGGTCCACGAAGAACATTCTCGATTCGAACATCTTCTCGTGGATGAGGATCGAACCGTAGGCCTGGGTGGCGGCCACCAAGGCGATGCTGGTCAGATCGGCCGGGAAGGACGGCCACGGCCCGTCCTCGATCTTGGGGGTGGCGCCGCCGAGGTCGGGTAGCACGTTGAGCGGTCCGTTGAAGCGCATCTGGGCGATGCCGTCCGGCAGAGCGTCGTACTTGATGCCCAGGCGAGCCCAGCCCAGATCGATCGGCTTGTTCATCTCCGGCAGGTACCCACCGATGGTGATGGGGGATCGGGTCACGGCAGCCAGCGCCATGATGCTCCCAACCTCGATGTGGTCGGGGCAGATGGTGTGCTCGCCGCCGCCCAAGCGCTCCACGCCGTCGATCTGGAGGATGTTGCTGCCGATGCCGGTGATGCGGGCGCCGAGGGTGTTGAGGAAGTGGCACAGGTCCTGGACGTGCGGTTCGCAGGCGGCGTTCTCGATGGTCGTGTGACCCTCGGCGAGCACGGAAGCCATGATCAGGTTCTCGGTGCCGGTCACGGAAGGCTCGTCCATGAACACCACCGATCCCTTGAGCGTTCCGGCCCGGAACCGGTGACCGTTCAAGAAGCTGTAGGAGGCGCCGAGTCCCTCGAGAGCATGCACGTGGGAATCGATCCGGCGCCGCCCGATCACGTCACCACCCGGTGGGGGGAGGTTGACCTCGCCGAAGCGGGCCAGGGAAGGGCCGGCCAGCAGGATGGAAGCCCGGATGATGCTGGCCTGCTCCTCGGAGATTTCCGAACTGGTCATGCCGTTGCAGTGGATTTGCAAGGTCCCCGGCTCGGGACTGGTGATCGACGCCCCCATGCCCTCAAGAATGAGGAGCAGGGACTTGACGTCACCGATGAGCGGCACGTTGTGCAATGTGACCGGTTCTTCGGTCAGGAGGCAGGCGGCGATTATGGGTAGAGCAGCGTTCTTATTGCCCGACGGCTCGAAGTGCCCGTGCAGCCGGGTCGGACCCCTGACCAGGAAGCTCGTCATCCCGGTTCTCAGGGTAGCCGCGCCTCACCCTGACATCTGCCATTTATCAGACGTTTATTTCAGTACTTAGTTGAGTATGCCATATGCCGAGTGTGAACAGACGGACAGGGTAGGCGCTTAGCCGATCCCGGCGGGACCGTCACGGTGGTTACGGCTTGACGCCATTCCTCGCGGAGCCGGCTGGAAGCGTCCCGGGTTCTCAGCTAACTCTCAGGTGGCCTTCAGGAACCTCAAAGGCTGGATACGCACGATGGCTCGACATTGATCGTCCAGCGATAAGGAGAAGATCATGCGTAATCAGGAACGCCCAGAGAGCCGGCAGATCGAGTCTGGAGCATCTTCGGAGCGTAGGGCCTTCAAGTGGGTCCGGTGGCTTGGGGCCGGGGTGGCTTCCGCCGCCGTCGCCGTTGGATTGGCGGCCTGTGGAAGCGATGCCTACGCGAACAGTGGAGGTGCGTCGGCGATCCAGGAAGTCGGCGCCGGCGGCGCCGAGAGTGGTCTCGGGGAGGAATCGGGTAGCCGGTTGGCGTTGACCGATACCTTCGATCAGGTTCGTGCCGGCGCCCGTCTCGTCATGGCCTACGACCCGGCCTCCAACACGTTTGTAGGCGCTGTGGAGAACGTGACGACCGACGTCCTGGACAGGGTCCGCGTGGAGGTGCATCTCTCCAACGGTGTGGAGCTCGGTCCGACCACCCCGCTGGACCTCGCGCCGGGCGACATCGTCGACGTCAGGCTTCCGGCCACCGCCACGCCATTCGACGGTTGGAGCCCACACGCTGAGGTGGGTTCCGGCGGTGCCGAGGGGTCCGGTGAGCACGGACCTGGTGGAGAGAGTTCGGAAGGCGCCGAGGGTTCCGAGACGGGTCTGGCTTCGGAAGGTCCCGGGGCCTCCGCAGGTCTCGGTGAGGAGTCGGGCAGCCGGTTGGCCTTGACGGATACGTTCGATCAGGTTCGTGCGGGCGCCCGGCTGGTCATGGCCTACGACCCGGCCTCCAACGCGTTCGTCGGGACGGTGGAGAACGTGACCGCCGGAGTACTGGACAGGGTGCGCGTGGAGGTGCATCTCTCCAATGGTGTGGAACTCGGTCCGACCACTCCGGTGAACCTGGCACCGGGTCAGGTGGTCGATGTCATGCTTCCCGCCACCGCGACTCCGTTCGATGGTTGGAGCCCGCACGCCGAGGTGGGTTCCGCCGGTGCCGAGGGTTCGGGTGAGCACGGCCCCGGCGGTGAGGGATCGGAAGGTTCCGAGGGCTCGGAAGGCTTTATGGCCGGCGAAGGTTCCGGCGAGCATCGAGCCACTGCTGCCGTCAAGAAGGCCGCCACGGGCAACGCCGAGGGGCCTGAAGGCTTCGAGGCCGGTGAAGGCGCCGAGGGTTCCGAGGGTGGTGTCGGTGAGGAGTCGGGCAGCCGGTTGGCGTTGACCGACGTCTTCGACGAGGTTCGTACCGGTGCCCGGCTGGTCATGGCCTACGACCCTGCTTCCAACGCGTTTGTCGGGGCCGTTGAGAATGTGACCGACGACGTCCTGGACAGGGTCCGGGTGGAGGTGCATCTCTCCAATGGTGTCGAGCTCGGCCCGACCAACCCTGTGAACCTGGGACCGGGCGAGATGGCCTATGTCCTCCTACCGGCCACGACCACGCCCTTCGACGGCTGGAGCCCGCACGCCGAGGTAGGCCCGAGCGGCGCCGAGGGTTCCGGCGAGCACAGATCCGGTGGTGAGGGTTCGGAAGGCGGCGAAGGCAGGGAACGGTCCGGCGGTCATAGTGGTGGCGAGGGCCGGGAACAGTCCCGCGGCCACGGGGCTGAGCGCTCGGGGAGCTGAGCCCGACGAGATCGGTTCGCCACATCCGGAGGCGGCCTCCTGGACAGAACCGTTCAGGAGGCCGCCTCGATCCGTTGTGTTAGTCAGTCCGGGTTTCGACCCTGAGGTCCTCCGCCGAATATCCGAACAACTCGAGCAACTCGTTCGATCGCCGCTTGATCATGGCGGATGAGAGATTTGTGTGCAGGTAGATCCCGGATGTTCCGACCACTTTCGCGGCCCTGACATCGTCCTCGCTGCGAGAGGCGTACGGGTGCTTTCTGCCCTGCAGATCCAGAACGCGATCAAAGCCTCGGCCGTGCCGCTGGTATAGAGCCTCGGCTACGCCGACCAGCAGTTGCTTCCATGTGCTGGCTTCGTGTAGTTCGCCCCACAGCTCGTAGGCCTCGATCTTTGCGCCTCTCTTTGGAGAACGGCGCTTCTGCTTCGGGTCTGGGGACTCCTGCTTCCCCCGTCGAGACCGCACAGCTGGCTTGGTGGGATCGGACGGAGTCGCAGTCGGTACTTTGGAGCCGCGTAGTACGGCTTTCACCTGCTCAGCGGTAGGTCGCAGGTTCAGTTCTTCGTAAGCTCTTTCGATGAACAACTCGACCAGCTTCTCGTCCGGCCCTTGCTTCATCCTTGACCAGATCTCGGGGAGCTTCGTGTTGAGGTGGCGAGCTTGCCGGCGTGCCTTCAGTACCTCCTTGGCTCGCCGTTCGGAGCGGCCGCTCAGGAGGTTCTGCTTGCCCAGAAAAGTCTCGAGATCCTCGGCTAGCTGGTCTACGGGATCGTGCTCTAGGCGGAGGGTGGTGAAGAGGCGCTGGTCAGACGGGACGGCCTCACGAGGCAGGTAGAGCTTCCACTCAAGCCCGGTGGTCAGTGCACAGATATGTACACCTTCATCGAACGCGTACCCGAGTGCCTGCTTGACGTACTGATTCAGGTTCTTACCCGGCGCCTTCATCTCGATGTGAGCCACGGAACGTCGATCGCCGCGGAGGGCGATGTCGACCCGGCCTCCGCCCTTGGCCGTCTCGACGGGATGCTCGAACAGGACCTCCGTGCCGGAGAACGGATCCCATCCGAGACCCTGCAAGACCGGCGCGATGATCTGGAACTTGGCGGTTTCCTCGTTCGGTGGAGTTGGCCCGTTCCGTACCGTGTCAAGGACATCCCGTAACGACAATCGTGCCTCCCTACAGACTTTCGCGCCAGGTAAGCCTACCTTTCGGACCTGAGAGGCTTGGCAGACCAATCTGGTGCCTGGGCGGCGTCGCGGTATCAGGGTCGGGGCGGGGTAGCATCCGGGGCATGTTCCGTTTTCTGACTGCTGGTGAGTCTCACGGGCCGGGGTTGGTCACCATCGTCGAAGGCCTTCCCGCCGGGTTGGAGGTGTCGCGCCAGGGTCTCGGGTACGAACTGGCCCGGC
Source organism: Acidimicrobiia bacterium (assembly GCA_011523635.1). Classification (GTDB taxonomy): domain Bacteria; phylum Actinomycetota; class Acidimicrobiia; order Spongiisociales; family Spongiisociaceae; genus Spongiisocius. Next base: position 17,021 of record WTGI01000055.1, read on the forward strand.
GCCGTCTCGGTTACGGGCGGGGCGCCCGCATGAAGATCGAGAAGGACGAGCTGGAGATCATGGGTGGGGTACGCCATGGTCGGACTCTCGGTTCTCCGGTGGCGGTCATCATCCGCAATACCGAGTGGCCGCGCTGGCAGGAGGAGATGTCGCCCGACCCCGGCGTTCCCAAGCGGCCCATGACAACCCCCCGGCCGGGGCACGCCGACCTGGTGGGAATGCTCAAGTACGACACCAAGGACGCCCGCAACATCCTGGAGCGGGCATCGGCCCGCGAGACCGCGGCCCGTACCGTGGCCGGCTACCTCGCCAAGCAACTGCTGGCCAGCATCGGCGCCACGGTGGTCAGCCATGTGGTCGCCATCGGCGAGGCCGTCTCCGACTCGGAGGACCTGCCCACCATCGACGATCTGCCCTCCATCGACGCATCATCGGTGCGCGCGTTCGGGACCGACGCCGAGGCGTTGATGGTCGCCGAGATCGAGCGGGCCAAATCGGACCGCGACACGCTCGGGGGTGTGGTGGAGGTGCTGGTCTACGGCCTGCCGCCCGGCGTCGGCTCTTACGACCATTGGGACCGGCGTATGGAAGCCCGCCTGGCGGAGGCGCTGATGTCGATCCAGGCCATGAAGGCGGTGGAGATCGGCGACGGTCTGCGGTCGTGCCGGCGTCGGGGCTCAGTCGCTCACGACGAGATCTACTACGAGGACGGAGAGTTCTTCCGCAACACCGACCGGGCAGGGGGCATCGAGGGAGGCATGACCACCGGCCAACCGATGCGGGTACGGGTGGCGATGAAGCCGCTGTCGACGGTGATGCGCCCGCTCCCCACCGTGAACGTGGTTACCAAGGAGCCGGAGGTGGCCTTCCGGGAGCGTTCCGATGTCTGCGCGGTGCCCGCCGCCGGGGTGGTGGCCGAACAGATGGTGGCCATCGTGGCGGCCCAGGAACTCCAACGGAAGTTCGGCGGCGACACAGTGGAGGACTTCGTTGTCAACGTGACCTCCTACCGGCACCGTATCCGCACGTTCTGAGCGATGGGGGACCTCTGGCTCGTCGGCATGATGGGCAGCGGCAAGAGCACCGTCGGTCGCAGCATCGCCGTCACGACGGGTCGCCCGTTCTTCGATGTCGACTCGGTGGTGGAGGAACGAGCCGGCAAGTCCGTCGCAGGCATTGTCGAAGAGCAGGGTGAGGCGGCTTTTCGTGAGATGGAGGGCGCCGAGATACGCCGCCTGTCCGGTGGGTCGGCGCCGGGCGCCATCGGTCGGGTGATAGCGACCGGCGGTGGGGTGGTCCTCGACCCGGCCGCTGTGGAAGCCATGCGCCGCTCCGGAGTGGTGGCGTGGCTGGACGCACCCGCCGGAGTGCTCGCCGGTCGGATAGGGGGCGGGGGCCGTCCTTTGCTGGTGGGTACGGATGTCGCATCCCGATTGGCGGAGATCCTGGCCGGTCGCCGCAGCCTTTACCACCAAGCCGCTCACTACCGGATCCATGCGGACCACCCGGTTGAAGAAGTGGTCTCCGAGGTGATCGGTTGCGCCCGGATAGCGGTCGGTGACACGTCGGAGGTGCTGATCGGCCCCGGTCTGCCCCATCGCCTCCTGCCGGCGTCATCCGGCCGTGAGCAGGCGGTGATCATCTGCCAGCCGGGCTCCCGCGCTGTTGCGGGATCGGTGCTCGAACTGCTCGGCTCCGAGGCGGAGGCCACCCTGATCGAGGTGCCCGACCGCGACGAGGCGAAGTCCATCGAGACGCTGGCCTTCCTCTACGGCCGGCTTGCGGAACTCAATCTGGGGAGGCACGACACCATCGTCGGTGTCGGGGGCGGGGCGGTGACCGATCTGGCCGGCTTCGTGGCCGCCACCTGGCTGAGGGGTATCGAATCGGTGCTGGTGCCGACCACACTTCTGGGGGCCGTCGATGCTTCCATCGGCGGCAAGACCGGCATCAACGTGATGGGCAAGAACCTGGTCGGGTCCTTCTGGCATCCGTCCCGGGTAGTCATCAGCCTCGACGTATTGAGCCGGCTCCCCGAGCCGCTTCTACTGGAAGGATCGGCCGAAGCGATCAAGGCGGGCTTCATCGCCGATACGAGGCTGGTGGACCTGTTCATGGAACATGGAACGTCCTTCCCGATGGGCGAGGTGGTGAGCCGGGCGGTGGCGGTCAAGGCGGAGGTGGTCTCGGAGGACTTCCGGGAAACCGGCCGCCGGGCGATCCTCAACTTCGGGCACACGCTGGGTCACGGCATAGAGGTGGTGTGCGGGCTATCCCATGGCCACGCGGTGGCGGTGGGGATGGTGG
>WTGI01000088.1 GCA_011523635.1 Acidimicrobiia bacterium
CATATTGCCCACCGACCGTCGGAACCGTTCTTCCTGTACCTCCCGCTGGGGGCCGCCCACGCCCCGCATCACGCCCCGCCCGACTACATGGAGAGGGTCAAGGGACGCTTCGACGCCGGTTGGGACAAGGTCCGTCGGGACCGCTACCGGCGCCAGATCGAGACCGGAGTCATCCCGCCGGGTACCGAGCTGCCTCCCGGTAATCCCGACGTCCGACCGTGGGCGAGCCTTACTGCCGAGGAGCGTTTGGTGGCGGCCCGGCTGCAGGAGGCCTACGCCGCATTCATCGAGCACACAGACGCGGAGCTCGGTCGCCTGTTCGACCACCTGAAACGCGTGGGCCGCTGGGACAACACGCTCATCTTCGTGTGCTCGGACAACGGGGCGGCCATGGACGGCCGGGATATCGGGGCCTTCGGGCGCATCCACTTCTTCAACGACATCGAACCCGGAGCGGCCGACATAATCGACCGGATCGACGAGATCGGAGGGCCCACCGCCGACTCCCAGTACGCCCGCGGCTGGGCGCAGGCTTCGAACACGCCCCTCAAGTGGTACAAGCGCTACACGCACGGTGGAGGCATCAGGGTGCCGCTGATCGTCAAGTGGGGGAACCGCATGGCCTCACCCGGCACGATGCTGAACCAGTTCCACCACATGATCGACATCGCACCCACCATCTACGAGGTGGCGGGCGTGAAGCCACCGGCTGTGTACCAGGGCCGCCCGCAGATGCCGATCCACGGTCGCAGCATGGCCTACACGTTCGGCGATCCGATGGCAAGAACCCGGAAAGGACCCCAGTACTTCGAGATGACCGGGCACCGGGGCATCTGGGCGGACGGGTGGAAGGCGGTAACCCGCCACGCGCCAGGCGACGCCTACGTCACCGAGGAGTGGGAGCTCTACCACTTGGAGAATGACTTCTCCGAAGCGAAGGACCTGGCCTCTGCAGAGCCGGAGAAGCTGGCAGAACTCGACCGCCTGTTCTGGCAGGAGGCCGCGGCGAACGATGTCCTACCGCTTGACGACCGCTACATGGAGCTGTTCTGGTCCTACGGTACGGACGAGCGGTCGCCCCTCTACCGGCGCCGAGTCGACTACTACCCGCCCCTGAGCCACATCGAGCGTCCGGCCACCCCACCGATCGAGTACTGCTCCTACACGATCGAGGCGGTCGCCTCCGGTCCGATGGAGGGCGTGGTCGTCGCCTACGGGCACCCCACCTCCGGTTTCGTCCTCTACATGCAGGACGGCCGCCTCCACTACGAGTACAACGCGGCCGGAGCCGTGATGGCCCATAGCATCCGACTGCCGGACAGCGATCCGCTAACGGTGCGGTTCGACTTCGACCTCCTCGGGGAACGGGCCGGTAGGGGTCGCCTCAGCGCCGGTCATCACCAAGGTCAATGGTTCGAGTTCGATCGGGTGCTCGTATGGATCTCCCTTGCCGGGATGGACCTGGGCCGGGACGCCTACGGTCCGGTCAGCCCCCGTTACGACCCACCCTTCCCCTTCCAGGGGGATCTCCAGCGCGTCACTTTCCACCTCGGCTCTGAGATCAAGATCAACCGCCGGCGCGACGACTACTGACGGGCAGGCACGCGGGACACTGATGGTCCTCCGGTGCGATTCAACCGGCCGCCTGTCAGCGGTCGGCGGTCAGTGGTTCGTTTCCGTTCCGAGAAGCGAGAACTGCGCCGATCCGGGCGCCGGTCGGCCCATGTGCTTGTATGTGAGCGCCGTGGCCATCCGTCCGCGGGGCGTGCGCGCCACCAGTCCCCTCTGGACGAGGAACGGCTCGTAGGCCGACTCGACGGTCTCCGGCTCCTCCCCCACGGCGATCGCCAGAGTGGTGAGCCCGACGGGACCGCCGCCGAACTTGGACACGATGGCGTCGAGGATCAGGCGGTCCACCTTGTCCAAACCCAGGTCATCCACCTCCCAGAGCGCCATTCCGGCCGCGGCGACAGCTTCGTCGACGCGCCCGTCCGCCCGCGCCACCGCGTACTCGCTCATCCTGGTCAGCAGGCGGTTGGCGATACGCGGCGTGCCCCGGCTCCGGACCGCCACGTAGCGGGCGGCATGGTCGGTCACGGGGACGCCGATGATGGCCGCCGACCTTGTCACGATCCGCTTCAACTCATCGGCTTCGTAGTAGTCGAGCCGGTCCACCATGCCGAAACGATCCCGCAGGGGGGCGGTCACCGTTCCGATGCGGGTGGTGGCCCCAACGAGGGTGAACCTAGGCAGGCTCAGGCGGAGGGACTGGGCGGTCGGGCCCTTTCCGACCACGATGTCGAGGGCGAAGTCCTCCATCGCCGAGTACAGGACCTCCTCGATGACCCGCGAAAGGCGGTGTATCTCGTCGATGAACAGCACGTCCCCGTACTCCAGCCCCGACAGGATGGCGGCCAGATCTCCGGGGCGCTCCACCGCCGGGCCGGAGGTCGAGCGGAGTTGTGCCCCCATCTCGGCGGCGATGATGCGGGCCAGGGTGGTCTTGCCGAGGCCGGGTGGACCCGAGAGCAGCAGGTGATCGAGAGGGCGACCCAGCTTGATCGAGGCATCCATGGAGACGGACAGACGCTGCTTGATCTTCCGCTGGCCGACGAACTCGTCCAGTGTCCTGGGACGGAGCAGTACCTCGCTGGCGTGGTCCTCCTCGGTGGGGTGGGTGGCCAGCACACCGTCCTCACGCACCGGAGAGGCCCCTGTTCCGACCCATCACCTTGAGCGCGCTCCGGACCATCTCCTCGACCGGCCCGTCCAGCGATATCTCCTCGAGCGCCGCGCGAACCTCGACCGGCAGATAGCCGAGTGATTCGAGGGCTTCCCGGACCCTCGCCACCTCCGACGAGGAAGCCACGCCCACCACCATGGAACCCAGCTTGGGACGGAGGTCGAGGATCAGCTTCTCGGCCTTGCGCTTGCCGATCCCGGGAGCCGCCACCAGCGCCACCACATCATCCGTGGCCACCGCCTGGCGCAGGTCGGCGGGACGCAATGTCGCCAGGATGGCCATGGCCAGGGCCGGCCCCACGCCGCTGGCGCCCAGGAGGATCCTGAACATGTCACGGCTGGCCTGCCCGTCGAAGCCGTAGAGGGACATGTTGTCCTCCCTCACCGCCAAGTGGGTATGCAGCACGACCTCCTCGCCCAGGCCGGGCAGCGAGGTCAGGTCACGAGGCGTCACGTTCACCTCGTAACCGACTCCCCCGACCTCGATCACGACACCCGACTCGCCCTTGGCGACCAGCATGCCCCGGAGCCGGCCGATCATCCCACAGCCCCCCGCGCCGCCGCCTCGACACGGCCCAACCGGTTGCCCGTGCTCTGCATGTGGCAGAGGGCGATGGCCAGGGCATCGGCGGCGTCGGCCGGTCGGGGCGCCTCCCGCATGCCGAGACGCCGCGCCACCATCTGCTGGACCTGTTTCTTCGAAGCCCGGCCGTCGCCGGTGACGATCGCCTTGACGGCGGTGGGGGAGTACTCAAAGACCTCGAGCCCGGCCCGGGACGCCGCCAGCAGGATCACCCCCGAAGCCTGGCTCACCTGGGTGGCGGTGAGACGGTTCCGGTTGACGAAGACCCGCTCGATGGCCATCACGTCCGGTCGGACTTCCTCGATCAACTCCCCGATGTCCTGGTAGAGGACGTCCAGCCGGGTGGCGGTGGGCAAGCCGGCCTCCGTCCTGATCACGCCGACGGCCCTGACCTCCGGCGAGCCGCCGCCGCGGCGGACCACGCCGAACCCGGTGGTCGTGAGCCCGGGATCGATACCGATCACGAGCACGGCGGTTCCACGGCCGGTACCTGTGATACGAACATATGTTCTAGCTTAGCCCGCCGCAGGCACAGTTCCGGCTCTTTCCGGTCGGCGAGTGGTCCGTCTGCAGCGGTGTTCCTCGCAGGGTTCGCCGGCGAAGGCGCACCCGCGCCGGTACGTTGAGGATGCGGAACGCGGCGGGGGCCGCCGGTGGCACATGCGGCGCGGCGATCCGATGCCTCGACTACGAGCCGTGGGCGACCCCCGGGCACCCGGCGGAATCAGGCGCACCGCCCCGTGGTACGGTGGCGGGAGGATCGAGGAGGTATCCGGTGCAAGACCCTGGGTGAAGCACTATCCTATCGTTCGGGTGCCCCGGGGCCGCAGTCATCGGCGTCCCTCTGATCAAGAGGCGAAGTGACGTTGAGTCCTCCGTAGGCGACTCGAACCAATACCCTCAAATCGCGTACCAATGGCAAACAGTCGATAGAGTGGAGAATTCCGGCAACTGATGCGTTCCGATACCTGCTAGGAAGCGTCGACACCAAACGATCCAGGAAAGGGTAACCATGGAAATCAACACCGAACGGACCGACGGGGTGCTCGTGATCAATGCCGAGGGCCGCATTGATGGATCGAACTCCGCCCAGTTCCTGGAGTCCATTCAGGCGGTGGTCAGCGACGACGACAACGGAGTCGTTCTAGATTTCGGCGGCATCAACTACATCAGCAGTGCCGGCCTGCGGGTAATCCTGCTCCTCGCCAAGGAACTCCGTCAGAAGCAGACCGGGTTCGGGGTGTGCTCGCTCTCCAGTTCCGTCAAGGAGATCTTCACCATAAGCGGGTTCGACCAGATCATCGCCATCTTCGACTCCGGGGCCGATGCTGTCAGTTCGCTCAAGTAGGAGCATGCCGAAAAAGACGGGGATGGGTTGGTCCGCCACGCCTCGACCCGGGTTTCCATTACCACCATGGCGCCAACGGGACATTTTTCAGCACGCTCCTAGGAAACGGGCGAACCCCGTTTCGGTGACCGTAATACCCGGCTATCCGACCCTCCCCGGATAGCGAGCATCATCGAGGTCGAGTCATGGCATCGGAAAAGCGATCCCGCCGGTCCGGCGATACAGGCCCGGAGCCGAGCCACACCTACCCGTACAAGATATTGGTCGTCGACGATGAGCCGGACCTGCAACCCCTCATCCTCCAGCGGATGCGCCGTCCGATCCGCTCCGGCAAGTACACGTTCGAATTCGCTCAGAACGGCATCGAGGCCCTCGAGAAACTGAACGAGCAACCCGACATCGACATGGTGGTGTCGGACATCAACATGCCCCAGATGGACGGCCTGACGTTGCTGGAACAGATACCGAGCGTCAATCCGAACATCCGCTCCGTGATCATCTCCGCATACGGCGACATGCAGAACATCCGCACCGCCATGAACCGCGGCGCCTTCGACTTCGTTACCAAGCCCCTCGACTTCAAGGACCTGCGCCACACCATTGCGAGAACCCTCCGCAACCTGGTGGAGTGGCGGGAGGCTCTGGCTTCCCGCGACCAGCTGGTCGTGCTCCAGAACGAACTCGACGTGGCCAGCAAGATCCAGCAGTCCATCCTGCCGACCGAGTTCCCGCAGCACGAGAGGTACGGGATTCACGCCAGCATGGAACCCGCCCGCAACGTCGGCGGAGACTTCTACGACATCCTCATGCTGGAGCGAGACCACGTCGGACTCGCCATCGCCGACGTGTCCGACAAGGGCGTGCCCGCGTCGCTCTTCATGATGTCGAGCCGGACCCTCCTCAAGGGAACTGCTATCGGGTTGCCACAGCCCGGAATGGTCCTGTCCGATGTCAACGACCTCCTGACCGAGGAGAACGAGACAGCCATGTTCGTGACGGTCTTCTACGCGGTGTACTCACCGATGACCGGCGAAGTGACCTACGCGAACGGCGGCCACAACCCTCCCCTGCTCATCCACGCCGATGGGAGCTCGGAGCTCGTTCCTCGGGTCGGGGGGATCGCCCTTGGGATCCTCCAAGGGGCGCCCTTCGCGCAGGGAACCCTCACCTTGCAACCGGGCGACACGCTCCTGCTGTACACCGACGGTGTCACCGAGGCCATGAATGCCGAGAACGAGGAGTTCGGCGTGGAGCGCCTGCAGGCGATCTTCCAGGAAGACCCGCCCACGTCTGCCCGGCACACCAACGAGGCCGTCTTCGGAGCGGTTCACGCCTTCGCCGGCGGCACGCCCCAGTCGGACGACATAACCTGCCTGACCATCTCCAGGATTTCGGGGTAGCGATGACTTCGCGCTCACTGGTCCTGGACTTCGAGCAGGGCGAGCAGCAGACCAACGCCGAGATGCTCGAGGGAATCTCCACTCAGATCGACGAGATGGCGGAGGCGGACGACTGGTCGCCCAAGCTGCTGTACCTGATCCAGCTATGCCTGGAGGAATTGGCGCTCAACGCCATGACCTACGGTCGGCAGAAGGGTCTGTCCGAGTTCCAGGTGTCGATCACTCCCGGCGTAGAGGAGGTCGTGCTCGAGCTGCACGACAACGGCGCGGCCTTCGACCCGACCAGGGACGCGCCGATTCCCGACCCCGATGCGCCCATGGAGGATCGACCGATAGGCGGTCTGGGAATCTTTCTCATCCGGGAGATGGTGGACGACCTTGCTTATCGAAGGGAAGAGGGTTGGAATCATCTGACCATCACGATAAGGCGCGCCCAATAGGGGTTTCCGGCCGGATGGGGGTCAGGAGGCGCCGGCCACGGACTCTTCGGGCCATCGGTTGCGGCACTCTCGTCCTCGCACTGGCCGCTTGCGGGTCGACTCCCGGCGAGGGCCCGGGCAACACCGAGCCCACCACTACCTCCTCCGCCACCACGGTCCCTCAGAGCCAGGCCGCTCCCGGTGTGGACGACCAGCGGGTCCTGTTCGGTCAGTCGGCGGCTCTCAGCGGCCCGGCCCAGGAACTCGGACTGGAGATGAGGCTCGGGATCAACGCCGCCTTCCACGAGGTGAACTCGAACGGAGGCGTGGCCGGTCGCCGCCTCGAACTGATCTCCCTCGACGACACCTACGAGCCGGAACTGGCCATCGCCAACACCCTCCAGCTCATCGAGGAAGAGCAGGTGTTCGCCTTGATCGGAGAGGTGGGAACGCCGACGTCCCGCTCGGCCACGCCGGTGGCCGCGGAAGCGGGAATCCCATTCGTGGCGCCCTTCACCGGCGCCGCTTTCCTCCGGTCCGAGAGTTGGACCAACATCGTCAACCTCAGGGCGTCGTACGCCCAGGAGACGGAGGAGATGGTGGCCCGTCTCACCCAGGACCTGGAGATCGAACGCATCGCCATCATGTATCAGGACGACTCGTTCGGCCGGACCGGATTACAAGGTGCCCAGGCAGCGCTCGAACGCCGCGACATGCAGCCCGTTTCGGTGGGGATCTACCCTCGCAACACGACGGCCATCAAGACCGGCCTCATCGATCTCACCCTGGGCAACCCCGAGGCAGTCATCGTGGTCGGCGCCTACCGGCCCGTGGCGGCCCTGATCGCCTGGTCCAGACACATCGGCTTCGATCCCATCTTCATCACCATCTCCTTCGTGGGAAGCAACGCCCTGGCAAGAGAGCTCGGCCCGGACGGCAAGGGCGTGTTCGTCACCCAGGTGGTGCCGTTCCCTACGGATAGGTCCATACCGGTCGTGGCCTCCTACATCGACGCCCTGGCGGCCTACGCCCCGGATGCGTCGCCCAGCTTCGTGTCCCTGGAGGGCTACCTGTCGGGGCGGCTCGCCATCTTCGGCCTGGAGACATGCGGACCCGAGCCGACCCGAGACTGCTTCCTGGACGGCCTTCTGGCCGGCGGCATCATGGACATCGACGGGTTCCCCCTCACGTTCGGCCCGGGTGACAACCAGGGCTCGGACCGGGTCTTCCTCACCTTCATCAACAGCGAGGGTGAGTACGAACCGGCCCAAGAGATCAGGAGGATTTAGCCGTGGCGCACTTGCTCGGCCGTCTCTGGGCGCTCCGCACCCTCATATCCACCCAGATGTACATCGGGATCGGATCCGTCGTCGCTCTGACCATCGCGGCCAGCTTCGTCGGTTGGGTCTCGTTCAACCGGGTCGGCGCCGCCCAGGCCAGGGTGGAGAACGAGAGCTTGCCCGAGATGGAAGCCGCTTTCCGGATGGCCGAGTACAGCCGGACCCTCGCCGCGGCAGCTCCCAGGCTGGTAGCCGCCCAACCGACCGAGGTCGACGCCATATCCGAGGAGATCAGCCAAGCCCAGCAGGGGTTCGAGGATCAGATCCTCCTCTTGCAAAGGCTGGCGAGAACCGAAGACCATCTCCGGACCTACATTCCCAACGCGCAAGCAGTCTTCTTCCAGTTGCTGTTCAACATCGACCGGATCCAGGGACAGCTCTCCCAGCATCACGCTCTTGTCCAGCGGGCGGAGGAGTTGAGGCTGCTGATCATCGACCTGCGCTCCCGACTCGACGACATAATCGTCCCCGCCATCGACGATCAGCTGTTCTACCAGCTGACGGGGTTTCGAGATCTGGGCGAACCGCCGGCCAGCCGGACCCTCTACCTGTCGGAGACCGAGTTCAACCGGTACCGCCACCTTGCGGCGCTCAAGTCGGAGGCCACGCTGGCGACCCAACTCCTGTCCAGCGGCCTGAGCGTCTCGGACGCGGCCTACATCGAACCCCTCCAGGAGAGCTTCGAATCCACCTCCGGTCGCCTGGCGATCAGCCTGGGCGCCATAGAGGGGACCGATCTCCATGCCTCGCTGACCCCGCTCTTCGGTCAGCTGCTCAGTACGGCCACGACTGAGGGGGACGGCTTCGATCTCCTGATCGAGAAACTCAGGCTTGAGGAGAGCCAGGACGCCCTGTTGCTCCACACGACCGAATTGGCCGCACAGCTGACCACGGAGGTCGATGGCCTGGTCACGTCCGCAAACCAAGCCGCTGATGCAGCCAATCAGGCCTCCGACAACGCCATCAACACGGGTCGCGCCCTGCTGGTGACGATCAGCATCCTCGGCGTGCTCGCAGCCTTCGCCATCAGCTACGGCTTCGTCGGCCGGGTCCTGCTCCGGCGTATCCACATGCTCTCGGCGCGCATGCGCCAGATGGCCGACGGGGACCTCGAAGGCGAGGTCAACATCAAGGGCCGGGACGAGGTGGCGGACATGGCCGCCGCCCTGGAGGTCTTCCGCCGCCACGCGCTCGAGGTTCAGCGCCTGAACCTGGTCGAGAAGATGGCCGCGGAGCTGGTCGAGAAGAACAGCCAATTGGAAGAGGTCCTCTCCGAGCTGGAGCGAGCCCAGGACCAGATCGTGATGCAGGAGAAGCTGGCGGCTCTGGGCGAGGTGACCGCCGGGGTGGCACATGAGATCCGCAACCCGCTGAACTTCGTGAAGAACTTCTCGGAGGCCTCCGAGGAGTTGCTGGAGGAACTCGAGGAGATCCTCGAGGAGGACGACCTGGACGAGGACGAGATAGCCGAGATCGTCGAGGATCTGAACGACAACCTCGAACGGATCCGACGGCACAGCGAGCGGGCCAACCGGATCGTGCAGGACATGCTGATGATGGGCCGGGGCGGGGGAGAATGGCAGACCGTGGATCTGAACACGGTCTTCAACGAGCACGCCCAGCTGGCATACCACAGCGCCCGGGCGGTGGATCCCGACTTCCAGCTGACCATCGAGCGTGACTTCGATCCCGCCGTGGGCGACATAGAGGCAATCCCGCAGGACTTGGGCCGGGTGTTCCTCAACATGGTCGGCAACTCCTGCCAGGCCACCGACTTCAAGCGGGTGTCGATCCAGGAAACACCTCGAGACGGCACGCCCTACATGCCCACCGTCTGGCTGAAGACCAAACGGGTCGGCGACCGGGCGCACGTCATTATTCGCGACAACGGGGACGGCATCCCTCCTGACGTGATCGACAAGATCTTCAACCCCTTCTTCACCACCAAGCCCACCGACAAGGGAACCGGCCTGGGCCTGGCGCTCTCGAGCGACATCGTGCGGACACACGGCGGTGCCATCTCGGTCGAATCGGAGGAGGGCGAGTACGCCCAGATGACGGTCGATCTACCGCTCAGGCGGCCCGATGGAGCGGCCGAAGCCGATCAGGCGTACGCCGACCGGCTGGTCGACGAGGAGGATGATGATGACGACGACTACGACGAGGACGAGTGAGGCAACCCCTCGTCAGTGATCCAGCGCGCGGAGCATGCCGAGGAAACCGCCGCCGAAGACGCCGAACAGGACACCCGGGAGCAGGGAGGTAGCTATCGAGGTCTCCCAGCTCTGATCGGTCATCAGCCAGACGGCAACGGTGATGAATACGACCATCAGGGGTAGACCGACGATGGCGCCCTTCATGATGGCCACACCGAAGGCCAGATCACTACCGGCATCGTGCGATCCGCCGCCTTCTCGAACCTCACCCGACATCTGCACCTCTCGACCTGGGAAGAACAGGTAACCCGTTACGGGCCGCCACCATACCGCGGCCGGCCGCACCCCCGACTCTAGTGGTCCGTCTGTGAACCAGCCTGCGTGCTCCGGCAGCCATCGGCGCCCCTGCCTCGTGAAGCGGGCAGAACGGTTCACGACGACCAGATGACACTGTACAAGACAACTAAGATAAATACCGATTGGTGGATGCTTTCAATGGAAGAGTATGTGCTACACTTGTCGTGTGTGAGGCCCGATCCTGTACCAACAGGTAATACCCGCCAAGTTATGGTGGCAGGCGATGACCTCGGTTGTCGCCCCTACCATTCGATGGTTTATTCCAAACGCTACCTGGCTATGCCCGTGGGTGCGACAGCCACCACCCACCGAGTTGGAGTTCGGGTCTGCGGCGGCTCGGCGAGATACGCCGATCTACCTCAGAGGAAACGGGCCAAGTGCTCGATTCCGGGGCGGATCGCCTCCCGATCGATGGCGGCGAACCCCATCTGGAAGTAGTGAGCCGGGCGGTCCGGCCCTAGGAAGCAGGATCGGCCCGGTTCGATCACCACACCGTCATCCAGCGCCTGCTCCGCCAAGGAGGCTGCGTCCAGATCCTCCGGGCCGGCCACCCACAGGCTCATCCCGCCGTCGGTGCTCGGTACCGGCCACGGAAACAGGTCCTCCACCGCCTCGGTGATGGCCTGCCACTTGGACCTGAGCACCCGGCGGTGCCTTCTGATCACCCTTCCGTAATCGCCGACCTCCATCATCAGGGCGGTGGTGCGCTGGATGATCCCTGGAGGATGCCTGAGCATGTGATGTCGCAGGCGGCGCAGGTGGTCGATCAGGACGGGATCGGCCACCACGAATCCGAGTCTCAGCCCGGGTGCCAGGAACTTGGAGAAGCTCCCGACGTAGACGACCCGCCCCGCTGTGTCGAGGGCCTTGAGGGCCGGCGGCGGCCGTCGGGAGTAGCAGTACTCCGAGTCGTAATCGTCCTCCACGATCAGCGCACCGTCGCGAGCGGCCTGAGCGAGGAGCTTTCGTCGGCGGCCGATCGTCATGGTCACGTTGGTAGGGAATTGGCGACCCGGGGTAACGAACACCATGTCCAACCCCGACAGGCCTTCGGGAGCGATCACGCCGAGGGCGTCGACCGGTAACGGCACCAGCTTCGCCTCCTGCTTGAGGAAAATCCTCCGGGCGTCGGGATAGCCGGGATCCTCGATGCCCACCGTGGATCCGGCTCCGATCAGCGCCTCCACGACCAGGTGGAGCCCGTGCTGGGTTCCCAGCGTCACGAGAATCTGGTCAGGCGCGGCCTGGATACCCCTGCCGGGAAGGATGATGCGCCGGATCTGCTCTACGAGGAGCGGGTCGTCCTGGTCGTCCAGGTTGTGGAGGCTGGTGCCTCGGTGTTCCTCGCGCAGCGCCGTGCGCATGGCCCTGGTCCACGAACCTATCGGGAATCCCTCCGGACCGGGCCCGACCACGAACGGATAGGGGTAGGAGCGCCAACCGGCCGGCCGGGTCCGTTCGTCATCGCCGTCAGCCAGGGCGCCCAGCCTCTCATCCCAGCGGACCCGGGGCGCAATGGACGATCCATCCCTATCCGGTCCACCGGCAGCGCCGTCACCGAGCCCCTCATTCACCACGTAACCAACCCGTTCGATCGGCTCGATGAACCCCTCCACCGCCAGCTCCCGGTAGGCCCGGTTGACGGTGTTACGGGAGACGTCGAGGTGGTCGGCCAGCACCCGCGACGAGGGGAGCATCGCACCCCCGCGCAACTCCCCCCTCTCGATCGCACTGGTCAGTCCGTCCTTGAGACGCCGGTAGCGCGGCTTCGTGTCATCGCTCAGGGAATGGGACAGGCGGGCAACCGTCGCGTAATGCTGCTCAGACGTCATCGTTCACCGCCCAGCCGATCGGCATTATCACTCTACCCATGCCCGGCGGACAGGTAGACTTCCGGTATGACGAACCCGCCTGATCTCAGCCACCTCCTGCCGTCCTTCACCGGCGCCAAGTACTGGCGCTCTGGAACCGTCCCGGTATTCGCCCGCGGCGAGGGGTGTTACCTCTGGGACCACGCGGGCAACAAGTACCTCGACACGCTGGCCGGGCTGTTCGTGGTTCAGATCGGGCACGGAAGAACCGACATCGCGAAGGCGATGAGCGAGCAAGCCGAGCAGCTCGCCTTCTTCCCCTCCTGGTCCGCCACCACTCCCATCACTCTCGAGGCCGCCTCGTCGATCACCGACCTGGCGCCCGGCGATCTGGACTCGGTGTTCTTCGTCAGTTCGGGCTCCGAGGCGAATGAGTCAGCTATCAAGTTCGCCCGCCAGTACCACCGGGCCAATGGAGAGCCCACCAAGACCGGCGTGATCGCCCGGATGGACGCCTATCACGGCACCAGCATGGGCGCGCTCTCGGCCACCGGTCTGAAACCCATCAGAGATCCCTTCCTGCCACTCCTGCCGGGCTTCAGCCATGTGCCCAACACGCTCGGCTTCTCGGATGGGGTTGAAGCCGCCCGGGTGGTCGAGGAGGAGATCCTGCGCCGGGGGCCCGAGCAGGTGGGCATGGTCATTGCCGAACCGGTCCAGAACGGGGGCGGGTCCCTCGTTCCTCAGGTGGGTTACTGGCGCGAGCTGCGCCGCATCTGTGACCGGTACGGCGTCCTGCTGGTCGCCGACGAGGTGATCTGCGGGTTCGGGCGGCTGGGCGCCTGGTTCGGATCGGAGGTCGTGGACGCAGAACCCGACATGATCACGTTCGCGAAGGGCGCCACCTCCGGCTACGCGCCCATCGGCGGCCTTCTGGTGAGACGGCCGCTGGTCGAGAAAGTCCTGGACTCGGCGGCCGGGAGCTTCCTCCACGGCGCAACCTGGGGTGGTCATCCGGTGGTCATGGCAGCCGCGGTGTCCAACCTCACCGCCATGCGGGAAGAGAGGGTGATCGAGAACGTCACCCGCCATGCATCGCTCTTCGAGGAGCGCCTTCACGATCTGGAGGGAACGCACGATGCGGTGATGGACGTCCGCGGAACCGGCTACCTGTACGCACTCGCACTCGGGCATAGCCGCGAGGAAGGACGGGAATACTCCGAAGAGGAGGCCAAGCGCGCCGTCTACGAGGTTCTACCCCCGTTGGCCCTCGAAGCCGGCCTGCACCTCCGGGTTGACGACCGGGGCGGCGCCAAGATCATGCTCTCTCCCCCACTTGTCGCCACCACCACCGAGTTGGACGAGATAACCCAGGGCGTGTCGCAGGTCCTGGATCGGCTCGCCGCCAGCTTCTAGCGGGTCCGGCACGACCATGGAGGGATCGCGTGAGGATCGGGATACCCACCGAAACCAAGCCGGATGAGTCCCGAGTAGCTCTCACGCCGGCCGGCGTGGAAGCCCTGACCCGGTCCGGCCATCAGGTCCTGGTTCAGGAGAACGCCGGGATGGGTTCCTACATTTCCGATGACGACTACGCCAGAGCGGGTGCGTCCATCGTCGGCACCGCTACCGATGTCTGGTCGAGCGCCGACCTGATCGTCAAGGTCAAGGAACCTCAGGAGGAGGAGCTGCCCCACCTCTCCCACGACCAGATCCTGTTCACGTACCTCCATCTGGCCGCCTATCCCAAAGTCGCCTCGGCACTCTGCCGGGCAGGCACCACCTCGGTGGCCTACGAGACGGTGAGACTCCCCAGCGGCGACCTACCCCTGCTGGCGCCGATGTCGGAGATAGCGGGGCGCATGGCCACCCAGGTCGGGGCCCGGTTTCTCGAGAAGTCGGGTGGAGGCCGTGGTGTACTCCTTGGCGGGGTTCCCGGCGTCGCGCCGGCCGAGGTGGTTGTGATCGGCGGTGGAATGGCCGGCGCCAATGCGCTCCGGGTGGCGGTGGGGATGGGCGCCAACATCAAGGTCTTCGACCTGAACCCGGCGCGCCTGCGCGAGATCGACAACCTGTACCGCCGGGAGGTGACGACCTTGATGGCCAATCGAGCCGATGTTCGGGCCGCGGTGCTGCGTGCGGATCTGGTCATCGGGGCGGTCCTGTTACCCGGCGCCCGCGCTCCGCGCGTCCTGACCGCCGAGGATGTCAGGGACATGAAGCCGGGCTCCGTGGTGGTCGACATCGCGATCGACCAGGGAGGATGCTTCGAGACCTCACGGGAGACGAGGCACTCCGATCCCACGTACATGATCGACGAGGTGGTGCACTATGCGGTCGGCAACATCCCGGGCGCGGTGCCCCGCACCGCTACCTTCGCATTGGCCAACTCCACCATCCCGTACGTCCTCCTGCTGGCCGATCATGGAGTCGACGCCGCCATCGAGCGACGTCCCGAGCTGGCAGAGGGCCTCAACACCCGGAGCGGCTCCATCACCAACGAGGCGGTGAGGAACGCGCTCGGTGGCTGAATACGAGGGCCGATGACGGATCCCGGCCACCCCGCAGCCGCGCCGCCACCGGATAGCCCGTCCGGCGGAGCGCTCCCCGACCGGGTCCAGGTGGTAGTGGTCGGTGGCGGGATCGTCGGGTGCTCGATCGCCTATCACCTGGCAAGGCGGGGCATCACCGACGTGTTGCTCCTGGAGCAGAACACCCTGACCGGGGGGACCACCTGGCACGCGGCCGGGCTGGTAAGCCAGCTCAAGTCCAGCCACAGCCTGACCAGACTGGCGACGTACACCGCCCGCCTCTTCGAAGAACTAGAGGACGAGACCGGCCAGTCCACCGGATACCGCACCACCGGATCGATCTCGGTGGCCTCGGACGAGGAGCGGTGGGAGGAGATCCTGCGCGGCATGTCGATGGCCAGGACGGCCGGCGTGGAAATGGAGGTGATCGACCCCGAGCGGGCGCGGGAGTTGTGGCCTCTGCTGCGCATCGACGATCTGGTGGGCACGGTCTACATACCCGGGGACGGCCAGACCAGCCCGGTGGACACCACGATGGCGCTGGCCAAGGGCGCCAGGGACCGGGGGGTCACGATCCGCGAGGGCATCGCGGTGGAGCGGGTGCGGGTGGAGAACGAGGCGGCGGTCGGGGTCGAGACCGAGGCGGGCTACGTGGAGGCGGAGACGGTGGTCCTGGCCTGCGGTATCTGGACCCGCCAGCTGGCGGCATCCGCAGGCGTGAACGTGCCGCTCCATGCGTGCGAGCACTTCTACGTGGTGACCGAACCGCTCGACGGGATGCTGCCGGGGATGCCCACGCTGCGCGACCCGACCAACTACACCTACTTCAAGGAAGAGACCGGAAAGCTGATGGCCGGGTTCTTCGAGCCGAGGGCCAAGACCTGGAAGTACGAGGTCCCACGGGACTTCACCTTCGGCACCCTTCCGGACGACTGGGACCACATCGGGCCGATCTTCGAGAGGTCCATCCACCGCATCCCGGCCCTGGCCGAGTGCGGGATCCAACTCTTCCTCAACGGACCCGAGGCCTTCACACCCGACGGCGTCTACTACCTGGGTGAGTCTCCGGAGGTGGACAGCCTCTACGTCGCCGCCGGGTTCAATTCGGTCGGAATCCAGTCGGCCGGTGGGGCGGGCTGGGTGCTGGCGGACTGGATCGCCGAGCGGCACCCTCCGATGGACCTGGCGGCGGTGGACCTCCGCCGGGCCTTCCCGTTCCAGGGCGGCAAGGCTTACCTGGAGGACCGCATCTCGGAGAGCCTCGGGCTGCTCTACGCCATGCACTGGCCCTTCCGCCAGTTCGAGTCGGCCCGCGACGTGTTCCGGTCGGTCCTCCACGACCGCCTGGACGACCTGGGCGCCGTCTTCGGGGAGGTGGCCGGATGGGAACGACCCAACTGGTTCGCCATCGGTGATATGGAACGTGAGTACCGGTACTCGTACGGCAAGCAGAACTGGTATTCGGCCTCCGCCCCCGAGTGCGCGGCCACCCGCAGGAGGGTGGCGCTGTACGACCAGTCCTCCTTCGCGAAGTTCCGTGTCGAGGGACCTGGCGCCCTGGCCGTCCTGAACCGCATCGGAGGCGCGGACGTGGACACGCCGATCGGAAAGGTCGTCTACACGCAGTGGCTCAACGACCGGGGCGGCATCGAGGCGGATCTCACCGTTACCCGCACCGGTCGGGAGGAGTTCATGGTGGTGACGGGCGCCGCGGTGGCCAACCGGGACTACCACACCCTGCGACGGGCGCTGCGGGGCCATGACGCCGACCTGGCCGACATCACGATGGAACTACCCACCATCGGGGTCATGGGGCCGCGGTCCCGAGCCCTGCTGAGCGCCCTGACCGACACCCCGCTCGACAACGCATCCTTCCCGTTCGGATGGTCACGGGAGATGACAATGACCGGCATACCCGTACGGGCGCTGCGGGTCAGCTACGTCGGCGAGCTGGGCTGGGAGCTCTACGTCGCCCGCGAAGCGGCCGTAGACCTGTTCGACGCGGTGATGGAGGAGGGAAGGGCACACGGCATCCATCCGGCCGGATACCACACGATGAACACGCTACGGCTGGAAGCGGGCTACCGGCACTGGGGCCACGACATCACCGACGAGGACACCCCGCTGGAGGCCGGGCTCGGCTTCGCGGTGGCATGGGACAAGGAAGGCGGATTCCTCGGGCGTCAAGCCCTCCTCGCCCAACGGGCCGCCACCCCGTTGCCAAAGCGGCTCGTCCAGTTCAAGCTGGAGGACCCGGAGGCCATCGCGTACCACGACGAGCCGATCCACCGCGACGGTGTCCTGGTGGGCCGCACCACCTCCGGCATGTACGGACACACCTTCGGCGCTTGCCTGGCCATGGGATACGTACTCCGCGATGAAGGCGTGACCCGCGAGTGGATCGAGTCGGGAACATGGGACATCGAGCTGGCCGGAGTCCGCATCCCCGCCACCGCCCAGTTGAGGCCGTTCTATTCCGCCCGAACCCGCACCTGACCCGCGAGCAGAGACCATGTATCTGATGGCTAGGGCTACTAGGATTAGTTATACCATTTCACGGATGGGTAGAATGCGAAACGGCGGCCTGCCGGGTGCGACCCCCAGGGATCGGCCAGACTCTCGGCGTGGCCACCATTTGCTTACGCTCTAACTGTCGGAGACAACTGGCGTTGTTGCCAGCATACGGGCCCCCTCAAGCATACGAGGCTGGTCGGTCGGAAATGTAACTCTGCGTTCCTGGCTGTTTCGAGTAACTTGTTTGCTCGATGTGACAGGTCGTGATCGCATGCGCCAACCCATTCCCTTGGGATCCTCGCCGGTACCGGTGCTTGGCCGATGATCTGTAGCTTCTGCGGGACCCGGGCGGAAGATGCCGGGAACCTGGTCATGGGCGAGGCGGGCGCCGCCATCTGTGATGCCTGCGTGGACCTCGCGGTCGGCCTGGTGCGGGAGCAGGCCACGCCGATCGGCAACATGGTGCTGGACAACATCGGCACCCTGGCCACCAACGATCGGCGTTTCCCCGGTCTGCTGGGTCTCGTAACGGATGCCGCGGTGGCGATCCGCCGCGGCCAGGTGGTCTGGGCGGGGCCCTCGGAAAGAACGCCCCAGGGACTCCGGTCTCTGCCCAGCCTGGACTGCGGGGGCCGGGCGGTTCTTCCGGGACTGGTGGACGCCCACACCCATCTGGCGTTCGCGGGCGACCGGAGCGAGGAGTTCGTGCTCAGAAGCACCGGCATGCCCGAAGCCCGCGCGGTAGCCCACTCCGGCAGCGCCACAACGGCCCGCCTCAATCACCTCGCTGACGCCTCCCGGATCACCAGCGTCATCGGCCGGCGGCTGAACCGCATGCTCGACTTCGGCGTCACCACGGTCGAAGCGTCCGCCGGGTACTCGAACGACTACGGACGGGAGCTAGCCCTCATTGACATGGTGGTAGAAGCGGGCCGGCGTCACGTTGTGGACCTGGTACCCACGTTCGACGTGCGGGGGTTGCCGGTCACCGCATCCGACCGTGCGAGGACTCTGGATGAAGTGGCCGAGCTACACCTTCCCGGGGCGGCGAGGCTGGGAGCCGCGGTGCGGCTGTCACTCGGAGCAGACGCCCTGACACCGGACGAAGCACGTCGCCTCATCGGGGTAGCGGCCGGCCTCGGGACCCGGACCCGGATTCACCATCGGGGCCAGACCCCGGATGTGTACAAGTTGGCATTGGAAGCCTCGGTCCCGGTGGTCGACCACGCCGGGTATCCCGACCGGGACCAGGCCGAACAGATGGCGGAGATGGGAATCAGCGTGGTCATCACCCCCACTGCGGTGCTCGGGACCCGCCGGTCACCTGCTTCGCTTCGCAAGCTCATGGAGCGAGGCGTCCCGTTGGGGCTGGGAACCGACTGCAGCCCGGCGCCGGTCATGGTGGAGTCGTTACCGCTCGCCATCACGCTGGCCGTCACCGAGATGGGGCTCACCTCCGACCAGGCCATATGGGCGGCCACGATGGGCAGCGCCCAGGCACTGGGCCTGGGCGACCGGGGCTGGCTGGGCCACGGCGCCGCGGCTGATCTGATCGTTCTCGACGCCCCCAGCCCGACCCACCTTCCCTACCGGCCGGGCACCAACCTGGTGTGGAAGGTGCTCAAGGCGGGCGAGGTGGTGGTGAGCAGATAACCGAAGGGCCTGTGCGAGGAATCAGGGGTAACCTCCCGGCCGATGTCCCTTCCCGTCGCTCTCACACACGAGCACCCGATCGCCATGGCGCACCGGGGATCGGGGTTGCTGTGGCCCGAGAACACGATGGTCGCCTTCCAGGGCGCGGTCGATCTCGGCTACAGATACTTGGAGACCGACCTCCAGATCACCCGGGACGGCGTGCTGGTCACCATCCACGACGACACGGTCGACCGCACTACCGACGGCACCGGCCTCGTGTCCGACTACTCCCTGGAGGAGCTCCGGGCCCTCGACGCCGGCTACCGATTCGAGCGCGAGGGCGGTTACCCCCATCGAGGACAGGGAATCCAAGTGCCAACGCTCGAAGAACTGGCCGTCACCTATCCCGCCGGCGTACTCGCCGTCGACCTGAAGAGCGACGGCATGGAGGCGGCCCTGGTGGACCTCATCCGCCGTCTCGACCTGTGGGATCGGTTAATAGTCGGTTCGTTCAGCGGGTCCCGCCTGCGCCGGTTCCGGGCGCTGGTCGACCGGCCGGTGGCAACCTCGGCCGGCCCCTCCGAGATTGTCAGGTTTCTGGCCGCAGCGCGGGCTCGCATGCCGTACCGGCCTCGGGCCGACTCCTTCCAGGTGCCCGTCAGGGATCGTGGGATCACCATCGTCAGCGCCCAGACGGTCCGGGCCGCTAGGAGGTTAGGGGTTCCGTTAATAGTATGGACGGTCAACCATCCGGCTGAGATGGAAGGGCTGCTGGACCTGGGAGTCGACGGTCTCATCACCGACCGTCCGGACCTGCTACGAACCCTCCTGGCCGAGCGCAGCCGGAACGCAAACCGGAAGGAACCACGTGATGGGTGACTGGGTAGAGGTCGGTCAGGTCGTCAAGCTCCAGATCCACCGGCGACACCAGCGTGACGAAGGGATATACCGGCTCGATCCCCTAGCCGAAGTGTCCACCTTGCGGCTCACCCCGAACGGGCCGATCGGATTCGACGGCAACTCGTGGATCGTGGACTGCCACCACCGATATCACCCGCAGGCCAGCACCCACCGCCCGGGCCGGGCGCTCTCGATCGGATTCACCTCTCACTACGAGGACATCTGGAAGCGGTTCACACCGATCCCGCTCGGCGCGAGCGGGGAAAACGTAATCGTCTCCAGCGACGAGGTCATCTCCGAAGCCGAATTGGATGGAGGGATCCGCATCGGGACTCCCGAGGCCTCGGTCATGGTCGCGGGCCCCAAGGTGGCAGAACCGTGCGTGGCCTTCACGCGTCTGGTGACCGGTCGGGCCGAGGCCTCGGCGAGCGACCTGGCCGAGGATCGGGAGCGGCTCCGCAACGGAATCAGGGGCTTCGTCATGCCCCTTGATGGAATCGACCTCTTCGACGTGGTACCCGGCATGCCGGTTGCGATCCGAGCCGCCTGAACCGGTACTTGTCCCTGGTGACGAGGAGCGTACCGAAGATGCCCGGTTGGTCACTGGGCCGGCAACGGAACCCCGGATCGAGGAGTAACGACGGACCTCGCCATTCCCGTCTTTCTCAGCACCCTCCTAGTGTCCTGACTCGGGGATTCGCCATCCACACGCGAGACTACGAGAACGCGAAAAACGCGGGAACACACCTCTACCCGGCGGGCCCATCTCCCAGCCACCACCTCCTTCGGTCCGAACGCGTTCCGCCATCCCCTGACGGGTCCGCTCCCGAATTGATCCCGGTTCCGGTTCCCTCGACGTCGAACAGCAAGGAACCGGTGGTGCTTGTGGCTGCCGCACAGTATGCGACGGGTCCGTGACATGTTCAACCCCCTTGTTCGAGCTCCCTGGCCATGTCCGGCCGGCCTGCGCTGCCCACCACGGCCACAGGTCACGGAACGCGCCGAACCAAGAACGCAGGACACCGGGAAGCGTCTCTTCTCCGGTCCCGACCCTCGGAGACATCCGTCCGGCGGAACCGTCGCACTGTGGCTGCTGATCGTTATCGCCACCGGCCTCCTGGCGTGTGGGGGCAGCAGTTCCGATCCGCTGGAGGACGCACTGGTGCTGGTCGTTTCCTCGGACCTGGCTGTGGGTAGAGAGCGGGTCCTGGTCTCCGCCATCGATGCCGAGAACCGATCACTGGTCACCGACCAACCGATAGAGCTTGTCTTCGTGGCTCCTGACGGCTCGCCGTCGGAAGAGGTGCCGGGCCGGTTCATCTGGGCCGTGCCGGACGTCCGGGGGTTGTGGGTGGCCGAGGTCGACTTCGACCGGGCCGGTGCGTGGACCTTCCGGATCCGGACGGGGGATGATCGGGTGATCGAAGGCGCCCCGTTCTCGGTCAGCCCCGAGCCTCGCACGGTCGGGATCGGGGAACGGGCGCCACCCTCCGATTCCAAGACCCTCCCGGACACGCCGTTGGAGTCCTTGACCACCGACCCGGCACCCGACCTCCGTCTCTACCGGACCACCGTCGCGCAGGCTGTCGGTTCCGGTCGGCCGTCGGTCATCGTCTTCGCCACTCCCGCCTTCTGCACCAGCGAGACCTGCGGCCCGGTACTCGACGCCGCCAAGCCTCTGATCGACGCCTACCCCGGAGTCAACTGGATCCATGTGGAGATCTACGAGAACCTGTACGCTTCCAGCCTCGACGACCTCGAACTGACCAGGGCGGTCGTCGAGTGGGGACTGCCCAACGAGCCCTGGGTCTTCGTGGTTGACGGCGCGGGTATCGTGACCCACCGATTCGAGGGCGTGCTCGATGGCGCCGAACTGGTGGCTGCCCTGGATAGAGTGACCTCCTGAGACGCCGGAAGCCGTGGCGCACGTCGAGGTCCCCGGCTTGTTGGCCGGATACCCGAACCCGTAACATATAGAGGTCTGCGCGGTACCCCGCGGCCCGGCTTGGAAGGGAGACATGGAACGACGCGAGCGGCCGGTCCTTTGGCTGTCCAGACGTCTGCCGATCGCTCTCCTGACCGCAATCCTGCTTGCGAGTTGCGGGAGGGTGGAACAGCCGCTCAACACCTTCGACTCCCGGGGGCCCATAGCCGAGCGGATCAACGAGCTGTTCTGGCCCGTTTTCTGGGGCGCAGCGGTGATCTTCGTGCTGGTCCAGGGCGCGCTCTTGCTGGCGGTCTTCCTCTTCAGAGAGCGGAAGGGGAAGGAACGTCCCGAGCCCAAGCAGGTCGCCGGCAACACGCGCCTGGAGTTGATCTGGACGGTGGTTCCGACCATCATCCTCGCCGCCATCGCCGTACCCACCATCTCGACACTGTTCGACCTGGCCGAGTGCCCCGGCGACGCCATGGAGGTGGAGGTGATCGGGCACCAATGGTGGTTCGAGTTCCGGTATCCCGACTCCGGCGTGGTGACCGCCAACGTGATGGTGATCCCCGAGGACACCGAGGTCTGCGCCAAGATGACCTCCGACGACGTCTTGCACAACTTCTGGATTCCGAAGCTGGCCGGCAAGCGCTACCTCGTCCCCGGGCAGGAGACCGAGCAGCGGCTGTACGCCGACGACCCGGGCGAATACTGGGGTCACTGCGCCGAGTTCTGCGGTCTCAGCCACGCGCGGATGCGGGCCCGGGTGGTAGCCATGACCAGGGCAGACTACGACGCCTGGACGGCCGGTCAACTCCTTCCAGCCGTGACGCCGGCACCGGGTTCGGAGGCCGAGCGCGGTATGGAGGTGTTCCTGGCCGGGGCCTGCATCGGCTGCCACATCATCGACGGCGTCAACAACCCCGACCCGGAGACGCTGACCGTACCCGCCCCCGACCTCACGCACTTCGCCAGCCGGGGCGTGTTCGCCGGCGCCACCCTGCCCGCCCAACTCGACCCCACACCGGCCGATTGGGAGGAAGGCCTCCGGCTGTGGCTGGCGGATCCGCCCACCTGGAAGCCGGGCTCGTTCATGCCCGAACTCGGCCTGACCGCCGACGAGATAGACGCCCTGGTCGTCTACCTATCAACTCTGGAATGAGGAGGGCCTGATGGCAATCGACGTAGCGCCCGACACGGTCGAGCGGCCCGAGACCACCCTCTTCCGGCGTCCCCGGCTCACCTACGGGTTCTGGTCGTGGATCACCACCGCCGACCACAAGAAGATCGGCCTCATGTATGGCTACACCGCCTTCATCTTCTTCCTCGCCGGCGGCATCGAGGCCCTGCTGCTCCGTATCCAGCTGGCAGGTCCGGACGGGGCCTTCCTGACCGCGGCCGAGTACAACGGCCTGTTCACCACGCACGCCGTGACGATGATCTTCCTCTTCGTGATGCCTATCTCGGCAGCGTTCTTCAACTACCTGCTGCCCCTGATGATCGGCGCCCGCGATGTGGCCTTCCCCCGGATGAACGCGGTGAGCTTCTGGATCTTCCTCTTCGGGGGCCTCTTCATCTACTCGTCCCTCATCTTCGGGACCTCCCCGCCGCCGGTGGGCGGCAGCCTCCCGGGCGGCGCCACCGACGCCAGCGCTCTCGGCTCGATCCCGAACAGCGGGTGGTTCATCTACGCCCCCAACAGCGGCGCCACCTACTCCCCCGGCACGTCGGTCGACTACGCGGCCCTGGGACTGCAGATCCTGGGCGTCGCCTCGCTCATCTCGGCGGTGAACTTCATCGTCACCATCCTCAACATGCGGGCCAAGGGGATGCGGCTCCTCAGGATGCCGGTGTTCGTCTGGATGACCCTGGTGGTGGCGCTGCTGCTGCTCTTCTCGCTCCCCATCATCGCCATAGCCCTGTTCATGCTCACCTTCGACCGGCAGTTCGGCACGTTGTTCTTCGTGGCGGAAGCCGGTGGCGATCCCATCCTCTGGCAACACCTGTTCTGGCTATTCGGACACCCCGAGGTGTACATCCTGATCCTGCCGGCCATGGGCATCGTCTCCGAGACCCTGCCGGTCTTCTCCAAGAAGCCGCTCTTCGGTTACCCGGCGGTGGTGTTCGCCGGCGCCGCCATCGCCTTCCTGGGCTTCGGGGTCTGGGCCCACCACATGTTCTCCTCCGGTATTCCCACCGTCGCCCAGGCCGCCTTCGGCCTGTCCACCATGACCATCGCCATTCCCACCGGGATAAAGATCTTCAACTGGCTGGGAACCGTCTGGGGCGGCAGGGTGCGGTTGACCACGCCCATGCTGTTCTCGCTGGGCTTCGTGGCCCTGTTCGTCATCGGGGGCCTGTCGGGGGTCACCCACGCCGTGGTCCCGTCCGACTGGCAGCAGACCGACACCTACTACATCGTGGCCCACTTCCATTACGTGCTCTTCGGGGGCGCCCTCTTCGGCCTCTTCGCCGGCATCTACTACTGGTTCCCGAAGGTGTGGGGCCGTATGTACAACGAGGCGCTGGGCAAGTGGCACTTCTGGCTGATGTTCATCGGCATGAACATGACGTTCGGTCCCATGCACTGGCTGGGACTGCAGGGCATGGTGCGGCGGACCTGGGTCTATCCCGAGGAGGCGGGCCTAGGCGCTGGCAACTTCGTGGTGACCGTCGGCGCCTTCGTCATCGCCGTCGGGGTGCTGGTCTTCATGATCAACTGGAGCTACTCGAAGCGGCGCGGGCGGGTGGCGCCCAATGACCCGTGGGATGCCCGCACCCTGGAGTGGACCATGCCCTCCCCCACTCCCGAATACAACTTCGCGGTGGAGCCGACCGTCACCTCCCTGGACGACTTCTGGCACCTCAAGTACGACGAGGACGAGGACGGCCGGGCGGTGCGCAAGGAGAAGGCGGACGAGTTGGTCGACGAACTGATCCAGTCCAACGGTAACCCTGACCATGAGATCCACCTACCGGCGCCCTCCTACTTCCCCTTCATAGTCGGGCTGGGCATCATGTTCATCGCCTACGGGATCATGTACCACACGCGTCCGTACGGCATCCCCATGCTGGCGGCGGGCGCCTTCGTCGCCATCGGCGCGCTGTTCGCCTGGGGGTCCGAACCGCTCGAGGAGGTCCACGACGAGGAGCACGGGGACCACGACGGCGACCCGCATGAGGAGGACACCGAACAGGCGATGAGCGAGGGAGACCTCTGATGGCGGACCTCGCCCACGGCCACGAGGAGGGTGGGGGACACCACCAGCTGACCGGCATCGACAGCCGCAAGCTCGGAATGTGGGTGTTTCTCAGCTCGGAGTTCCTGTTCTTCGGCGCCCTGATCAACAACTACCTGCTGTTCAAGGGCCGTGACTTCGGGCCGGGCACCCTGTATCCGGTCGAGCTCTACGACATTCCGTTCACATCGATCAGCTCGTTCGTCCTGCTGATGAGCTCGCTGACGATGGTCCTGGCCCATTCGGCCCTGGCCCGCGGTGACCAGGACCAGACCAAGACCTGGCTGTTCGCAACAGCCTTCCTGGGAACGGTCTTCGTATCCGGCCAGTTCTTCGAGTTCGGGGAGTTCATCCTCCACGGCTTGAAGCTCAACATCAACCCGGCCGCCAGCGCCTTCTACATGCTGACCGGATTCCATGGGCTCCACGTGGTTCTCGGGATCCTCATGCTGCTGGTGCTGGCCTTCAAGTCGATGCGCACCGGCGGCCTGTCCGAAGCCGAAGGGCTCAACGTCGAGTTGGTAGGCTTGTACTGGCACTTCGTCGACATCATCTGGATCATCATCTTCGTGCTCGTCTACCTGATCCAATGAGAGAAGCAGGGCATTAGGAATGGCCGGCGGCGCACACCATCCCCAGCCTCGGCAGTACGTGTCAATAGCGATCGTGCTGGCGGTCCTGACCGCCGCCGAGGTCGGCCTCTTCTACCTGGAGGCCGGCGTGGACGCTGTCGGGCAGTCCCTGACCGTCCCTGCCCTGCTGATCCTGAGCGCCCTCAAGTTCTACCTGGTGGTTGCCATGTTCATGCACCTCCGGTTCGAGAAGCGGCTGCTGTCCCGCTTCTTCACCTCCGGCGCCATCCTGGCCGGCGCGCTCTACCTGATCACCCTCGCCGCGCTGGGTGCGGTCGTCATCTTCTAGGAGTGGCCGGTGGCCACTGGCCACTACAAGCCCCCGGCCACCGGCCACTGACAGCGACATTTACACTGGCCTGATCCCGAACGACACCTGCTCCGATGAATCGCCCCGAGCCGCAAACGCGTGGACCGATGGATCGCTGAGATGATCCCGGCCTGGCACCCCCACTTCGACGTGTGGGCCTTCGTGTTCGTGGTCGGCTTCGGGTACGTCTACACCATCCGCCGTATCGGACCCTATCTGGAGGTCGACGGACCGCTCGTCACGCGGCGCCAGGTCGCCCTCTTCGCCGCGGGGCTGGCATCGCTGTGGGTGGTGTCGGACTGGCCGTTCCACGACATCGCCGAACAGCGCCTGTTCCTGTTCCACATGATCGAACACATGACCCTGGCCCTGGTGTCGGCCCCGTTGATGATCGCAGGTACACCGGCCTGGATGCTCCGCCGGATCTTCACCAACCCACGCTTCTTCCCCGTACTGCGCCCGCTCACCCGGCCGCTCGCCGCCTTCTTCGTGTTCAACGGCATCCTGGTCGGCATCCACTGGCCGGAGATCGTGAACCTGATGGTCACCTCCGGTATCTACCACTTCGCGATTCACGCCCTGCTGATGGCGGCGGCCGTCGTGATGTGGATCCCGGTGCTGAGCCCGGTGCCGGAACTGAAGCGGCTCACTCCTCCGCTACGCATGCTGTACCTGTTCGCCCACTCGTTGCTGCCCACCATCCCGGCCTCGTTCCTGACATTCGGAAAGGAACCTCTCTACCGCTTCTACGCCGAGGCGCCTCGCCTGTGGGGTATCGACGCCATCACCGACCAGACCCTGGCCGGGCTGGTGATGAAGCTCGGCGGCGGAGCCATCCTCTGGGGCGTCCTGGTGGTGATCTGGTTCCGGTGGTATGCCTACGAGCAGCGCTGGGAGGCACTGGAACGGGAACTGCGCAAGGGATCATGAGATACGCTCCGGCGCTGGCGGGCGTGCTCCTGGTCATCGCAGCTTGCGGTGACTCCGGCAACGGACCTTCCGTCGAGACCGTCGAGGGGGTGGTCGTCGAGGTCAACGGCGACCTGGAAGGAATCGATTCGTTCGTGCTGCGAACCGACGACGGCGAGGTCCTGGAGATCGTTCCGGCGCCCGATGGCGACTTCCGCTTCCCACTCGCTCACCTGTACGACCATCTGCGGACATCGGAACCCCTGTCGGTCGGATTGGACCGGTCGGTGGATCCGCCCCTGGCGATCTCCATGAGGGACGCCGACAGCTCAGCCTGGCACGCCGGCGAATCCCATCCGGACACCACGACCGGAACAACGGCTCCGACGACCACCACGGTGGCGACGATCGCCTCCACCACCACGAAGGTTCCGCCGACCTCCGAGGCCGATCCGCCCGGAGTGGTGATCGATCTGACGATCACGGACGGCTCGGTGGAGGGGGGAGTTCGGCGCGAGGATGCGCGAGTCGGTCAATGGGTGACGCTCCGGGTGAGCGGGAACGCGTCGGACGAGGTGCACATCCATGGCTACGACCTCTACATCGAACTGATCGAGGGCCAGGGTCGACTGACCTTCGAGGCATCGATCCCCGGTGTCTTCGAGGTGGAGTTGGAACGGACCCACACCCTGATCCTCCAGCTGGAAGTATCTTGACCCGCCTCGCAGCCTGGCCCGTCGCGGCTGTGCTGCTGCTGGCTTTGGCGGTACCCGCCCACGCCCACGGACTGGGCGGCCGTCTCGACCTGCCGATCCCGATCTGGCAGTTTGCCTGGGCGGCCGCGTTCGCGGTCCTGGTCTCGTTTGCCGTGCTGGGACGCTACTGGACCCACGCCCGCCTGGCGCCCGCCTCTCTCGGTGTCCCCCTCCCGCCCGGACTCGAGTCGGTAGCGCGAGCTCTCCTGCCGGTCACGCGCTTGATCGGGGTGGCGGTGCTGGCAGTGACCATCCACGCCGCTCTTCGGGGCAATCCTGATACAGCCTCCAACCTGGCGCCCTACGTCGCCTTCGTGCTCGTATGGGTGGGTGTCGCAGTGGCGTCCGCCTTCGTAGGTGACCTGTGGGCCACCGTCAACCCCTTGGCAACCCTGACCTATCTAGCCAGGCGGGTTCGCCGTCCGGTTCGTCCCGGCATCGAGCCTGAGCCGGCCCAGGACGGTGAATCGATCGCCCTCCTCGGAATCGTGGTGTTCCTCTGGATGGAGCTGGCTTTCCACCAGGGTGCGGCGCCACGGACGATCGGCGCCTATCTGGTGCTCTACACGGTCGCGTTGGTGGCGGGCGCGATGAACAACGGACCGGCCTGGGTCCGGCAAGCTGACGGTTTCTCCGTCCTGTTCCGCACGGTCAGCGCCCTGGCGCCCCTGCACAAGGACGCCGGCGGAACATTGCGGCTCCGGTACCCCGTGACCGGGCTCGCAGGAATGAGCATGGGCCCGGGCACCGTGCGGCTGGTTCTGGTCGTCATAGGCGCCACCACGTTCGACGGCTTCTCGCGGAGTTCCTTGTGGCTCGACATCATCTCCAACCGATCGGGGTGGGAACTGACGGCCGTGAACTCCGGCGGGTTGGTATTCGGGATCGGCGCGGTCATGGCACTGTATCGAGTGGCCATCGCGGCCATGGCGCGGATAACCGGCGAGCCCGAGTACGAGTTGGGAGACCTCTTCGGGCCGTCACTGGTCCCGATCATGGTGGCCTACACCGTGGCCCACTATTTCAGCTTCCTGGTCTTCGAGGGGCAGAACCTGATCAGGCTGGCCTCGGATCCGTACGGGCTCGGATGGAACCTGTTCGGTACGGCTGGGTGGCAAGTCGACTACACGATCCTGTCGACCGGAGCCATCGCATGGACCCAGACAACTGCCATCGCCATCGGTCACATGGTGGCGGTGCTGGTGGCCCATGATCGGGCGCTGGAGAGATTCCCCCCGGAGATGGCGGTCCGGTCCCAGTATCCGATGCTGGCGGCGATGATCGCCTTCACCATCGGGGGCTTGGTACTGCTGCTCGGTTGACGGAGCCCGCGCCCCGCATCAAGGATCGTTAACGGTTCGCCGGATCCGTGATGACGTACTCCAGAGCATGCCCGGCGGGCTCTCCGGCTCCTCCCTCGTCGCCCTCGCCCGACACCGCCGCCGCGATCAACGCCAGCATGGTCAGCACTACCCCGACACCGGCCGCCGCCACCAAGAACTCTGCCTTGGTGACCCGCAGGTTGGGCCGCGATGACATCAGCGCCGCGAAACCGATCGTTCCGACGGAGACCAGTATTGCGATCAGCGGGGCGAACCCTGAGTAGCGAAGCAGCAAGGACCCGAAGGCAACCACTATCACCGCGATGACCAGCGTCGCGAGCACCGGCATGGCCAACCCATCCGTGAGACGCTTGCGGACCGCGCGGGCCTCCTCGGCCTCGGTACCGGCCAGGGCGGCCGGTTGCGCCATGGCCTGGCCGAGCCCGCCGATCAGCGCCCCCAGCACCGTCCAGCCCAACCAGGTCCACATGATCGATAGGGGGCTGACGGCAAGGAGTTGGGTCCCCGACAAGGATGCCTCACCGGTGGCAAACAGGACGCCTCCGAACGCGGCGCCCACCACCAGACCCAGGAAACCCCCCGAGAACACCGAACCGACCCAACCGGTCTCGGTATCGAAGGCCGGTGACCTGAAACGCCCCATCCCCCGCGAGGCCAGGTTGATGATGGCACCCGCCACCGTCCAGACCACGGCTGTGGCAGCCACGTAGGTCCAGGTGACCTCGCCGGCCGGGGCGCCCGCCGCCGTGGTCTGCGAGAGTCGGGTCAGCATCAGCGGCGCCATCGCCGCGAACGACACCAGACCGAGGACCGCGCCGAAGCCGGCTCCCACCTTGGCGCCCAGACGAACCCGATCCGCCAGCGGCGCCGGGTCGACCGGTTCAATCTCTTCCTCGTCCTCGACGACCTCGACCACCGCAACGGCTACCGGCTCGAGCGCATGCTGCGGCACCTCGTGAGGGGTCGGATCTGCCGGCGCCGGTACCGGCGCCGGAGGAGCTTCGGTTTCTGCCAAGACCGGATCGGATGCCGGGGGTGGAGCCGCAGGGGCCAAGACCGCCCCGCCGGACCAGGCGCTCAGCACCTCATCGACCGTTATCCCCTGTGCCGCTGCGCGAGCCTCTGCCGATCGCTCCACCAGATGGTCGGGAGCGCCTCCCAGTATCTCGCCGATAGCAGCCACGCGTGAATCGGACATCGGCGGGATGTTAGTGGTCTATGGGTGGGCGGGACCCGCCGGTGGCCGGCTGGCGATCCGGTGGCGCGGATTGGCTTTCGCCCTGGCGCCGCGCCCTGGCCCGTCTCTCGGCCCACATGATCAGGACTATCCCCGCCAGGGCAATCGAAAAACCCAGAACGGTGTCGTAGGGGTGGTGGGCCAGCAAGGTCACGAGGGACACGATCACACACTCTCGAGTCGATCTCCGGTGGGCCTGAGGGGTCGCACGCGGCCCCGGTCAGCTCCCCGTCCTGGCGGTCTGTCTGCGCAACAGCCCGGCGTGCTCCGGCGGCCACACCAAACCGCCCCTCCGTAGACACACCGCTAGCGTAGAATACCCCGACGGCGCTAACCACACGGCGAGGACAGCAAGACCCATGAGAGCACACTCGAGGAGCGCGATCCTTGTACTGGTCGGGGCCATGCTGCTGACCGCCTGCGGTGGGGGCGATCCCGACATCACCGTCTACCGGGACACGGAGAACCGCTCGCTCTTCGAGTTGCCCAAGGATTGGAACCTCTACCGGGCCGACGAGTTGTCCCAGATCGCCCCGGTGCCGTTCGTGCCGGACCTCGGAGGGTACCGGCCGATCAGCTTCGTGGCGTTCGACGGCGCGGCGGGACGCGACCTGAACAACCTGTCACTCGATGCGGCGAGCTCCCCGTTCCCGGTGGGCGCTCAGATAATCCGCCAGATCAGCCCTGAGGAGAAGGACCTGCTCTCACGCCGCTTGATGGCGGTCTCGGCCTATGACATCACCGACCCGGGCCAGGGGGTGGAGATCGACACGTGGGACTTCACGTTCGGAAGGGACTTCGAGGGCATCGCCGCCACGGTAGGGCTGACCGCTCAAGACGGCCAGAGCCAGGGACTCGTCTACGTGCTGGCGGTCACCAACCCGGAAGCCACCGAGTTGTACTCGATGGCGGCGGGCTGCTCCCTGGAATGCTTCGCCCGGGAGGGTGACCAGATCGTGGCGGCAGTCGAGTCGTGGATTGTGAACACCCGGCGATAAGGAAGCCAGCATGAAGACAGACGTCCGCAGGCGCTCCCCGACGTGGGACCGGATGAAGTTCGTGGTGCTGATCCTGTTCTTCCTCGGAATCCTGATCAGCGCCAAGGTCACCGCCCCGTTCACCACCTTCGGCCAAGCGCTCCAGGACACTTGGAACGAGACATTCGGTCGGGTGCTGATGATCGCCCTGCCGCTCGAAATCCTCCGCCAGATCCACTACTTCGTGTCCGAGAAATGGGGTAGATACAACCGGTTCTGGGCGCAAGGGTTCTTCGGGGGGATGGAACGCCAGGCCCATCGGCGCTTCAAGCCATGGACCCGATTCCGTCTGGGCCGCTACGTCCGGATCCTGATCTTCCTGCTGATCCTGGGCTCGGTGGTGGACTACTTCGTGGCCGACGTGAACGGACCGATCGAGGCAGTGATCCAACTCCCCCGCATCCTGGCCCGCAACCTGCAGCAGTTCATCATGTTCCTGTTCTATCCCCTCTTCCTGATCATGCAATTCGCCGCCCTCTTCTGGTTCCTGTCCCGAGGGGGCGTCGACACGATCATGCCGGAGGAGATAGAGACCAGGTACTCCGATGTCTGGGGTCAGGACCATGTGCTCGAGTTGGTCCGGGAGAACGTCGGGTTCCTCGAGAGACCGGATGAGATCGAAGCCAAGGGTGGCTATGTACCCGGCGGAATCCTGCTGTGGGGTCCCCCGGGAACGGGGAAAACCCTCATCGCCGAGGCCACCTCGGGTGAGGTCGGCCTCCCCTTCGTCTTCGTCGATCCCGGCGCCTTCCAAGCCATGTTCATGGGGGTCGGCATCCTGAAGGTCAAGGGTCTGTTCCGGAAGCTCCGCAAGCTGGCCCTGCGCCATGGGGGCGTGGTGGTCTTCTTCGACGAGGCCGACGCCCTCGGTAACCGGGGCGCCCTCGCTCAGGGAGGAGGACCGCCACAGCCCGCCACGCCGCTCAACGCCGGGATGGGTTGCAACGCTTCCGCTTACCTGAGCCCGCAGTCCCTCAGCATCATCGAAGGGGACGGGGCCCGGACGAGCCCGGCTTCCGGCGAACCGGAAGAGCTTCCCGGAACTTGGATCAACCGAGTGATGATGATGGGCGGCGGAGGCGGCGGTATGGGTACCCTCCAAGCCCTCCTGACCGAGATATCCGGGCTGAAGAAGCCCCGCGGGATCACCAACAAGGCCCGCAAGATGCTCGGCATGAAGCCCAAGCCTCCACCCAAGTACCGCATCTTCATCATGATGGCCACCAACCTGCCCAGCGTGCTCGACCAGGCCCTGCTGCGGCCCGGACGGATCGACCGCATCTACAAAGTCGGATTCCCGACTAAGGAGGGCCGTGCTCGCACGTTCGAGGGCTATCTGGCCAAGGTCAGCCACAACATCAGTGACGAACAGGTCGATGAGCTCGCTGCCAAGACTCCGTACTACTCCGGCGCCAAGATCAAGGATCTGGTCAATGAGGCGCTCATCCTGGCCCAGCGGGGTGACCGCGACATCATCGAGTGGGATGACATCTGGAAGGCCAAGACCCTCAAGGAGATGGGCCCGGCCGAAGGCTTCGAGTACGTGGAGCGGGAGGAGTTCGCCGTCGCCATCCACGAGTCCAGCCACGCGGTAGCCGCCCACCTTCTCAAGTCCCACGCCAACGTCGATGTCGCCACCATCGAGCGCCGGGGTGATGTCGGCGGCTTCGTCTCATACATCTCCCTCGAGGACCGGTTCGTCCAATGGAAGACCGAGCTGGAGGTGGACATAAAGGTGTCGCTGGCCAGCCTTGCCGGAGAGCGCATGTTCTTCGAGGGCGACAACTCGATGGGGGTAGGGGGCGATCTCCGGAACGCCACCACTATCGAGAGCCGCATGATCGGGGTCTGGGGAATGGGCGACAATATCGCTTCAAGCGCCGGTATGCCCCGCCATGCACTCGACCAGCCGCCCGACCCGAGCGGCGAGATAGCCAAGACCATGGCCTCCCAGGTGGAGCGGAGGCTTCAGCGGCTCTACGACGAGGTCTACGAGATGCTCGAAGAGCACAAGGCGGCGGTGTTCAACGTGGCAGTCCGGCTCCAGGAGAAGAAGACCATCTCGGGTGACGAAGTTGCCGAGATCATCGGCCTCGAAGCAGGGGTGATAACCAAGGAGAATCCCGTCGGGTTCGCGGCGGTAAGCGTGGAGGATCATCGCTCCGCCCTCGGTCTGACCGCTCCGGAGGACGTGGAAGGCAACGGAGGCCTCCCGGTCACAGCCCCGGCGCCCGAGGCCGTTGGCGCTGAGAAACCGAGTAGCCCGGGGACCGACTAGTGGTCTGTCTGTGTAATGGCGGTGTGGTATGGCGTCGGCAGCGGTGTTCCTCGCAAGGCCCGCTGACGAAGGCGTACCCGCAGCGGTACGTTGAGGAAGCGGAACGCAGCGACGGGACACCGATGGCAGCCAGAACACACCTGGCTGTTGCGGAGACAGACCACTAGCCCAGGTTCATGCCTTCGACGGGCACGTGCCGGCATCCCCGGGAAATCAGGCGGGTGAGTTCGGGGCGGTTCACGTCAACCAGAAATACCTCGCCGTCGCGCACCTCCACGATGTGCTCTCCGTCCCCTACCGGAAACGCCGCACGCAGGCTGAAGGCCTCCTCAGCCGTATACGACCTGAGCAGGGTGTGCTCGCCGGTGCCCAACGACCACAGGACTATCTGCGGAACCTCGATATCGACCAGGTAGATGAGCGAGTCTTCGTCGTACCAGCCGGTCACGCCGTCGGTGGGGAAGAACTGATCGATGCCGGGAGGACCCACCGTCCCCTCGCCCTCCTCATCCACCAGGTAGTAGTTGAACAGCTCCGATCCGCCACCCTCCACGTCATGCTCGACGAGCGCAACCAGCGCACGATCTCCGGAGGGGCTCCGGTAGGCATCGGTGGCCGCCAGCGTATTCCCGGCATCCGACAGACCCAGGGGGCGGATCCACTCCACCGTCGCCTTTACGGGATCGACCCCGTGGACCGCCGCGGCGGTATCTCCGGGCCCGGCCTCCGCCTCACCGGCTATGAGCAACAACCCTCCCACCGATCCGACCACCTCGTCGAATCCGGAGGCCACCACCTCGAGGGGGCCTACCGGCGTCTCGTAGACGACCGGCCCGGGATCGATGGCGATCGGCTCCTCGTCACCCACCCGAACAAGGGAGAGAGGCTCCTCGGCTGCCACGGTGTAGATATCGGAGCCCAACTCCGCCATATGCTCGGCGGGGATCCCCGGATAGGGTGTCCAGACCGCGCCCAGGGGCACGTACCGGTAGATCCCGCCGTCCACGATCACCGGGCGGGCCAGTTGGTCGTCGATGACCGCATCGGGAAGGCTCGCCGGCCGGACAGCCTCCAGCCTGGTCTCGGTGATGACGCCGAGGATGGCCCGTCCCGCCTGGCCGGGAACCGGAGAGAGGGCAATCGAAACGCTGAACGGGGCCCCGACCCGAGTTCCTTCCACAACCAGTCGCTCCCCTACCCGCCGACCCTCGAGCACCTGGAGAAGAATCTCCCGGGAGCTGACCGTCACGCCATCGACCGAGGTCATGATGTCGCCCGGCCGCAGCGCACCGGAGGCACCCGTACCGTCCACCACGTCCAGCACCCGCACGCCGCTTCCAACCGCCAGCAGGCAACCGCCACCGAGCGGGAACATCTTGTCCACATCCGCCGGGTTGACGAGGTCAGGAACGACTTCGGCGGGGACATCGACCGGTGGAAGCTCCGGCGAACGCTGGGAGCAGCCCGAGACCGCCAAGGCCAGTGCGATGACCGGGACGGCTACACGGAGACGCATCACGCTCTGGAGGGGGCCGACAGGTCGTCCACCGCGAATACGTATTCGTCGACCGTACGGCCCTCCACCAGATGCTCATGGATGATCCGGTCGAGTACCTCGCCCGCCACCGAGTGGTACCACACCCCGTCCGGATAGACCACCGCTATCGGTCCCTGCTCGCAAACCCGCAGGCAGTCCACCTTGGACCGCAGGATCGTACCGTTGCCCTGCTCCACCGGTGTTACCGGGCGGGAGAGATCCCCCTGCCATGCCGGGGGCGCCGAGGCGATGTCGAGCGCCTTGGCGGTCCGCTTCAGCTGCAACCACGCCTGGAGGCTCTCCTCGTAGGTCGAGCAGCGGGGATTGGCTTGCTGGGCGCACAGGAAGATGTGGCGCTGCAGGCCCCCGATCGACAGGGAGGAAGCGATCATCCGCAGCCGCTCCGGACCACTGGCCACGTCGGTCATACCACCTCGATCACCGGTTCTCCGCCGGCCGCCGTGAACTCACCTATCACGGTAGCCGCCGGCGCAACCGACCGGAGGTCCTCCAGCACCCGTCCCGCCCGGTCCGGGGGAACCGCCATCAGCAAGCCCCCGCTGGTCTGAGCATCCGCCAGGATCTTCTGCTCCGTACTGCTCCGAGACGTCCTCAGGTAAGTTCGCGCCGACTCCAGGTTGCGCCGGCTACCGCCCGGATAGACCCCCGCTTCGATCAGGTCGGCAATCCCGTCGAGTACCGGAACCGCGTCCATGTCCAGGCGCGCCGACACCCCGGATGCGGTCACTATTTCCCGGAGGTGACCTGCCAGCCCGTAGCCCGTTACATCGGTAGCACACGTCACGCCCGCCTCCACCATCACCGTGGAGGCCGGCCCGTTGAGCGCCACCATGGTCTCCACCGCCGCGTCCCGCAGGGCAGGATCGGCCAACCCGGCCTTGAGGGCGGAAGCAGCGACACCCGTTCCGAGGGGTTTGGTCAGCACCATCGACTCGCCCGGTTGGGCGGTGCCGTTGGTCACGACCCGGGCCGGAGACACCGTTCCGGTAACCGCGAACCCGTACACGGGTGTCTCGTTGTCTATCGAGTGCCCACCCGTGATCGTGGCCCCGGCGGTGGCCATCACGTCAGCCCCTCCGGCCATGACCTCGCTCAATGCATCGAGCGGCAGCGCGGATCTGGGCCATCCCACCAGCTGGAGGGCCGTAAGCGGCCGCCCGCCCATCGCGTAGATGTCCGACAGGGCGTTGGCGGCCGCGATCCTTCCCCAGTCGTAGGGCTCATCCACGATCGGGGTGAAGAAGTCCACCGTCTGGACCAGTGCGCGGTCGTCGTCCAGGCGGAATACTCCCCCATCGTCCGAGGTGGCAGCTCCCACCAGGAGGTCGGGGTGTGAGGTAGCGAGGTGAGTCATGAGAGGGCGCAGGACCTGCGCCAGCTCGTCAGCGCCGAGCTTGGACGCTCAGCCACCACCCGGCGAGAAGGACGTAAGTCGTATCTCGGACATGTCTCACCTCCTTCCACGGCTCTTCCGGCCGGACAATTCAGCCCAGGGCAGGAGTCTGGCACGATGCAGAGCGAACCTGGCCGGGGTGTCCCGGCTGGTCTGGCGCCCGGCCGGCGCGGCCATCCCAACGGGTATCCTGGCCGGTATGAGCACCCCTGAGACCTGGCTGACGCCTGCCGCGTACCGGAAACTCCAAGAAGAATACGGCATGCTGACCACCGAAGGGCGGACCCACATCGCCGCGCGCCTGGCCGAGGCGAGGTCACACGGCGACATCCGGGAGAATGCCGACTATGACGCCGCCAAGACCGAGCAAGGCCTCATGGAAGCCCGGATCCGCAAGCTCCGGCATCTACTCGACCACTCCACCGTCGGCGAGGCCGCCAGCGACGGCACCGTGCAGATCGGATCGATCGTCACGCTGGTGGACGAAGACGGGTTCGAGGAGGACTACCTAGTAGCCATTCCCGAGAACCGAGTTCCCGGCTTCTTGCTGGCGTCTCCGGAGGGTCCCTTGGGTACCGCACTGGTGGGTGCGGTAGCGGGCGATGATGTCACCTACGAGGCGCCAGGAGGCATGTTCAAAGTCACGGTGCTCGCGGTACGGCCCTACGACGGCTGAATCTCGGGGGGTACTGAAGAATGTCCGGTTCGCCCGAAGGCCTCAAAGTGAACCCCCCGGTCAAGGGATCGCGGGCCTACCCATCCCCGTCTTTGTCAGCACGCTTCTAGAGGTCCCCATCATGCTCCGGCAGCAGGATCCGACCCCGGAGGAGACAAACCGTTGCGAATAAGGCTGCCCAGGCCAAGGGAACTCGCCCAGCGGTTGCGGAGCACGGCCCGGGTCCAGCCGGATGAGGTCGAGCAGTACCTGGACACCCATACGGCCGAGTGGCAGGAACTGGCCAGCGCCGACCCCCATGACGCAGCGGACATCCTCGAGGAACTCGACGCCGACGCGGCTACCGACCTGCTCTCCGACCTCGACATCGCTGACGCGGCCGGGATCCTCAACGAGATGCGCCCCGAGTTGGGCGTCGATGTTCTTGAAGGGCTTGACCAGGCTCGGAGTTCGGACCTTGTCGCCGCCATGGATGCCGATATGGCGGCCGACCTGCTCGGACAACTGGACGAGAGGAACCGGGAACAGGTACTAGCAGACCTTGATCCCGAGCTATCCCAGGAGTTGCTCGCCCTCCTCCAGCACGCCCCCGATTCGGCAGGCGGGCTGATGACGACCGATGTAGCGGTCCTGCAGGTAGGGATTACCGCGGGCGAGGCCATCGAGCGGCTCCGGCAGCTCCACGACCAGATCGAGGACCTCTCGTACGTCTACGTGGTCGACCTTCGGCGCCAGCTGGTCGGCGTGGTGTCGTTCCGGGATCTGGTGTTCGCGCGCCCCGGGGTGGGACTCGACGAGACCATGGTGCACCAACCGGTTGCCGTTCGTCCCGAAACTGATCGGGAAGAGGTCTCCGAGCTGGCGCAACGCTACGGCCTGTTCGGACTACCGGTGGTCGATCACTCGGGTGTCCTGCTGGGCATGGTCACCCATGAGGCCGTGGTGGATTCGGTCCAGGCCGAGGCTTCCGAGGACTTCGCCGCCGCTATGGGCGCCGGGCCCGAGGAGACGGTGTTCACGCCCGTAACACGAGCGGCCGGCATGCGCCTTCCCTGGATGCTGGTGAACCTGGCCATGGCGCTGGTTGTAGCCCTGGTCATCGAGCGACAATCCGCGGTGATCGACGACATCGGGCCGGTCCTGGCTGCGCTGATGCCGGTGGTGGCGCTCATGGGCGGCAACGCCGGGGCACAGAGCCTGGCCGTGGTAATCCGGTCGATGGCGATTGACGGCGTCACCCCGAGTCGAGCCGGGCGCGTTCTCATGAATCAGGTGGCCGTCGGCGCGATCAACTCGATACCGGTCGGTTTGCTCGCCGGGACCGTAGGGCTCGTGTTCGGGGGCACGGTGAACTTTGCCGTGACCATGGGAATCGCAACGGTTGTCAACCTCGTCATAGGCACGCTGTCCGGCACCGGCATCCCCCTGTTGCTTCGCAAGTTGGGCCTGGACCCGGCACTGGCCTCGAACATATTCCTGACGCTGGTGACCGATGTGGTCGGGTTCGGCGGGTTCCTGATGGTCGCCACTCTGCTGATTCGATAGTTGGTAGTTGGTAGTTTGAAACTAGATGTCCATAGCCGACTGTATCAGTCCGGAACTGGGCCGATCCCAACAGCCGACCGGTGCTATCGACGGCCGCCCCAACGTGGGTATCCCTATGCGTGTCCACCCCACGGACACAACCTTGCCATCGGCTCGACCTTCCGAGGCAGGACCGAGGCCCTACACCTCCATGTTTATAACTATGTTGTCCGGTCCGCGGGCCAGGAACTGTTCCGACGGTACGTCGTAGGGGTTTTCCTCGATGTGCCACATGTGGGCAGGCACGAATAGAAAGTCGCCTGGTCCGGCCTCTACCCATTCCTTGAAGTCCTCGCCGTAGTAGACCCGGACGTGGCCGGAAATGACGTACGCGGCGGTTTCGGCCTCACCGTGCATGTGGGGCGGACCCGTGTGATTGGGCTCTGAGGTGACCGTACCGAACCAGATCTTGCTGGCGCCTACCGCTGCCGCGTCGATTGCGGGACGGCGGACCAGGCCGGGAGTCTGTGCCGTGTCGCTTGGCGGCCGGGTGCCGCGAACCACCATCGGGACGGCGCCTGGGACCACCTTCGGAACTAGGAGCTCAGTCTTCGCTTCCAATGTTGGCCTCCTCGTTGGGATGCGCCGCTACCGACGCGGGGTTACCGTATGTTCGCTTCGATGGTTAGGTTACAGGCACTCGCCGCACAGGTTTTAAGAATGCGCGGTGAATTGCGGATGGAGCGACACGAGGGCGGGTCTCGAAAGGTGATTCGTCGGTATCGCGATCGAACGATTCACAAGTCTTGTCCCGGGAATATGCCCTGCATGCCAAGTTGCGGCCAGGCGGCGGGCGAGGCGGCCTGGTCGAGCCGTTGGTCGAGGGGCAAGCTTTCGTCCCAATAGTGGGCGATCAGGCGCATGCCGTTGATCCCGTCCGACTCCTCTGACGCGAGCCACACTGCGGGCCCGTTCATCACTTCCGGCCGTATGAGGATCGCCCGTTCCACCGCGATGCCATCGGGGATCATGTGGGTGTCGGTCTGGCCGCCGGGGACGAGTACATTGGCGGTTACTCCGGTCCCCTCCAATTCACGGGACATGAGAGCGACCAGCGCCTCGTGGCTTGCCTTGGACGGACCGTAGGGGCAGAAGCCTGGCCGATACATGGTGTCGACGCTGGTCGTGACTCCTATTATCCGGCCCCATCCCTGGTCGAGCATGTGGCCCACTGCCGCCCGGGCCATGAAGAACGATCCGCTGGAATTGACAGCGATTATCCGGCTCCACGTCTCGGGAGTGATTTCCCAAAACTTGGGAAGATTGCCGCCGGCGAGGTCCGCAAGGTTCATCGTTCCAGCGTTGTTGATCAGCACGTGGAGCCCGCCCAGCCCGGCTATCGTCTTGCGGACAGCGTCATCCACGCTTTCGGGGTCTGAGATATCGCAGACCAAGTCCAGGACACAGTCGTCCCCACCGGCCGCTCGCACCTCGCCTGCGGACTGCTCCAGCCACTCCTCGTTGATGTCCAGCATCGCGACGCGTGCCCCGGCCTGCACCAGGGCAAACGTCATGGCGCGGCCCATGCCGATGGGGCTGCCGGCGCCGGTAACGATTGCCACTTTTCCGTTTAGCGGTTTGGGTTGCATGTCGACTTCTCAGTTCGTGTGCGTATTCGAATACTTGACTTGCCGTCACCGATGCTCGAGAAGAGGCGACCAAAGGGCCACCCACGGAATGAGCCCTAATTCAGTTTACGAGGGTGGGACGGCGGCGTGACCAACAGCCACGCCCCCCACCAACCCATCGGTGGATCCAGGCTTAACGGTCGGTGCGGTAGGGGTTGAGGAGGTCGGTGAGGGTGTCGCCGAGGAGGGTGAAGACCAGCACCGTTATGAATATGGCGCTTCCCGCTCCCAACGCCAGGTAGGGATTGGTGGAGACCAGGGCCTTGCCGGCCAGCAGCATGGCGCCCCAGGACGGGGCGGGAGGCTGAGCGCCCAGACCCAGGAAACTGAGGGCGGCTTCGGTTAGCACCGCGGTGGCGAAGGTGAGAGTGAACTGCACCAGGATGATCGAGGTCAGGTTGGGCAGGAGCGACCGCTGCATCAGATATACATGACTGGCGCCCAAGGCTCTGCCGGCGGTGATGAATTCGCTCTCTTTGAGGGAGAGGGCCATTCCTCGCACCAGACGGGCGAAGCGGGGGATCTGAACTACCCCGATGGCGATGATGGTATTGCGCAGGTTGGTTCCCAGCA
Source organism: Acidimicrobiia bacterium (assembly GCA_011523635.1). Lineage (GTDB taxonomy): Bacteria > Actinomycetota > Acidimicrobiia > Spongiisociales > Spongiisociaceae > Spongiisocius. The sequence continues at coordinate 40,816 of WTGI01000088.1, forward strand.
CCGCCACCATGGCCATGGCCAGGATGATGGGGGGAAACGCCAGCAAGCCGTCGGTGGTGCGCATCATTATGGTGTCGGTGAGCTTCCCGAAGTACCCGCTGACCACGCCCATCGGCACCCCGAACACCACCGCGATGGCGGTGGAGGCAAAGCCCACGTACAGGGAGACTCGCGACCCGTGGATGAGACGACTGAAGATGTCCCTTCCTATCGAGTCGGTGCCAAGCCAGAACTGTGCGGTGGGCAACTCGAAGGGATAGGCGACCACTTCGGTGGCGCCGTAAGGCGCCAGGAGATCGGCGAACAGCGCGGTCAGCACCAGTAGCGCCACCATGCTGAGCGTGAAGAGGTGAAGGGGATTGCGGACGATCCTCCTCCAGATCTTGCGTCTCTCCGAGAACTGTGCGGCAGATGTCATATCCGCGTTGGTCCTTGTGCGCTCATGAACGGGCGATCCTCGGGTCGAGCCAGGAATAGGTCAGGTCCACCAGCAGGTTGACGATCACGAAGGTGGCGGCCGAGACCAGCACGGCTATCTGAACCACGTCGAACGCCCGGGTGAGGATGGACTGGATCATAAGCCATCCCAACCCCGGCCAAATGAAGATCTGCTCGATAACCACCATCCCTCCCACCAGCAATCCGAAGTTGACGCCCACCTCGGTGACCAGCGGGATGGCGGCGTTCCGGAAGGCATGCCAGTAGTTGACCCGACGCTCCGTCAGGCCCTTGGCGCGGGCGGTGCGCACGTAGTCGGCGCTGAGCACTTCCAACATCCCCGCTCTCATGAACCGGGTCAGCCGGGCGGCGGTCACCGACGCGATGGTGAGCACCGGCATTATCAGTTGACTGAGGTGCTTGACGGGATCTTCTCCAAAGGGAACGTACCCCCCGGGAGGTAGAAGGGGGAACACTTCCGCCAGCAGGATGAGCAAGCCGATTCCCATCACATAGGTGGGCATGCTGAATCCCAGGGTGGTGAACACCCGGGCGACGTGGTCCACCCATGTCCCTTCCCGGATGGCCGAGATCATCCCCAGGGGCACGGCCACAATCACGGCCAGGAGTATGGAGAGAGCAGCCAGTTCCAAGGTTCTCCCCAAGGCGGGAAAGACCAGGCTGGACACCTCGGCGTAGCCATGAGTGATCGACTTCCCGAAGTCGCCGCGGGCCAGGTTCCCCATCCAGCGCAGGTATTGGACGTGGATGGGGTCGTTGAGGCCCAACTCCTCTCGGAGTGCTTCGTAGTCCGCCGGTGAGGCGTCGAAGCCGAGTGTCATGGCGGCGGGGTCGCCTGGGACCAGCCGGAAGATCACGAACACGGCGGTCGAGACGATCCACATGACCAGGATCCCGTGCAACAGGCGGCGGGCAACGTATCTGGTCATGATCGAGCGCTCCAGTGGTTTTCGGCGCCCGGGTAATGGCAGGCCACCAAGCTGTCGGAGACAGGCGCCAATGGGGGGTCCTGTTCGACGCAGAGTTGGTCGCCTCGCCAGCACCGGGTTCTAAACCGGCAGCCGGAGGGCGGATCGAGGGGATTGGGCAGGTCGCCAACGAGAATTATCCGCTCCCGGGTCTGTCGACCCTGGGCGGCGGAAATATCGGGGATCGCCGACAGGAGGGCGATCGTGTAGGGATGCTGGGGGGAGTTGAAAACCGCGTCCCGGGGGCCTTCTTCCACGATCCGGCCGAGGTACATGACCGCCACGCGATCGGAGACTTGGCCCACCACCGACAGATCGTGGGCGATGAAGAGATACGCCAAGCCGAGTTCGGTTTGCAGGTCCTCCAGCAAGTTGAGAATCTGGGCCTGGATGGAGACGTCCAGCGCCGACACCGGTTCGTCCAGCACCAGAAAAGAGGGCTCCAGAGCCAGGGCTCGGGCGATGGCGATCCGCTGTCGCTGCCCGCCGGAGAACTCGTGGGGGAACCGGCGCAGCGAGTCGGGTGGCAACTGGACCAGGGACAGGAGTTCGGGGATCTTTTGGCTGGCCACCGCTTTGGAGATGCCATGGATCCGGAAGGGCTCGTACAGGATCTGGCGGACTCTGAACCGGGGATTCAGGGAGGCGTAGGGATCCTGGAAGACGATCTGCATCTCCTGGCGCAGGGGACGCATCTCTTGGTGATTGAAGTGGGTGATGTCCTGTCCCGCGAAACTCACCATTCCGGCCGAGGGCTCCAGCAGTCGGATGATGGTTCTTCCCAGGGTGGACTTGCCGCACCCCGACTCACCCACCAGCCCCACAGTCTCCCCGGGCTTGATGGACAGGGTGACGTCCTCCACCGCCACCAGGGTGGTGGCCTTCTGGGCGCCGCTGCGGCGGATGTGGTAACTGGTGGTGATGTCCCGGATGTCAAGAATCGGCTTCCGGGCGGCGTCGGTTTTCATGTGCCCCTCTCCCTGGCCCAAATGGCAGCCTCGTCCGTGAAATGGCAGGCCGCCCGCTGGCCGGCGCCGACATCCAGGAGTGAGGGCGAATCGGATCGGCAGGCCGACCGATCCCCTCCGATGGCGCACCGGGGGTGGAAGGGACAGCCGGGCGGCACGTTGGCCATGTCGGGAGGCTGCCCGGGGATCGAGTAGAGCTTGGTTCGCCTTTGCTGTATCGACGGGATGGATGCCAGCAGGCTGATGGTGTACGGATGACGGGGGCGGGAAAAGATGTCACCTATACGTCCCTCCTCCATTATCCGACCGGCGTACATCACTATCACCCGGTCGGCAATCTGGGAGACCAGCCCCAGGTCGTGGGTGATCAGGATGGAAGCCGCCCCCGTCTCCTGGCGGGCTGCCTTGAGGGTTTCGATCACCTGCGCCTGGATGGTCACGTCCAGGGCCGTGGTGGGTTCGTCGGCGATAAGCAGCTTGGGCCGGTTGGCCATGGCCATGGCGATCATGGCGCGCTGGCGCATTCCGCCGGAATACTCGTGGGGAAACTGGTTGTAGCGCCGTTCCGGTTGCGGGATCCCCACCATGTCCAGCAATTCGATGCCGCGCCGGCGGTGATTGGACTTGGAATCGGAAGGATTGTGGGTCCACAGAGCTTCCCGCAGTTGCTCCCCCACCTTGATAACCGGGTTCAGCGAGGTCATGGGATCCTGGAACACCATGGAGATCTCCTGTCCCCGGATGGAGCGGAGCGCTTCCGTGGACAGGGGTAGCAGGTCCTGGCCTTCGAAGAGAGCCCTTCCGCCGGCAATCTCCCCCGGGGGTTTGGGGATGAGTCCCAGGATGCTCAGCACCGTCACCGTCTTGCCGGACCCGGACTCGCCGACTATTCCGAGGGTCTCCCCGGTGTTGAGGGAGAAGCTCACGCCATTGACGGCATTGATCACCTGATCAGGCATATTGAACCGGACCGAGAGGTTCTCGACGGTTAGCAACGGAACTGGCATCGGGATTGAAGATACCTTGCTGTGCGAAGTTTGGGCGGGAGGAGGGGAGGGGACGCCGGAACGTCCCCTCCTTCCTCAGTTGCCTTTAGCGGGATTTAGCCACCGTCTGCCAGGTAGACATTGGTGAGGTAGAGGGTCCCTTGTGTGTGCGAGATGAAGCCTTTCACGTCGGGACTGTGGGGTATGGGGTTCAGTCGCCCTCCGAGGACGATCTGGGGCTGTTCCTCCATGGCCCACACCTGCAACTGGTAGATGGCTTCCTTGTACTCGGTGTTGGAGGCGATGGATCGGGCACTGGCCAGCAACTCGAAGAACTCGGGCTTGTGGTCGATCCATCCCATGGTCTCAACGAAGAGCTTGTTGTAGGGATGGTTCAGCAGGTCATACTCGTCCGGCTTGGGCACCATTGCGCACTGGGCCAGGTCGTACAGGTAAAGCTGGTCAGGGTTCTTCGTATGCGTGGGGAGCGTTCTGTCAACATAGGTCGCCACGTCCATGATGTTCAGCTCGATCTGGATGTTCAAGCCGGTTTTCAGTTGCTCCTGAACGGCCTCGGCCAGCCAGGTGTGCTCGATGTTAGTAGCGCAAACTATCATCTCCCCGCCGTCGAAGCCGTCGGCATACCCCGCACTCGCGAGAAGGGCCTTCGCTCCCTCGACGTCAGGAGCGTTGTATGAGGCCGCGTCCGGGTTGAAGAACTGCGCGTTGCTCTCCATGGGGTTGGAAATAACCTGCATGTGGCCCAGCAGGGTTCGTTGCAGCGCAGGGCGATCAATCGCCATGCTGACCGCCTGGCGCACCAGGGGATTCGACCAGATGTCCCTGCGGGTGTTGACGTGGAAGTGATACAGGCCGGTGTTCCCCGATGGAGGACTGGCGATTACCATGCCCGCTTCGCTGAGGGCTGCCAACTCGGGCAACGGACCCTGGGCCAGCATGTGGACCTCGCCGGATCGAAGCTGAAGCGACTGGACGCTCTCATCAGGAACGGTGACGTACTCGATCCTGTCCAGGTAAGCCTCGCCCCAGTAGTCGGGGAAGCGCTCTATGACAACCTTTTGGTTTTTCTCCCAGGAGACGAACCTGTACGGGCCGGTGCCGATAGGCGTCGCGTTCAAGTCGATGTCCTCGGCAGGCGATATATACACGTCGATCAGCGTGCTGTGCAATATGCGATCCGGCTCTGAGAGTCGAACCTCCACGGTGAGGTCGCCAGTCGCTACGACTTCCGCGACTCGAGTCAGCAAGGAAGATGTCCTTCCCGCCCCGGGCTCCTGCGCGCGTTCGATTGAGCGAACAACGTCAACGGCGTCCAGATCCGAGCCGTCGTGAAAGACCACGTCCTGACGAATATGGAATTCATGCGTCAGACCGTCTTCTGAGACATTCCAGTGAGTGGCCAGCAAAGGCCTGATCTCGTAGGTGTTCAGGTCGAACTCAACCAGGGTTTCATACATGTTGGTGACGACGTTGCGGCCAGCTGTGGATCCGTACCGGTTGGGATGCATTTGGTTTGGATCGGCCGTTTGGGCGATGACGAGAGTCCCACCACGGGGAATCTCCGCTGCCATGGCGGCCTCTTCCAACTCCTTCTCGGCCATGGCCGCTGCCTCTTCGGCTTCGGCTACCATCGCTTCGGCTTCGGCTGCGGCCGCTTCGGCTTCGGCTGCGGCCGCTTCGGCTTCGGCTGCGGCCGCTTCGGCCTCAGCCAACGCTTCCATGGCTGCTTCATCGCCTTCTTCGGCGGCCATCTTGGTGTCTTCCAGTTCCGCCATGGCCGCATCCAGGGCAGCTTGCGCTTCGGCAGCTTCCTCGGCCGCGGCTTCGGCTTCGGCCGCCGCGGCGGCGGCTGCCGCCTGTGCTTCGCTTGCCTGTGCTTCGGCCGCGGCGCGGGCTTCGGCTTCGGCTTCGGCCGCCGCTTCGGCTGATGCCGCCGCCGCAGCCGCGGCATCAGCTTCCGAAGTGTCCTCTCCACAGGCCATCGCAACCATGGCCAGGACCGCCAGCAGTGCGATAAGTCTCTTCATCAGAATGCTCCTTTGTCGTCGTTCATGTCCATACGCGACAAGACATCTGAGAGCCAGGATAGGCAATTTGGAGTTTGCGCTTCCCGAAAAAGGGCAAAAAATTACCAAAGCGGCAATTCCCCAGAAAAGGGGGATCCGCCAAAATGTGTACCATGGGAGGGTAAGAGATGTCCGACTTTCTGAAACGCCCCAGACTTCCTGCCGGCATCGACGGTTCCCGCCGCGATCTGTGGGAGGAATTCCGGCGACAGCCGTTCGGCAAGCACTCTCCCGACCTGCATGCGCTGCTGGAATACATGCGCGGCGGTCCCATCACCGGCAAGTACTTCCTGAAGCTGACCGGCCCTCATTCGGAGTGGACGCTGGCCCGTTTCAGCGACACCTACCCATTGACCACCGAGACTCTGCCCGAGCACGTCTTCACCACCATCGAAGACGCCGAGTACTTCGTGTTCCGCCGCCGCTGGGAGGAGATGTTCGGCGCCGACCCGGGAGCGGAGTCGTGAGCTTCAAGGCCGCGGTCATGGGATATGCGGACCGCCAGAGCCTGCGGCCGGGAGAGCGCATCGAGTTCAAGGTGAGCGCCCTGGGTCCCGAGACCTACCGGGCTGACATCGTGCGGCTGATCGCTCCGGAGGTGGGTCTGGGCGACGACTGTCCGGACTTCTGCGAGATCGAACTCGGTACCGAGGTCTGCGGTGACTATCCAACGGAGTGGCAGCCCATCCATCCCGGCTCGGCGATCCGGGTCCCGATGCCGGAGGGTCTTCCCCTGGGTGGGGGCATCACCCTCAGCGCCAACATCTTTCCCACCCTGGCATCGGCGGGTCGCCAGGGCATCCTGGGCACCCACAGTCCCACCGACGATTCGGGCCTCAGCCTGATCCTTGAGGACGGGGCGCTTGCCCTGGCGGTCGGAGGTGGGCGGTCCACGGCCATCGTGACCAGTTCGATTGCCCCGGTGGAGCACCGCTGGACGGCGGTGGCCGTCACCTATGAGCCTGACGGCGGCACGGTGGAGTTCCACGCCCGGGGAATGGAGACCCATCGCCTCGAATCCGCCCTGTCATCCCGAGAGCGGATGGAGGGGGCGGCGCCTGGCGCATCGGGAGGAAGCCACTTCCACATAGGCGCCGTCCGGGCCGTGGACGACCGCGGCGTTGAGCACACCGTGCTCTCTTTCAATGGCCGGATCGAGAGGCCCCGGGTCTACGCCCGACTGCTGGATGGTGAGGACATCTCCCTCCTTTCGCAGGTGGCCGGTCCGGCGCCGGTGGGAGGAGCGCATGCAGACTGGGACTTCTCGATCGGTATCGACACCGATTCGGTCACCGACGTGTCGGGCAACGGCCGTCACGGAGAGACGGTCAACCTGCCCACCCGCGCGGTGGGAGGGTCCAACTGGGCCGGTGAGACCGACAACTGGCAACTGCGGACCGAGCAGTACGGCGCCATCCACTTCCACGACGACGACGTCGATGACGCCCGGTGGCGGACCAGTTTCACGCTGGTGGTACCCGAGGACTGGAAGAGCGGATGCTATGCGGCCCGCCTGCGGGCCGAGGACGCCGAGTTCTACGTGCCCTTCGTGGTGCGGCCGACTCCCGGCAGGGAGGCCGATGCGGTGTTGCTGCTGGCCACCGCCACCTACGGCGCCTACGCCAACCTGAGGCTTCGGGTCGTCTTCCCCTGGAACGAGTTGATCCACGGCCGGTTGACGGTGCTGGACGACACCGATCTGCTGATGCTCCGGTTCCCCGAGATCGGCTCCTCCACCTACGACAGCCACACCGACGGGAGCACCGTTGTCTATGCCTCGATGCGGCGCCCGGTCACCAATTTCCGTCCGAAGGGCCGCATCTACAAGTTCTGCCAGGACATGCTGCTGGTCTCCTGGCTCGAGGAGGACGGATACGAATACGACGTGATCACCGACGAGGACGTGCACCGCGAGGGCCTGTCTGCCCTGGAACCCTACCGGGTGGTCATCACCAGTTCCCATCCCGAATATTTCAGCACCCGGATGTTCGACGCCACCGAGGACCATGTCAGGCAGGGAGGGCGGATGATGTACCTTGGAGGCAACGGCTGGTACTGGGTGACCGGTTATCACCCCACCCGCTCGGGAATCGTGGAGGTCCGCCGGCCCGACGCTCCCCGCCTGTGGGCGGCCGACGTCAGCCAGGGGCATCTCTCGTTCACCGGGGAGCGGGCCGGTACCTGGTCCTGGGCGGGCCGTCCCCCCGAGACCTTACTGGGGGTGTGTTTCATCACCCAGGGGTTCGACGAGTGCTCCTACTACCGGCGCACCCCTGCTTCCCAGGACGAGCGGGCCGCCTTCATCTTCGAGGGAGTGGACGACGAACTCATCGGCGACTTCGGTTTGCTCATGGGCGGGGCGGCCGGATACGAGATCGACCGCGCCGACGCCCTGATGGGCACCCCCCGGCACGCATTGGTGGTCGCCTCCTCGGAGGGGCACTCTAACCTGTACGACCTGATGGTTACCTCCCTGGTCGATACGTTGCCGCCCAGCAATCCCGATGATCCCGACCGCATCCGGGCCGACATGGTGTTCTACGAGACCGCCGGGGGCGGTGCGGTGTTCTCGGTGGGCTCGATCGCCTGGTCTGGGAGCCTCAGCGCCGCGGGCTACGACAACAACGTGGCGGCGGTGAGCCGTAACGTCCTCAACCGCTTCCTGGATCCCGAGCCCTTCCAGATGCCCGCCGAAATGATCTCGGGCTTCGGGTCCGAAGAAACCGCCGACGGATGGGGACCGGTATGACTGCACAGGACTGGTCGCTGGGCGCAGGTCTCCAAGACCGGGCAGTGCTGGTGACCGGAGCGGCGAGCGGCATCGGTAGGGCGACCGCCCAGGTCATGGCCACCCTGGGCGCCAGGGTGGCGGCATTGGACGTTCAGGAAACGGTGCGGGAGGTGGTGGCAGAACTGGAGGACCCCGGGAGACATCTGCCGCTGGTCTTCGATCTGGCTGACAGCGGGTCGATGCCGACGATGGTGGCCGACATCGAGGCACGGCTGGGCCCTCTGTGGGTGCTGGCTCATGTGGCGGCGTACCTGAGGCGCAAGGATTTGGGAGATGTGACCGAGGAGGACTGGGACGCTCAACTGGATGTGAACCTGAAGGGGTCGTTCTTTCTCAACAAGGCGGTTGGAGAGGCGATGATCGCCACCGGCAGAGGGGGGCGCATCATCAACTTCACCTCCGGAGCTTGGCTGACCGGACCGGTGCATGGCAGCCACATCTACGTGGCCAGCAAGGGGGGCGTGGTCTCCATGACCCGGGGGTTTGCCCGGGCCTACGGTCCTCATGACATTCTGGTGAACTGCGTGGCGCCCGGGCAGGTAGACACGCCCATGCAGCACATTGACGCTCCCCCCGAAATCGTGGCGGCCGGAGTCGAGCAATGCCCACTGGGGCGGATGGGACGACCCGAGGAGTTGGCCCGGGTGGTGGCCTTCCTGGCTTCCGAACACGCCAGTTTCGTCAGTGGCGCCACCATCAACGTGAGCGGCGCGCTGACGATGTACTAGCTAGCTGCCGACTGTCATGCCCCCGGCATCGGCATACGGCCCGTGGAACGTCACGTCCACCCCGTTCTCGATCCTGAGGAAGGTCCGATCGTCGAGGGTCGACTGCTCCTCAGAGGTGAGATCGTCCTTGATGGCCAGGTCGGCGGCCGCCCGATCGTCCACGACGATGGCCGTGTTGGGGGAATACGTATCCACGATGTCGTAGACCAGGTTCTCCAACTGGACGGTGGAATAGGCGCCGGGCTCGACCAGGATCACAAGAGTGGTGCGATCATCGACAATGAGTCGGTGTATCACCTCGTAGGGTGGGATGGCCGGTGGCAGGGTGGTGTCCGGCCCCTCCTCCTGAGAGTCGTCCCCACCCTCCGGCTCGACAGCGTCCTCCGCGGCAGACACCGTGGTGACCGACGTATCGGCGCCGGATTCCACCATTTCGGTTACCGAGGTACTGGTGGTGAGAGAAGCGCCTGCTGGAGCTGCGGTCGTTTCGGACGTGGAGTCATCCCCGCCGCAGGCGGCGAGCGCCAGGACAACCGCGATAACCGGTACGGCCCTTCGAGCAGCCATCATCGCATCAGTCCTTGATCGCCTTCCGCCCAAAGGCTAACCCTGTCCGGTGCCGTATTGACACACTTCGGTGACTCGAACTCCCAGGACCCGCCATGCCGGGCAAAGACCTTGGTCAACCACCCCGCCATCCGTTGGTGATCGGCAGGCGACGATCACGCCCGAACGCCTTGGGGGTTATCTTCACTCCCGGCGGGGCTTGGCGGCGCTTGTACTCGTTGCGATCCACCATGGCCGCGACCCGGGTGACGATCTCCCGGTCGAACCCGGCATCCACTATCGCATCGATGGAGCGATCCTCCTCGATGTAGGCGGTGAGCACCTGATCGAGCACCTCGTAGGGCGGAAGGCTGTCGGTGTCGAGCTGGCCGGGCCTCAGTTCGGCGGACGGCGGCTTCCGGATTATCTCTTCGGGGATCACCTCTTCGGCGCGGTTGCGCCAGTCGGCCAGTTCGTAGACGGTGGTCTTCAAGACATCCTTCAGGACCGCGTAGCCGCCGGCCATGTCGCCGTACAGCGTCGCATAGCCCACCGCCATCTCGGACTTGTTCCCCGTGGCGATGACCATCTCGCCGTGCTTGTTGGATATGCCCATCAGCAGGGTGCCGCGGATCCGGGGCTGGAGGTTCTCCTCCGCGACCCCGAACTCGCTGCTCGCGAACACGGCTTCGAGCGCGTCCCGGTATCCGTCGAACAAGTCGCCGATGGCGATACGATCAAGACGGATTCCCAGCCGGCGCGCCAGCTCCTCGGAGTCGCGTATCGATCCCTGGGAGCTGAACTCGGAGGGCATGGTGACGCCCCGGACCGAATCCCGACCGAGCGCATCGACGGCGATCACTGCCGTCAGCGCCGAGTCGATGCCCCCCGAGAGACCCACCACCACCTTCGAGAAACCGTTCTTCCTCACGTAGTCACCAAGCCCGAGCACGAGCGCTCGATAGATGAGCTCGATGGGTTTCAGGGCGGAAGCGGATCCGGGAGAACGTAGTTCGGAAGGGGGAGCCAGCGGATCAGCCCGGACAACGGTAGCCTCCGGCTGGCTGCCGACCGCCTCACACACCTCGACGTCGACCACGAACAGGTCCTCCTCGAAGCGCGGGGCCCGGTACTGGATGGAACCCCCCCGGTCCATCACGATCGACCCGCCGTCGAAGACCAGTTCATCCTGCCCGCCCACCAGGTTGAGATAGACGACGGGCACTCCGGCATTGACCGCTTCCCGCTCGATGTGCCGAACCCGCTCAGCGTCCTTAGAGACGTGGAAGGGCGATCCGTTGATGTTGAGAAGCACCTGAGCACCCGCGGCGACCTGAGCAGAAGGTGGTCCATCGGGAACCCATATGTCCTCACATATGGAAACTCCTACCACCACACCACCCACGTTCCAGACCGCCCCCGGTACGGAGCCCGCCACGAAGTAGCGTTGTTCATCGAACACGCCGTAGTTGGGTAAGAGGACTTTGTTGTAGATGCCTCTGATCTGACCTTGGTGGAGTAGGGCCGCCGCGTTCGCTACCGGAAAAGAGTCACGACCGTCGGTCGCCGAACCGCCGGGCCGTACCCGATTCACGACCCCCACCACGGTGACCGTCGACCCCGCATAGCCGGCAAGCCGCTCCAGCACGGCCAGGTTGGCGTCCACGAAACCCCTGCGGATCACCAGGTCCTCGGGTGGATAGCCGGGAATGGCCAACTCGGGCAGGAGCAGCACGTCCGCATGCTCTGCATCCGCCCATCTCATAGCGTCTCGAATCCGGGCTTCGTTATAGGCGAGGTCTCCGACCCGGAGGTTGATCTGCGCTCCGGCAACCCGGATGGTCTTCATAGTCCGCGGAGTCTAGGAGCCGCTACGGAGCCGGAGCTTCTGCGTCGCTGGGCACCAGGTTCCCGGCAGCCGCTTCGCGGTATCCCAAAGCTGTCCTCGCGACACCATGATTCTTCCGAATAATATATCGATTAGCTGATGTATCGGTCTGTTTATGTCACATCCATGTCTTAGCATTCGAACAAATGTACGGATATCTACTCAACTTCGCAGACCACCCGTGGGAACTCGGATATGCCGCCGAAGGTTAGAGACGTGATCCGGATACTCAAGCGCGATGGTTGGTACCTCGTGCGGACCCGCGGAAGTCACCGCCAATACAAGCACCCGCACAAGCCAGGCACCGTTACGATTGCTGGGCACATGGGCAAAGACCTCTCGCCGGACATGAGAGCCAGCATCGTCAAGCAAGCCGGCCTCGAGAAAGGGTCCCTATGACGAGCTACATCGCGGTCATCGAACGAACCGGCAACGGCTACGGCGCGTACGTGCCTGACCTGCCGGGATGCATCGCCGCCGGCGACACCTTGGAGGAGACAGAGTCCCTGATCCGTGAGGCCGTCGGCTACCACATCGAGATGCTCCACGAGAACGGTGATCCCGTTCCCGATCCTCAGGCCACCGCCCATCTCGTGTCGGCCTAAGCCGGCCTCGGGCCGACTACTCCAGCGAGAAGTCCGCCTCCAGGAGCGCGGCGCGTAGCAGGTCCGCCTCCGCCGGCCGTACTGACAGAGTCAGGATTCCGCCTCCCCCGTGGAGGGCATGCCGCAGCTGGAGGTCGCGGACATCCACACCGCTCCGCTCCAGTGCCCGACCCACCTTGGCGATCTCGCCCGGGCGGTCCTGGAGCACCACTCCTACCCTCACCACCGGGGGCGCCATGGCCTGCCGCCTGCTCCTGGCCTCCTCGATCCGGGTGGTCAGCGGGCCGGAGGCGCCACGCGCCACCTCCTCCCGAACCTCGTCAAGCAGGCCCATCAGCCGTTCGATGGAGTCGCTGACGTTGGCCTCGTTGGCGGCCAATACCTCCGGCCACCAGCGCGGCTCGGAGGCGGCCACCCGGGTCAGGTCGCGAAACGACCCGGCTACCAGGCGCTCGGCGGCCGGGTCCTGGCGCGTGACCAGGTTGATCAACGAAACGGCGATTATCTGGGGAAGGTGCGAGATGTCGGCCACCACCCGGTCGTGCTCGGCGGCCTGAAGCCGGTACGGTATGGCTCCCACCGACTCGACTATCGACTCCAGGGTCTCGACATCGTCCGGAACAGCCTTATCGGGACATATGACCCAGGCGGCGCCTTTGAAGAGAGAGGGCGAGGCCGCGGCCGGACCGGCCTGCTCGAGACCCGCCATCGGATGCCCGGCCACCATTCGTAGGCCCGCCGGCCGCGCATCGACCACCGGTCGCTTCACCCCGGCCACATCCGTCACCAAGGCTTCGGTACGCAAGCCCGGGAGGGTCTCGAGCGTGGCTGTCAGGGGACCGGCCAGGACCACCAGGTCCGATCCCTCCAGAGCGTCCTCCTGGCTCCCGTACGGGTCATCCACCGCGCCGCGTTCCGTTGCCACTTCCAGCGCAGTCGGGTCGGGGTCCCATCCGGCGACCGTCCAGCCGACCCGCCGGAGGGCCATGCCGAGCGAAGCACCGATCAACCCCGTGCCGAAGATAGCGGCGCGACGCATCGGGACTGCTGGTCAGACCTATATGGTGACGCCGAGAGCGGTGGCCAGACCTCGCATCTGGTCCATCAACTCGGCGAATTCGGCCGGTAACAAGGCCTGATCGCCGTCGACCTGGGCAGTCTCGGGGGCGGGATGCACGTCCACGATGAAGCCATCGGCGCCCACCGCGATGGCGGCTCGAGCCAGGGGGGCAACCAGATGGCGGCGCCCTGACGAATGGGACGGATCGATGATCACCGGCAGGTGGGACATGTGCTTGATGACCGGCGCCGCCGATATGTCGAGCGTGTTCCGGGTGGCGGTCTCGAAGGTTCGGATGCCCCTTTCCACCAGGACGACTTCGTGGTTCCCTTCCTTGTATATGTACTCGGCGGCGTTGAGCCACTCATCGATGGTGGCCGTGAACCCACGCTTGAGCTGCACCGGCTTGTGGACCCGGCCTACTTCCGAGAGCAACGCGAAGTTCGCCATATTCCGGGTACCGATTCGCAGCATGTCGGCGTAGCCGGCGACCAGGTCCACATCCCGCGGGTCGAGGACCTCGGCAACGAAAGGCATGCCGAACTCCTCACGGGCCTCGGCCATGAGCTGGAGACCGTCCTCCGCCAAGCCCTGGAAGGAGAAGGGGCTGGTCCGGGGCTTGAAGGCATCCCCTCGCAGGATGGTTGCGCCCGCATCGAGCACCGCTTCGGCGGTCTCGAACAGCTGGTCCCGGGTCTCGACCGCGCAAGGACCGGCGATCGGAGCGAAGACGCCGCCACCGATCTGGGCGTTCCTCACCTTTATGACCGTGTCCTCGGCCTGGAACTCGCGGGACACGAACTTGTACGGCTTCAGCACCGGCACGGCCCGCTCCACTCCGGGCATGGCCAGCCACGGCTGTTGCTGGATTATCTCTCGATCCCCGATCGCCCCGATGACCGTCCGGACCTGTCCCACCGATATGTGGGCTTCGCATCCGATCTCGGCCAGGCGTCGCACCACCCGGTCGATATGTTCCTGTGAAACCCCCGACTTCATGACGATGATCATCAAGCATCCTCCGCGCGTTATCCCGAGAGGATAGACCCGATGGGAGCAATCGAGATCGCTGACCCCATCCATGGTGTATTGGCCCGGCCGGTCGGGGGCGTCGCGACGTGGCCTGGCTGTCAGGATCTGTCGATGCGGCGGAGATCCGCGGGCGTGTCGACGTCGCCGGGAGGCATACCTTCCACGAACACCTCCTCCACCCACTCGGGATGGGTCAGGAAGAGATTTCGCGCTCCCCGGTCACCGCTCAGCCCGGTAATCAGGGCGGGCCACAGCGAACGATGGACCAGCACCGGGTGCCCGCGCGTGAACCGGTACCGGGGGATGACCACCGGCCGCCGGGAGCGCCTCCGGGCCTCGAGAAGCCGTGGCACGACATCACCGGGCACGTTCGGTTGGTCCCCGAGCACCACCAAGGCCTGATCTACCGAACGCTCGCCGATCAGGAAGTCCAGGCCGACCCGTAGTGAGGAACCCATCCCCTCCTGCCATTCGAGGTTCTCTATGACCGCGGCATCCCCGAGATCGACCGCCTCCATGATCTGCTCGGCGCCGGCGCCCAGCACCACATAGACCGCGTCCACCTGGGGCCAACCCCGCACGCGGGCCACCACATGCGCCAGGAGCGGCTTGCCTCTCCAGTCGGCGAGCTGCTTGGGACTGCCGAAGCGCCGCGACTCACCTCCGGCCAGGACGAGCGCCGCAGTCATCACGAACGGGCGGTTGCGCGTTGATGGTTGGACGGAACCCGACCAGGAACGGTCATAGGTCTCCGGCGTCCTCCGTGCGTTGGAGGTGGACGCGGCCCTTCCGTCCGACGAGAGACTCCCCGCTCCCCGATCCGTACCGGACCTGGATCATCTCCGCCAGGATGGATATGGCCACCTCGCCGGGTTGCTCGGCGCCGATGTCGAGCCCGACCGGGCCGCGGATCCGGGCGATCTGGTTCTTCGGGAACCCGGCCTTTCGCAGCCGTTCCACCCGCTTCCGGTGGGTACGGCGACTTCCCATCACGCCGATGTACTTGACGTCGCTGGGTAGCACGAGGGGCAGCATCGGATCCTCGAACCGGGCGTCATGGCTGAGCATCACCACGTAGGTACGGCCGTCGATGTCCAGCTGGTCCTCGATCTCACCCGGCCACCCGACGATCACCTGATGCGCCTCGGGAAAGCGCTCGGGCGTGGTGAAGAACGGACGGGAGTCGGTGACGACGACCCTGAAGCCCAGGCCATGAGCAATCCGGCATAGCTCCTGCGCGATGTGAACGGCGCCGATGATGAGGAGCCGGGGCTGCGGAGCAACCGTCTCGATGTAGACCTCGTGCTCCCCGTATCCGAGGGTACGGCTCTGCTCACGGTCCATCAGGCTGGCCGCGTCGGCGATCACGGCATCGAGTATCTCGCCGGGGATGGTCCCGGTCACCAGCCCGTCCGCCCGATCCAGCACCGCCTTGGCGCCGGTGGCGGGACCCTCGACCACGGTGATGACCGCCCCCAGCCGCTCCTCCTCGACAAGGCTACGGACCGCCTCCAGGTGAGCACCTACCATTTCTCGACCAGCACCTGGATGGTCCCTCCGCAGGCCAGGCCCACCTCGAAGGCGTCCTCGTCGGCGATGCCGTACGTCACCAGGCGAGGTTCGCCCGTGGCGAGCACCTCCTGGGCGTGCAGGAACACGTCGTTCTCCACGCATCCGCCGCTGACCGAGCCCTCCATGTCACCGTCGGATGACACCAGGAACTTGGCGCCCTCCGGCCGGGGAGCCGAACCCTTGACCCGCACCACCGTCGCCACCGCGACCTGCTTGCCTTCGTCGATCCACCGGTTGTAGACACTCAGCGCATCCTTCATGATGCCCGGGCTCCTCGTCTAGATGTTCGTCTTGCGGCCTGGCTCGGGTGGGGCGGCATCGACTCGAGGAGCCGGATGACCCCTCCGAGATCCACCAGCCGGGCGGCGGGCAGGAAGTCGTCCACGTACGGCAACGCCGCCTTGAGTCCCCTCGTCTCAGGCGCGTACCCCTTGCGGCCCGCCAGGGGATTCAACCAGATGGTTCGATGGACGGAACGCGAGAATCGCGCCATCTCCTGGCTCAGCAGAGCCGGATCTCCTCGATCCCATCCGTCGCTGATGATCATTCCGATCGGACCACCTCTAGCCACCCGTCGACTCCAGAGCCGATTGTAGGTTGCCAGAGCCTCTCCGATCCGCGTGCCTCCCGACCAGTCGTGGACGCGGCCCGCCACCAGCCGGAGCGCCATGGCCGGATCCCGCCTGCGGAGCTCGTGGGTGATGCGGGTCAACCTGGTGGAGAACACGAAGGTCTCGACCCGGCCCATGCGGGCCGGGGCGGAGTGGGCGAAGTACAGCAGCAGCTCCACGTACTTCTCCATCGATCCGCTCACGTCCGCGATGATCACCAGCGGGCGCCGGCGAGGCCGGCGGGACCGGAACTCCATCTCCAGCAGCTCGCCGCGGGGACCGACCGCATTACGCAGGGTCCTCCGCATGTCGGGACGGCGTCCCATCGAGTCGGGCATCCAGCGGCGGCTCAGCGCCTCGGCGGGTCTCCACACCATGCGAGAGATCAGCCTCCGCACCTCGGCCATCTCGTCGGGTGTCAGCTCGCCGAAGTCGCGGGTGCCGAGCCTCTCCGCGTGAGAAGCCCCCATCTGCTCGCTGCTGTCCTCCGTATCCTCCTCGTCGAGCTGGCCGGCCGAGGTCAGCACGGGCAGGTAGGACTGAACCATCCGGTCCGACTCCGCCTCCACGGGGGGTCGCTTGCGCCCTCCCGACCCGAAGAACAGGTCGAACGCGTCCTCGAACACCGGTAGCTGATCGGGACGGGTCACCACCAGTGACCGGAACCCGCACCTGATGTCCCGAACGTCATCGAGACCCAGCACGTGGGCCGAGGTGAGCAACTCCATGCCGGTACGCGGATCGACCTCGAGGCCCTTGGCGCGCAGGTAGCGCGCGAAGTGGATCACATTCTGGGCGAACACACCTACGGGCATCAGGGATCAACCGGCGACGAGCAGGCCCCCGACCCCTGCCGAGCGCACCCGTTCGATGTCCTCCTCGTACTTCAGGATCACCCCGAGCGTGTCGCCGGCCGCCTCGGGCGACAGCACCTCCGCGCCCAGCACGTTCAGGGCGGCCGCCCAGTCCAGCGTCTCGGCGATCCCCGGCGGCTTGAACAGATCCAGGTCCCGTAACTTCTCCATCGCCCGGGCCAGATCGGCGGCCAGGGCCTGGTCGATGCCGGGCACCTTGGCCGTGACGATCTCCATCTCCCGCTCGAAGCTGGGATAGTCGATCCAGTGGTACAGGCAGCGGCGTTTCAATGCGTCGTGGATCTCGCGGGTGCGGTTGGAGGTGATCACCACCACAGGGGGCTCCTGGGCGGCCACCGTACCGACCTCCGGAATGGTGACCTGGAAGTCCGACAACAGCTCCAGAAGGTAGGCCTCGAACTCCTCATCGGCCCGATCGAGCTCGTCGATCAACAAGACCGGCCGGGACCCGTCGGCCGCCATTTCCACAGCCTCGAGCAGCGGTCTGGCGATCAGGTACTCACGGCTCATGATGTCGGAGATAGCCGCTCCTCCGCCCTCGCCGCGGGCTTCGATCAGCCGGATCGCCAGCATCTGGCGGGCGTAGTCCCACTCGTAGAGGGCGTGCCCGGCGTCAAGCCCCTCGTAGCACTGGAGCCGGATAAGGGGCTGATCGAGGGTGGCGGCCAGCACCTTGGCCACCTCGGTCTTGCCGACCCCGGCCTCTCCCTCGAGGAACAGCGGACGGCCCATCTGCAGGGCGAGGTGGATCGTGACCGCCAGCGAGCGGTCGGCGATGTATCGCTGGCCGGCGAGCGCGTCGGCGACCTCTCGGACCGTGGCGGGGATCATCGAAAAGAGGATACACGTCCCCGGCTAGGGGACGACCGCGCCTATGCCCACAGCGTGCTGATCGGCGCCGCGATGATCCGGTCGTCGATCAGATACGGCCAGGGCCCGGTGTGCAAGACCACCCCGCCCACGAACCTCTCGCCCATCTGATCGCGTAGCCAGATCAGGTGCCTGGCGTCGCCGCGGTCCGGTGCGGACGTCGCCTTGATCTCGATGCCGAGGACCTGCCAGGCGTCTATCTCGACGATCAGATCGATCTCATGCCGCCCGTTCCCGGACCGTAGATGATGCAGTGCCGGTTTACCCGTGACCGCCACCGACTCGCCTCGGATCTGCGCCACCACGAAGGTCTCGAGGACCCGTCCCAGCAGATCTCCGTGGCGAAGCACCCCTTCCGAGTCCGCGCCCAGAGCCGCGGCCAGCAGGCCGGAATCGGTGAGATACCGCTTAGGGGATCGGGCCAGTCGCTTCAGCCGGTTCGTGTGCCATGCCGGTAGCTCGTCGGCCACCATCAGGTTCAGGAGGTGCCGACCGTAGGCCTGGACGGTTCGGTGGTTGATCCGGGCCGACTCACGGATCTTCTGATCGGTGATCACGCCCGCGGAGTTGGCTGCGTATACGTTGAAGAAGTTGCGGTACAACGCGGGGTTGCGGCTACCCGACACATCCCGGACGATCAGCCCGTCGACATACCCGTCAAGCCACGCCCGCCGCTCGGATTCGGGCACGACCAGTGCAACCTCGGGAAAACCGCCCAGAACGGCGAGAGCCACGTAGTCACGGATGTCCAACTGGGGATCGGCCGGTCTCAGGTCGTCTCCATCGACGATGCGCTCGATCAGCGGCTTGGTGGCGGTTGCCTTCTGTTCGGACACCGTGAGCGGCCAGATCTCCAGGCTCACGACCCGCCCCACCCCGGGCCATCCGCCCGGAGTCCCAAGGGTCGTGTGTAGCGATCCGGCCAGGATGAACCGTCCGGGTCGGGAATCACGATCGACAGCCCGTTTCACCGCTCCCAGCACCTCGGGAACCACCTGCCACTCGTCCAGCAACACCGGTTCAGGAAGGTCACGGCCAAGGGCGGCGTCCGGGTCGGCTTGGAACACGGCAGCCTCCGCAGGCCTGTCCATCCGTACCACTGTCCGGGCGTGTCTGACCGCGGTCGTAGTCTTGCCCGTCGCTCTGGGCCCTACCAGCATAACCGCAGGTAAACCAGCCAATCGCTGTGCCAGGACCCGGTCGATCAGACGCTTCCGATACTCAACCATCTCACCATGATACAACTATTTCACAGCTTCTAGTACAACTTTTTCGCCATCCGGAGTACAACTATTTCACAGCTTCTAGTACATTTTTTGCACCGCCGGCTTCTCCGGGAAGCACCGGGAACACCTTACGTGGCGGGGCGGAGCGAGTTGACCCCGGCTGCTCCGGCTCGCACGCCAGACGCGAACCGGCCGCCTCGGAGTCTTGTGGGGCGGCCGGTTGTGTTGGCTGTGTTGTCTTCGGTCCTGCGGGCTACCCGGCGGCGGCCAAGGCTGCCTTCACTGCACGGGCTGCGAACAGCTGGGCGAGGTGGGTCTTGTAGCCCACCGACCCGTACAGGTCCTCCAGCACGTCGATCCCGTCGGTTGCGTGGGCCGCAGCCGCCTCGACGGCGGCGTCGGAACCGTCGGAACCGACCAGTGCATCGGCCACGCCGGCGGCCAGAACCGGACGGCTGCCCACGCCGGTCACCGCGACGGTGGCCGCGCTGACCGAACCGTTGGAGCAGGTCACCGAAGCAGCCACCCCGGCTACCGCATAGTCGGTATGGCCACCCCGTCGGCCCAGCTTGTCATAAGCCGAGCCGGTACCGGCGCCGACCTTGGGAATCCGCATCTCGGTGAGGATCTCGCCGGGCTCCAACGCGGACATCAAGGTGTCCACGAAGAAGTCGGCGGCCGCGATCTCGCGCGTGCCTCCCGACGACGCCGCCACCATCGTGGCGCCCAGAGCGAGCGCCGCGACCGGCTGGTCGGCCGCCACATCGGCGTGCGCCATCGACCCGCAACACGTACCACGGTTACGGACCTGGCGGTCACCCGTCCAGGAAGCAGCCGTGGCCAGCGCGGCGCCGTGGTCCTGGACCAGGCCGCTGGCCGCAACCTCGGCATGGGTCACCAGCGCACCGATCGAGATGGAATCACCGTTGTCGGTGATGTCACCCAACCCGGCGATCCGGCCGATGTCCACCACCATCTCGGGCGACAGCAGCCGCATCTTCATCATCGGCAGCAGGCTCATGCCACCGGCCAGCACCTTGGCTCCCGGATTGGCATCGAGAGCAGCCAGCGCCTCATCCAGGCTGGAGGGTGCTACGTAATCGAACTGTCGTGGATACATGGGCTCCTCCTCCCTACGCCTGGGCGTCCTGGATCGCCTGCCACACCCGCTGAGGACGTAACGGCATGTCGATATGGGTCACAC
This sequence comes from Acidimicrobiia bacterium, assembly GCA_011523635.1. GTDB lineage: Bacteria > Actinomycetota > Acidimicrobiia > Spongiisociales > Spongiisociaceae > Spongiisocius. Next base: position 61,292 of record WTGI01000088.1, read on the forward strand.
CCAACGACTCCAAGGCGTCCACCACCGCGTTGACAACCGTCTGCGCGGCGCCGATCGTGCCCGCCTCGCCGATGCCCTTCACCCCGAGCGGGTTGATGTCGGTAGGCGTCACCGTGCGGCCCAACTCGAACGAAGGCAGGTCGACTGCGGTGGGCACGATGTAGTCCACCAGCGAGGCCGACAGCAGGTTCCCGTCCATGTCGTAGATCGCATCCTCGAACATGGCCTGGCCGACACCCTGGGCAATGCCGCCGTGGATCTGACCGTCCACGATCATCGGGCTGATCACATTGCCGCAGTCGTCCATCCCGATGTATCGCAAGAGCCTCACGTCCCCGGTATCGGCATCGACCTCCACCATGGCGATGTGCGTCCCGAACGGCCAGGTGGCGTTGCCGGGGCTGAAGATGGCGTGCGCCTCCAAGCCCCCCTCCATACCTTCCGGCAGGAGATGAGGCTGGTAGGCCGTCTTGGCGATCTCGCCCCAACTCACCGAACTGTCGGTCCCCGCCACATGGGCGCCTCCGTCAGCGAACTCGATGTCATCCTCGGACGCCTCGAGCAGGTGAGCCGCGATTCTGGCGGCCTTGGCCTGGACCTTCTGGGTGGCCTCGTAGCAGGCGGAACCATCCACCGCCGCGGACCTGGACCCGAAGGTGCCGATGCTGGGCGGGGATTCCTCGGTGTCGCCGTGGATCACCCGGATCCGGTCGACATCCATTCCGAGGCCGTCTCCGACTATCTGCGCCCAGGTCGTCTGGTGGCCCTGGCCGGAGGGTCCGGTGCCGATCGACACGGTGGCCGACCCGTCCGGATGCACTCTCACCAGGCTCGAACCGTTGAATGCCGACGGCATCTGGTACTCGGCCCACGAGAAGCCGAGGTCCACCAGGCCCGAGGGTCCGAAGCCGCACACCTCGACGTAGGTTGCGATCCCGACGCCGACATGGCGACCCTCGGCGCGGGCGGCGTCCCGCTCGGCCAGCAGGCCGGACCATCCGGCCGATTCGAGGGCGGCATCCAGGTTGGCCTCGTAGTCCCCGGTGTCCATGGGGAAGCCCATGGGCGACACCGCGCCGGGGAACTCGGAAGCCGGGATGTAGTTCTTGCGGCGCACTTCGGCCGGGTCCATCCCGATCTTCCTCGAGTACATGTCGAGGATCCGCTCCAGGTAGTAGGCGGCCTCCGGCCGACCGGCGCCCCGGTAGGCATCGGTGGTCATCGTGTGGGTGGTGACGCAGTCCATCTTCCAGTGCGTGGGGAAGGAGTACTGGCCCGACCCGACGAACACCCCGAGGAACGGGATCGCGACGGTGAAGTTCTGGGAGTAGGCGCCCATGTCGGCGATGCCTTCCAGTTCGAATCCGAGGATCTCGCCGTCCGTCGTGCCGGTCATGGTGGCGGTGGCTATCCAGCCGCGTCCCTGGATGGTCGAGTTGGCCGCCTCGCGGCGGGTCTCGGTCCACTTGACCGGGCACCCCAGTTGCTTGGAGGCGAAGGCCACCAGCACCTCGTCGTTGTAGACGTTCAGCTTGCAGCCGAATCCGCCGCCCACCTCCATCGCCTTGACGGTCACCTGGTTGAGGGCCAGACCGAAGTACTTGCCGATGGCCCCGGCCAGTGCCGACGGGATCTGGGTGGACGAGTACACGTCGAACCGTCCGTAGCCGGCCTGGTAGTCGGCCAGGACCGAGCGGGGCTCGATCGGAACCGGTATGAGCCGCTGGTTGATCATCTCCTGGGAGACCACCACCACATCGTCCCTGGACTTCTCGGCGTCGATACCCGCCTTGACGGCCGCCAGGGCATCGGCATCCGCGCCGAACGGGCCCGTCCAGGAAACCAGGGTGTTCGACTCCGTGTCCTCATGGACAAGCGCCTCGTCGCTGAGCGAGTGCTTGAGGTCCACGACGGCCGCCAGGGCGTCGTAGTCGACATCGACCGCATCGGCGGCGTCACGGGCCACGTACGGATCTACCGCGACCACCATCGCCACCGCTTCGCCCACGTGCTTCACGGTGCCGTTGTTGAGCAGCGGCCGCAGGGCCCCGACCGGCGCCTGAGCCACCAGCGGTCCCAGGTGCTCCGTATCGGCTGCGGTGTAGACGGCCAGCACCCCGTCCATCGCCTCGGCGGCGGAGGTGTCGACCGACAGAACGTTGGCGTGGGCGAACGGGCTCCGGACGAAGGCCGCATGGGCGGTGCCCAGCAGCTTCACATCGTCGGTGTAGCGGCCGCCGCCCTGGATCAGAGCAGGATCTTCACGGCGCCGTACGACCCCGCCAAGCACACTCGTTGAGCTCATGCGTTCTCCCATTCGGCCGGGGCGGGCTCATCGCCGCGCATCTTGGCGCCGGCGTATTCGATTGCCCGCACGATGTTGTGGTACCCGGTGCAACGGCACAGGTTGCCCTCGATGCCGCGCCGGATCTCCTCTTCTGAAGGATCGTCGTTCTCCTCGAGGAGGGTCACGGCCGACATGATCATCCCGGGGGTGCAGAAGCCGCACTGGAGGCCGTGGCGCTCCCAGAAGCCCTCCTGGACCGGATGCAGTTCGCCGTTGCGAGCCAGGCCCTCGACGGTAGTGATATCCGCACCATCGGCCTGGGCGGCCAGCATGGTGCAGGAGAGCACGGCCTTGCCTTCGAGGCTGATGGTGCAGGCACCGCAATAGGACGACTCGCATCCCACGTGCGTGCCCGTCAACCCCAGGGTCTCGCGCAGGAAGTGAACCAGCAGCGTGCGTGGTTCGGCTTCGCCGGAGACCTGCCTTCCATTGACTGACATGGACACCTTCATCAAGCGTCTTCCTTTCGGAGCGGCTGGCTACCTAGACGGTATCAAAATCGCCGGATTCTTGTCGAGATATGCCCGTGTTTTGACATGCGACCGGGCTGGATAAGCGCCGGGTGAAACGGGGATTCGGGACGCAAGCGCCACCGGCTACCGGACAACCTGGGCGGCGATCCCCTCCGCACTGTCCAACTGGTCGGCACGGGGCTGATCGAAGATGAACTCGTTCACGCCGACCTCCGCGTAGCTGCCCACCACCTCCGCGAACGCATCCGGCCCGGTCCACGGATCGGGCATCCCCACGGAGGTAAGGCTGGGTATCCACGCGTAGAGGGACCTGGTGATCTCGCTCGGGTCCCGCCCGATCTCCAGGCAGGCCTCGTCGAGCAACCGGTTGCGCTCGGCCATCTCGCCGACCGTCCCGTGCGAGTTCCAGCGATCGGCGAATTCGGCGCATATCCGCAGCATGCGGGGCCGGTGGGCGCCCAGCGTCAGAGGGGGCCGGGGTGACTGGAGCGGAGGGGGGCGCAGCTGCGCGTCCCGGAGCCGGTAATACCGGCCCTCGTAGGTGGTGGCGCGACCGCGGACAAGGGAGTCGATCACCTCGACCGCCTCCCTGAACTTGGCTACCCGGATCGGCGGATCCTCCAACGGTATGCCGAACTGCTCGTGCTCCGTCTCGAACCACCCGGCACCGAGGCCCAGTTCCAGGCGCCCGCCCGAGATGTGGTCGATGGTGATCGCCTGCTGCGCCACGAGCGCCGGGTGCCGGAAGGTGTTGCTGGACACGAGCACGCCGACCCTGATCCGGTCGGTCTCCGCCGCGAGCGCGGCCAGAAGAGTCCACCCCTCGAAGTAGGGATCGGAGGGATTGCTGGGCCGGTTGAAGTGGTCACAATCCCAGATGCTGTCGAACCCCAGCTCCTCGTAGTACTGCCACCGCTCCACCAGGGTGCGATAGGGCAGCGACTGATCGGTGCAGATCCCGTAACGAATGGCCTGGGTCACCGGTACCTCCGATTTGCTAGTTGTTAGTTGCTAGCAACTAGTAATAAGTAGAAGCCACAGACTAGAGACTAGCAACTAGGGCTCGAGCCGCTTCGCCAGCGCTCGGACCAGGTCGTCCTGGTAGGCGGTCAGGTACCGGAGGAGCAACACCACGGGATCGGACGTTCGCCTCTCGCCGGACTCCCAGCCGTCCTCCACGATCCCCAACCGGGCGCCGAGAGCCAGGCGAGCCTCGTTTATCACCATCAACAGTGCTTCCGCCTCAGTCGGGGTGAGGTCCACGTTCCCGCCCTCGGCCGCCTTGAGGACGGAAGCCACCGCGTCCCGGTCCATGCGGCGCTGGCGATCCAACTCCGGGTTCATGAGACGTTCGTACTCGGACTGAGCGTCCCCATCATCCGGGTATGCCGCCACCGACAGCCGCCCGACCGCCGGGTCGTCGGGCTCCTCGCCCACCGACGCGAGTGCGTCCTGCATCAGGGAGAGGGCCACCAGGTCGTCTCCCACAGGACGCATCTCGATGCGATCCGCCAACACCTTGAACCGTGTCATCACGCCCGTTCGATGGTCGCCCACAAGGCGTAGCGATGCAGGGTGTAGCAGTCGATCTCCGCCTTCTCGCGCGGCGCCGTGCTGACGATCGAGCGGCCCTCGTGGTGCACCTCGAGCATCAGGCGGGTCGCTTTCTCCTCCGAGTACCCGAAGATCCGGCGGAACACCAGCACTACGTAGGACATGAGGTTCACGGGGTCGTTCCAGACCACCACGTTCCAACCACGATCGTGGCCGGCTCGCTCGTCCACCTCCGGGAGGTCGGTCCGCTCGGGCGCGATCGTGGCAGCCGGCGATCCCGGGGGCCGCCCGATGATTGGGTTCATGGTCTCAGGATATCCGGACGGCCGGCCATGGGGCCACGGGTCACGCCGGAGACATGGGTATTGAAACCCGGCCCGATCCTCGGCACCCTGACGTCATGAGTGCTACACATGACCACAACGCCCCGGCCCGTACCCCACCGCTGCGGCGGACGCTCAGGGACTCCCTGATCGAAGCAGAGCAGCTCCGGTATCCGGTCCGCCTCCGCACTGCCGGCGGTAGGTCCTTCACCGGGGTGCTGACCGAGGTGGGGATCGATTTCGCCGAGATACAGACCGGCGACGGGCCGGTCGACGTCGCCCTCTTCTACATCGAGAGCGTCGGCGTCGACGAGAATGCCGGCCGGCCCTGAGTCCCCTCGACGCATGGGCGGCGAAATCGACCGGGGTGGAACCGATCCCACCCCCGTCGGGCCGTTAGCTATCAGGGGACCTCGGCCGCCGGGTAGGTACCCAGGACACGCAGCGCAGCCAGGGTGGCCGGGCGGGGCTCTAAGACATCCTTCACCCCTTGGGGACCGGGGTTGTGGATCATGTCGGCGTAGAACCGGTACTTCCAGGCCTCGTCCGCAGGCCGCGACTGCAGGTGGGTCAGGTTGGCGCCCCGCAGGCCGAGTTCGGTCAGGGCAAGGGCCAGCGAGCCGGGTGAGTGAGCCGTCTCGAACACCATGGAGGTCTTGTTGGCGTCCTCGCTCACCTCCCATCCGTCGGCGGCCAGGATCACGAACCGGGTGGTGTTGTGGTCCCGATCCAGGAAGTCCTCCTGGAGTACCTTCCCGCCATGCCGCCGGGCCGTGTGCCTGGGGGCAAGGGCACCCACCGAAGGATCTCCTCTCTCGACGACAGCCCGCACCGCTCCGGCCGTGTCGTAGAAGGGAATCGGGTTCCATCCCGCCTGCTCGATCCGGTCATCCGCCTGTGCCAGGGCCTGGGGATGGGACCAGACCTCCTCGATGCCGTCGATGGTCGATCCTGGAAGGCCGATCAGCGCATGCCGGACCTCGATGAGGTGCTCGCCGATGATCGAGACATCGTGCCGGGCCAGACGGTCCAGAACCGGCAGGATGCTCCCGATGGTGGAGTTCTCGATCGGCAACACCAGCCGATCCACATCACCATGCCCGAGCGCCTGGAAAGCTCGAGCGAAGCTGCCGAAACCGACCCGTCTGGCCTCCGGGAAGAGCCGGATCGCCACCTGGTCCGAGTACGAAAGGCCTTCGCCTTGATAACCGATCCTCATGAGCCGGAGGGTAATCGGAACGGATGCCCACTCGGCAAGACGAGACGGGTGTGCAAATCTTGTGAATGGAGCCAGTTCGGTGCTACCTTCGCGGTCTAGGGCCGTGGTTACGCGGCGGGATCCGGCAGGTAGCTCCGTTGAGCCGGCGAGAGACCGGGAGCATGATTCTTCGCAACGACAGGTTCGTAGAGCCGGGTCACGACTCCCGAACCGCCCTATCACACAGTCAATCGAGTTCCATGGAGACCGGACACGTTCAATAGTCTCGGACAGGTATGGCAAGCCGAAACACTTCGACACAAACCGACACCATGGCCTGGGCCGAGGCCGCCCTTCGCGATTGTGAAGAAACACTGAGGGCGAGGGCCGAGACCGCCCTGTCCGAGGCGCGGTACGACGACGCGGTCCACCTGGCCTCCTTCGCCAGGACAGTCAAGGAAACCGCCACCCGTGCCGAGAGCGTCCGCCTGTCCAAAGCATCCGGCAACCACCAAGCCATCTCGTACGCTCAGTTCGAGGACCCGCGGCTGGCCTCATACCTGGCGAGAAGTGCCGGACCGCCCGCCTGGTACACCAGGGACCGCGATGTCCTCGTCAAAACCGTGACTTCGAAGAAGAGCGGGAACCGTTACACCGTGCGGGCATCACGGCAGCAGGTGGAGGCCATCGTCGGCTACCTGGCCGCCAACGGAGGGCCCGACAACCCCATCCCCACCCGGCACATCTTCAGCGCCCTCTCCGAGGACGGCTCGACGCCTCCTGCCTACCAGGGTCATGTCGTGCTGGGCTGGCTGAGGCAGATAGGGGTCATCGTCAAGCATCGCGGTGACTCCGGATACGTGGCGCCCGAGGCCGACCTCTTGGATGAGCAACTCGACGACCTGTGGCAGTCACTCCCACCGCATGTTTAGTCGCTAGTCGCTAGTCGCTAGTTGTTAGTTGTTAGTAGAAACTAGAAACTAGTCATCGAAGACGGACTCTGCCAGGATCATCGAGATGTCCCGGACCGCCACCGACTCCTCCTGGCCGAGCTCCCGCACGCCGTCATCGAGCATCACGTAGCAGAAGGGGCACGCCACCGCTACCTCGTCCGCGCCGGTCGCCACCGCTTCCTCCGCCCGGTCGATATTGACCTTCTTGCCGACTCGTTCCTCCATCCACATCTGCGAACCGCCGGCCCCGCAGCAGAACGAGCGGGTTCCTGACCGGCCCATCTCCACCACGTTGATCCCGCCGATGGAGGCCACCACTCCCCGAGGAGCCATGTATACGCCGTTGTGGCGCCCGAGGTAGCAGGAGTCGTGGTAGGTGACCGTCTTGGACTGCCCGTTCCTGGTCCGGAGCAGGCCCTGGCTCACCAGGTCGGACAGGACTTGGCTGTGATGGATCACCTCGTACTCGCCGCCGAACTGCGGATACTCGTTCTTCAGTGTGTTGAAGCAATGCGGGCACTGGGTGATGACCTTCCGCACCCCCCGGTCCTCGAGCGTCTCCACATTCTGGATGGCCATCATCTGGAAGACGAACTCGTTGCCCGAGCGCCGGGCCGGATCACCGGTGCACAACTCGGCCGGACCCAGTATGGCGAAGCTGACGCCGGCCTCATGGAGGAGACGGGCGGTCGCCACCGTCACCTTCCGGTTGCGGTCATCGAACGAGCCGGCACAACCTACCCAGTAGAGATACTCGGCCGTATCCACATCCTGGCCGAGGATCGGCACCTCGAAGTCCAGTTCGGCGGTCCACGCCGCTCGGTCAGCCTGGGCCATACCGTACGGATTGGAGGAGTTCTCCATCGACAGGTAGGCCTTCCCCAGCTCGGCCGGGAAGTCCGCTTCCATCAACGCCAGGTAGCGGCGCATGTCGAGGATCTTGTCCAGGATCTCGATGTCGACCGGGCAGATCTCGTCGCACGCCTTGCACGATGTACAGGCCCAGAGCTCCTCCGGAGTGATCCGCTCGAACACGTTGTCGGCGGACACGGTTATGGCCTCGTCCACCGAGACCGGGGGCGTCACGGCCGGGTCGGCCGTCCGGGCCGCCACCTCACCGAGCTTGAGCACGATCTCGCGCGGATCCAGCGGCTTGCCCGTGGCGGTGGCAGGGCACACCGATGTGCACCGCCCGCAGACCGTGCAGGCGTCGGTGTCGAGCAGCTGTTTCCAGGTGAACTCCCCCACGAGCGACGCGCCCACGGTCTCGATGTCGTCGACCTCCATCAGGTTGGGCATCTCGCGCATGGCGCCAGGTGGCCGCTCCTTGGGACCGAGGAACATGTTGACCGGCGACGTGACCATGTGCCGGAGCTTGGTGGTGGGCAGCACCACCAGGAATGCCAGGAAGGAGGCCACGTGGATTATCCAGATGACCTGGTGGATCCCCGCCGCCGACCCTTGCGGCACCAGATGCGACAGCGGGTAGCCGACGAACGACCACACCTCATAGGGCGGCCGGTTCTCGACCGCGATCCGGGCCGCCTCGGTGGCCAGCCCGCTAACGCCGATCAGGGCCAGCGTGACCAGGATCCAGAAGTCCTCGGGCCGGGTCTTGGACCGCAGGCGCCACGGCGCCTGCCCGTACCTTCTCACGAAGGCCCAGGCCAACCCCCCGAGAAAAACAAGCGCCGCCCCATCGAGGATGAAGGAGTAGGCCCGGTAGACATCGTCCTGGAGGAACTTGAAAGCCGCCGGTAACAGGTGGTCGATCTCCAGGGTCACGGTACCCAGGAACAGCACCACGAACCCGTAGTAGACCATGGAGTGCATCAGCCCGGCGCCGCGGTCGCGCATGAGGGTCTGCATCCGGAGTCCGGCGCCCATGGCCTCCAGCCGCTCCCTCCATTGGCCGGTGCGCCGGTCGGGCGCGCCCCGCTGCCAGTTCTTGGCCCGGAGCGCGAACAGGTAGAAGGTCAGGAACAGGAACCCCGCCACCGCCACGTAGAACATGCCTTCCAGCGCGGCCGGGATGTTGACGAACACCTTGCGGGATACGGGGCTCTCGGCGTGGCCCGGAAACTGTCCGGCAAACCAACTCGCCAGGGTTCCGACCGCCGCCAGCACTCCCAGGAACACCAGTATCTCGGCGGCGGTGAACTTGCGGCGCATCCGGGCTCCCTCCGTGTATCGGACGGTCGCCCGAGTGTAGAGCGCAGCCTTGCCGGACTTGACGACCAAACGGTTACGAGCCGGCGGCGATCTCTCCGAGCTCTATGGAGCGGTCCGTCGCGGCGGCTACCGCCTCACGGACCACGTCCACGAAACCGCGCCGGTCCATGACCGCCAGGGCCTCGGCGGTGGTGCCGCCCGGGGACGCCACCCGTTGGCGCAGGACGGCGGGGTCATCATCGGAGGTCTCCATCATCGTCCCGGCGCCCCTTATGGTCCGGGCCGCCAGCCGCAGCGCTGTCGCCGGATCGAGACCCTGGCGGACTCCCTCGGCGACCATCGCCTCGGCGAGCAGGTAGGCATAGGCCGGGCCGCTCCCCGACACCGCGGTCACCGCATCCATCAGCGCCTCGTCGACCTCCTCCACCAGGCCGACAGCCGACAGCACGGTCCGGGCCATGGCCGTGTGGTCGGCGGTGGCGTAGGCACCGGGAGCGCAGGCGGTGATCCCCTCACCGATCAGTGCGGGGGTGTTGGGCATGGTCCGGATCACCGGTACTTCACCCAGGGCCCGCTCGTATACGCTGATCGGGACCCCGGCCACCAGCGCCACCAGCACCTGGTCCGCCGTCAACACCTCGGCCAGCTGGGCCAGAGCAGCGTGGATGTCCTGGGGTTTGACGGCCAGCACCACTATCTCCTGGCCGTCGATGCCATCGGACGGCACGCCCACTGTCCGGCAGCCGGTGGCCTCGCGCAGTTCCGCGGCGCGCGGTTCGTAGGCCTCGATCAGCGTCAGGTCGGCGGTGGTCCAGCCGGCCTCGAGGAGGCCGGAGAGCAGGGCGCCGCCCATGGCGCCGACCCCGACGATTGCGATGGCGGACCGATCCATGGTCGGAGTATATGGCGCGCCGCCAGGACTGCTCCTGCCACGCGAGGACTTCGTCAAAAGGGACTAGGGACGGTCGAGGACCTCGCGGATCATGGCCACCAGCGCGCGGACGGCCTGCCGGTTGTATCCCTCGGGGATGATCAGGTCGGCGTGCCGCTTCGAGGGCTCCACGAACCGCTCGTGCATGGGCTTCACGGTGGCCTGATACTGGGCGATCACCGATTCGAGCGATCGCCCTCTCTCCCGCATGTCACGCTCCACGCGGCGCAACACCCTCAGGTCGGCGTCGGTGTCCACGAACACGCGAAGGTCCAGCGCCTCCCGCAGGTCGGGCTCCACCAGCGTCAGTATCCCCTCGATCAGGATCACCGGCCGCGACGGGATGGAGACGGTCTCGGGCCGGCGCAGGTGCCGGGAGAAGTCGTACAGGGGGTGCTGGATCGTCTCCCCGGCCGCCAGGTTCTCCAGGTGGGTCAGCAGCAACTCGGTCTCCAGCGAGTCGGGATGGTCGTAGTTGACCTTGGTCCGCTCCTCGTACGAGATCTCGGGCCGGTGCCGGTAGTAGGCGTCATGGGCGATCAGCGCCACGTGCTCCGGGCCGATCCGGTCGATGATCGCCTCGCAGATCGTGCTCTTGCCCGAGCCCGACCCGCCCGCCACACCTATCACGAAGGGGCGCCCGTCCGGCCGGTCCTGGTTCCTCGCTCGCGCCGGGACCCCGCCGGACGTTTTCACCGCCGGCCCTTGGCCGCCTTCTGCTCGGCCTTCATACGCGCCTTGGCCTGGCGCAAAGCGTCGATCTGGTCGAACTCGGCGATGTCGGCGATGGAGGGCCAGTCGGCCGCCACCTCCTCCCATCCCGGAGGACCCTCACCGAGCCGCTTGCCGACGATGCCCGCAAAGATGCGAGCCTTGGCGTCGCCGTATCCCGGGAGCTTCTTTAGCCGCCTCAGCAGTTCGGGGCCGTCCGAGGCGGTCTTCCAGATGGCGGCCGCGTCACCGTCGTAGTGATCCGAAAGCGCCTGGCACAGCGCCTGGGTGCGGCGAGCCATGGCGTTGGGAAAGCGGTGGAGGGCCGGCGGGCCCCTGAACAACGCCTCCAGCTCGTCCCCGTCGATTGCGGCGATGCGGGCCGCGTCCAGCGGCTGCCCCAAACGCTCCTGAAGGGCATGGGGGGAGTGGAATGCCACCTCCATCCTCACCTGCTGGTCCAGCAGCATTCCGATCATGAGAGCCAGCGGGCTGGCGGCGAGCAGCCGGTTGGCATCCTCCGAAGAGGTCCACGGAAGCATCTCGGGCATGAATCCTCCCTCCTTGACGAGCAATTGCCCGGTTTCTTCAAATCGAGTCAGGCGTCCGGGTGGGCCCCGAAGCGTCATGCCTCGCCCTGAGGGTACCTCCGGTTGGAGCCGGTGCGCCGGGCGGCAGGTCGTCCGACCATTCGACGTAACGGTCCCGACAATCTGGTTGACTTGTCCCGTGTCGATCATGCTGAACCCGTATTCGGAACGGACCGAGTGGTTTGAGATGCTGACCCGGGAACTGCCGGACATGGACATCCAGCTCTGGCCGGACATCCACAACCCCGATTCCGTCGAGTACGCCGTCTTCTGGGTCCATGACACGGAGGACATGCGCCGCTACCCGAACCTGCGCGCCATCCTGGCGACGACGGCCGGGGTGGAGCAGTTCGCCGGCGGCGACTACCCGGACGTCCCGATCGTACGGCTGGCCGACGAGACGATGGCTGGGGAAATGGCCGCCTACGCCGCTCACTGGGTGGTGCACTTCCATCGCAAGATGGACTTCTACCTCGACCAGCAGGCCGCCAAAGTGTGGAGGCCGACCCGGGCCACCGCCACGGGTGACTTCCCGGTCGGCATCCTCGGCTTCGGCTCCATCGGTCGTCACATCGGGAAGTGCCTGGCCGGGCTCGGCTACCCGATCAACGCCTGGACCCGGACCGGAGGAGAGGAGGAGGGCGTCACCCACTACCGGGGCCGTGACGGTCTCGAGGACATGGTCTCCGCCTCCAGGGCCATCATCAACGTCCTTCCCCATACGCCCGAGACGCGGAGGCTGATCGATGCGGGCGTCCTGGCGCATTTCGCTCCCGGCTCGATCTACATCTCCCTCGGAAGGGGCGCGACCACGATCGAATCCGACCTCGTATCGGCCGTGGAACAGGGTGTCCTCTCGGCCGCGGTGCTGGACGTCACGGAGACCGAGCCACTCCCCCCCGACTCACCGCTCTGGAACCACCCCCGGGTCCGCATCACCCCCCACACCAGCGGCTTCACGAGGGCGCCGACTGCTGCGCCCCTCATCGCCGCCAACATCCGGCGTATCGAGCGCGGGGAGGCACCCTTCCCGGTCTACGACCCGCGGCAGGGCTACTGAGGCCGGGGTTTGGGCGTCCCGGCCATCGACCTCCGAGATGTGACGGTCATGAAGGCCGGCAAGCGGCTCGTCTCCGGCATCGACTGGAGGGTCGGCATCGGTGAGCGGTGGGTGCTGTTCGGACCCAACGGCGCCGGCAAGACCACCCTCCTTCAGGTCATATCGACCTACCAGTTCCCCACCGGTGGCACCGCCACCATCCTGGGGGAACGTATGGGACGCACCGACGTCCGCCGACTCCGTCCCCGGATCGGATACGTGGGACCCGCCCCGTCCTCGCTGGTGCGGCGTTACCTGCCGTGCCGTGACGTGGTCATGACCGGACTCCACGCCGCGTTCGTGGACACCAGATGGCACTCCTACACATTGGAAGACCGGTGCTACGCCGAGCAGCAGATGGAGATGATGGGGGTGGCCGCCATGGCCGACCGAGAGTTCGCCACTCTGTCGGAGGGCGAGAGGAAGCGGGTGTTGATCGCCCGGGCACTGATGGCGCGACCCGAGCTCCTGCTGCTGGACGAGCCCGGAACCGGCCTGGATCTCGGAGCCCGGGAACGCCTGATCGCCTCCCTGGCCGCCATGGGCGACGGAGCGGGCAGCCTGACGGTGATCCTGGTGACGCACCACGCGGAGGAGATCCCACCCGGCTTCGACGACATCCTGATATTGGCCGGGGGGAGGGTGCGGGCGTCAGGTCCGATCCGGGAGGTGATGACGGGGGAAACCCTGACCGCCATCTACGGCATGCCCTTGGTGGTCGAGTCGTCGAACGGTCGCTATCAGGCGATGGGCGCTAGCCGCTAGTTGTACGTCGCTAGCCCTAATCAGGACAACTAGCTACTGATGACTCGAGACTAGACCTTGATGCCCCGCCGCTTGAGGTCGGCCATCACCGCCTCGATCCCCTTCTTGTCGATGGTCTTGATGCCCTTGGTACTGACCGTGAGGGTCACGTAGCGGCGCTGCGAGGGAACCCAGTAGCGCTTCTTCTGGACGTTCGGGGTCCAGCGCCGGTTGGATCGCTTGTGCGAGAACGACACTTTCTTGCCGAAGGTCGGCTTCTTGCCGGTGACCATGCAGATTCTGGACATGTCGACTCCCCGGATCGGTGCGGGTGCGGGACCCACAGTGTAGAACGGGATATCGCAATCGCAACACGAGGCGATGGCGAGCCTCCGTAACCGGCCCCGCCCAATTCGATCCTCTAGACTCGGCGAATCCGTTCTTTGAGGGAGGATTCGCATGGACCTAGTAGCGCAGAGGGGGCGCTCCAAGTCGAGGAAGAGGATCATCGTGGCAGGGATACTGACCCTCGGGTTGCTCCTCCTGCGCCCCACGGTGGCCTCGGCTGCGGAGATGGCGGAGGGCGAGGTGGCCTTCATCCTCAACACTTTCTCCTTCCTGGTATGGGCTGCACTCGTGATGTGGATGTGCGCCGGCTTCACCATGCTGGAGTCGGGCGCGGTCCGGACCAAGAACTCGTCGATGATCTGCCTGAAGAACATCGGGATCTACTCGATCGCCTGCCTTGCTTTCTACGTGATCGGCTACAACCTGATGTACGTGAACGTGGGCGACGTGATCGGGTCCTTCCAGCTCTTCTACTCGTCATCGCCGGCCGAGATCGACCTGCTCTCCGGCGCCGCCGGGGCAGTCGAGGATGTCGTCTCGAACAACTACAGCGTCCTGTCCGACTGGTTCTTCCAGATGGTGTTCGTAGCCACGACCGCCTCCATCGTGTCGGGAGCGATCGCCGAGCGGGCCAAGCTGTGGCCATTCTTCGGATTCACGCTCGTCCTGGCCGCTTTCATCTACCCGGTCGTCGGCGCTTGGACGTGGGGCGGAGGATGGCTGGCCGAGATGGGGTTCTCGGACTTCGCAGGCTCGACCATCGTGCACAGTGTCGGAGGCTGGGCGGCCCTGGCCGGCGTGCTGGTCATAGGCCCCCGGCTGGGCAAGTACCGCAAGGACGGATCGGTCAAGCCCACTCCACCCTCGAACGTTCTGGCGGTGACGCTGGGCGTGTTCATCCTGTGGCTGGGATGGTTCGGGTTCAACGGCGGTTCCCAACTGGCCCTCGGGTCGGCGCTCGACGCGGTGGCGATGGCCACCGTGCTGGTCAACACCAACCTGGCCGCCTGCGCCGGCGTGCTGGCCGCCCTGGCCGTCTCCAGGCCGCTCCTGGGGCGTATCGATCTGTTTGCGGGACTGAACGGCGCCATCGCCGGTCTGGTCTCCATCACGGCGGCCCCGACCCACAACAATCTTTACTGGGCGGTCATCATCGGCGCTGTCGGCGGCGTCCTCTGCACGCTGGGGATCAGAGGCCTCGAGAAGCTCAAGGTCGATGATGTCGTGGGAGCGATTCCCGCCCACCTGGTCTGCGGCATCTGGGGGACCCTGGCCGCCACCATCGCCAGTCCCGATACCAACTTCGGCGTACAACTGCTCGGGATCATTGCGGTCGGAGTGTTCGTGTTCGCCGTGTCGTGGGCTGTTTGGACGCTTCTCGACCGGACCATCGGGCTGCGCGTATCAGTACAGGCCGAGCAGATGGGCCAGGACGTGGCCGAACTCGGTATGGAGTCCTACCCGGAGTTCGTGCTCATGCCGGAGAACTTCGACGACGAATAGTCACTGGTTGCTGGTCGCTGGCTAGGACTAGCGACCAGCAGCTACAAACTACGGGCTACGTACGAACTCTGGATCGCGCTGCCAGGTAGTTGACGTGGTGGTTCTCCTCGCAGCCTAGTTCGCCGCTCGGTGACATGGTCTTGTCCACCTGGATGGTGACGTGGTTGATGCCGTGTCCCTTGATGATGTCGCGGAGCCTGCGAAGCAACTGGTTGGTGTCTCCCTCGTACTCCGGATCGATCATGATGTGGCCGGAGAACGTTGTCTCTTCCGAGCTCACGGCCCTGACATGGATGTCGTGGATCAGCGTGACCCCCTCGATCTCGAGGTCGCTCCCCAGCCTGTAGACGTCTATGTCCGCGGGAACCGAGTCCACCAGCACGTGGAAGACCTTGACCGACAGCGGCCAGGCACTCCGGAGGATCAGGAGGGCGATGACCACGCTGAGGATGGGATCGATCGTGTTCCATCCGGTCGTGATGATGACGATGCCCGATATGACCACACCCACGGATCCCAACAGGTCGGCCATGACGTGCTGGAAGGCGCCCTCGACGTTGATGCTGTCCTTGGCGGAACGATGGAGCACCCACGCCGCCAACACGTTGACCAGTAACCCGAGCACGCCCACGATGAGCATGCCGACACCTTCCACCTCCGGGACGTCCTGCACCCGGTGATAGGCCTCGATTAGCACCCAGAAACCGACGATCCAAAGGGTGAGGGCGTTCACCATGGCGGCGAGAGCCTCGAGGCGTTGGTAGCCGAATGTGCGCTCCACCGTGGCCTCCCTCTCCGCGAAGCGAAGGGCTACCAGGGCGAGAGCTATCGACATGGCATCCGAGACCATATGACCGGCGTCCGACAGCAGAGCCAGGCTCTTCGTGAGAATGCCGCCGATGACCTCGGCGAACATGAACCCGGCGATGAGGATCAGCGCGATGGTCAGGGCGCGCTTGCTGACGCCTCGCAGGTCGTGGGAGTGGTCATGGCCTCCGTGCCCATGGCCATGCCCGTGATGGCCGTGGCCATGGTGGTCGTGGCCGGAATGGTCGTCATGTTCATCATGATCATGCCCGGAGTGGTCATGCCCATCGTGGCCGTGCTCATCATGGTCATGGCCGGAGTGATCATGCCCATCGTGATCGTGCTCATCATGATCATGGTGATCGTGGCCGGAATGGTCATGGCCGGAGTGATCGTGCCCATGGTGATCGTGGCCGGGAGGATCATGCTCGCGAGATCCGTGCTCGTCAGGGCGTGTGTCCGCCACGGCAACCACCTTTCGCTGACGTCTTTGGCTACCGATCAGGAAGTCTACCCGCGGCGGCCTAACCCGACACGGTGAACAATGTCGAGGGTCGAAGCCACCCGCCTCGCGCAGTTCCGGCGGCTATCGTGTCGGGCCATGGCCTCAACGAATGGCGCAGCACGCGCTGACTTCCACTATGGCCACGGAGGTGGGCGGATGAACGTAGTCAGATCAGCTATCCGGATCCCGTCGCTCGTAGCGTTGGGGATGGCCTTCCTGCTCCTCGTTACCGCCTGCGGGAGCGAGCCTGCTCCCACGACGACCGAGCCGGAACCCGAGCTCTCGCTGGAGGAAGTACTGGCGCGCACCGGAGAGAATCTGGCCAGCTTCTCTACGGCGACATTCCAGATGATCGACGAGAACGAGACGGGAGCGAAGTTCTTCGGCGCGACGTTGAAGAACGTGGACGGAGAAGTGGAGTCTCCCGACAGCGCCCATATAGTCGTGGAAGTCGAATCCCCGGCGATGGGGTTCGCGGAGATAGAGATCGTGGCTGTCGGCGACGTCGCCTTCATGAAGTTCTCGGCCGGGGCGCCCTGGAACCCCCTGCCGCTGGACCAGGTTCCCTTCAATTTCGTCGGACTGGGCATCACGCTCAGCAATCTGTTGCCCCTGGTCCAGGACCCCGCCATCACAGCCACGGAGTCGGTCGGGGGTGGCCCGGCGATCCGGGTTGACGGGACGCTCATGTCCGAAGACCTGTCCACCCTCATCACGTCCGCGGATACCGGGCATCCGATCGATCTGAGCCTCTGGATCGGTGAGGCGGACCATGAATTGCGGCAGATCCGCATTTCCGGCCAGATCTTCGATGACGACGGCGAGGGCACCAGCCGTCTGATCATCCTCTCGGACTACAACACACCTGTCGACATTCAACTGCCGGATACCTCCTCCTGAATGTGAACGCGGTCAGGTCTCGCGTCGTCGCGTGGGGGTCTTCCCAGACGGGGATCCTCACGATCATATGCCTAGGGGTCTTCTCCACCGCCCTGGACCAGACGGTGGTCAATACCGCATTGCCCACCGTCATGCTGGAGTTGAAGATCCCCCTGACGGACCTGGACTCCGCCTCGTGGATCATCACCGGATATCTGGTCAGCTACACCGTCGCCATGCCGCTGGCCGGGCGCCTGTCCGACGTCCATGGCCGGGTACGGATATTCCAGCTGGCGCTGCTCGTGTTCGCCATCGGGTCGGCATTGGTTGCGGTGGCGCCGAACTTTCCGTGGATCGTCTCGGCCAGGGTGCTCCAGGCCGCCGGAGGCGGCGCCACGGTTCCCATCGCCATGGCGATGGCGGTGGCGGCCGTTCAGCCCCGCCATCGAGGGGTGACGCTGGGGCTCGTGGCAGCGGCGGCGGAGGCCGGGTCGGTCCTGGGTCCGCTCTACGGAGGCGCCATCATCGAGTGGATCGGCTGGCGGTGGATCTTCTGGTTCGACGTACCGCAGAGCCTGCTGCTGATGGTGCTTCTGGCCGTCCTGCCGAACCGTCCCAACCGCGAGGCCAAGATGGACTACCTCGGCGCGCTACTCCTGGGAGCGGCGCTCCTGATTATCACCGCGGCGCTGTCGCAGCGAGCCATCTTCTCTCTCGAATCCATCGTCCCGTACCTGATGCTGGCCGTGGGTGTAGGCCTCATAGCCATTCTGGTCAGGGTGGAGAAGCGCGCAGAGCAGCCGCTGGTGGCCGCGTTCCTGCACCGCTCCAAGGCATTCGTGATCGCCAACGCGGTCCAGTTCGTGGTGGGTATAGCCCTGATCATCGGCCTGGTCGCCGTTCCCCTGATGGCCAACACGGTCATGGAGAAGCCGACCTGGGAAGCCGCCCTCCATCTGGTCCGCCTCACGGCCGCCATCCCGCCGGGAGCGTTGATAGGCGGCTACATCATGCGCTGGACAGGAGTGAGGGCCGCGACCATCGCCGGGCTGGTGCTTATCGGGGTGGGCCTGATATCCATGGGTGGTTGGGAGACCGAGGTGGGGCAATTCGAGTTGACGGCGCCGCTCGTGACGGCGGGCTTGGGATTCGGGTTGGTCATCCCCCCCATCAGCGTCACAGCTCTCAGCGCAGCCCCCAGCCACTACTGGGGCACCGCCGCCTCGTTGATCACCGCGGCCCGGATGGTGGGAATGGCCCTGGGCCTGGCGGCCCTGTCCACCTGGGGGATAGAACAGTTCTACAGCATGACCGCCGATGTAACGATCGGCGGGTCGTACGAAGA
>WTGI01000067.1 GCA_011523635.1 Acidimicrobiia bacterium
GCCGAGTTCCGACTCGAAGCGGATCGCCCGGGCGCCGTTCTCCGCCGCGGCTCGCAGCACGGCCTCCGAATCGAGGCGTCCGACCTCGAGCAATCCCGGCGTTCTCTGCAGGTAGGCGGCGAGGCGCAGCTCCTGCAAGAAGTCGCCGGAGTCGGAGAAGGAGATGTTGTCGGTGCCGAAGCACACCCGCCCGCCGCGGTCCATGATGTCCCTCACCCGGGCTATCCCGGTGCTGAGCCGGAGGTTGGAGCCGGGATTGTTGACGGCCACCGCACCCGTGTCGGCGAGTATCGAGATGTCCTCGTCGGTCGCCCAGACGAAATGAGAACACGACACGTCGGGCCCGAGCACGCCGAGATCCACCAGGCGGCGCATAGCCGTCTTGCCGTCGCTCTCCAGCGCGTACATCATCTCGGAGCGGGTCTCGAGCACGTGCGTCATGATCCCCGTTCCGAACTCATCGGCCAGGCGCCGGTTCCGGACGTAGAGCTCGTCCGAGCACGCCGGCGTCCAGTCCGGGGCGAGCAGTATCCGGATGCGGCCGTCCCGGTGATCCCACCGCGAGACCAGGTCCCGGTAGGTGGCGAACACCTCTCCGATCGGCCATGCATAACCCATCGCCGATGCGCGCACGCGAGCAGCCAGATCCTCCGGGAGCATGGCGAGGAACGACTCGTCGTCGGCATGGACCAGGGTGTTCCGGTCTCTCGTCACCACGCCGAGGGCCACGCGCACTCCGAGGTCCTCGTAGGCGGCCAGAATGGCGTCGTACCCGAAGTTGGGCAGACCCGACCGGCCGTAGTTGAGGTCGACGAACCCGGTCTGGCCTCCCCGCACATCGTTCATGACGTTGGCCAGCACCGCGTGGTAGAGGTCTTCCTCGGTGACAGGGCTCCACATGCCATGCAAGTGGACGTTGGCCCGCTCGAAGATGTACTGGGCCATGCCCCTGCTCAGGGCCGAACCCGAGTGGTAGTGACCGTTGATGAAGCCCGGAAGGACTGCATGGCGGGGAGATCCGACCCGCCGGTCGAACGGACCGAGGCCCTCCAGATCGCTCCTCTTTCCGATCCTTACTACGGTCCGATCCTCGACGACGAGCGCGCCGTCCCGGATATACCCCGGGGAAGCATCACCAAGGACGACGAGGGGATCTCCCATCACCAGCGTCCGGCTCACCGTGGTCCTCTCACCCTGGTCCTCCTTCGGTGACCTGACCATAGCCCTAATTATTCATGTTCCCAGCACACCAACGCGGAACGGCCACCTCAACCACATCATTGCGACGCGGCGCCCTCACCCTCCGGGTGATCTCACACCCGGACGGAAGGAGCTGTCAAATAGCTATAACCGCAGGTCAGGAGCTGAAGCACCCACTCCCAGCACCCGCACAAACCCCCATCCATGAATAATTGGGGATAATGCCACCGGAGTGAGGTTGCTGGAGCACGAGTCCAAGGCCCGCCTGGCCGGGGCCGGGGTGAGGGTTCCAAGAGGCGCCGTCGCCACCACACCGGAACAGGCCGGGTCTGCCGCGCCGGCGCTGGGCCACGAGGTCTTCGTCAAGGCGTTAGTCCCGGCGAACCGGCGGTCGAAGAACAACGGCGTGATCGGCCCCATCGGGCCGGACGGCGTGGCGCGAGCGGCGCATGAGCTGCTCGACTCCCGGATCCTGGGCCATCGGTGCCGGTCGGTATACGTGGAGGAGGCTGTCGCCGTGGCCGGAGAGCTCTATGCCGCCTTCTCGTGGGGGCCTCGCGGTCCCCGGGTCACCGCATCCGGCGCAGGAGGCGTGGACATCGAGAGTTCGGGCGATGCGCTGGTCCATCTTGACTTAGAGGGGTCGGCAGACCTTTCCAGAGGCCGGGCGGAGCGTCTCTGGCGGCGGGCGCTGGGCGACTCCCGGGTCCCGACTGCCCTGGTCGACATGACCGTGTCCGCAGCCGGCGCCTTCTTCCACGATGCGCTGCTGGTGGAACTGAACCCGCTCGCCAGGTTCGCCGACGGGTCCTTCACCGCAGTCGGAGCGCTGATCGAAATGGACGGCAACGCACTCTTCAGACATCCGGAACTCCGTTGGCGTCCCGACGGGCTCAGCCAGCGGGAGGCCGTCGTGGCAGAGGCCGACCGCCGGCTTCCGGGCGCCTCTGTGCGTTACGTGGAACTGGCCGGCGATACGGGGCTGCTGGTGGGCGGGGGCGGCGCCGGGCTCTACCAGCACGATCTGCTGGTCCAAGCGGGTGTGCGGCCGGCCAACCACAGCGACCTGGGCGCCGGGGTATCGGCCGAGAAGCTGGACGTGCTGATCGAGGCCGTGCTCGGCCACCCCAACCTCTCGCGCCTGCTGGTCAGCTTCAACATCCTCCAGTTGGCCCCGTGCGACCTCATCATGGAGAGACTCCTGGTCGGGCTGGACCGGATGGGCGACCGGGACGGCCCGATCCCGGTGGTGGTGCGGCTTGAGGGCCTCAACGCCGATCGGGCCCGGAGGCTGGCGGCAGGATGCGCCGGTTTGCGGTACCTTCCGTCCGGAGCGAGCCTGGGAGAGGCGGTGGACACCCTGGTCAGGATCAGCCGGTGATCGTCCGAGCCGACATGGCGTCGATCGTCTGGCGGATAACCGTCGCCGAAGGCGAACGGGTGCGAGCCGGACAGGAGCTCCTCATCCTCGAGTCGATGAAGATGGAGATGCCCGTCCTCGCTCCGGTGGCCGGGATGGTGGCCGATATCCCGGTGGCTGAGGGCGATGTCATCGAGGCGGGTGACGCGCTGGTGCGGATCGAACGCAGCCGGTGAGCATCCTGGTCGACGAGCGGACCCGGATCCTGGTCCAGGGCATAACCGGCTCCGTAGGCCGGGTGGATACCCGGCTCTGCCTCGACTACGGATCCCGGATCGTGGCCGGCGTCACGCCCGGACGGGGCGGGGAATCGGTCTCGGGGGTTCCGGTCTTCGATACGGTGGCCGAAGCAGTCGAGCGGACCGGGGCCACCGCGGCGGTTCAGTACGTGCCCGCCCGCCATGCGGCCGGCGCGGTGGTGGAGGCGGCCTCATCCGGCCTGTCGCCGATCGTGGCCATTGCCGAGAACCTGCCCCGGCATGATGCCTGGCAGGCCGCCGTCGCCGCCCGGGACGCCGGTTCGGTCCTGATCGGGTTCAATACCAACGGCATCATCTCACCGGGGAGGACGAAGCTGGGGGGTATCGGCGGGCCGAGGCCCGACGACCTGTTCCGCCCCGGAACCGTGGGTGTGTGCTCCCGGTCGGGGGGAATGTCCGCCGAGATCGCCCGCTCGCTTGCCAGCGCAGGCAGCGGCGTCTCGACCTGCGTGTCAATGGGTGGGGAGTCGATCACCGGAAGAACCATGGCCGAGTACGCCCGCTGGTTCGAGGCGGACGAAGCCACCCGCAGCATCGTGGTCTTCGGCGAGCCCGGATCCGAACATGAGGCCCAACTGGCCGCCGTCATGGAGCGCGGCGAGGTCACCAAACCGGTCGTGGCGATGGTCGTGGGCCGGTTCCAGGACGCCTACCCGGCCGGATCCTCATTCGGCCACCTTTCGGCGATGGTGCGGCTCGAGACCGACCGTGCGGTGGTGAAGCGTGACATGCTGGCGGCTGCCGGAGCTCTGATAGCGGAGCGTGTGGAGGACATCCCCGATCTGATAGAAAGGTGCTGAAAGAGACGGGGATTGGTTGGCCTGCGACCCCTTTACCTGGGGGTTTGTTCCGACTATCGGCCCAACCGGACACTTTTCAGTACCCTCCTAGCGTCAGGACCGGGATGGATGCGGGATGATCTGGGATCCAGAACTCGAGGAGATGGAGCGCCGGAAGGCGTTCGCGCTCTCGATGGGCGGGGACGAGGCGGTGGCCCGCCAGCACGACGCCGGCCGGCTCACCGCCAGGGAGAGGATCGCGCTCCTGCTCGACGAGGGCACCTGGCAGGAGATCGGGACCTTCACCGGTGCGGCCATCTACGATGCGGAGGGCCGGCTCGTCAGCGTCAAGCCGGCCAACACCATCATCGGCACCGGCCGGGTCCGCAGCCGCCGGGTAGCCATCGAAGCCGACGACTACACGATCAGGGGCGGCTCGACGGAAGCGCAGATCTCGGAGAAGTGGGAGTTCATCAACCGGTATGCGCTGGAGATGCGGATGCCAATGATCCGTCTCGTGGAGAACGTCGGGGGAAGTGTCCGCCTGCTCGAGAAGATGGGGCGGACCAAGATCCCCGGATACCGCATGTGGCCCCTCGCCGGGATGCTCGGCTACGTACCCGTGGTGGCCCTGGTGCTGGGTCCGTCAGCGGGTCTCGGTCCTATGAAGGCCGCCAGCAGCCACTTCTCGGTGATGGTCCGCGGTACCAGCCAGGTGTTCGCGGCCGGTCCTCCGGTGGCGCGGGTCGCCCTGGGCCGGGACATCGACAAGGAGGAACTCGGAGGCGCCCACATCCACACCGAGGAAAGCGGAGTCATCGACAACGCGGCCGACTCGGAGGAGGAGGCGATCTGCCAGGCGCGCCAGTTCCTCTCCTACCTTCCGCAGAGCGTGTTCGAGCTGCCTCCCCACCGACCGTCCGACGATGCGCCCGACCGGGCCGAGGAGGAGTTGGCTTCGATCATCCCGCGTAACCAGCGCCGGGTCTACGACTCGCGGAGGCTCCTCTCGCTGGTCTTCGACCGTGGCACGCTCTTCGAGATCGCCCCCGCCTACGGACCTTCGTCCATCACGATGCTGGCCCGCCTCAACGGTTACCCGGTCGGGGTGATCGCCAACGATCCCTACCGGTTCGGGGGCGGCCTGACCCGAGCCGCTGCCGAGAAGGTCGAGACGTTCGTGGATCTGTGCGACACCTTCCACGTTCCGATAGTGAACTTCGTGGACCAGCCCGGCACCGTGATCGGGCTGGAAGCCGAGCGCGAAGGAGCGGTGCGGGGAACCATCCGCCTCATCTCGGCCATCGAGCAGTCGCGCGTTCCGTGGTGCGGCATGATCGTGCGGCGGCTCTTCGGTCTGGCGGGCACCAGCTACGGCCGGCTGCAGGGGCTGAACCTTCACTATGCATGGCCGTCCGCCCGGTGGGGTTCAATCCCGATCCAGGGCGGGGTGAGAGCGGCCTTCCGCCGGGAACTCGATGCCTTGCCCCCCGAGGATGCGGCGGAGCGGCTCGCCGTGTTGGAGGAGCAATACGACGCGCTGTCGTCACCATTCCGGACGGCGGAGGCCTTCGGGGTTCCGGAGATCATCGATCCCCGCCGGACCAGATCCGTCCTGTGCCAGTGGATCGAGGACGCGTATGCCCTGCTCCCCGAGCAACTGGGGCCGACAACCCGTACCATGCGCCGGTAGGCGGAAGGAGGAGATGCTTCCGGCGCCGACGGCGCCATCCCACCGGCTTACCCGAGACCTGGAAACGCCCACTGCGAAAGCGAGGAGATAGTGGCCGATCGGATCATCATCGAGAACGCTGCCATCGTGACCATGAACGAAGAGGACGATGTGATCTTCGACGGGTCGATGGTCATAGAGGGCAACCGGATAGTCGCCGTCGGGGGTTCCGAGGCGGCGTCCGGATATGACCGCGCCGGCGCGAAGGTCATCGACGCCGGCGGGAAGGCGGCCCTCCCGGGGTTCGTGGACCTCCACTACCACACCGCCATAGGGAAGGGATACTGCGACCATCTGGATCTGTGGGAGATACTGCAGGCGTTCTGGTATCCGATGATCCGGGCCCTCAATCCCGAAGAGGCCTACTGGGCGGCCATGGCCAGCTACAGCGAGTCGTTGAAGGCCGGCGTCACCACCGCCAACGACATGTTCCGCCAACTCCCGGCGCTGGCGCGGGCGGCGGTCGATAGCGGGATCCGCGTGGTTCTCTCCAACGACATCGCTGACCCGGAGCACGACCTCGACGTGATCGAGGACAACGAATCGGCCTACCACGAGTGCCACGGGATGGGCGACGGGCGGGTGGAGGTCTACGTGGGTATCGAGTGGCTACCCCTCGCCTCCGAGCAACTGCTGGTGGACTGCCGGGCGCTGGCCGACCAGTTGGGGACCGGTATCCACATCCACCTGAACGAGTCCCTCGGCGAGGTCGAGATCTCCAAGCAGGCCTTCGGCGGGCGCCGGCCCACCGAGGTGGCGTACGACACCGGGATCCTGGGACCGGATTGCGTGGCCGCCCACTGCGTCCACCTCTCGGACCGGGAGATCGGGCTCATGAGCGAGACAGGAACCCACATCTCCCACAACCCCACCTCCAACGCCAAGCTCGGCAACGGTATCGCCCGGCTTCCCGAGATGCTGGAGGCGGGACTCAACGTCGGCCTGGGTCACGACTCGGCGGAGGGCACCAATAGCTGCGACCTGTTCCAGGTGATGAAGTGGGCGTCGCTGGTGCATAGGGCCGAGCGCAAGGACGCCACGATCCTGCAAGCACCCGAGATCCTGCGGATGGCGACCAGGAACGGCGCGCGTGCCCTCGGCCATGAGACGGGGGAGTTGAGCGTAGGGAAGGTGGCGGACGTGATACTGGTCAACATGCAGAACCACCACTTCACGCCATCGGTGCCGGGTAACAAGATCCATCTCATGTCACACCTGGTCTACAGCGCGGAGAGCGCTGCGGTCGACACCACCATCGTGGACGGCACGGTTGTGATGGAAGGGCGCGAGTTCCTGGCCTTCGACGAGGAGGAAGTGCTGGCGAAGGCGACCGAGAGCTTCTTCACCTGCACCGACCGGATGGAGGTTCCCGAGGAGTACGCTGGGCTCCTCGACCGGTAAGGGACGCGCTCCGACGATGCCGAGCAGGTCAACATCGCCCAGGCCGACCAGCAGTTCGCTCATGTGAGTAGGATCAGTTTCGACAGGGGTT
Organism: Acidimicrobiia bacterium; assembly: GCA_011523635.1. GTDB lineage: Bacteria > Actinomycetota > Acidimicrobiia > Spongiisociales > Spongiisociaceae > Spongiisocius. Next base: position 6,884 of record WTGI01000067.1, read on the forward strand.
GTCCTGCCCCGGCAGTCTTTTCTCAACAACCGATTATGGAGAGTCCCTCCTCACTCTTGGTGGATGCCGACTTCCCCTCGTCACAGGTGCTACTCCCACTCATTTCCGACGAGCCATATCGATTCACGAAACGTGATACAGGTGTGTCTATTCACCCAGTCCTGTCTGTGGAAGGTTGACCGGTCCCTAGACCTATCCTACGCTGCGCACGTGACCAGGGTCCCCAGCCGGCAGGAATAGAGAGGTTCCATAGTGGATGCGACGAGTCTGAAGCCAGACACCCGTGCGGCACTGTGGATGGGCGTTTCGGTGTTCTCGATGTCCTGGGTTCCCCTCGTGGTGGCCCTCGTCGGGGCGAGCGTTGGTCCGTTTGTATTTCAATTCTGGCTCAATTTGGTAATATCTATAGTCTGGTTCATCTATCTGATGTGGACTTGCCCGAGCCTGATCAGGCGAAAAGACATATGGATTTGGATCATTCGCCGCGTTCTTACACGTGACGGCGTACGAGCAATGCTGAACGGATTCAATTCGGCGCTCTTTGTGTCGGCTACTCTGTTTCTCGACACTGCTTTAGTGACGGTTATTACCGGCGGTTGGCTTATCCTGTTCGTTGCTTATCAGAAACGACATGACACTCGGACGCGCTATAGAGTCATCGTCGTGCAAGACTGGTTGTTGATGGGTATGGCAATGGCAGGCATCGCGCTTGTTACGTTGTCACAGTCTGGCGGTATAACGACTGAGGGAGGTGGATGGAGGCTCTTATGGGGCCTTCTGTTGGCAGCGTCTACTGCCGTCTCCCTCTCTTGGATATCGTTTAGGTTCCGACTAGGAATAGACCTATACCACAGCAAGTATACAGGAACGTCGGAGATGCGAGATGATCGAAAGGCCGAGCTAGCCTGCGTACTTGCTGTGTCTATAGTAACAAACTCCGCTGGTTTATTGAGTAGCCTTCTCATTGGCCTGACCTTCTTTCCTGGTTATAGGGGACCAGGTACATATTTGGGAGGGTTTGTATCAGCCACAATCATCTGGATAGTCCTTGTCGGGATAGTAAGTTCATTGGGAAATATCGCTTTCCGTTACGCGAACTTACAAACCAAGAATCTCGGTGTTAACACGATGCAGTATCTTCGTCCGGTTCTATCATTAGTATGGTTGGGGTCCTTTGCTACTGTGACCGTCTCCCGAACCGATTTCCTCTTGATCGGCGCCACTGCGGTGATCGCGGTCAACGTCCTCATCAACTTCCGGTCCGAGGAACGGACCGGTTTCAAGTGGCTCATCGTGAGTTTGCTCGGATTCGGGTTTGTCGTCTATATGCGCGACGAATGGTTCACTCACATTCCCGGATACGGATGGTTCCCAGCCTTCGGAGACTACTACGGGTTGTTGGGTGCGGGCGCAACTGTATTCGTTCTTATCCTGTCGTTCCGCACGTCACGTCTGAACCCTCGTACGATTGGTGAAGGACAGCAAGCCGACGCACTTTGGCGACAACTGGCTGGGCTTCCGGCAGACGGAGAGAACCGTATGACCATGCTGAACCACATTCGTACCATCGACACCACCAACGACGTCACCAGACTGACTGAGGCATACGAACACGTAAGGCATCAGATAGAGACGGCCGGATTAGCTCGTTCTGAGTCCGCGCGTCTGCAAGCCAACCTCGACACGTTGGTGAATAGCAGACAACGTGGCCGGAATATCGCTGAACTGATAGTACTTGTCATGCTGGCGGTCGTAGTGGCGGGAATCGCAGTGTTCGCTCGCATCGAAGCGGAAGTATGGCCCACACTCCTAAACGATGTACTCTCAATGCTGCTCGCATCGGTCGTGACCTTCATGACGATTCACCTGTTCGACCGGCGCTCCGAACGTGACAATCCCGTAATCACAGAAACCGGGTCGGTTCTGTTCCGTGACACCGCTCGCAGCGCGGAGCAGAACCCTAAGGTGGAACAAACGATCTCAATCGGGATAGGTGTCGCGATTGTCGGTGTGTACATATACTTGATGACTATCAAGTGGCTACCGGTCTGATCCAATTGGGGCTGGGATATCCTGTCAGCCCTCGCAGGATGTCGTTGCCCTGCCGGAGCGGATCAGGGGTGAGGACGCTTGCATGATGTGTCCGTATTGGCCCCCGCGAGGCGGACGAGCCTGATGCAGCGACCAGAACGGACTAGCGACGGGTTTCTACCAACTCCACCAGCAGGCCGTCGAACTCGCGGGGATGGACGAATGCGATCATGGTGCCCATCCCGCCCGGGCGTGGCTGCTCGTCGATGAGTTGAACACCGAGGCTGCGGAGCCGCCGGAGATACTCCCCGAGATCCGGCACCTCGAAGGCGATATGGTGCAGCGCGGAGCCGCGCTTGTCCACAAACTTGCCGACCACCCCGGGTCCGGTCGCTTCCAGGGTCTGGACGAAGCCGTCCCCGACCGGGAGCATCCTCTCGGTGAATCCCGGTCCGCCTTCCTCGTGGCAGACGGGGACGCCAAGCAACTCAGCGAACCGGTCGTGTGGAGCGGACGTCGGGGGGTGCGCGAAGGCGACGTGGTGGATCCTGAGCGGGGGTGGCCATGCGGAAGGGATCGGTTCGCGGGCCATTACAGACGGGCGAAGACCCTGGAGAACGCCTCGATCGTCTCCCGGCGCCGGGAACCGAGCGGGAACACGGTCACCGAGTCCACTCCCAGATCGGCCAGGGTCCGGAGGTGGGCCAGCGCCTGGTCGCTGTCGCCGGCGAAGGCCATCTTCTCCACGAACCCCCGGGGCATGATCGAGGCCGCGGCCAGTGCCTCCTGGAACTCGCCTCCCGCGTAACGAACCTTGACGTCGGCCGAGATGGCGGGGTCCAGTCCGGCCAGCTCGCAGTAGACCGGCGCGGTCTGGGGGAACCAGGCCGCGATCGAGCGGGCGGCCTCCAAGGCGCCGGCGGGATCATCGTCGTCGATCGCTCCGTAGCCGAACACCGACACGTGGGGGCGGGACCGCCCTGCTCGTTCGGCGCCCCGGTCGATGTGCTCCAACCCGTAGGCGACTCCATCCCGGAACAGGCCGCCCAGGAAGATGACCCCGTCGGCTATCTCGCCGGCCAACTCGAGGGTCTTGGGCCCGCTCGCCGAGATGAACACCGGAATCCGGTAGGAGGCTTCGAACCGCAGGTGGGCGTCGTCCATCGTGAATCCCGCGCCCTCGTAGGTCACGTGTTCGCCGGCGAGGAGCCGGCGGATCACCTCGATCGACTGCCGCATCTCCAAGAGCCGGGCCGGCCGCAGGCCGAGCGAGCGGAGCGGACGGTCACCGGCGCCGATGCCGAGGACGGTCCTTCCGGGCGCCAGCTCCTCGAGGCTGGCCGCGTTGACGGCGACGATGCCGGGATGGCGGGTCTGCGGGTTGGTCACCGCGGTTCCCAGCACCATGCGGGTGGTCAACCTCGCGGCCAGGGTGAGGTGCATGTACGGGTTACGGGTGTGGAGGGAGGAGTCGGTGAGCCAGAGGTAGTCGTACCCGCACCGGTCCACCACCCGGACCATGTCCTCGAAAACGTGGGGAGGGTAACGACCCTGTAGGGCTACACCGGTCTGCATACGATCATCCTGCCTTCCTGTCGTACCGGACGATGGTATCGGCCAGGGCGGCGAGCCCGGTTCCGATCGGCTCCGTCTCGATCCACTCCCCGGGGGTGTGCTCGCCGGATCCGAAGGTGATGCCGATAGTGACCGCCGGGATCCCGGCCGCGTAGGCCGCGTTGGCGTCGGTGCTGGCTGCGACGTGTTCCGGATCGATCCCGACGGCGGCCAGGGCCGCGTCGGCGGCCGCCACCAGGGGATGCGTCTCCGCGATCGATCCCGCCGGTCGCTTACCCAGTTCCTTGTAGGTGGTCGCCAGCTGTGTTCCAGAGTCCACCACGCGGCGCGCCGCGGAGTCGAGGTCGACCAGGACCGTCGGGTCGGCGGAGCGAATGTCCGTCCGAAGGGCGGCGCGGCGGGCGCGGGCGTTGATCGACTCGCCGCCCTCGATCTGCCCGACGTTGAGAGAAGACCGCGCTCGGGCCCTGGCGCCCGGTAGCAGGCCTTCCAGACTCACGATGATCCTCGCCAGGTCGTGGATGGCGCTGGGGGCGTCGGCGGCCTCCCAGGAATGCCCTCCCGGACCCTCGAGTTCGAGCAGCCAGCGGATCGATCCGACACCCACCGTCGCCACACGCCCGAGGTAGTTGCCCTCCAGGGCGATGAGAACGCCCATCCCGGCGGGAGGATGCCCCACGAGGTGAAGCGCTCCGGCGAGGTTGCCCAGGCCCTCCTCGGCGGTGGTGGCAGCTATCCACACGGGCCGCGACAGGTCCTTCGGAAGGAGGCGGTCGAGCAGAGATAGGGCTGCGACGGCCACGGTGTTGTCACCGACCCCGATGCCGTAGAGCCGGCCGTCCCGCTGCTCGGTTCCATGTGGGATGTCCCGGCCGAAGACCGTGTCGAGGTGGGCGGCTACGAACGTTGCCGGACCTTCTCCCGTGCGGATTCGGGCGACAATATTCCCAACCCGGTCGACCTGCGGCCGCAGCCCGTCCGTGCGCCACCATCGGGCCACGACCGCCGCCCGGTCAGCCTCGTCGAGGGGAGGCGCCGGGACCGCCGCCAACTCGACGGTGCGGGCGAGGACGACCGCAGCTGCATCATCGGTCATCCCGGCTCGGCCGCCATCCCGCCTGCGATGAGGGCATCGACGTAGGCCGGCTCCATTCCGGCCTGGAGGAGCGACTCCCGCGTGTGCTGGCCGAGCAGGGGTGCAGGCCCGGGGATCGGCAGGGGTTCGCGGTCGATCCGGAGAGGGAGGCCGATCGCAGGGTAGGCGCCCGCCAAGTCGTGCACCAGCGTCTGCACCGAGCCGAGGGCCCGTGCCTGGGACCCGTCCAGCACCCCGCCGATGTCGTTGATACGGTCCGCGGGCACCTGAGCTTCTGCGAACAGGGCCAGCCACTCGGCGACGTCCTTACCGGTGGTGATCGACTCGATCTCGGCGGTCAGTTCATCACGAGCCGCCACCCGGGAGGCGTTATCGGCGAAGCGGGGGTCTTCCACCAGGTGCGCTGCGCCGAGCGTCTCGCAGAAACGCCGCCACAACGCCTCCGATCCGGCGCCGGCTGCCACGAAGTGCCCGTCGCGGGCGCGGAACGCTCCGTAGGGAGCGAAGGTGGGGGAGTGGCTGCCCAACAGGCCCGGCAGCTCGCCGTTCACGAGGTACGCCGTCGCTACCGTGGCCAGCGTGGCCAGCGAGAACTCGAGCAGCGACGTGGAGACCTGGCGCCCGAGGCCGGTTCGTTCCCGTTCGGCCAGCGCGGCGAGCACCCCGACGACGCAGGCGAGACCGGCGCCGATGTCGGTGACCGGGACCCCGATCTTGGCGGGGCCGGTGGATCGATGGCCGGTGACGCTCATCAGGCCGCCGGAGGCCTGGAGAATGAGATCGAACCCGCCCTTCCCGGCGTCGGGACCCACGTCCCCGAATCCGGAGACCGACCCGTAGACCAGGGAGGGGAAACGGGCGTGGACAGATGGGTAGTCGAGTCCGTACTTGGCGAGGCTGCCGGGCCGCCCGTTCTCCAGCAGGACATCCGCAGAGGCCAGCAGCGCATCCATCGCGGGGCGGGCATCCTCCGCCCGGAAGTCGAGAGCGACGCTCTTCTTGGCACTGTTGAGGGTCATGAACAGCACCGACTCGTCCCCCACGCGCGCCGTTCCCTGGTTCCGGTAGGGGTCGCCCCCGGCCGGGCCCTCGATCTTGAGAACCTCCGCGCCCAAGGTCGCCAGGATGAAGGAGGCGTATGCCCCCGAGACGAATCTGGTCAGGTCCACCACCCGGAGGCCGTCCAGCATGCCCCCTCCGCTCACCAGGGGCTCGGTTCCCGGAACTCGCCGAACTCGTCCCGCATCACGTCGCTCATCTCACCCAGCGTCACTCCGACCCTCGCGCAGTCCAAGATCGGGGGCATGGCGTTGGCTCCGCTGCGCAGAGCCTCCCGCAGGGCCGCGAGCGTCGTCCCGGCCGCCGGCTCGTCCCGGGCGGCCTTTCTCCGTTCCGTCCGAGCGATCTGGAGATCCCCGATCTCGGGATCCAGCGTGAACAGGCGGGGCTCATGCTGTGCCTGCGAGTCGTCCACGTAACGGTTCACGCCCACCCGAACCCTGGATCCGTCGGCGATCTCCCGCTCCGTCCGGTAGGCCTCCGCCGCTATCCACCGCTGCGGTGTTCCCGACTCGAGTGCCTTGACCGCTCCTCCCAGTTCCTCGACGGCCGTCATGACCTCGCGGGCCCGGCGCTCCACCTCGTCGGTGAGCGACTCGACGTAATAGGAACCCGCCAGGGCGTCGACCGTATCCGCGACCCCGGACTCGTGCGCCACGATCTGCTGCGTCCGCAGGGACAGGGTGACGGCCTCCTCGGTGGGTAGTTCGTAGGCCTCGTCATAGCCCATCACGTGTATGGACTGGGCGCCCCCCAACACCGCGCCCAGGCACTGGATAGTCGAGCGGATGATGTTGTTGAGCGGCTGCGCGGCGGTGAGGGTGGTTCCCGAGTTCCCGGAGAAGAAGCGAAGCCGTGCCGAGCGGGGGTCCTTGGCGCCGAAGCGGGTGGTGGCCGTGTCATGCCAGAGTCGCCGGGCCGCCCGCAGCTTGGCGACCTCCTCGAACAGGTTCATTGTGGTGGCGAAGTGGAATGAAAACCGGGGCGCGAAAGAGTCGAACGGGAGTCCTCGCGCCTCCAGTTCCTCGGCGTAGGCGATGGCGGATGACATGGTCAGGCCCAACTCCTGGACAGCATTGCATCCGGCCTCCCTGGCGTGATACCCGGTCACGGAGATCGGGTTGAAACGGGGCAGGTGTTCGGACGACCACTCGACGATGTCCGCCACCAGCCGCATGGACGCTGCCGGCGGAAAGATGAAGGCCTTGCGGGCCAGGAACTCCTTGAGCAGATCGTTCTGGAGCGTCCCCGACAGGTCCGTATAGGACGCGCCCTGGCGTTCAGCCGTCACCAGGTAGAAGGCCAGGATGATCGGCGCCGTGGCATTGATGGTGAAGTTCACCGAGAGCTTGTCGAGGGGCAGACCTTCGAACAACCCCGCCATGTCGTCGGCGGTGTCGATGGCCACTCCCACCCGGCCGACCTCGGCGCGGGCCATGGGGTGCGAGGAGTCGTAGCCGAGTTGGGTCGGGAGGTCGAAGGCGACCGAGAGCGCGGTCTGGCCCTGTTCCAGCAGGAAGCGGAAGCGATCGTTGGCGTCCTCGGCGCTGCCGTACCCGGCGAACTGGCGCATCGTCCAGAGGCGCCCCCGGTACATCGTCTCGTACGGCCCCCTGGTGAAGGGCGGGTGGCCCGGGAGACCCAGCTGTTCATCGGGCCGGAACCCCTCCAGATCGTCCTGCGTGTAGAGGGGAGCGACCGGGATGCCCGAGTCGGTACGGCGCTCGCCGGTCATGGCGCGACGGCCGCAGAGGCCTCGCGGAACATCCCGTCCACCACCTCATCCAGGGGGGATCCGACCGGAAAGACCCGGGAGATCCCGATCTCCCTCAGGGCGTCGGCGTCGGCCTCGGGAATGGTCCCACCGATGACGATCGGAACGTCAGCAATGCCGGCCTTGCCTCGTTCCTCCACCAGTTGGCGGCCGAGGGCTAGGTGGGCTCCGGACAGCACCGAGATGCCGATCACGTCCGCGCTCTCCTCGATCGCCGCGGTGACAATCCGCTCCGGTGATTGCCGGAGGCCGAGAAAGATCACCTCGGCGCCGGCATCCCGGAGGGCCATCGCGATGACCTTCACGCCGCGGTCGTGGCCGTCGAGACCGGGCTTGGCCAGGAGGATCCGGGGCCTGCTCATCCCGGCAACTCTCCATCGCTGATCACCACCTCGCCGTCGATCTCGAGTGTGGCGGCGGCCATCACGCAGTCCAGATGGGCGGTTGCGTCGACCGTCCCCCCGTAGGCGATGGAGTTGCCGAGGGCAATGTGGGCCGTCCCCAGCGCCGACTCGGTCTCCATGGGGACCCCGCAGATGGTTCCCAGCGGGTTGAGACCCATGGACACCTCGGCCAGGTTGCTCATCCGGTCGTCGTCACAGCGGGCGATCATCTCGAGGAGCCGGTTCCTGTGGGTGCCGTCGGTGCCCACCATCCGTCCGTTCTCGAAGTGCATCACGACCGGCTCGGGGAGGGGTCCCCTGCCCATGAAGAGCAGGTCACCGTCGATCACGGCGGTTCCCGAGGTGGTCTCCTCGACCGGCGCGGTGCCGGCCTCGATGTCGGGCGGCGCCATGTACTGGCCGTCGGCCCTGGCTATCCCGTCCAGCACCCGCCCGGCCCGGTTCTCGATCGAGCCTTGCAGATCGGTCCCGGCCGGGCTGGTGAGCCTGAACCCGGAACCGCGGTCCCAAGCGGTTCCCACCTTGACGGCGACGGCGCGCTGGGAGTCGAAGTCGACGGTCAGGGGGCCACCGGAGCGGAAGGTGTCCAGCTCGACGCCGGGCATCGCCAGGTACCTGACCCCGGCCGCCGAGGCGCGCTGGCGGGCCCGGCTCGATCCGATGAATAGGCTGGTCAGCTCGATCGCGGCGCCGGCCGACAGGAGGGCGCCCGCCACGGCCCTGGGTGGCTCCGCGCCGGGTATGAAGGGCATGGGCATGGCGGCTATAACCGGGACGGCCCTCCGGGACGACACCCCCTCCACGAACCGGGCCACGACCTGCGCGTCTGTTCCCTCGTCGGTCAGCAGCAGCACTTCCTCGCCGGGCCGTACTCGCAGGCACGAGTCGAGCACGGTGTCGAAACCCGGGTACTTCATGCCGAGAGAGCCAATGCTGCGAACGCGGCGTAGACCTTGGCGGCGTCGTGTATGTCCTCGACGGAGAGGTTCTCGTCGGCCGCGTAGACAGGCTCGCCTCCGGGCCCGAAGATCACCGTCTCGACCAGCGGTCCGAAGCTGGAGGTGTCGCCCAGCCAACCCTCCACCCGCAACGAAGGTTCCTGTCCCGGCCGCGCCGCCCGGACGGCTTCCGTCATCAGCGTCACCACCTCGGAGTCACGGTCCACGAGATGGCCGGCCTTCTCGTCGGCGAGCACCACGTCGGCTCTGAACCGGGGATCCTTCTCCGCGGCGGCGGTCAGGGCCCGGTCGATCTCGGCCCGGACCGTCGCCTTGCTGACGCCCGGCTGGGGGCGGCAGTCGACCCTGATCACGCACTCGTCGGGGATCATGGACGGGCCGCCCGGCGGTAGCCCGCCGTAGATCCGCCCGGGCGACATGAACGTCTCGCTCCCGAACATCTCCGCCACCCAGGGCTCCAGGTGCGGCTCCAGCCGGGAGGCGTCCAACTCGATGACCGCCAGCGCGGCCAGATAGTTGGCGTTCACGGCGTCGTGCTTGTGGCAGGTGTGGGCGGAGCGCCCGTATACGTGGACGTCGAAGTAGTACCGGCCCCGGTGGCCCAGGCAGATGGTGCTCTCGCTCAACTCTCCAAGGACGCACAGGTCGGCCGGATGCGTCTCGAAGTATTCGATCGACCCCCGCTGGTCCCCCATGTGGTCCGACACCGCCGCGAAGGCGGCCGTACCGGAGAGCGGGAGGCCGGCATCCTTCAGTCCTGCCAGCGCCGCGATCTGGCAGGCGAGGGCCCCCTTCATGTCCATGATCCCGTGGCCGTACACGCGGTCATTCACGAGATCGCCCGAGTACGGTTCGGCGACCGTCCATCCGTGCGAGACCGGCTTGGTGTCCAGGTGGCCGGTGAGCACCACCCGCCGACCCGGACCGAACGAGAGCTCCCCGATGGCGTTGGGCCGGTCGGCCAGGACGGGCTGGAGTTCCACCTGGTCGAACCCGAGGTGCCTGAGCGTGCCGGCGATGAACTCTGCCAGGGGTCCCTCCTCGCCCAGGACGCTCGGGATGCGCGACACCTCCCGGCAGAGGTCGACGGCAAGATCGAGGTCCACCGATTCGATCGCCGCCCGGGCTATCGCCTTAGCGCCCACCCGTCTCCTTTCCCGCCGGCAGAACCGCTTCGGATCATCCGGACGACGGGTCCTCGAGGGGCAGCGATGGGTCTCCCGTCCACTCGCCCATCGAGGCGTCGTAGATCGAGACCTGCTCGGCACCGAGGAGCGAGAGCGCGAAGGCCGTGCTGGCGGCTGAGATGCCTCCTCCGCAGTAGGCGATCTTCCGGCTGGACTCGGTCTCGAGTGCGGGGGCGGCCCGGCTTCTCAGCTCGTCGATGCCGGCATAGGCGTGGGTGTCGGGATCGACGAGGGAGCCGGCCGGTACGTTGACGGCGGTCGGGATGTGGCCGCGACGCTTGTAGAACTGGATCGTCCCGTTGAAATGGGCCGCCGGCAGGGCGTCGACTATGGCGACGTCTTCGTCCTCGATCGCCGCGAGCACTTCCTCCTTGCCGACAAAGGTGCCCGGTCGGGGCCGGACAGTGAATGAGCCCCTCGGATGCCGCGGCGCAGGATCACTGGTTACACGCCGGCCCTCCGATTTCCAGCGCCTCAGCCCGCCATCGAGGATCCCGGCCTCGTCGAAGCCCATGGAGTGGAGCATCCACCACACCCTGGCGGCCCACATGTTGATGTCGAAGTCGTACAGGACGACCCTCGTTCCCTCGCCGACGCCGACCGACTCCATGACGGACACGAACTGATCGGTGGGCGGCATCATGAACAGGGTTTCCGCGGTCTGGTCGGCGAGTTCGGTCATGAGATCGACATGCGCACTTCCCGGTATGTGCTCCTGATCCCATCTCGGCCTGGCGCTCTCGATGTTGAGCACGCCACCCGGTCTCTCGAAGACCACCGAGCAGTCGAGGATGCGTAGATCGGGGGCCGACAGGTTCTCTTCGAGCCAGCCTGGTTGTACGAGCTTCTCCACCCCGAGCCTCCTTGTCCGCGGTCGTCCGGAACGATAGATGATCACCCCGCCGGGCGTCCGCGCGTACCCAGCCTGTCGAGGCAACCGGCCGCGCGGCTTCGGGTCAGCGCGAGATGCCCTGTCCCTGGGTCGGGATCACGGCCTCCGTGTCTATCCAGATCGACTTGGCCTGGAGGTACGCGTCCAGCGCCTCCTCGCCCAGTTCACGTCCCCCGAAGCCCGACATCTTCTGGCCGCCGAACGGAACGGCCACGTCGAACATGCCGTAGGTGTTGATCCACACCGTGCCGGCACGCACCGCGTCGGCGAACTTCAGCGCCTTGTTGACGTCGGATGTCCACACGCCGGAGGCGAGGCCATAGCTGACGTCGTTGGCCATCGAGATGAGCTCGTCCCAATCGGAGAAGCGCAGGATCGACACCACGGGTCCGAAGATCTCCTCCTGGGCCACAGTCATGTCGTTGGTGACCCGGTCGATCACCGTCGGTTCCAGGAAGTACCCGCGCTCGAGACCTTCCACGGTGGCGTCGCGCCCGCCGGCCACGATGTCGGCGCCCTCGTCGCCGGCGACCGTGACGAAGCCTCTCACCGTCTCCCGGTGGGACGCCGACACCAGGGGACCCATCTGGGAGTCAGGGTTCAGGCCCTGGCCGAGGCGCACGCCCTTGGCCTTCTCGGTCAGTTCCCCGGCGAATTCGTCGGCGATCGAGTCCTCCACGAACAGCCGGGATCCAGCTACGCAGGCCTGCCCCTGGTTGAAGAAGGCACCTCCGAAGGCGCCCGCCATGGCCGCTTCGCGGTGGGCGTCTGCGAAGACCACGTTGGGGCTCTTCCCGCCCAGTTCCAGGGAAACGCGTTTGAGGGTGGGAATGGTCTGTCGGAGGATCTCCTGGCCGGTACTGGTCTGACCGGTGAACGCCACCTTGTCGATCCCCGGATGGGACACGAGCGCTCCTCCGACCTCGGGACCCGAACCGGTCACGATGTTGATCACTCCCGGCGGGATACCGGCCTCGGTCACCAGCTCAGCGAAACGCAGTGTCGTGAGCGGCGTCCAGGTGGCGGGCTTCCCCACGACGGTGCATCCGGCCGCCAGCGCCGGCCCGAGCTTGTAGATGATCTCGAGCAGCGGGAAGTTCCAGGGTGCTATGGCCGCGACGACGCCGATCGGCTCCCGCTTGCGGATGCTGACCAACCCGGGAATGCTGTTCGGGAGCAGGTCGCCATGGATCTTGGTGGCCCAGCCCGCGTAGTAGCGGAGGATCTCGATCGACAGGGCGATGTCGACCAGTTCCGCCTCCCACAGGGGCTTTCCGTTGTCGAGGACCTCGAGCACGGCGAACTCGTCCTTGTGCTCGTCCAGCAGGTCGCCCAGACCCCAGATGAGCCGTTGGCGCTCCGTGGGCGCCATGTCGCGCCAACCGTTCTCGAAGGCTTGCGTCGCCGCCTCCACGGCCTGGTCGACCTGGTTCGGTCCGGCGACCGGTATCTCGGCGAGTACCTCCCCGGTGGCGGGGTCGGTGGTCAGGAATGTGTCGACTCCGTCCACCCATTCACCGCCGATGAAAAGGCGCTTGGGTCGGGTCAGGAAGTCGAGGCTGGGGCGTTCTATGACGGTCATGCTGCGGTGGCTCCCCTCTTAGGCAGGTGCTGAAAAAGACGAGGATCGGTTGGTCCGTGACGTCTTGACCTGGGGCTTCGGTTCGGGATATCGGGCCTACTGGACATTTTTTAGTACCCGCCTAGGCCAGGGCGAGGATCTGGCGGCCGAGCACCCGCCGTTGCCTCAGGTTCTCCAGTGCTTCGCCCGCTCCGTCGAGCGGGTAGGTGGCGGCCACCGGTACCGAGATGTGCCCGCCCGCGGCCAGGCGGATGGCGTCGTCCAGGTCGCGAACGGTGGCTGCGACGGTGGAGACCCAGACGGTCTCGGGCAGGATGAACTCGATCGGATGGACCTCCAGCGACTCGCCTGTGTACCCGGTGGAAACGAACCGGCCGTGCTTGGCCAGGGAGCGGAGGCCGGCCAGCATGGTCTTGGTCGTTCCAACCAACTCAAAGAACAGGTCGGTACCGCGGCCTCCCGTCAACTCACGGATCCGGTCGGGCAGGTCGTCGTAGCCCGCGGCGTCGGGCACCACCACCCCTCCGGAGGCGCCGTACGACCTGGCCATCTCCAGCTTGTCCTCGGTGTCGGCGACGGCGAGGACCCGGGCGCCGGCCAGGACGGCGACCTGCAGGACCATCGAGCCGACCCCGCCGATGCCGTTCACCACGGCCGTATCGCCGACGCTCATGTTCGATAGCCGGGCCGCATGGACCGCGGTCATGCCGGCGCATGCGAGGACGGAGGCGGTTCCGAAGTCCACGCTGTCGGGAAGCGCCACGAGGTTGCGGGCAGGAGCGTTGATGTACTCCGCATACCCTCCGTCCAAGTTGAAGCCGAACTGCCCGGGCTCGTTGTCGCAGATGTTCTGGCGGCCGACCAGGCACTGCTCGCACGCACCGCAGAAGATCTTGTTGTAGACGGCCACCCGGTCGCCGACCGACACGGTCGATCCGTCACCGACCTCGACCACCACTCCGGCCGCCTCATGTCCCACGGTCATCGGGTACTCGTCGGGCTGGATCATCCCTTCCAGAACATGCAGATCGGTGGCGCACACCCCCGCCGCATGGAGCCGGACCAGGGCCTCGCCCGGTCCCGGAGAGGACCTCTCCACATCGTTCACGTTCAGGCTCAGGTCTTCGTGAACCTGTGCGGCCTTCATCGTTGGCATTCTGCTGACCTCCGTACGTCCTGGTGGGGTGAGTCCTCTACCGCGCCCCGGACCTGCCGTCCAAGCCGAGCACACCAAGGCTCGGCCACTGCCTCGACCACCTAAGTTAGCTGCATCCTGGCGCGGCCCGCGGGCGGACCCGTTTCCAGACCCGGCGGTTCCCGGCGGTGCGGAAAATCAGGGAGGCCGGAACGGGTCCGCCGCGACGATCAGTCGATCAGGCCAGTTCTATGTTCAGCGGTACCGGGTTGCTGAGCGTGTGCCCGACCGGGGAGCTGTTGACGACCTTGTCGTGAAGGTCGGCAAGTTGCTCCTCCGTGGCGTCGGACTCCAGGTGGACCTTCACAGACAGGCCGCCGTAGCCGGCATGGCCGGGCTTCAGACCCAGGAAGGTATGCAGGTCCAGATCGCCGCTGACTTCGATCTTGAGGTCGTTGATCTCGACTCCGGCCGCCGAGGCGTTGGCGGCGTATCCGACCGCCAAGCAATTGCCCAGCGCTCCGAGCACCTGCTCCGCCGGATTGGGGGCGGTGTCGGTTCCGCCGAGCCCGGCCGGCTCGTCGGAGGGGATCGGGTCGAAGTCCCGGATCGAGACCTCTGAACGGAAAGCGCCCGTCCAGTTCACGGTGGCCTGCCACTCGGTCTGGCCCTGCTCCGGGTCGTCCGCCACGGCGGCGACCAGGGCGCCGACCGCCTGCAGGTCTACGTCATTGAGTTGCTGTTCGGTTTTGGTAGTCATCCCATGTTCCTTTCGCTGTAGTACCCCGTCCGGGTGCGCGTAGGCACTCCGGAAGGGCAGATTCCTGACGCCGGCTATTGCTCTCGGGTGCTGGCGATCAGCGGGACAGGCCGAGCCGTCCCGGGCTACTCACCCGAGAGCACGAACACGCGCACATAGCCCAGACGGGGAGGGCGCGGGCCGGTATCGGGCCGAAGGAGGTTCCGTGAAAGGACATGGCTGGCAGTTCTCCTTCGTCGTTACGCGCTCCGTAGTGAGCGCCGACAGCGGAGTCCGCCGCAGGCTGCCTCATCGATCAGGCATTGGCACCGAACGGATCGGTTGCCGCGGTTTCGCAGGGCCTGTCCCTCCACCGCTCTTGATAAGCGCGTTGTTGACGGGATGTTTGCAGCCACCTCCGTTGGTGTCAAGGTGGGGGCCTAATCTCTCTTAGTCCCGGAGGCCGGTCCTCACACCTTCAACTCGCGACGAAGCACGAACATCCATGTCAGAAGGCCCGAGAGCAGGATGAGCACTAGCGAAGTTATTCCCACCTCGGCGAAGAACCCGTCCTCTGCTGCACTCCAGATCCTGGTGGCCAGCGTCTCGAACCCGATCGGGGCGAGTAGCAGCGTGGCTGGCAGTTCCTTGAGGGTGGACAGCAGGACCAGGCCTCCTCCGGTGATCAGGCCCGGCATGACCAGCGGGAGATCGATGGTGAAGAAACGGCGGCTGGTGGTGACTCCGAGGGTGCGAGCGGCGTCCTCGTAGCGCGGGGGCACGTCGCTGATCGCCGCCTGGGAAGCCCTCATCGACTGGGCGCCGAAATGGAGCACGTAGGCCAGCACCAGCAGGGGGAACGTCTGGTACACGGCCGCCAGCGGGCCGGGCGCCCGGATGGCCCAGAAGACGATCGCCAGCGCGACCACCAGCCCGGGTAGGGCGAACACGGAGGTCACCGATGCGGCCGCTGAACTCGACAACCAGTTCCGCCGTCTCGCCGCCGCGTACGCCACGGGCAGCGTGACGGCCACCGCGCAGGCACCGGCGGCGACCGATGCGACGGCCGAGTTGAGGATGGGCCGGATGAGAAATCCGAGCCCGTCCCCGATACCGGAGTAGCCGACCCCGACCGTGGTCGAGCCCCGGATCACCCAGAGCAAGAACACCGCGATGGGAGCTACCAGGGCCACCCCGGCCACCCCGCCTGCAAGCACTGTGGCCGGGGCCGCCGACCTGCGTAGCCGGTACCGCACCTGCTCCCTCCCGATCCCCTTCCCGGGTTGGCGGCCAGGAGCGGCTGCGCGTTCGATCAGCGCCACGATCAGTGCCAGGACGGCGATCACCAGCCCGAGCGTCAGAGAGGTCGCCCGGTCGAACAGGCGGGAGGAGAAGATGGCCCGGGTGATGGTGTCGTAGCGCATCAGCGCCACCGCACCGAAGTCGCTCAGTCCGTAGAGGAATACCAGCATGGTTCCGGCGGCCACCGTGTCGCGGATGTTCGGAAGGACCACCCGGATCAGCGTGCGTCCGGGATGGCTGCCCAGGAGCCGCGCCGCCTCCTCCAGCGTCGGGACCGTGGTGGAGAGCCGGGCTAGGACGGGCAGGTATACGTAGGGATAGCTGAGTGCCGTCAAGACGATGAATGCTCCCCAGAACCCTTCGATCCTGGGGAGGAAGGGCACCAATCCTCCCCGACCGAAGGCCGACAGCAGGGCGGTGGCGCCCACGAAGGAGGGGATCACCAGGGGCAGCGGCAGCACCACCCGCCAGAACCGCCGTGCGACCAGGTCGGTCCGGGCCACGAGCCAGGCAAGGGTGGTTCCCAGGAACATGCACGATATGGCCGTGGATGAGGCGATCAGCAGCGAGTTACGCAGGGGCCGCAGGGTGCGCTCGCTGGCGACCGTCGCCCAGAAGTCCCCCCCGAGGCTTAGGCTGCCCCACGCCAGGTAACCGATCGGGAAGAGGAAGAGAAGGCCCAGTAGGGCCACCGCCACCACTAGACCGGGGTGGTGGCGCTGACGACGGGCTATGGCTGGAGCCGTCGCATCAGGGGGACTCGAGCCCGCTTTCATCGATCAGTTCCTTGGTCCGCTCCAGCCCGCCTCCGAGCCGATCGAAATCGTAGGTGGCGACACCTATGCTCGAGAGAGGGGGCAGTGCGGAGGATGGTGCCACACCGGCCGCCAAGGGGTACTCGAAGGTCTGCGCGCTGTAGAAACTCTGCGCCTCTTCTCCGAGCATGAACTCGACGAGCTGATCGGCCAACTCGGGTACGTCGGTGGTGGAGAGTACCCCGATCGCCGTGACGATCAGCAGGGAGCCGATGTCGCGGTCGGGGAAGTAGTAGTTCTCCGAGGCGACACCCGGATCCTCGGCCTTGGCCCGGAGGTTGTAGTAGTGGTTCACGAGGCCCATCGGGACATCACCCCGGCCCACGGCCTGCACGATGGCCGTGTTACCGGCATAGGTACGGGCGTCGTTGGCCTCCAACCCCTTGAGCCACTCCAGCGTCAAATAGTCGCCGTGGATCTCCCGCATCGCAGTTACGAAGTCCTGGAACGAACTGTTGGCGGGCGCCACCCCGACTCGTCCCCGGAATCGCTCGTCGGTCAATTCGAAGACCGAGGCGGGAAGCTCGGCGGGATCCACGAGATCGCGGTTGTAGACGATGACGCGGACCCGGCCCGACATCCCCACCCACAGACCTCCGGCATTCCTGAACTCCCGGGGGACCGCCTGGAGGGCGTCTTGGTCGATGGGCCGGAGGTGGCCCTCGCCGGCCAGGAACCCCACCGCGCCCGGGCTCTGGGATATGAACACGTCAGCCGGGCTCCGTTCCCCTTCCTCGTCGATGAGCAGGGCCAGGTCGGCCGACTTGCCGTAGCGGACCTCCACCTCGATCCCGGTGGCCTCGGTGAAGTCCTCGAGGATCGGCCCGATCAGGTTCTCGGTCCGACCCGAGTACACCGTTACCGTCTCGTCCCCTCCACCGCAGGAGGCCCCCGCCAGTCCAAGGACCACCGCCGCCACCGCGACCGCAGATCGTCTCACGTCTGACCCTCCCGTCTTCGGGTTCTTGGCGAGCAGTCGACTCGCCACTCGCGAGAGAGTAGGCGAGCTATAGGCCAGATGTCAAGTTACCCAATGACTAGAAATTAGGGTACCCTAACCAGTAGCAGGCTGGCGGTACACGGGCCATGTCACGGTTGTTCGGTACCCTGCTCCGGACGCAAATGACCAGAGATTCGTAGAAGTGATGAGACAGGGGAATCCGACAACTGACCACGGGCCGCTGGCCACCGACCACTGACCATGCTGAAGCTGGAGAACATCGAGGCCGGCGCTCTTGTGGAGGGACTGCTGCCTGGCCGCCCGGTCACCGTTATCGCCACCAAGTGGTACGGCGACAACGATTTGGAAGTCGTCTTCCAGGACTCCGAGAAGGCGCTGGACAGTACGCTCTTGTCCCGCAACGACGAGGACCGGCTGAGCTTGGCGGCTTCCGAGGACTCGTGGCCTCTGGACGGTGACGGGCGGCTGTTCAAGCTGGCGTCGGAGGCCCGGCGCATCAAGGCGGCTCACCTGTTCGACCCGTATGTAGCGGTAGAGGCCGCTGACATCGATCCGCTCCCACACCAGATCGAGGCCGTCTACCGCCAGATGATGCCCATCCAGCCCCTCCGATTCGTCCTAGCCGACGACCCTGGCGCCGGCAAGACCATCATGTCCGGCCTCTACATCCGGGAGCTGGCCATCCGCGGGGACGTCGAGCGGGTCCTGATCGTGGCGCCCGGCTCCCTGGTGGTTCAGTGGCAGGACGAGTTGTCGCAGCGGTTCCAGCTCCACTTCCGCATCCTCTCCAACGACATGGTGGAGACCGCCCGCACCGGCAACCCGTTCACCGAGGAGAACCTCCTGATCGCCCGCCTCGACCAATTGGCGCGGCGTGACGATCTCCAGGAAAAGCTGTCCGCTTCACGCTGGGATTTGGTGGTGGTGGACGAGGCCCACAAGATGTCGGCCCACTATTACGGGAGGAAGCTCAACAAGACCAAGCGCTACCAACTCGGCGAGCGCCTCCGCGACCTCACCCGCCACCTCCTGCTGCTCACCGCCACGCCGCACAGCGGCAAGCAGGAGAGCTACATGTTGTTCCTCGCCCTGCTGGATCAGGATACGTTCGGGGGTCGGCTGAGAGGAGGTGAGGTGCCGGACGCCTCCCATCTGATGCGCCGCAATCTCAAGGAGAGATTGCTGACCTTCGACGGGAAGCCCCTGTTCCCCGAGCGGAGGGCGCATTCGGTCAAGTACGACCTCTCGCCGCCCGAACAGCATCTATACGACGAGGTGACCGACTACGTCCGCCACGGCATGGACCTGGCCAAGCAGATCGAGCAGAAGAACCGCCGCCGCGGCCTGGTGGTGGGCTTCGCCCTCGCCGCGCTACAGCGCCGGCTGGCATCTTCGCCCCACGCGATCTACCGCTCGCTGCGCCGGCGCCGCGAACGACTCCAGAAACGCTTGGAGGAACTGGAGGCCATAGCCGAGGGTCGGGAGGTGGCCGATCCGCTGCTCAAAGGCCTGTCGGAGGATGACCTGGCCTTCTTCGACTACGACGACTTCGACGATGAGCAGATCGACGAGATGGAGACCGAGGTCATCGACCAGGCCACCGCGGCGGAGACCGTCCCTGAACTCCAGAAGGAGATCGAGACCCTCGGCCGTCTCGTGGCCATCGCCGCCGAGGTCCGCAGGGCCGGCACCGACACCAAATGGGAGGAACTGTCCACCGTCCTCCAATCGGAGCACATGAACGACCCCGGCGGGACGAGGCGCAAGATCATCGTGTTCACCGAACACAAGGACACCCTCGACTACCTGGAGCACCGCATCGTGGGGTTGCTCGGCAGGCGGGAGCGGGTGGTGGTGATCCACGGCAGCGTCAACCGGGAGAACCGCCGCCACCGCCAGGACGCCTTCATCAACGACCCCGAGGTGCAGGTGATGGTGGCCACCGACGCCGCCGGGGAAGGCGTCAACCTGCAGCGGGCCAACCTGATGGTCAACTACGACCTTCCCTGGAATCCCAACCGGATCGAGCAGCGCTTCGGGCGCATCCACCGGATCGGCCAGACCGAGGTGTGCCACCTGTGGAACCTGGTGGCCCACAACACACGGGAGGGGGCGGTGTTCATCCGTCTCCTGGACAAGATCGAGGAGCAACGCAAGGCGCTCGGCGGCCAGGTCTACGACGTGCTCGGGGACTCGGTGATCGACCGCCAGCTGAGGGACCTGCTCATCGAGGCGATCCGCTACGGCGACCGTCCCGAGGTGAGAGCCCGCCGGGACCAGGTCATCAACAACGACATAGGGGAGCAGATCAGGAACCTGGTCGACGAGCGGGCCCTCGCCATCGGACGGATCGGGGACGGGGACATCCAGGAGATCCGGGACGACATGGAGCGCGCCAAGCTCCGCAAGCTACAGCCCGGGTTCATCTCGATGTTCTTCATCGAGGCGCTGCGGAGGTTCGGGGGACGCATCGTGGAGCGCGAGAAGGGTCGCTTCGAGATCACCCGCGTGCCCGGGATCGTCCGCCAACGCGCCAAAGAGACCGGATCGGGCATGGAGCTGCACCGCCGGTACGAGCGGGTCACCTTCGAGAAGCACCTGGCGGATGTCCCCGGTCGGCCCAGGGCGGCGTTGCTGGCCCTTGGCCATCCCCTGCTCGAGGCCGTGGTTGACGCGGTCCTCGACCGTCACGGTTCGGTCCTCCAGCGGGGGACCGTGCTCGTGGATCCCCAGGCCACCGAAGGCCGGCTCCGGGCGCTGGTACAGATCGAGCACCTCATCAAGGACGGTTCGGGTCGGGACGTGTCGAGGCGCTACTGGACCGTCGAGATGCCCACCGAAGGCGAATCCGAAGAGACCGGCGCAGCCCGCCACCACGACCTCCGCCCGATCGAGGAAGACGAACGGGACCTCGTAGCGTCGCTCCTGGAGCAGAGCCGGATCGACACGATGCTGTCCGACCACGCCCGGCGCTTCGCCATCACTGATCTATGCGGCCCCCACCTCGACGAGATCAGGCGGTCGACCGAGCATCGGGTCGGGAAGGTACGGGCCGGCGTGGATCAACGCCTGAAGGAACGGATCCGCTACTGGGACACCTACCAGCACGAGGTGAAACAGGCCCAGGGGACAAGGCCGAAAGGCGGCTTCACGGCCGGCCACGCCCAGAACTTCGCCGACGATCTGGCCGCGAGGCGGGAGCAACGGAATCTCGAACTCGACCGGGAACTCCAACTCTCCAGCCGACCGCCCGACATAGTGGGCGGCGCGATCGTGGTTCCCCAAGGCCTGCTGGACCGCCTCGCCGGAACACAGCAACCGGCCCCAACCGCCCACGCCCGAGACGTGGCCGAGGTCGACCGCCGGGCAGTAGATGCGGTCCTGGCAACCGAGCAGGCTCTCGGTCGGAAGCCGAAGGAGATGCCCCACAACAACGAGGGCTACGACATCGAGAGCCGCGACCCCGACACCGGCGACCTCTACTTCATAGAGGTCAAGGGCCGGATCGAGAGCGCCGACACCGTCACGGTCAGCCGAAGCCAGATCATCCACTCCCAGAACTCACCCGACCGCTTCATCCTCGCCGTGATCGAAGTCCCCGAAGATCGCACCGCCCAGCCGACCGTCCGCTACGTACGCCGTCCCTTCGAGGGTGTGGAGGTCGGCTACCGCAAGTACTCGATCAACTTCGCCCTGTCCGAGTTCACCTTCGAGGTTCCGTCATAGGCCGACACGAGGACCTGGCCTGACCGGGGAAGCACCTGCCAGGATCCATTCAAGTTCTAATCCCGCTCTACTCCCGTCGATCAAAACGCACCCTGACCTGGGAGTTTGCTGGCCTCAAGTCCTTAGCTCGTACTAATCGGGTTCTATTTGAGGGGGTACCAGACACTAGGAGGCACCCATGACCACGACCACGGCCAGCTGACTTATGAGGAGATTATCCGTGATCTACATAAACTCCATAACTTGAGGTAAGCCCTGTTGATATGGACCGTTTCGACACTCGTAAGGACACTTGCCTGCCTGACCCCTAGCCCCACCGAAGCAGCCCTCCCCGCATGGCCGTGGAATCTGCGGTCTCAAAGCAGCCACTTGTAGCGACGCAACCCGGGTTCCGAGTGGAATGCCAGGTTCTCGAACCGGTCCACGAACAAGACGAGGGGTTCTCCGGACGTGTCGTATCCGGCGTACAGGTCGACATTGGGGCGCTCAGGTTGATCCCTGTGTATCGACAGTCTCATCACCTTCTCCGGGAACCGCAGCCCGGTCCACATCATGGAAGGCGACGCCGCGGTTGCATGCCGAGGTGCGATATGGGGCCTTGCCAATCAGAGTCACCTATGCGGTAACGGTCAGCAACCTCTGCACTTCGACCCGGCGGTTCGAATGGACCAGTTCCAGGAGGTGGTGGCAATCGTCGGGAGGCCGGGAGAGTATGTGCTGAGCCGCCCTGGACGGAGTCAGTCGGTTGAGAATGGTCCGCCAGTCCTCGTCCGTGTAGCTGTCGGCGATCGCATCCGCCATGCGCCTACCGCGTTCCCACGCCTCGGGGCCGGCAGGTCGCCAGTTGTTCGGGTCGCGACCCAACTCGGCGATGCGCTTGATCTCTTCTTCTGTATGCGGCACGAGAAGATTGTAGCCCGCGCCCGTACCGACGATCAGGCCGAGGACTCGGTTCTAGTTGATGAGTACGGCTGCCAACAAAGCTGTTCCGGTCGCGACGAGAGCGCGTGCTACATCGTGGATGGCTGACTCCGTCAGGTTGGACTGTTGGATGCTTGCCGCTCGGTTTGCTCTCGTGGCTCTCACCAGAGCAGCGCCCGCCCTTTCCAGCGGAACCACGTCCTCCGCACCCAAAAGGTGCCGTCTCCTGGGCTTATCGGCGTAGAGGGCCGCCCCGACCGCAGCAGCTCCATACACCAGCGAAGCGATAACCAACAAGACCACGACGACTCGCCAGATTCCGCGAGATGGTGCGAGGACAAGGGTGACGGCGTTCCCTGCTAGCACCAAGGCGGCGGTCTGCGCGACACCGCGTGCCTTCGATTCCAATCCCCGGACACGGTCCTGGTCGGTCTCGAACACGGCATAGAGCAGGTGTACGATCGCGGCACGTTCTTCAGCGGCTTGCTTCTTCAGTCTCTTGTGCCACTGCTCTTCCCCGGCCTCCAACTCCTCGGTTGTGTCTTGGGGAACTCTCGGATTGGCGCGCAGGGCCGGGATCAACGTGGGACGGATAAGCCTCCAGCACCACGAACAGATCGACCTGCTGACCGACCATAACTGCTGTAACGGTAGGTTCCAGTCTGACCTACCGGTGTTCTCTCTCGGACGCCCCCTATCGCCTGACATCGGAAACGAGACCAGCTAGTGCACGACCGATCAACTGCGAGGGCATCCGTTCCAGTACATCGTCGAGAAACCCGAACTCACCGGATGGATTGCACTCCAGGAACACGGGACCGCCGTGTTCACGTGACCCGAGAATAAAGTCGAACGCTCCGTAATCAAGCCCGAATTCGCGCACGAAGGCCACGGCAAGCTGGGTGGTTCGCTGATCCGGGTACCAACGAGACCACTCGCCAGCGCTGTCTGTGCGCCAGTCCAAGGCACTTCTGGGACGCATCGCCGCCACCACCGAGTCTCCGATCACGAACAACCGTGCGTCATGTGTCCCCTCTATCCGCTGCTGCACCAGAACAGGCTGGCTCTGCCAGGATCCGGGGTCGGCGGCGAGGGCTTGCTGTGCGTCCATCGTGAAGACGAATGATTGATCCGAAAACTCCCAGAATGCCGCTGCGGCAGACTTCACCACGCAAGGCCCATGTGCGGCGTCGAACGCTACTGCACGATCCCGATCCGTCGTCAGCAGGGTCAGGGGCACATCGAACCCGAGGCGTCCGGCAAGGGCCAACTGCCGTACCTTCGACTCGGCGTGGTAGGTACGGGCGGGGTCGTTGAACCAGCGCGTCCGCACATGTTCAAAGAGATGGAGCCAGGTGAGCCACTGACGACGGGCAACCAGAATGTCGTCGATCTCTCCCGCGGTCGGCGAATGGCCGAAGGGATCCCGTTCCGGGAGGAACTGTCTCAGCCACGCCACGCGCGGGGCTTCTCGAACCTGCCACTTGAGTTGATCCAACGTGGCCGACATGTCCCCGATCGAGGCCAGGCTCTCGCGGTTCACCCGCTTGATACGGGTCTGGGGCTCGTTCTCACCGAGCCACCTGATCACCCGGTCGATCGAGTAGTCCCGCTCGTTCGTCAGCACGAGCAGGTCGGTCATGTGCCCTTCTGGTCCTCGCCGGTCTCGATGTCGCACTTCTTGGTTTCCCCGATGAGTGGGGAGTCCCAGGAGTCCTGCCATACACCGTCATCGAGTATCTGGGAGGTCTGGGTGTTTTCCTGATACCGGGAGATGGGCGGTGTGGTGGCGTCGCGCCTTGTGCGAAGCTCCTTGAGCAGATCCGCATGCATGGTTTCACCTCCTAGCCGCCGCTCTCCGAGAGATCACGGATGCGTCGAGGGGATCCGCACGGCCCCAGCAACCGTAGCACGGCGGCGGTTGTTAATCCTTTGATAGGGATAGACACCATATAGCGTAGTGTAGTGTGCGGGATGATCTGAGGGAGGGCGTACGATCTCTCCCACCGCCGGACACACCAGGACGATTATTGCACTCTCGCATCCCGGCGTGCGGCCAGCGACCAGGGAGCCGCGCTCTTTGTTCTCATCACGTAGACGCCCGGACGTTAGGGACGCCCGAAGACAAGGGAGCATTCCTATCGTCGTTGGTCTAGCACCGACCGCATGGGACGTTGGCGGCGGAGGCGGGAGTTTAGCGGTAGCAACCGGATACACCGCCGCCTCATCACCATTCTCGGGTCTACGGCGCCCCGGCTATGAGTCCGAGGGGTTGCCACGTGCAGGAAGCGAGAGACCGCCTGCAGCCGACTGTGTAGTAGCATCCACAACATTGCGGCAATCCGCCGGATGACCTTGCCTAACCCGTTCAGAGCATACCGCGAGCCCCTGGAGAACCCCTCTTGATTTCGATTCACAATCCCGATCGCTACATGGCCGACCTACGACAAATCCTGTCCCAAGGTCGCAAGCGTATTGGCATCTTGATCGGTGCAGGTGCGCCAACAGCCATTCGTGTTGATGAACACAACCGGCTCACTGAGTTGGATGGCCATCCACTAATACCGGACATAGCCGGCCTGACGGATGCCGTAATCGACGCCCTAACTGAAAAGGATCGGACAACCATCGATAGCCTGAGAGACGAAATCGACGAGCCTATCAATATCGAGGTCATCCTGACACGAGTTCGGCGCCTCGCTCAGGTGGTCGGAGACTCGCGGATCCATGGTCTAACCGGCAACGACTACGAACAGTTGGGACAGGCCATCTGCCAGGCGATCGGCGATAAGGTGCGCGTATCACTTCCTAAGGGTCCCAATCCGTTTTCACAACTTGTAGCGTGGATAGCAGGCACTCACAGGGCACACGCTGTCGAAATCTTCACTCCCAACTACGATCTACTGATTGAGGAGGCCTTTGAACGAGCGCGCGTTCCTTACTTCGACGGCTTCGCAGGTGCCCATCAACCTTTCTTTGACGCTGCAGGTGTTTCGTCGGATGAACTACCTGCTCGGTGGTCGCGAGTGTGGAAGCTACACGGTTCACTTGGGTGGAGAATAGTCAATAGCCTTGTTGTTAGAAGTGGGGGCCGAGACACTACCGAACTAATCTATCCTGATCATCTCAAGTATGACCAAGTGACACGCCTACCCTACTCTGCGCTATTCGAGCGGCTTCGTCAGTTTGTAAGCACCCCCGATACTCTTCTCTTGAGTTCTGGTTTCTCGTTCAGAGATGCCCATATATGTGCTATCCTTGATGAGGCGTTAGCGGTAAATACCCACACTGCGATACTCGCATTTCAACACCTTCCGATTACCGATGAAGAGCCAGCATCTGAGTTGGCGTATGCGCGCCCTAACATGAGCGTGTACGCGCGCGATGGCGCAATAATCTCTGGTGTCGGTGGTGTTTGGAGGCCTGGGCAACATGCGAATGTAGATTGGCTTGATATTCGGCGCACGTTTTGGCGTGATTTCAAGGCAGATGGATCTGGCGGTTTCCTACTCGGTGACTTCAATATGCTGGCCCAGTTTCTCGCTCTGACTCAAGCACAGCAGGTCGTGTCGCAACTTCCGGACGAGGAGTCGGATGGCTGACACACCGGGCAAAGAACGCCTATACGAGGCTCCAGGCCTGAACTACGATCCAACCTATCTGGGTGAGATCGCGTCCGTGTCCGGTGCGGCGATTACTGTTCGCCTAGCGCGGTCGGTTGCGTCGGGTCTGTCAATCATACGTGGTCGTACCTATAAGATAGGGCAGGTCGGCAGCTTCGTACGTGTACCACAGGGGTATCAAGATTTGTTCGGCATCGTGTCTCAGGTTGGCGCATCGGCAGCTCCGGAGCAGGTCGAGATGACAGTTGACTCTGGACGATGGATGAAGGTGGAGATGGTAGGAGAGACCATCGGTGGAGCCTTCGAGCGAGGCGTTAGTCAGTATCCGAATATCGGCGATTCCGTTCATCTAGCCGTTGAGGAGCATCTACGAAGAATATACGCAGGACCAGGCCGAGGATCGGTCGCGATCGGGACTATGTCAAGTGCTGAGGGTATATCAGCACAGGTGTCTCTCAATGAATTGGTAACCCGGCACTCTGCGGTCTTTGGATCCACCGGATCTGGAAAATCAACAACAATAGCGAGCCTCCTCAGGGCAATTACTAACACAACAGATGGTAACACCTTATATCCGAATGCTCGAGTGGTAATATTAGACATACATGGTGAGTATACATCTCCACTAGCCGATGTTGCACAAGTGTTCAGTATTGAACCACAACATGGTGAACATCGTCTGGTCATTCCCTACTGGGCAGTCAATACAGATGATCTTCTTGATTTCTTGACAGGAGGCGTGAAGGACAATCAAAGAACGGCCTTCACGGACAAGATATTTGATCTTCGTAAAGCTTCTCACGACAATCAGTGCTTTCCCGGAGTCAATACGGCGTCTATAACAGTTGATACACCGTTGCCGTTTAGCTTGAAGCGGCTGTGGTATGACCTTATTGACTTCGAGATTATGACGTTCGACGGTCCGGACCGTGATCAGCCTACACGTCAGGACGCCGGTGATGCCGAAAAATTGGTAAGACCTACTTATAGGCCACATGCTATGGGGACAGCTGGACCGTTCCTGAATCAACATGCGTTTGGTATTCAACGGCCACTGAACCTTCTACGCTCACGGCTCCTCGATCGTCGTTATGACTTTCTTCTTCGACCAGGGTGTTGGGAACCGGATCTCGACGGACTTGCAGAAGAAGATCTAGACGGCCTTCTAAAGGCGTGGTTGGGTGGCGCGAATCCAATTACGATCTTGGATTTGTCGGGAGTGCCTAGTAGCGTTCTAGAACGGCTGGTGGGGTCGATACTCAACATCGTATACGAGGCCCTATTCTGGAGTCGTGAAAAGACTGAAGGCGGGGTGGAGCGGCCGCTACTGATTGTAATGGAGGAAGCACATCGGTATCTGTCACAGAAGTCAGGGTCACTGGCCTCAGAGGTCGTTCAAAGGATAGCAAAGGAAGGCCGTAAGTATGGAGTTGGCGCGATGGTGGTGAGCCAGCGTCCGTCTGAAGTTGACGAGACCATATTGTCACAATGTGGCACCTTCTTCGCACTAAGACTGACCAATCCTAAAGACCGGCAGCGGGTGCAAGGCACGCTTCCCGATGGTTTAGCTGGACTTCATGACGTTTTGCCAATACTCAAGACTGGTGAAGCCATCGTGTCAGGTGAGGCAGCACAGCTACCTATGCGTTGTAGAGTCACGTTGCCGATCAAGAAGTACCGTCCGAAGAGTGAGGACCCAGAAGTGAGCGTGAAGTGGTCACTAGAAAAGCGCGACGAAGGGTACGATCGGGTAGTAGCGTCTTGGCGAGCACAGAATCCTCTGGCAGTAGTCGAGGACCTAGGCTTAGTTCGCGTACCTGTTGAGGATGAAGGAACCGAAGACTGAGGAGGTAGGCGTGCTAAAGCACGGAGTGGTGTCTTCAAATATAAGTGCAATCGGGTACGATCCAGCTACGGAAACTCTTGAAGTTGAGTTCCTAAGCGGAGCAGTCTATCAATACTATGGCGTTCCACAATATCTACATGACGAGATAATGAAGGCACCATCGAAGGGCCAGTTCCTCAATATGTACATTAAGAATAGCTACGCATATTCACGAGTCGGATAGCGTAACGGGAAGGAATGCAGCCCTGCCCGACACGGCCGATTAGTAATGAAGATCACGAGAAGGTGTTTGTGTTGGTGCGGTGATGGATTTACAGAGTTCTAGTATAACAGAGTGTTGTATCAGAAACTGTTTGATAGCCCGGTAGCCGATAGTTAGGTGAATGGATGAACTACAAGAAGAAGCTGATTGAGGTGGCGTTACCGCTGGACGCAATCAGTCGAGCGTCGGTTCGAGAGAAGCAGATCCGGCATGGACATCCTTCGTCATTGCATCAATGGTGGGCACGACGCCCCCTGGTAGCGGCTCGAGCGGTCTTGTGGGCGTCCATGGTAGATGATCCATCCGCCCATCCGGACCGTTTCCCGACAGCGGAAGAGCAGGAGGCTGAGCGTCGGCGACTGTTCGGGATCCTTGAGAGGCTCGTAGTGTGGGAGGACTCCAATGATCCTCAGGTTCTGCGTGATGCTCGGGCCGAGATCTCGGGATCGTGTGGCGTTGAGATTCCCAAAGTGCTGGATCCCTTCTGCGGAGGCGGTGCGATTCCGCTTGAGGCACGTCGTCTGGGCCTGCCTGCTTACGGTGGTGATCTGAATCCGGTGGCTGTATTGCTGTCTAAGGCATTGGTGGAGATTCCTTCTCGATTTGACACAAGCTATCCCGTTAACCCAGGTTCAGGGTCCATGTCTGGGACAACCCTATGGGAACGTTCTCAGGGACTTGCCGAAGATATCATTTTTTATGGTCAATGGATAAGAGATCAGGTGTCGGAGCGAATCGGTCACCTATATCCGAAGCCTAGATTACCTCTCGAAGAGGGTGGTGGAGAGGCGGATGTGATCGCCTGGATCTGGGCACGTACCGTGCGGTCTCCTGATCCGTCGTGGAATAGTTATGTTCCGCTGGTTCGTTCCTGGGTACTTCGCAAAGGAAATCGAAAGAGGCCTGTAGCCTGGATCGAGCCACAGCTTGATCGTTCAAGTCGGGAGGTAAGCTACCGTATAAGAGAGGGTGGCGATCCTATAGCAGGAACGGTAGACCGAAGGGGAGCGACATGTCTGGCTACTGGATCGTCGATCGGGTTCAAGTATATACGACAGCAGGGTCTGTCGGGGCTTCTGCGCAGACAGTTGATCGCCGTGGCGGTAAAGGGTAGGCAGGGTCGCTTTTACATGGCACCAAGTCCACAACCCCATCCACCTCCGCCACGGTGGGCGCCTCATGCTGCACTCCCCAGACGGACCCTAGGTTTCCGGGTACAGCAGTATGGAATGCTTGAATGGGCGGACTTATTCACTGATCGTCAACTTGTAGCAATCTCCGATTTCTCTCACATGTTGATAGAGGTTCACGCGGTGGTTGAGCGACATGCTCACGAAGCAGGGATGGTCGACGATGAGATCCGACTCCGAGATGGCGGTTCCGGCGCGACCGCCTATGCAGACGCAGTCGTTACCTATCTGGCGCTTGCTCTAGGTAAGTTGGCGGACCTAAATAACTCGCTGGTTCGCTGGGGATCGGTTACGCAATGCCCTCATCAATTGTTCGGTAGGCAGTCAATCCCTATGGTCTGGGACTTTGCTGAGGCAAATCCGTTAGGCTTATCGTCGGGTTCATGGGATGTAATACTGAGAGGTGTGATGAGAACGTTCCAATCTAAGGCTTGGCCTTTGGAAGGTATAGAATCATACGTCCGTATAGCTCAGCGGGATGCGGTGAAGCGGATCGGGGAAGTCGATTCCCCGGTAATTTGTACCGATCCCCCATATTATGACAATATCTCATATGCTGATCTATCAGATTTCTTCTACGTTTGGCTACGGCATAGTCTCGCTAAAGTATATCCTGAGGAGATGGCGACAGTATTAACACCGAAGTCTGAAGAACTTATAGCAAATCCATATCGGATCGGATCACGTGAGAAGGCGAAGCTACACTTCGAGGACGGAATCGCCACGGTCCTGCAACACGTTGCTAAAGGACAAAACCCAGGGTATCCGGCTACGATCTTCTACGCCTTCAAGCAGCAGGAGACTAGAAAGGGAGCAACAGCCTCGACAGGCTGGGAAACCTTCCTGCAAGGATTGGTCGACGCGGGACTGCAGGTTACAGCCACTTGGCCTATAAGAACCGAGAGAGGAGCAAGGCTTGTGGCACAGGGCACCGCTGCGCTCGCGTCTTCGGTCCTGGTGGCCTGTCGCCCACGCAACGAGGGTGCCCATTTGGCGACTCGGCGTGAGTTCTTGGATGCTCTAGCAACCGAACTACCCCCGGCTATTCGTCTCCTGCAGAGTCAGTCGATTGCTCCAGTGGACATGGCACAGTCCGCGATCGGACCTGGTATGCAAGTGTTTTCGCGCTATGCCAGGGTATTGGAAGCCGACGGGACACCGATGCCGGTCCGGACTGCGCTCGCTCTGATCAACGACCGTTTGGAGGAGGTCCTGTCGTCAGAGGAGACCGAGTTCGACGGTGACACGCGCTGGGCGCTGACTTGGTATGAGCAGTTTGCCCGTGACCATGGTCCGTTCGGGGATGCAGAAACGCTCGCCAAGGCGAAGAATACGTCGGTGGCCGGGGTGGTTCAGGCTGGCATCGCGGACTTGAAGGCTGGCAAGGTTCGGTTGGTCGAACGGGATGAACTGGATGAGGGGTGGGATCCACTTGCGGACAGACGGATCACTGTGTGGGAGGTGGCGCAGCATTTGATCGCTCGCCTGGATAGCTCCGAGGCCGCCGCTGCAGACCTCCTGCAAAAGGTCGGCGGCGGTATGGGAGATCGCGCCCGCCGTCTCACCTACCTGCTGTACCAGATCGCTGACCGTAAGGGCCGGTCCCGCGATGCGGTGGCTTACAACGGGCTGATTCAAGCCTGGCACGACATTGAACGCCATGCAGCGAGGAGCGAGGGTCCTGTGGCGCAGACTTTCGAAGGGATGTAGACAATGGCTGTGACCAACCACGAGCGGGTGGGTAAGGCGCTGACGTTGGTGCGGGATGCCATCCGTCCCGAGGTGGAGAAGATCTGGCGGTCACGGTATGGGATGCGGTGGCTGGATCGAGTGAACCAGCGGTTGCACCATCAGGACCGTTTCGGCGATCCGGATGATCTGGTCTTCTTGCTTAAGGGTATGGATGCCACGTGGGATCAATTCTTCCGTGACACTCTGTCGCGGTCGACCCGGAGCTACCTGCACCTGTTGTGGGATGCCCGCAACGATTGGGCGCATAACAAGAGGTTCAGTTCGGAGCACACGCTGCGCGTCCTGGACCACTGCGAGATGATGCTCGAGGCGTTCCGGGCAAGCGAGTCCGCTAAACAGGTTCAGGAACTCAAGCAGAGCCTTCGGCGGCAGGTGTTTGCGGAGGAGCGGCGTACGGCGGAGCGTCGGGCGGCCGCCGAGGCGACGAAGGGCGAACCGCTGGCGGGTCTCAAGCCGTGGCGGGAGGTGGTGACGCCACATCGCGACGTGCGGGAGGGCCGCTTCGCACAGGCGGAGTTCGCGGCTGATCTTCGCCAGGTGGTGAGGGGCGAGGCCGCTCCCGAGTATGGCGATCCGGTGAGCTTCTTTGAGCGCACGTTTATCACCGACGGTCTGGGGGACTTGATACGCACCGCGGCGAGGCGGCTGTCAGGAAAGGGTGGCGATCCCGTTGTGGAGCTCCAGACCGGGTTCGGTGGTGGTAAGACCCACAGCCTCATTGCTCTGTATCACCTTGCGTCAGATACTTCCCGGTTGAGGGGTGTCGACGAAGCGCTCGCCGAGGACGATCTCTCGGTTCCGTCCGGAGTGCGGCGGGCGGTCTTCACCGGGCAGTGGGCCGAATCGGCGTCGGTCCACAAGAAGGAGGACGGAGTCGAGGTTCACACCATGTGGGGGGACATCGCCTACCAGTTGGGTGGCGCCGAGGCGTACCGGATGGTGGAGGATGCCGACCGCAACGCGGCCAATCCCGGCGAGAGCCTCGTGGACCTCTTCAAGCGGTACGGGCCGGTCATGATCCTCATCGACGAGTGGGTGGCTTACGCACGCGGTCTGCCGATGTCTCCCGAGGAGGGGCGGCGTCCGGCCGGTGACTTCGACACCCAGTTCACCTTTGCTCAAGCGCTTACTGAGGCGGTGGCCGCGGTCGACAACGCGCTCCTGGTGGTTTCCGTTCCCGAGTCGAGCGATCCCAGCCACGACAGTATGGAAGTCGGGGGAGAGAAGGGCCGGAAGGCGCTCGAGCGGTTGCGCCACGTGCTGGGTCGCAAGGCTGCGCAATGGCGCCCGGCATCATCCGAGGAGTCCTTCGAGATCGTCCGGCGTCGCCTGTTCGAACCCATAGAGCCGTCGCTGGCCCGTCATCGGGACGCGGTGGTCAAGGCGTACCACAACCTGTACATAGACAATGTCGGGGAGTTCCCGTCGGAGACCAGGGAACGCGACTATGAGCGGCGCATGAACGCCGCCTACCCGATCCATCCCGAGCTGTTCGACCGCCTCTACCAGGACTGGTCGACGCTGGAACGGTTCCAGCGGACCCGCGGGGTGCTGCGGTTGATGGCGAGCGTCATCTCGGTGCTGTGGGACAGGGACGACCGGTCGCTGATGATCATGCCCGGGGTGGTCCCGATGGACTCGGCCAAAGTGGTTCCCGAGCTGACCCGGTATCTGACCGACCAGTGGAAACCGATCATCGACGCCGATGTCGACGGTTCCGGGTCGCTTCCGCAGCGCTTCGACCGGGACCGCAAGAACCTGGGGAGGTACGGGGCCTGTCGCCGGGTGGCCCGATCCACCTACCTCGGATCCGCGCCTCTGCCCACCAATCAGAGGGGTATAGACCGGACCCGCATCGTGCTGGGGTGCGTGCAGCCGGGGGAGAGGCCCGGCGTGTTCGGGGATGCGCTCCGCCACCTGGCTGACGAGGCCACCTACCTCTACAACCAGCAACTGCGCTACTGGTACGACACCAAGCCGTCGCTGACCCGGCTGGCAGCGGACCGGGCATTGTCCCGCTTCGGCGACGACGATGCCGATGAGTACTTGCGCTTGCACATCCAGAAGATGCGGCGGGCCAACCCGCTCGGCGGGGTTCACGTGTTCCCGGACAGCCCCGGCGACGTGCCGGACGAGGACGACTCGGTCCGGCTGGTGGTCGTCCATCCGGAGAGCCCTTTCGAGCGGGGCGACACATCTCCTGCCATCGAGACTGCCCAAACCATCCTGGACGAGCGGAGGGGCGGGCGGCGGATCAACCGCAACATGCTGGTCTTCCTTGCCGCCGAGAAGGCCCGCGTGCCCGAGTTGCGCCAGGCGATCCGCAGCCGGCTGGCCTGGCAATCGATCCTCGACGAGCAAGGAGAGCACGACCTCAACCTCACCCCCGCCGACGTCAACCAGGCGAAGACCAGACTTGAGGAGTCCGACCGGACCGTGGATCTGCGGATCGGAGAGACCTTCTCCCAGGTGCTCTACCCAGTCCAGTCCCCGGGACAAGCCGACATCCGGTGGTCGTCGGTCCGGGTGAGCGGATCGGCCGGCCTCTTCGAACGGGTGGCCAACAAGCTGGAGTCGTCGCAGCATCTGATCGGCGCCTATGCAGGCACGCTCGTACGGCGCGACCTCGACCGTCCCGAAGCTCCACTTTGGGACGGAGACCACATCGGTGTCCGAACGCTCTGGTCCTACTACTGCCGCTACCTCTACATGCCTCGCCTGGCCGGCTTCGGCGTGCTCGCCGCAGCCATCGCCCGGGGAGTGGCCGACCTGAACTGGCAACACGACACCTTCGCCTACGCCGACACCCACGACCCCGAAGGGGACCGATACCCGGGCCTCGTGACCGCCGCCCAGGTGGAGGTGGCCCAAAGCCTCACCGCAGTGCTGGTCCGCCCGGACAGGGCCATGGCCCAACTGGACGCCGAGTCACCATCCGAAGAAGAAGACGAGGTCCCCGATGACTTCGGGGACGCCTGGCACCCCGGACCCGACCCGCCCCGACCTCCAGCCAGGCAACAACCCACCCGGTTCTACGGCCGCAAGGAACTGGACACGGTCCGCGCCATCCGCGACCTCGGCACCATCCTCGAAGAGGTCACCAAACACCTGGACGGAACAGGCAAGGAAGTCACCCTCACCTTGGAGATCAACGCCAGCTCCGACGGCTACGACACCCGCACCCAACGCATAGTCAAGGAAAACGCCACCCAACTCGGCTTCGACTCCCACGAGTTCGAGGATTGATCGCCTCCAACTGTGATGGGAACTTCCGATCCGCCACGAAGGCCTTCACAGCAGGGTCAGGACGCCGACGCTCCTGGGCCAATCCCGAGTTGGGTACATCGGCGTCGCCAGGGTGGATGGATCCCCCGGTCACACGAAAGACGTTCCCTTTGCTGAGACGCTTCGTAAACTCATGACATGCAGCCCGGTCAGCGCGTAGATGCCATTAGGCGCGTCGCCACGCGGCTCGCTTCCACGGACGACTGGTTAGAAGTCGACCTTGTCCTTGAGCAATTCGGCTTTCCTACTACGGACTTTTGGCAAGGAGACATGAGGTCCTACATCGTTGATTCCCTAAAGGACGAAGACGACGACAAACTCGCTGCGATTGACCAATACCTCATGGGCCACTCTCGTCCAGGCGACGTGCCCTGGGAGGATGAGAGATTTCGACTATTCCTAACCCACGTAGCCACTCAGAAACAAGCGGCACACGAGTTGAAGTCCAATCTTCGCTTTTACGGCGTGGATGCCTTTGTCGCACACGAAGACATTCAGCCGGCAAAGGAGTGGCTGGTCGTCGTCGAGTCAGCGCTTCACTCCTGCGACGCCCTAGCTGGGCTCCTTCACAAGGGCTTCCGTGCGAGCGATTGGTGTGACCAGGAGGTCGGCATCGCTCTGGGCCGCAGAGTAGCCGTTGTCCCGATTCAGTTCGATCTCCTCCCGTACGGGTTTTTCGGCTCGGTGCAGGCGGTGAAGAACGCTGCCATCCAGGAGCCGGGAACGCTCGCATTGAATCTCATCAACGTTCTGCTCAAGGACAAGAGGACATCGGAAAAACTCGCCGGGGCAATCGTCGATGAACTCGCTGGTGCCACCTCGTTCGATCAGGCCAACAGGCTGTCTCGAATACTCGCTCAGAACGCCGCCTTGCTGTCGAAGGAGCAGACCGAGCAGTTGCGCAAAGCCGAGAGGGAGAACGATCAACTGCAGCGGTCCTACGACTTTGACAAGCACCTCTCATCCATCGAGGCCAAGATCGACGCCACTTCCGGGTTCAGCCGGCCATCCACGAGCGACGAAGCACCGTTCTAGGTCAACTCATTCCGTCCGTACTTCTGGGGTCCGGCAAGCGGTGAGGTCATCAGCAGCCGGAGCCAGTCGCGTACCACTAGCGACCGGGTGCCCTTTTGGCTAAGCGGCAAACGAGCCATGTCCGACGGCTGCTGCGATGCACTGAGTGGGTTGGTCACCTGGCATATCCGGCTGCCTTGTGAATCGCCCCGGCTCTCCCGGAGACTCTGATGGTCATCCAGTCTTGTGGAGTCGGAATACTTGAATCTGGTGGTGTGCTGGGAACATGAATGATCAGGGCTAGTGCCAGAGGATGCTGATCGGGGCGGCCCAGACTCGGTCGGTCTCTTGGCTTCGGATGTTGCTGATGTGGGTGCCGGTGGTGAGCACCAATCCTAGCTTGAATCGGTCGCCGACCTTTTGGGATAGCCACTCGATGTGGCGGATGTCGCCGGGCCGGTGCCGGTTGGCCGACTTGACTTCGATGGCCACGACGCCGCCGTCTTCGGTCTCGATCACGGCATCGATTTCGCGGGCGCCTTTGTGGGTGCGGAGGTGGCTCAGCGCATCTCGCCTGCCGAGCGCTTCTAGCTCGGCGCGGATCTGGTTGAGGGCGAACGTCTCGAGGACCCGGCCGTAGAGGTCGCCGTTCAGCTTGAGGCGGGGCAGGGGCACGTTCATCGCCGCGATCAGCAGCCCGGTGTCGCTGAACAGCATCTTGGGGGATTTGGCGAGATTGGGGATGTCCTCGCCGGTGAACGCGGGCACTTCGACGGTCATGTCCATGTCGAGCAGGATGTGGCGGTAGTCGCGGTGGGTCCCGGGGTTGACCCCGGCGGCGTTTCGCAGGCTTCCGTCCTCGGGCGAGCGTGCGGTGTGGAGGGCGGCGGCGGTGAGGTATCGGCGGAAGAGGGAGGCTGAGCGGCGTGTTCCGAACAGGGGCAGGTCTCGTCGCAACAGGACGCTCAGGTAGTCCTGGCTCCACTGCTGCGAGTGGTCTGGAGAGCCTTGTGGCGCGCATTCGGGGAAGCCGCCGACCGCGGCCATGTCCAGGTATCCGAATATGTTCGGTGTGTGCCCCGGTGGGGCTTGGGGTGGGGTTCCCGACAGCAACCCAGCGACTGTCGGGGGATGACGCGGTTCCGCAACGCGTCCGCTCAGTTCCCTGACGTTCATCGGGTTGAGCCGTACGACCGCCGCCCGGCCGGTCAGCGCTTGGAACTCGGACCGGCTCCGTGGATCGGGTGAGCCGGTGAGTACGAATCGTCCGGGTCTTCGGTCCCGGTCGACGGTGCGTTTGATCGCTAGCACGGCCTCGGGGACCCGCTGCCACTCGTCTATCAGGAGCGGCTCCTGATATTGGGCGAGGGCGGCCTCGGGGTTGTCCCAGAAGACGGTGCGGGTGGCCGAATCGTCGAGAAACGCAGTGGACCTCACCGACCGA
Source organism: Acidimicrobiia bacterium (assembly GCA_011523635.1). GTDB lineage: Bacteria > Actinomycetota > Acidimicrobiia > Spongiisociales > Spongiisociaceae > Spongiisocius. The sequence goes on from WTGI01000067.1 coordinate 43,458, forward strand.
AGGGCTGTAGTGGTCTTTCCCACGGCCCTGGCGCCTGTTACCAACACGACGGGATGGGTGCTACGAGCTCGCGCCAACTGTGCGTCCACAAGGCGGGGGATGTATCTCACGTTTCGCAGCGTAGCAGTGTTCGGAGAAATAGTGTATCAACCTTAGGAGCTACAGCGTAACAGTGCTCAGGGCTACAGCGTAGCAGTGTTCTCCAATTGGGACTCCGGGAAACCGGGGCGAAAGCAGACTCTGGCGTTTCTTGGAGGCAGGGGATCTCCACCGAGAAGTCAAACGAGCAGCGTCAATCCTCCTCAACACGCTGGTCGAGGAGGCTCAGCAGCTTGGTCGTTGTCCTCCAGTTTCGGATGGTCATGCTCTGATAGAGCGGGCTGCCGGCGATCCGGCTCATCCGGCTCCGCGACAACCGCTCGCTGAGGCGCGAGAAGTAGAGCACCCCTTCGCCCGGCCAGACTTGGTCAACGCCGTCACGCGGATCTACGACCCGCATGGCTTCACGGCTCGACAGGGGCGCCTTCAGGAAGATCACATCCGAGTGATAGATGTCCGGCTCGGTGCCGAATCCTTCCGGCGCCCTGTCGACCACGTCGCGGTACTGCCGATGCGAACGCACCACAACGACAACCGACAGCCCGAATCTGTCAGCGAGCACTCTCTCGATGTCAAACTCCAACGATGTTGGGGGTACGGCGGATTCGAACAGCACGTTGCCGGACTGGATGTATGTTCCGACCGCCTCGTACCCGGCGTCTTCGAAGGCGGCGCGCAAGTCGGCCATGCGGACAACATTCCTGCCGCCGACATTGATCCCCCGCAGCAACGCCACATACCCGGCTCCCGCCATGGCGGGGGACCCTAGTGACCGTTTCTCCGGCAGACGCAGTCACTGGTGCAAGTGGCCCTTCCAGCTTCGCTATGAGTCAGTGGCCTCGCATGCATATCGGTGTCACAGCCATTAAGATGCTGTCATGGCTGTCCAGATCACGATCAGAGGGGTGCCTGAGGACGTCCGCGACGAGTTGGCCGCCCAAGCCGCGCTCAGCCGCCAGTCCATGCAGGAGTACCTACGTGGCGAACTGGAGCGGATCGCCGCCCGGCCACCTGTCAATGTCTGGCTGCAGGAAGTGCGGCGCCGCACTGCTGCGGCAGGGACCGTTGTCCCGGCCTCTCTCATCCTCGAAGCCCGCAACTCTGACCGGAGGTGAGTGGCGTCATCGACGCGTCGGCGCTCGTCGCGGCGCTGGTCGATTCCGGTCATGATGGTATCTGGGCCAGGAGCGCCATCTTGGAAGGCCCTCTCGCCGCGCCGGAATTGGCCCTCGTCGAGACCAGCAACGTCCTGCGCAGGCTGGAACTGTCCGGATCGGTCTCACGCCTGGAAGCCACTGCTGCCCACCGGGACCTGCTCCGGCTGAAACTCGATGTCTATCCATTCGCGCCCTTTGCCGAACGCGTATGGGAACTCCGCTCGAATCTGACCAGCTACGACGCCTGGTACGTGGCCGTGGCCGAGGCTCTCGACTGGCCATTGCTGACACTGGACCGGCGCATCGGCCGAGCCGGCGCACCACGGTGCGAAGTACTGGTTCCTCCGCTCCTCGGCTAGCCCGGCTGGGCATGACACGGCGACCCTCAGACCGCAGGGTCCACGTACAGCCGGGTAGGGTCCAGCTTGTGTTCGATGTTTCCGGCTACCGGGGCAACGCCTGGCTGTCCACCCTCTCTCAAGGCGGTACCGGGGTTGTCGGGGTAGGGCACCGCCCATGATCGGATGGATACTGGGGATCCTGGTGGCGGTGTGGATAATTGTCCTGCTCGGGGTGATTCTGCTGGGTGCATGGACGCTGATCCAGAAGTGGCGTAGCAAGAGGCGACAGGAGTGAGACGCTGATCGGTACGTTCATGACGGAAGCAGTCACGTGGCGGTTCGGCCGTTCTCATCGGGTCCATCCCGGACCGGAAACGAGCAGCGGAGGAAGTGGCCACCGGGTCGATGGACGCGGCCTGCTGAAGGCGGTGCGCGCTTCGAACCAAGAAATCCGGCTACAGTGCCTGCTGCGATTCGTAAGGTCCCGGTAGTCGCGTAGCCGGGTCGACTTCCAACCCTGGGCCATCTTGGCCGTCGACCTTGACCTGATCCGGAGACAAGGTCACGATCAGCCGCCAGCCGTCAAGTCGTCCCATCAGCCACCGCAGAGCCCGATCTGCCTCCTCATAGTCGCGGTGGTCGTCGATCCAAAGCTCAATCTCGGCTATTGCCGTAGCAGTCTCAAATCGAGCTACAAACTCCTGATCAGTCTCTGCCCGGACCCAGACCGGCGGCTGCCCGTCAATCAGAACATTCGGACCGTCACCGCAGATGTCGATTCGTGCTGTTGGCCTCACCCCTGACCTTGAACCCTGATAGTGGTCGCACGGCATCCAGGATCGTGTTCCGAGTTCGGCGCACCACCACGAAGAGGTGGCAATCTGATGGCAGTCAGCGGGAGTTATCGGCTCTAGACCCGTCATCCGGTCACTCTCAGGCTCTCGGCGTCCTCTTATGCAGCCGTGCTTCCACGTCGCATTGTCCGTCGGGTCGATCCAGACCACTCTGGATGCGTACCCTCATGGTAGTTGTCAATCCTCGGGCTACAGTGACGCGCCTAGGGCCGACCTCGTGAGGGCTGGATGGGCAAGAAGATGAAGATCGTGCGGATCAACGGCTTCCGTATCCCGGGTCTGAAGTATCCGAGCAAGCCGCTGCCCGACCTGCTGGCGCTCAAGAACGACGACACCGAGTTGGAGGTCCGGGACGCCCCCGACGCGTTCGTTCACTTCGTGGAGCAGAACTACGAGAACGAGATGGTGGCGGTGCTCCATGCCCGGGAGGCTTGGAAGGTCGAGAGCGAGGGCGACGCGGACGCCATGATCATCCGCTGCAACGGCGAGCCGGGTGTCAAGGCGGCCCGGGAGCTCTGTGACACGCTGGTGATGGGATCGGCGTGCGCGGTCCAGCACGTTGCCTCGATGCTGGGTCGCAAGTTCTCCTACGTGATTGCCGGCAAGGAGGAGGGCGACGACGGGATCGACATCGACCACACCAAGGACACGCTGATCACCGCCGCCCAGCACTACGGCCTCGAGCACAAGCTGGCGTCCATCCGCAACGTCAACGTGCCGCCCACCGGCTTCAACGAGTTGATCGCCACCGACGAGGAGCTGGAGCCGGTCTTCACCGCGGCCTTGGAAGAGGCCAAGAAGGCGGTCTTCGAGGACGGCGCCGACGTGATCATCGGATACGGCGGCCCCCGCCTCCACGACTACCTGGTGAAGCACCTGGCTCCCTACGGGGTCCCGGTGCTCAGCACGGATCACACCCTGCTCAAGGTGACCGAAATGCTGGTGCAGCTAGGCCTGTCCCAGAGCAAGCGGACCTATCCGAAGCCGCGCCAGATCTACGACTTCCACGTGACAGCCGAGGTGGTCAGTCCCGACCTACCGGCCTGACAATCGCAGGAACCGGATGTGACTACGACGTTGTCGGAGGAGATTGCCTCCTGGGACGGTAAGTCCGCCGCCGTGTTGGAGTCGACATATGAGCGCCATGGCGCTCATGACGATTTCGTTGCGACGATCCTGGCCCATCTTTCGGATGTCGAATTGCAACGGGCGGCAACCTGGCTGCTGAAGAGACATCTAGAGGTGGGGAACTCACTATCCGTTGCCGAATGCCGTGCCGTCTTCGGCGGACTCTCCGTCCAGGAGCACTGGGAAAGCAAACTGCATATCCTCCAGTGTCTGCCCTATCTGGACATTCCCGAGGACGACATTGTGGGTCTCGAGCGGTTCCTGGATGCCTGTCTCGAGAGCGAGCGCAAGTTCGTCAGGGCGTGGGCCTACAACGGTTTCAACGAACTGGCGCTTCGCTTCCCGCGCTACCGGGAGAAGGTAGACGGCATGCTTGCCCGGGCTGCTGAATCGGAGTCAGCGTCGGTTCGCGCAAGGATTCGCAACATGCGGAAAGGGCGCTGATTTATCCGCCTCATCTTGTATTGGTCGGGAGCGACGGCCGCGAGTAGGTCCCAGATGGGTTTGCCTGCGTAGAGGACGCCCGTTACGTCACTCCTCGAGGACGGCGGTCATCAGGACGTGGATGATCATCCCGAAGCCGAGGTCGACCAGGTGGGTGTTCCGGGCCGGGCGGTCCCCGTCATCGGGGAACATCTTGAGCCACTCTTCGTTGACGAGTGGGCGGTAGGCGTTGTCCTTGATGTTGAAGATCACCAGGGCGATGTCGTCGGTGGAGCCGCCGGCGTTCTCGACGATGGTGCGCATGTGCGCGAAGACCAGCTCGACCTGGCGCCTGGGGTCCTCCGGGATGGTTCCGGTCTCGGGGTCCATGGCGTGGATACCGCTCGAGAACACCATGTTGCCCACCTTGGTGGCCATGGGGATGGGCATGTCGCCGTGGCTGACCCCCGGCACCTCGATGTTGACTCGTCTCGCCATGGCGCTCCTTCCGAACGTTCGGGTCAGACCGCGACCAGGTCCCGGCTGTAGGTGTTCAGACACTCGGCCCCTCCGGGCCGGCAGACGAACATGTCCTCCACCCGCACCCCCACGGTGCCCGGCCAGAAGATCGACGGCTCGATGGTGAACGTCATGCCCTCCTCGAGGACGGTCGTGTCCTCCTCGGAGATGAAGGGCCGCTCGTGGGTATCGAGGCCGATGCAGTGGCCGGTGCGGTGGCGGAACCAGTCCCCGTACCCGGCCTCTTCGATCACAGCCCGGGTGGCGGCGTTGACCTCCGATGCGGTCGTCCCCGGTACGGCGGCCCGGCGGCCCGCCTCCTGGGCGGCCACCACCAGGCCGTAAGCCTCCCGGTAGCGGTCGTCGGGCTCGCCGATGTGGATGGTGCGACCGAAGTCCGAGCAGTAGCCGTCCACCACGGTCCCGAAGTCGAACGACACCCCCAACCCCTCCACCAGGGGCTCGGCAGTCAGGCGGGTGGACGCGTCCCGGTCCAGGGCAGGACCCATTGCGAACACGCCCGTGTCGAACGAGGGGTACTTCCCGCCGTGCTTCCTCATCAGGTACTCGACCCGGCTGGAGATTTCGAACTCGGTGACCCCCGCCGCCACCGAGGAGGTGATCTCGCCCATGGTCAGGTCGCAGATCCGCCCCGACCGGCGCATGGCGTCCAGTTCCACCGGTTCCTTGACCCGCCGCAGGGCGTTGATCTCATCGTCGAGGTCCACCAGTTCCGCCCCGCCGGTCAACTCCACCATGCGTACCGCGGTCCGGGAGAACGTTCGGGCCGACAGGCCGATCCGCCGGATGCGGCCGAACCGGGCCAGGGTGCGGGCGAACACCTCCACGCCGTCGTCCAGGTTGCGGACCTGCACCACGTCGCCCTCCACGCCGCCGGGCAGGTTGAAGGACGAATAGCCCTGGGGAACCACGAAGACCGGCTCGCCCTCGGGACGTAACAGAGCCCCCGTTGTCCACTGGTGGGCGTACTCGATGTTGCCGAACGAGGGTGCCCTGCGTGGGAAACCGGTCAGGTACTCCAGGTCACCGGAGGGGAGGCACATGGCGACATCGACGGACAGTTCGGCGAGCCGAGCCTGGAAGCGGGCCCGCCGGGAGTCGTGATCGAAGCCGCTCACGCAGGATCGGAGGCGCCGGCTCCCTCCCAGCGGGTGAAGACCTTCTCGGCGTTGCGGTAGAAGACGGCGTCCTTCTGGTCCTGCGACAGGAAGTCGATGCTGTCGATCACCGGGCCCAGATCGTCCATGTACTTGCCGGTCTTGCGGTCGATACCCGACCCGATGCCAGGGGTCTCGGTGCCGAACAGGCAGTGCTCGGGACCGACGATCTTGAACAGCAACTCCAGCGAATCCTTGTTGTAGAGCACCGTGTCGAACCACAGCTTCCGGAGGTCCTCCTCGAAGTCCACCTTGCCCTTCTGGACCCGCTGGGCCTGCCAGCGCCCGTACTGGTAGGGGACCGAGCCGCCTCCGTGGGAGATGATCAGTTTCAGGTTCGGGAAGTCCTCGAACACGTGGGAGTCCATCAGCGACATGACCGCGATGCCCTCCTCGGTGATGAAGTGGTTGGAGTAGGACTCTCGCGGGTTCTGGCACGACGTGGCGTGGACCAGGCCGGGCACGTCGAGTTCAACCATCTTCTCCCACAGCGGGTACCACCACTCGTCGCCCAGTCCGGGGGTGGCGTTGTCACCCTCGCCGGGATCGGGGTTGACCACGCAGCCCACGAAACCGAGTTCGGTCACGCAGCGCTCGAGTTCCTCCACCGCGTTGGCCGGGCTGACACCGGCGCTCTGCGGCAGGCCGGCGACCCCCACGAAGGCCTCGGGGTACTCGGCCACCTGGGCGGCGATGATGTCGTTGACCGTCTCGATGAACCAGTGCACGATGATCTCCGGCTTGCGGGAGTGCATCATCGAGTAGGGCCGCGGCGAGATGAACTGCCGGTCGATTCCGTGGCCCCGGAGGCGGTCGATGTGCCAGAGGCACGATTCGAGGATCTCCTCCTTGGTCGCCCGGATCTTGCCCTTGCCGTGGAACTTCCCGGCGGCGATCAGTCCCGCCTGGTAGGCGTAAAGGGCTAATGGTGCTGTTACATGGCCGTGAACGTCTATATAAGGCATAGGCCGCAAGATACGACGAGCATCGCCCGACCGTCAAACCGGACTCTGGATCGAAAAGGATCCGTCAATGTTCTATCGGTGAAGCCGATGGATCGGTTCGGAAATCATCGTTGGACACCTGCTCGCATTTCCCTTACCTTCGGGCTACGACCACTAATGGAACGGGCCAGGCGTCCTGGCCTTCACCGATCAGGAGGCTGTTGAAACCGTGATCCGCACCGGCGCCCAGTACATCGAGGGTCTCGAGGCCCCCCGCGAAGCCTACGTCGACGGCGAACGGGTCGAGGACGTGACCAAGTTCCCCGCGTTCCGCCGTCCGATCGAGTCGTACGCCCGGGTCTACGACATGAAGCACATGGACGAGTTCCAGGACCGCATGACCTACGTGGAGGACGGGGAGCGGTTCGATCTCAGCTTCCTCGTTCCCAAGACCCACGACCAGTTGCGCGCCAAGGGCCTGGCGTACAAGACCTTCTCGGAGGCGTCCTACGGGTGTCTCGGTCGGGGGCCCGAGTCGATGGCCGCCCTGGTGGCGGGCCTGAGCGTCAGCGCCGACTGGTTCGACCAGTTCGAGAAGGGCGGGTCGCAGCGGATCACCGACTACTACAACCACGTCAAGGACAATGACCTCTTCGTCACCCACGCCCTCGGCAATCCGCAGTCGGACCGCTCCAAGCCCTCCCACCAGCAGGAGAACCCCTACCTGCACCTGCGCATCAAGGAGAAGACCTCCAAGGGTCTGGTGGTCCGGGGCGCCAAGCAGTTGGCCACCGCGGCGCCCTTCGCCGACGAGGTGCTCGTGTTTCCCAACGGGCGCCAGTTCGTGCCCGGCGACGAGGCCTACTGCCTGTGCTTCAGCATCCCCACCACCACCCCCGGCCTCAAGCTGCTCTGCCGGGAACCGCTGGTGAAGGACGACCGGCTCAACGTCTACGACTCGCCCCTCAGCTCGCGCTACGAGGAGATCGACGCGCTCCTGGTCTTCGACGACGTGCTGGTCCCGTGGGACCGGGTCTTCTTCCACAGCAGCAAGGAGGCGGCCAACAACATGCGGTTCATGACCGCGGTGGCCGCCTTCTCGGGCCACCTGTCGATCCAGAGGGCCATCGTGCGCTCCGGTCTGACGGTGGCGGTGGCCATGGCCCAGTGCGCCTCCGTCAAGACCAACGTGTTCCCCAACGTGGGCGAGCTGCTGGGGCGGATCGCCGCCATGCACAAGGCCGCCGAGGCATTGCTGTTCAGGGCTGAGGAGGAGCCACGGGTCGGGGACGACGGGGTCTACTACCTGAACGCCGACGCCCTCACGGCCCACGGCCTGCTCTTCCCCGACTTCTACAACACCATGCTGGAGACCATCAAGCGGACCGGGGCGGCCGGGCTGATGCTCACCCCCACAGCAGGTGAGTTCCGGGGCGAGGTGGCCGAGTTCGCCAACACCTACTTCGCAGGCGCCGACAACATGCCCGGCGAGGAGCGGGTGCAGATCGCCAAGCTGGCGTGGGAGCTGGCCGGGGGTCCCATCGGCCAGCGCCTCGCCCACTACGAGCGTTTCTACATCGGCGAGCCCATGTTCGTGGCCTCCTTCTTCGCCCGGGCGGTCCAGATGGGCGACGGCCAGGCCCTGCTCGACCGCCTGATCGAGGAAGGTCGCAGGTACCTGGACGAGGGCCCCTTCGGGCTGTGAGCCTGCCGGACGGTCCATGAACGGCATGAATCCGGCCCTGCAGACGGACGCCCGGCTCACGGCGCTCGACGCCGCCGACCCGCGCGCTTACCGGGACACGATGGGCCTGTTCGCCACCGGGGTAACGGTCATCACGATGGCGTCCGGCGACGAGTACCACGGGATGACGGCGAACGCGGTCATGTCCGTGTCCCTGACGCCCCCTCTGGTGGCCGTGTCGATCGCCCTCGACACCTTCAGCAACCGGTTCATAAGGAAGGCGCGAGGGTTCTCGGTGAACATCCTCGGACAGGACGACGTGGGCGTGGCGCTCGGATTCGCCCGCCCGGCGGCCCGGGGGAAGGAGCTGTTCGGAGAGGAAATCGTGCTCGGGCCGACGGGCGACCCCGTTCTCGAGGGCTCCATCGGCCACGTGGGTTGCTCGCTGCGGTCGGTCTACGAGGAGGGGGACCACGCGATCGTCGTCGGCCACGTCGATGCCCTGCTACGGGACGAACGGTCGCCCCGCCCGCTCGTGTTCTACGGGGGTCGCTTCTCGTCGACGACCTGCCATGCGTGCGTGGTGGACGGCGATCTGACCGAAGTACTCCACTCGCTGCACCTGGTCTGAAGGGGGTGTGATGGTCACAGCTGAGACGATCGGCGGCAGGCGTTCCACCGGGTGTCCACCGATAAGATCATCCGGCGGCGTAGCGGCACGACAGGAGAGCTAGAGATGGCGGAACTGGTACTGGGACTCGGTGTCTCGCACACTCCCCAGATGAGCATGTCCAGCGACCATTGGGCGGAGTACGCGTCGAGGGACGCCACCGCCTTCCCCCTGATCTGGAAGCGCGAGCGGTGGGACTACCAGGACCTGGTGGAGGCGCGGGCCTCCGAGGGTGTCGCCGAGCAGGTCAACGACGAGGTGTGGGCCGAGAAGTACGAGCGGATCAACGCCGGGGTGGCTCGCCTGGCGGCCGCTCTGGCCGAGGCTCGGCCCGACGTGGTGGTGATCGTGGGGGACGACCACCACGAGCTCTTCTCAGAGCAGAGCATGCCCACCATCGCCGTCTACTGGGGGGAGACCATCGATGCCTTCCCGCCCGAGTGGATCTTCCCGGCGGTGGAACCCGCCGCGTGGGCACTGTTCGGGGAACGGCCCGAGACCTACCCGTGCGACTCCGAACTGGGAAAGTTCCTGATCACCGACCTCAACCGCCGCGGCTTCGACGTGGCCCAGGTGAACGCGGCCCCCGAGGGGCAGTCTGCAGGCCATCCCTTCATCGCCATCCGCAACCGCCTGATGGACCGTGACCGGGATCCGATCCCCATGGTCCCGGTGGTCCTGAACACCTACTTCCCGCCCAACACCCCCACGCCTGTCCGGTGCTGGGAGCTCGGCAAGGCGTTGGCGGCGTCCATCGCCGCCTACCCGGAGGACATCCGGGTGGCTGTGGTGGCCTCGGGGGGGCTGAGCCACTTCGTCATCGACGAGTCGATAGACCGCCGCATGCTCGAGGCCGTGGCGTCGGGGGACGAACGGCGGATCGCCGAGCTCGAGGCCGAGGACTTCGTGTCCGGGACGTCCGAGGGTCTGTGCTGGATCGCGGTCGGCGGCGCCTGCGAGAGCCTCGACATGGAACTGGTGGCCTACGTACCCGGCTACCGCACCGAGGCGGGCACCGGCACCGCCATGTGCGCCACCATCTGGAGCTGATCCGTGGCCCGTTCGATGCTGGTGATCAGTGCCCATGCCGCCGACTTCGTGTGGCGGGCCTCGGGGGCTGTCGCCATGCACACCGGCGCCGGCGGGAGGGCCACCGTGGTCTCCCTCTCCTACGGGGAGCGCGGTGAGTCCGGCGCCCTGTGGAGCCGGCCCGGCCAGACGCTGGAGGCGGTGAGGCGGATAAGGAGGGAGGAGGCCGTCGCGGCCGCTTCCATCCTCGATGCCGATTTCGTGGCCCTCGACCTGGGCGACTACCCGCTGGTGATCGACGAGCAGGCCACGCAGCGCCTGGTGGACCTCTTCATCGAGACCGTGCCCGACGTGGTGCTGATCCATGCGCCGAAGGATCCCTTCAATCCGGACCACCCGGTCGCCTCCCAGGCGTCGCAGCGGGTCCGGCTGCTCGCCATGGGCGCGGGCGGGGTCCCCGCCGCGTTCCCGACCATCCCCCCGCCGGCCATGTACGCGTTCGAGCCCCATCAGCCCGACCTGTGCGACTTCAAACCCGACACCTTCGTCGACATCACCCCGGTGTGGCCCGTCAAGGCCAAGGCCCTGGAGGCGATGGGCGCCCAGACGTACCTGCGGGACCACTACACGGAGCGGGCCCGGCAGCGGGCCTTCCAGGCTTGCTACATCGGCGCCGGCCCGGACGTGGAGTACGTGGAGGCCTTCCAGCGCCTGACGCCCGAGATGAGGGGCTCCCTGTGAGCGGACCCGCCGCCGATCCGGGTGTGCGCGTCGCCGTCGACATCGGCGGCACCTTCACCGACGCCGTCGCCACCTGGCCCGACGGTAGGACCGAGAGCGCCAAGACGCTCTCCATCGCCGGTGCCCAGGATGCCGGGGTCATGCAGGCTGTCTCCCTGATGGACGTATCTCTTCCCGAGGTGAGGGACTTCATCCACGGGACCACCACCGCCCTGAACGCACTGCTCCAGCGCAACGGGGCCTCGATGGCGCTGGTGGTCACAGGCGGGTTCCGCGACGTGTACGAGATCGGACGGGCCAGCCGGCCCGAGATGTACAACATCCACTACCGGCGCCCCGAGATGCTCCTCCGGCGCCGGGACATCTTCGAGGTCGAGGAGCGGACCCTGGCCGACGGGACGGTCCGCACCTCGCTGGACAGCACCGGGATCCGTGAACTGGCCGAGCAGTTGCGGGGGCGCTACGAGTCGGTGGCGGTCTGCTTCATCCACTCGTTCCGGTGGCCCGCTCACGAGCAGGAGGCCGCCGCCATCCTGCGGGAAGCCCTTCCCGGCGCCAGCGTGGTGGCCTCTCACGAGGTCACGGCCGAATGGAGGGAGTACGAGCGCTGGTCCACCACCCTGGTGTCCGCCTATGTGACCCCACGGATCAGGGACTACCTGGAGGCGTTGGAGTTGCGCCTGGCCGAAGGCGGGCTCAGGTCGCCGCTGCACGTGATGCAGTCGAACGGTGGGGTGATGACCGCCCAGACCGGGCTCCGTAGAGCCGCCCAGACCTTGTTCTCCGGGCCCGTGGGCGGCACGGTGGCTTCGGAGGCCATCGGCGGGGCCATCGAGTCGGACCAGTTGATCTGTGTCGACATGGGCGGAACCTCCTTCGATGTCTCGCTGGTGGTCGACGGCCGCGCCGACATCGAGAGCGAGGTGGAGATAGAGGGCCACCCGGTGCTCACCCCTTCGGTGGCCATCCACTCTCTGGGCGCCGGCGGGGGATCCAAAATCTGGGTCGAGGCGGGAGGTCTCCGGGTGGGACCGGCGTCGGCCGGCGCCATGCCCGGCCCGGCCTGCTACGGGCACGGCGGGGTGAGCGCAACCATCACCGACGCCAATGCACTGCTCGGGCGGATTCCCGAGATAGCCAGGTTCGCCGGTGCGCTCGAGTTGGACCTCGAGGCGGCCGAGGCCGCTCTGGAGAAGGTCGCGGCCGAACTGGGACTCGATGCCCGCGAGCTGGCGCTGGGCGCCATAGAGGTCGTCAACGCCATGATGGCCGACGGCATCCGCGAGCTCACCGTGGGGCGGGGTATCGACCCTCGTGACTTCGACCTGCTGGCCTTCGGTGGGGCAGGGCCGCTCCATGCCGCCGCCCTGGCCGAGGAGATGGGCATGTCGCGGGTGATCGTGCCCCATGCTCCGGGGGTCCTGTCGGCATGGGGGATGCTCCAGGCGGACGTGCGCCACGACCTGGCGCGGTCGCTCTACGGACGCTTCGATTCCCTCGACCACGCCGCGGTCGGGTCCGCCTTCGAGGACCTGCGGACCGAAGGCCGGGAGTTGCTCGCGGAGGATGGGGTCGAGGTATCCGACATGGACTTCCGGCCCTCTGTGGACCTGCGCTACTTCGGGCAGGAGTACACGCTGACCGTGCCCATCCACGATGCTCTGGGGCTCGATGACCCGGCCCGGGTGGCCGCCGACTTCCATGCCGCCTACCAGGCCAGGTACGGGCACTCCAACCCGGGGGAGACCGTGGAGCTCGTGAGCGTGCGCATCTCGGCGGTCGGCCTGCGCCGCCCGGCCGATCTTCCCCTCCTGCCCGGATCGTCTCCCGCCCGGGCTTTGACCACCCTTCCGGCCGACTTCGGAAACGGACCGGAGCCGACGGACGTGTACCGGCGGGCCGGCATCGGCCGCAACCAGGAGATCGACGGTCCCGCCATCGTGCTGGAATCGGGTTGCACCACGCTGGTGCCGCCCGGATGGCGGGCCACCACGTCGGAGCGGGGCCACCTGCTGATGGAGCGGGGCGGCAGCTGATGGAACGCGGGACGGAACTCCTCGGCGGCCCGGCCGGTTCCCCCGATCGGGAGCTGGTCGATCCGGTGACCACCGAGGTCATCCGCAACGCCTTCCTGTCGATCGCCCGCCAGATGAACAAGAACCTGTTCAGGTCCGCCTACACCCCGATCATCTACGAGATGAAGGACTGCTCGGTGGGCATCTTCGACCGCCGGGGCCGCCTGCTGGGCCAGTCGCCGGGCCTCCCGATGTTCCTCGGCAACCTGGAGTTGGGTATCAAGGTCACCACGGAGTTCCTGGGCGGGCCGGAGGGTTACGTGCCCGGCGACGTGTACATGGTCAATGACCCGTACCTGGTGGGTAGCCACACGTACGACGTCAACATCTTCTCGCCGGTATTCCTAGAGGACCGGCTGATCGGTTTCGGGGCCACCAAGGCTCATTGGCTGGACATCGGGGCCAAGGAGGCGGGCCGGCCGGTGGACACCACCGAGATCTACCAGGAGGGCTACCGCTTCGGCCCCACGGCCGTGTACCGGGCGGGCGAGCCCGTGCGGGAGGTCATCGACTACATAACCCGCAACAGCCGCCTGCCCCGCTCGGTCTGGGGCGACCTCCATGCCCAGATCGCCGCCTGCCGCACTGGCGAGCACCAGCTGGTGGCCCTGCACGAGCGCTTCGGGACCGAGACCGTGGAGCGGGCCGCCGACCAGATCTTCGCCCAGTGCGAACACCTGGACCGCGAGGCGGTGCAGGCCATTCCCGACGGTGTCTACCGGGCCGCCGCCCACATGGACTCCGGAGGACCCGGTCTCCCGCCGGTCGACGTGTGCGTGGCGGTGCGGATCGAGGGTGACCGGATGACCATCGACCTCGACGGGTCGAGCGGTCCGACGCACGGGCCGGTCAACTCGCCGATGCCCGGAACCCTCGCCGGGGCGCGTCTCGCCTACAAGTGCCTCATCAACCCCGACGTGCCGGTGACGGGCGGGACCTTCCGGAATCTGGAGGTCGCGGCGCCCGAGAACACCGTGTTCAACGTCTCCGAGCCCCACGGGACCATCTACTACTACCCGCCCCTAGGTCTGATGATCGACCTCGTCATCAGGGCGCTGGCCGACGTGCTTCCCGACGAGGTGGTGGCGGGCCAGACGGCCGACCCGATGAACGTCACCTTCGTGGGGCGCCGCGAGGACGGCTCGCAGTTCGTCACCGCCGACGCCACCGCGGTCGGTTGGGGCGCATCATCCCGGTCCGACGGCGCCAACGGGATGATCAACTACGGCGCCGGGGACCTCAAGAACATCCCGGTGGAGGTGGTGGAGACCAAGTACCCCCTGATGGTCCGGCGCTACGGCCTCAGGGAGGATTCGGGCGGTAGGGGCAAGCACCGCGGAGGGCTCGGGATCGTCCGCGAGTACGAGACCCTGGCTGACGGGATGAACCTGACCCTGTGGCTGGAGCGGTCGCAGGTGCCGGCCTGGGGACTGCACGGAGGGCGCCCCGGCCAGGCCACCACGGGCACGCTGACGGTCGGCGGCACGTCCGAGACGGTCCTCAAGACGCCGCCGCGCCGGCTTCCGGTTCACAGCGTGCTGGTGGTGGAGACCGGTGGGGGCGGGGGTTACGGGGATCCGTCCAAGCGCGATCCGGAGGCGGTGGCGGACGACCTCACCGACGGCTATTTCTCATCCTGGATGGATGTGCAAGAATGAGCAGGCCGGACAGCTCGATGCGGCACCGACCCTGCCCGGATCCCTAGCAGGATCAAGAAAGCGGTACAGGACACCCCGCCGCGTCATTCGCGTCGGGCAATCGAACAGGGAGGACAGAACATGAAGATAGGCACTTACCGGCTCAGGCCTCTCAAGTGGGTGGCGATCCTGGCCGTGCTCGCCATGGTCGCCACGGCATGCGGCGGCGATGACGCGGACGAGGCGCCGGCTACCCAGGCGACCCAGGCACCCGCCACCGAGGCCACCCAGGCCGCGACCACCACCGAAGCCATGATGGAAGAGCCCGACGAGGAGATGGCCGAGGAGGACGCCACCGAGGAGATGACCGAGGAGATGGACGAGGAGGAACCGGAGTCTGCTCTCGCTACGGAGGGCACCACCACCACCGTGGCGCCGGGACTGGTGCGGCCCCAGGTCCTCGAGGACATACCGTTCGTGTTCTCGAACATCGCCCAGACCGCCAGCCTCGACCCGGCCGTCGCCTGGTCGTCCGACGGAATGCTGTTCGTCCGCAGTGCCTACGACACGCTGCTCGAGTACCCGCCCGGCTCCCAGCCGGCCATCGTCCAGCCTGCGCTGGCCAGCGAGTGGTCGACGGAGGACGGTCTCACCTATACCTTCACCCTGCGTGACGACGTGAATTTCCACGACGGCAACCCCTTCGACTCCACCGACGTGGTGAAGAGCCTGGAGCGGATCCAGGCCATCGGTCAGGGTCCATCCACCCCGCTGCGGAACGTGGTCAGCTACGAGGCGACCGGGCCCTACGAGGTCCAGATCACCCTCGGCCAGCCCGACACGTTCTTCACCGGTCTGTTGCCGAAGGTGCCGATCGTCTCGGCCGAGGCCATCGAGGCCAACGCCACCGCCGACGATCCGTGGGCCGAAGCGTGGTTCGCCGAGAACGAAGCGGGCTCCGGTCCCTACGTGCTCGACACGCTGGCGGCGGACATGATCACGCTCAACGGATTCACCGACTACTGGCGGCCGTTCGAGCCGGGCACGCCCACGAGGGTCACCCTCCGGACCGACCCGGATGCCTCCACCGCCGTGCTCCTCATGTGCCAGGGCGAGGTCGACTCGATCGGTGGTATCGGCCCCGACCTCGTGGACCAGGCGGTCGCCTGCGATGGCGTCAAGGCGCTGATCCAGCCCCGCTTCGGGTTGGGGACGGTGGTCTTCAACCAGCTGGCGGACGGGCCGATCTCCGACGTGCGGGTTCGCAAGGCCATCGCGCTGGCCATCGACTATGACGGGTGGATCGCCTACCTCAATGGAAGGGCCGAGCCCACCACCGGGCCCCTGCCCCCCAACGCCGAGATAGGACCGGTTCCCGACGTGATCCGCCAGGATCTCGACCAGGCCAAGGCGCTGCTGGCTGAGGCCGGTTATGGGGGCGGCGGTCCCGACAACATCCTGTTCACCATCAGCTACGCAGGCCTCGCGTTCCTCTCCTACGAGGCGTTCTTCGGGACGCTGCTCACGGAGAACCTGAAGGAGCTCGGCATCGGCGTGGACGTGCAGCTGGTCGGATGGCCGGAGCTGGTCCAGCTGACCAAGAGCCCCGAAACGACCACCGACCTGGCGTACCTGATCCTCAACATGACGTCGACCGACCCGTCCACGGTGCTCAAGTCGGCGTACGTGACCGAGTCCTGGGCTGACCAGGGCGGCTACAACTGGGCCTACTACTCGAACGAGATGGTGGACGAGTTGACTGCCGGCGTGTCGGGCATCACCGACGATGAGGAGCGGGGTCTCGTCCTGCGTCAGATCTCGGACCAGATCATCGCCGACCAGGTGGCCATCTGGATGCCGCAGCCGATCATCTACCAGCCGGTTCTCGAGAAGTGGGACCTGCTCTTCGAGCCGCTCGACTTCGTGGTCCAGACCCGGTTCTTCCACGCTCGCAACACTGAAATGGGCGGGTGACGCAAGGGCGTTACCCCGAGGTAACAGGACCGGCGCCGGGGCTTCGCTTCGGCGCCGGTCGCTTGGCGCGGTTCGCCAAGGGCGTCGTGTGGCTGCTGGTAGTTGTCCTGGTGGCCGTCTCCATCACCTTCGCCCTCTCCAGGATCGTGCCCGCCGATCCCGCCCGGTTGGCGGCGGGACTCGAGGCGGGTCCGGAGCAGGTGGAACGGGTGCGCCAGGACATGGGCCTGGACGATCCGGTGATGGTGCAGTACGTGCGCTACATAACCGGTCTGGTCAGGGGGGACTTCGGCGACTCTATCCGGACCCGGGGGCCGATCCTCGATGACGTAGTCGAGGCCCTACCCGCCTCCATCGAGCTCATCGTGGTGTCCTTCACCATCTTCGCCGCGCTGGGCATCCTGGCGGGCGCCGCATGGGCCTACTGGCCGAGAGGCGTCCATGCCGTCCTGCTGCGGGTCGTGGCGGTGGCCGGCTCCGCCGTGCCCGTCTTCTGGGTGGGGCTGTTGCTGCAGATATTTCTCGCCGCCCGGCCCGACTGGTTCCCGCTCGTCGCGCGCCTCGACTTCCCGGTGGCCGGGAACCTCAACCATGAGGCGGCCGGGATCGCCGAGGTCACCGGCGCCGGCCTGCTCGACGCCCTGATCGCCCGCAGCCCTCCGGCCATGTGGGAGGCGGCCCGGGTGCTGTTCCTCCCGGTTATGACCATCGTGCTCCACAACATCGCCCTCACCATCGCGCTCATGCGTTCGTCCCTCGCCGACCAACTCGACCGCGAATACGTGCGCGCGGCGCGGGCCCGGGGCCTGTCCGAGTGGCGCGTGGTGTTGGTCGACGCCCTGCGCAATGCCCTCAACCCGGTGGTGACAATGCTCGGTCTGCAGCTGGGATGGCTGCTGGGCGGGGTGGTGATCGTGGAAGTGATCTTCTCGTGGCCCGGGATCGGTCTCTACGCCTTCAGTTCGTTCCAGTCGTTCGACTACAACGCCATCATGGCCATAACCGTGCTGGCCACGGCCGGGTTCGTCCTGGTCAACGCGCTGGTCGGCCAGATCTACCCGCTGCTCGATCCCCGCATCAAGGAAGCCCGATGACCGTCGCCGAGCTTCCGGCCGCACCTGATACGGCATCCCGGACCCGAAGGGCGGGGCGAGGCGTCATGTGGTGGTCGGTGGCCACTGTCGTGGTCCTGGCGGCCCTGGTGTTCATCCCCGGCCTGCTGGCCCCCGGCGACCCGTACAAGCTGGACATCATCAACCGCTTCACCCCTCCGGGTGCCGGCAACCTGTTCGGCACCGACGACTCCGGTCGTGACATCCTGTCCCGGGTCATCCACGGAGCCCGTTACTCGATCGGCTCCGCCGTGTTGATCATCACGGTCGCGGCGCTGGTGGGGACGATCTACGGGTCGCTGGCCGCCTGGTACGGGGGCATCCTCGACCGCCTGTTGATGAGGACCGTGGACGTCTTCCTGGCCTTCCCCTACCTGGTGTTCGCCATGGCGGTGGCGGCATCGATGGGGCGAGGTCTCACTTCCACGATCGTGGCCCTGTCGCTGCTGTGGTGGCCGAGCTATGCCCGGATGATCCGGGGTCAGGTCAAGTCGATCCTCAACGACTACCACATCAGGGCGGCCACCACGCTGGGAGCGAAACGGGGCCAGATACTGCGCTGGCACGTCATTCCCCACACCTACAACCAGCTTCTGGTCCGTTTCACCCTCGACATCGGCAACGCGCTGGTGGCGCTGACCGGGCTGGCCTTCCTCGGGTTGGGCGCCACCCCGCCCCTGCCGGAGTGGGGACGCATGGTGGCCGACTCCAAGCAGTTCGCCCTGCTGGCCTGGTGGTACGCGGTGTTCCCGGGCATTGTCATCTTCGTCACCGTGCTCAACTTCGTGCTGCTGGGCGAAGCGCTGCGGAAGCGGTCGACGTCGTGAGCCTGCTCGCGGTCGAGGACCTCACCGTCACCTATCCGGGCGGCCGGCGCCCGGCGGTCAAAGGCGTGTCGCTGGAGATCGAGTCCGGTCGCACCCTGGCGGTGGTGGGGGAGTCGGGAAGCGGCAAGACCACCCTCGCCCTTGCCCTGGCCGGGTTGCTCGACCGCCGAGCCCGGAGACACGCCTCCCGGCTGGAGATCAACGGCGAGGACCTGCTCGCAGCGGGAAGGCGGAGGTGGCGGCAGTTGCGCCGTACCGACATCTCGTTCATCTTCCAGTCCCCGATCAACTCCTGGAATCCCACCCGCACCATGATCGCCCAGGTTCGGGACGCGATGTCAGCGGCGGGTCATGCCGGACGGATGCCCGAGCTGATGGACCTGCTGGCCCGGGTGGGCTTCGAGGATCCCGAGAGGCGCCTGGCGGACCTACCCCACCAGCTCAGCGGGGGGATGTTGCAGAGGGTCTCCATCGCCGTCGCGGTCATCATCGAGCCGGCCCTGCTCATCGCCGACGAGCCGACCAGCGCCCTCGACAGCACCGTCCAGTCCGAGATTCTGGCGATCCTGGGGGAACTGCGGTCCGAAGCGGACCTGGCGATGCTGATCATCAGCCACGACCTGAGCGTGGTGGCGAGGGTGGCCGACGATGTGATGGTCCTCTACGGGGGGAAGGTGGTGGAGCAGGGCGCCCGGGCCGCCGTCCTCGGCTCGGCTGTCCACCCCTACACGCGGGGTTTGCTGGACTCGGTGCCCCGTCTCGACGGGGATCGCAAGATCCTGCTCCCGTCGATGGAGCCGGGGCATCTCCCTGCCTCCGGATGTCCCTTCGCTCCCAGGTGCCGCCTGGTCGTGGACGAATGCCGCCGGGTCGAACCGGATCTGATACCGATCAATGACACCCTGGCGGCTTGCCCTCCCGCCGCATCCTCTGCGTTGATAACGACATGACCTCCCTGCTCGAACTGACCGGAGTGGACAAGACGTTCGTGACCGACCGCGGCCCGGTCCGCGCCGTTCGGAGGATGTCGATGACGATCGGTGAGGGCGAGGTGGTCGGCCTCGTAGGGGAGTCAGGGTCCGGGAAGTCCACCATCGCCAACCTGGTGCTCGGTCTGGAGCAGGCAGACGGGGGCCGGATCCGCTTCCGGGGCCGCGACGTGGGGGAGTGGCTGGACGGCGAGGAGGCCGGTTACAGGCAGGCCGTGCAAGCGGTCTTCCAGCATCCCTTCCAGGCGCTCGACAGCCGCAAGAGGGTGGGGTGGCTGGTTGCCGAGCCCCTGGTGATCCACCGCCGCGGGAACTCCCGGGAGCGTGCCGAGCGGGTGCGGGATCTGATGGCGGATGTCCACCTCGACCCCTCCCTGGTGGACCGCTACCCACACCAGTTGTCGGGCGGCCAGGCGCAGCGGGTGAACATCGCCAGAGCTCTGGCGCTCGAACCCTCGCTGCTGGTCTGTGACGAGCCCGTGTCGGCCCTCGACGTGTCGGTCCAGGCCCAGATACTCAACCTGCTGCTCGAGATCAACCGGGAGCGGTCGATGGCCATGCTGTTCATCAGCCACTCGCTACCAGTGGTGCGGCACCTCTCCGACCGGATCGTGGTCATGTACGCGGGTACGGCGGTCGAGGAGGGTCCGGGCGGCGAAGTCTCCGACCGGCCCACCCATCCCTACACGCAGTTGCTCGTATCGGCGGCGTCGGTGATCACCGGTGACCGCGGGCCGGGGCGAGGCACGATGCGGGAGGCAATCCCTTCGGAGGGTTGCCGCTTCGTCCCCCGGTGCCCGGTGGCCATCGAGCGGTGCTCGACCGAGGAGCCGTCCCTGGACGAACTGCAGGAAGGGCACTCCTCGCGCTGCTGGCTGGCCTCGGATCCGGCCCTGCGCGGGTTGGGGGATTGAAGGGTTTGGACGGACCGTCCCCGGGCATCCGGAGAAGTGGGCATCGATTCACCGGAGGCCTGAGCGCCGTGGCCCTGCTGGTGGCTGTCGCTCTGGTGATACCGCCCGCCGCCGCGTACGGCGCGCCCGCGGACGGGCCAGCACCGGTGGCCCAGGAGGAGCGGGATCGTCTGGCGAGGGAGTTCTCGGCCGTACTCTCCCTTCGGGAGGCTCCCGACTCGATGTGCCTGTCGGTGATCCTCGATGGCGAGTCGATCGTCCAGTCGCGATCCCGCACCAGCCTCGTCCCTGCCTCCTTGATGAAGGTGGCCACCGCCGCGGCCGCCTTCGAGGTGATGAGCCCGGACGAGGTCTTCACGACGAAAGTGTTCGCTCGTACCGAGGATCTCGAGTCGGTAACCGACGGCGTGCTGACGGGCGACGTGTACCTCGTCGGGCGGGGCGACCCCGTGCTGTCCACGCCCCGTTACGTCAACCGCTATGCGGAGCCTGTGGCCCACACCGATATCACGGGCTTGGCAAACCAAGTGATGGCCGCCCTCTCCGCCCATGGCGTCAGGAGGATCGAGGGCCGGATCGTGGGAGACGAGTCCTGGTATCCCGACAGGCAACGCGACTACTCGGGGGAGGTCCTGGCCGGAGAGGCGGACCCGGTGTGGAGACGCTCCTTCGTGACCGCCAACCACTCCGGACCGCTATCGGCCCTGCTCCTCAACAGTGGGTTCTCGCGATATTCCGGCTCGGTATTCTCCGCGGGCCGCCGCCAGAGCGTGCGAGCGGCGCAGCCCGCCCAGCACGCCGCTTCGGTGTTCGACGACTTCCTCGAGGCACGAAGGATGGTGATCACGCGGCGGCCGGTAGCGGGCATGGCGCCGGCTCCGAGCGAGCGGACGATGCTCGGGGCGGTCGATTCCCCGCCTCTCTCCGAGATCGTGGCTCGCATGCTGACCCGTTCCGACAACACCATCGCGGAGATGCTGCTAAAGGAGATCGGCCGCCGGGGCGGGGGCTCGGACCGCGCCTCTGCAGCGGCCGATGTTCAGACCATCCTCCGGGACAAGCTGGGCCGGGCGGCGGACGGGTTGCAGGTCGCCGATGGCTCGGGCCTGTCCTACTCAAACCGCCTCACCTGCGGCGCGGTCGCCGCCTTGCTGGAGGAGGCCGGCCCCGGCTCGCCGCTGGTGGAGGGCCTGGCCGTGGCGGGCCAGACGGGAAC
Source organism: Acidimicrobiia bacterium (assembly GCA_011523635.1). Taxonomy (GTDB): domain Bacteria; phylum Actinomycetota; class Acidimicrobiia; order Spongiisociales; family Spongiisociaceae; genus Spongiisocius. Next base: position 64,969 of record WTGI01000067.1, read on the forward strand.
TCTAAGGAACTGTGGCCCGGTCCGGTCCAGGGGAAACGAGGACGAACTCCTAACCGTGAAGGGCAAGACGGGCTCGCTGGACCACGTGATCTCCCTGGCCGGGACGGCCGTGGCGGCCGGCGGAGAGAAGATCACGTTCTCGATGATCGCCAACAGACCCGGCATCATCCTCCTCGGATCCTGCAACCGTCTCCGCAAGACGCTCCTGAACGCCGCCGCCAACTACACGTACGGTCCCACCGGGCCGGGCATTCCCGTCCATGCGGGAGATCGCGCCGCGCTGGTGGCGTTGTTCAACGGCACGGGCGGGGACGGCTGGTTCAACGCGTGGGGCTGGAAGACCGCATCCCACCCGAACCGGTGGCACGGTGTGGCTACGGACTCCGAGGGACGGGTCACCGAGATCGACCTGAGCGGCCCGTTCGGAAACGGCCTGACGGGCTCGATACCCGAGGAGATCGGCCGGTTGAGCGAACTCGTCCGCCTCGATCTCTCCGGCAACGAAGTGTGCGTGCCCCGGTCCATAGTCGAAAGCCTGCCGACCGCCGGGGTCGGGATCTGTGCCGTGTTCGCGGACACGATGGGGAACATTCACGAGGCAGCGCTGGAAGCCCTGGCCGGAAGGGGGATCCTGGCCGGCACCGAGTGCGCGGACGACCGCATCTGTCCGAACGATCCGATCAAGCGACGGACCATGGCGGTGTGGCTGGTGCGGGCGGTCTACGGCGAGCCGCCCGTAGTCGCGTGGACAAGGTTCGCTGACGTGGACGACAGATGGTGGAGGCACTACATCGAACAGCTCGCAGCGCTGGGGATCACCCAGGGATGCGATGTCCGGCCTCTACGTTTCTGCCCTGACCGCCCGGTGACACGCGAAGAGATGGCGTCGTTCCTGATGAGAGCACTCGACCTCGAACCCGCCCCGCCGGCAGGATTCGGCGACACTGGTGGCAGCGTCCACCGGGAAGCCATCGACGCCCTATCGGCGGCCGGAATCACTGCCGGATGCCAGACGGATCCCCTCCTCTACTGCCCCTCTCGACCGGTCACCCGAGCCGAGATGGCAACGTTCCTCGCCCGATCGCTCGGCCTCGACTGAGCACCCGGCCCGGCCGGTGAGGCGAGGGCGCCACAACGCTCGCGGCCATCTCCGCTGCCCTTGCAGTGGGGACCGTGATGGTTCGGTACCCTCCTGTCAGCCCGGACGACGAACAACCGAGGGAGGGCGGATGACCGGACCTACCGGCGACGACAAGGTCGGACGATGGCGGGGGTGAACGACATCGTGCCCGAGGGCATCATCGATGCCCGGTCCCGGCCGCCCATCAGAGCGTTCATCGAGGACCGGACCTACACCAACCTCCCCCGGACCCTGGGCAACGTGGCTGCCAGGGGTTGGACGATCACGCCGGCCATGCGGAAGGCCGACCTGGGCGGTTACCTGGACGAGACACGCGCAGCCGGGATCGTGCGGGCCGGCGTACCTGCGCGGGCTCCGAACAGGTGGTGGGGAGGCAAGGGCAACGACCTGGTCTTCGAGGCCGAGGAGGAGAATCCTGACCTCTTCTACGTGTACGCGGCGGTGGATCCGATGAAGGAGGATGCCGCCGGATCGGTTCAGCCGCTGGTCGACCGGGGCGCCCGGGGCATCGTGCTCGAGCCGGGGATCTGCGACACGCCCACCTACGTGGACGACCCCATCATCAACCCCGTCTACGAGGCCTGCGTCGCCGCCGGTGTACCTGCCCTGGTCATGGGAGGCGGTGAGACCGGGCCTGACCTGAGCTTCTCGGACCCGGCGAGGATCGACCGGGTGGCCGTTCGTTTCCCCGAGCTCACCGTGGTCAACGTCCACGGAGGTTGGCCCCACGCGCAGGCGGCCCTCGGCGTGGCCTTCCGGCGCGCCAACGTGTGGATGCTCCCCGACGTGTACTTCCCGGGCCTGCCGGGTGAGGCGGACTACGTGAAGGGGATTGCCACCTTCCTGGCGGACCGGTTCCTGTTCGCCACCGGATACCCGTTCTGCCCGATCCAGGAGACCATCGACCGCTATCTCGGGTTCGGGCTCACCGACGAGGTGTTGCGCAAAGTCATGCGAGAGAACGCCGTGCGTCTGTTCCGTCTGGACGAGTCGTGACCGGCGCATCCCGGGGAGTGGTGGTGGTCACGGGGGCTGCCAGCGGGATCGGGCGTGCCACGGCGGCGGCCTTCCACCGCCAGGGTGCCACGGTCGTGGCCACGGACGTGAACAGGAGCGGATTGGCCGACCTGCGCTCCGAACTGGAGGATTCCACCCGGTGCGTGACGGCCGTCGCCGACATAGCGTCGGGTCCGGAGGTCGTGTCTTTGTTCTCGCAGGTGGAACGGATGGGGGGATGCGACGTGCTGGTCAACGCGGCGGGCATCGGCGTCTCCCTGCCCTTGATCGATCACGCCGACGAGGACTGGGACCGGGTCCTGAACATCAACACCCGGGGAAGTTTCCTTTGCCTAAGGGAGGCGGCCCGGCAGATGACGGAGCGGGGCGGGGGAGCGATCGTCAACGTCGCTTCGGTAGTGGGTATCTACCCGTCACCGATACCCGAGATCGCCTACGACACCAGCAAGGGGGCAGTGATCCAGATGACCCGGTCCGCGGCCCGGGAACTGGCGCCCCATCGTGTGCGGGTGAACGGCGTGGCGCCCGGGCCGGTGCCGACCAACCTCTACGGCACCCCGCCGGAGCAGCCCGAAGTGCCGATGCCGCTCGGTCATGGCACGGTGGACGACGTGGTGAATGCCATCCTGTTCCTCGCGTCCGGAAAGGCGCGCTGGATAACCGGCCAGACGCTGGTCGTGGATGGGGGATGGTTGCTCAGATGAGTGGGGTCGCCATCGTCTCCGGGGGAGGACGCGGTATCGGGGCCGCGATCTGCCTGAAGCTCGCCGAACGGTTCCGCGCCGTGGGGATCATCGACCGTGATAGGGATCCGGCCGAGCAGGTCGCGGCGGAACTGCGGGCCGTAGGGAGCGTCTCGGAGGTGCGCGCCGTCGATGTCACCGACGTGGAGGCCGTCGGGCACGCGGTGGACAGCCTGGTCGCCGCGATGGGAGGCCTGGACACCGTGGTGGCAGCGGCCGGGAACATGGTGGGCGCCGACCTGGCGGACATGTCCGTTGCGGCCTGGTCCTCCGTCCTGGATGTCCACCTCACCGGATCGTTCGCCCTGGCCAAAGCCTCGCTGCCCGCCTTGCGGAGGTCGTCGAACCCGAGCGTGGTGCTCGTCTCCTCGATCGCCGCCCGCGGGATAGCCGGACATGCCAACTACGGAGCGGCCAAGGCCGGCATCATGGGTCTCACCCGTTCCCTCGCCAGGGAGCTAGGGCCCGAGGGAATCCGGGTCAACGCTGTGGCGCCGGGTTTCATCGACACCCGCATGACCCGGGACGGCGCGGTGGAGAGAGGTCTCGGCTGGGAGGAGTTCGCGGGGCGGGCGGCGGCCGCCTCGGCCCTGGGTCGGATCGGCCAGCCGGCGGAGATCGCAGCGGTCGTCGACTTCCTGGCAGGCCCTGACAGCAGCTACATGACCGGCCAGATCGTGTACGCCACCGGCGGGACGTGACCGGAGCCCGAGAGCCCGTCCGGCTCCCCTCTATCCAGCCAGCGAGCCGGTCGGCCTCACGGCACGGTTCCATCGGGTTCCGTCGGCTGCGTGTCCGGCAGCACGGGGCAGAAGTCGAGGCCGACCAGCAACAGGTCCTCGCCGGCGAGGTCCAGCGATTGCCACCCGGCAGGTAGGCATCCGCTCAGCTGGTTGCCCGCCAGGTAAAGATGGGTGAGGTCGGTCAGATCACCCAATCCGGCAGGAACCTCACCCGTCAGGCGGTTGCGGCTGAGGTCCAACTCCTCGAGTCCGGCCAGTTGACCTAACTCGGCAGGGATCCCACCCCTGAAGCCGTTGCCGCCCAGGTGCAGGCGTACCAAGTTGGTCAGCTCCCCCAGTTCCTCGGGTATCTCACCCCATAGGGCATTGTGCTCGAGGTTGAGCGTCGTGAGCCTGACGAGCCCGCCGAGTTCTTCCGGTATCCGTCTATCCAGCCGGTTGCTGCCGAGGTTGAGCTCGATCAGGTTGGTGAGGTTGCCCAGTTGGCTCGGTATGTGTTCGGTCAGTTCGTTGTGGTAGAGGTCCAGGTACTCGAGACTGGTGAGCCGACCGAGTTCGGCGGGTATCTCACCCCACAACCAGTTGTTGGACAAATCCAGGTGTACGAGGCTGGTGAGCCGGCCGAGCTCGGCGGGGATTTCGCCGGACAGGTAGTTGTTTCCGAGCGACAGGGTGGTCAGCTTCGAGAGGTTCCCCAGCTCAGCGGGTATCTCACCGGACAACCGGTTGTCTTCGAGGCGGAGATGAACCAGGTTTTCCAACCGGCCGATGGCGGCAGGTATAGGCCCGGACAGCTCATTGCCGGCGAGGCTCAGCCGACTCAGGTTGGGTAGATTGCCACGGTCCGGGATCGGACCCGACAGCCGGTTGTTACCGAGATCGACGTCTTCCAGCCGGCTCAGGGAGGCCAGTTCAAACGGTATCTTCCCCGAGAAGCGGTTGTCGTTCAGATGGAGCCGCTCCAGCCTGGTGAGGTCGGCCAGCGATGCGGGTATCTCACCCGAAAGTCGGTTGCCCCCGAGCAACAACCGTTCCAGACTCACCAGCCCCGCCAGTTCGTCGGGCATTGTTCCCGACAGGCCGTTGCCGCCCAGATCCAACTGCTCAAGGGCTTCCAGGTTCCCCAGTTCCCGGGGAATCCGACCCGTGAGGTTGTTGTTCCCCAGGTTGAGCACCCGGAGCTTGGTGAGGCTGCCGAGTTCATGCGGGATCCCCCCGGAGAACTCGTTGGTCCCCAGGTTGAGTTGTGTCAGGCTGTCGAGATCACCCAGCCAGGCGGGTATCTCACCGGAGAGCCGGTTGTTGGAGAGCCACAGCCGCTCCAGCTTCGTGAGGTTGCGGAGCTCCGACGGTATCTCCCCCGAGAACAGGTTGTTCTGGAGGTAGACCCTCTCCAGCTCGGAGAGTTCACCCAGCCAGGCGGGTATCTCACCAGACAGCCGGTTGCCCTGAAGCCACAGCACTCTCAGGTCGGTGAGGTTGGCGAGTTCGGAGGGTATCTCCCCGGAGAGATCGTTCTGATCGAGATCCAGTCGCCTCAAGTTCGTGAGCCGACCCAACTCGGGTGGTATCTCGCCGGCCAGACCGTTTCTCCAGAGATTCAGTATCCGCAGTTTCCGCAGGTCACCGAGTTCGGATGGGATACCCCCTCCCAATTGGTTGAGTCGCAGGTTCAGGATCCTCAGGTTGTCCAGTTTGCCGAGTTCGGACGGAATCTCGCCCGACAGCTCGTTGGCGCTCAGGTACAGCACGGTGAGATCCCTCAGCTCTCCGAGTTCAGCGGGTATGCCGCCCGAGAGTCGGTTGAAGCTGAGATCCAGCCATGTGAGGTTTGCGAGTCCTCCAAGCACCGGCGGGACAGGTCCCGACAGTCCGTTGCTGCGCAACAACAGATGGGTCAGGTCGCTCAGCATTCCTAACTCGACCGGAACCGAGCCGGAGAGTTCGTTGTTTCGCAGGTCCACGACCCTGAGCTTGCTGAGCGACCCCAAGAAGGCCGGCACCGGTCCCGAGAGCCTGTTGAAATGCAGGTTCAGGTCGGTCAGCTCGGTCAGCTGTGCGAACTCGACCGGAAGCGGGCCGGACAGCAGATTGTCGCCCAAGTTCAAGACTCGTAGCCCGGCGAGGTTGCCGACTCCGGGCGGGAGGTCGCCGGACAGGTAGTTGTCCTCGAGATCGAGGACCTGCAGCTCGCTCAGAAGACCCAACTCGGTCGGAAGCTCACCTGTCAGCCCGTTCGATGGAAGAACCAGCCCGATGACCCGACCTGCATCGTCGGTCCTGACACCCTCCCAGTCACCGATCGGCGTGTCCTCCAGCCAGTTGCGGGCCTTCGCCCATCCCGGGCCGTGCGTGGCGTTGTAAAGAGTCACCAGGGCGTGACGATCCACGGACGCATCTGCCGAAGCCACCGCTCCGACCCCGGATACCGCGTGAGCCCACGGTCCGGCGCCGGGCAACGAAACGACTAGGAACAGTGCCAGGGTCGCAGCCACCGGAGCGATCCGGGGGCGTACCCGCCCGGGACCCCCCGTGGAGTGACACAGCGGCATCTGACGGAGTGGCATCTTTAGGCGCTCCTTGAATCAGGGGACGGTTTCGTACCGGGAAGAGGTTGAAGCCCTTTGCGAGGCCGGCGACACGGCCCGCATAAGTGAGCGATCAGCGCGAAGTGTCGTGTGGATCAGCGCCCCCTTGTCGTGTGGATCAACCCCGGTTCGGGAGCATAGGCACGGTGACTCGGGTCCACGCGCCAATTGCGCCCTGCCGGACCAGGGCCGGGGCTGCTGAGCCGCCGGCAACGAAGGGTTGGGCGCACCGTCCTAAGCTCGGCCCATCTTCGCATGGCGAGGGGAGGCGACCCTGCCGGCCCGCATCTTGTTCATCCATCCCATGGGCACGGACATGTACAACGAGTGGACGCTCGAGGTTCTCGGCCCTGCCGCGGCTCCGGGTACCGAGATCGGCGTGCGCCACCTTCCCGGTCTCCCCGAGACGCCCTTCGTCCCCGAAGCCGACGTGTGGCGGGACCAGTTCTTCCAAGCCGTGGTTGCAGCCGAGAGGGAGGGATTCGACGTGGTTGCGACGGCGTGCACCTCCGATCCGCTGGTCCGGGAAGCCAAGCGTCTGGTCGGCATCCCTGTCACCGGGCCGTTCGAGGCGCTATCCCACACGGCTCCGGCGATGGGGCCGCTGACCATCATCGCCAGCGGGTACAAGATCGACACCTGGGCGCCCCGGGCCGTCGCCCATGGTTTCGCCCCCGGAGCGGTGAACGTCCGGATGGCGGACTTCTCCCACCCGGATCCCGAGACCGCCGAGAGGCTGTTCTCCACCGACGTCGGGGAGCTGTTCGACATCGTCATGGCGGAGATGGAGCGGGCGCTCGTCGAGGACGGAGTCGAGCAAGCCAGGCGAGCGGTGGTGGAGGATGGGGCGGCCTCGGTGTTCTTCGCCTGCTCCCTGTGGTCCGGGATGCTCGGTCGGGTAGCCGATCAGGTCCCGGCCGTGGCGGTACTGGATCCGCTGGTATTGCCTCTCAAGTACGCCGAGTACCTGGCCGGCACGTACAAGCTGTTCCGCTAAAACTTTTCTACCCCGACAGCCAGAAACTCTCCGACAAGCCATCTCTATCCATCCGAATGGCCTATACTCTATATCGTAGCAACCGATGGAAAGGAGGTTCCGGTGACACGCAAGAGGATTCTGACGGCGACCTTGGTCGCTGCGTTGGTTGGCAGTGCGGTGGCGGTCGCGGCCAGCAGCCGGCGCGAACGGAGCGAGTGATCATGCGGGCCGGCTTAGTCGGCCTGTCGGTCGGTGGGGAACTCCCCAGCTTCTTCGATGGTCACCCCCGAGGGGTCACCTACACGCTGCAGCCGGACGGTTCGTCGGTGATCCTGTGGGCATCGTCGGGGGACGGTCTCGAAGAGGGTGACACCGCACTATGGGTTGGCCCGTTGACGGCTGACGAGCTGGCCGCAGCTTCCTGGCAGGTTCCGGTGGTGGGCCTACGGCGTCATCGCCGGATCCTGCCGTTTGCGCGGTGTGGGATGATCCGCCCGTATCTGATTTCGCATTCGACGTGATCGAGGGTACCGGCTATCACGGGCGCTCCGGCCTGTGGCAGCGGCACAAGCTGGTCGGCTCTGACCTGTTCACAAACCGCTAACTACCGAACGGCGGGTGACGTTGCAGTAGGGCCAGGAACCGTTCGATCAGGTCGGCACGGACCGAGTCGGAGCGGTAGAGGGCGATGAGCACCCTCCGCGGTATCACCGGTTCGTCGATCTCGAGCACTGCAACCCCAGCCTCCTGAGCCATCGTCACAGCTCTCGGAACGAGGCTGATCCCCAGGCCCAGTTCGACGCAGCGGACGGCCGTCGCCAGCCAGCCGGTCTCGATGGTGGGTTCGACGCTGATCCCGGCCCGGGCGAAGGCCTCGTCGATGACCATCCGGAGGGCGTAGGGCCTGGGGAACAGGATCAGAGGTTCGTTGCGGATCCGATCCAGCGATACGGCTTGGCGCCCGGCCAGTTCGTGGTCGGTCGGAGCGAGTATCACCCAGTCCTCCTCGGCGAGGACCACCGACTCGATCCCGGTCCCGAGAGCGCTGTGGAAGGACCGATCGAGGACGCTCAGTATGCCCAGGTCGAGTTCCCCGAGTCCGATCTGGAGGAGGGCCTCCGCCGTCGGGATGTCCCGGAGCAGCACCGTCAGTCCCACCTCCTCCTTCTGGAGGCGGTGCAACACCTCGGGTAACCGGACGAAGAGGGGTCCCAGCGTGGCGCCGACCCGCAGGACGGGTCCTCCCTCCTCGCCCATGGGCGCCTGCCGCTCGATGTCTGCGGCCATCCTGAGGAGTTGCTGGGCGGGTTCGAGCAGGCGCCGGCCGGAATCTGTCAGGTGTGCGCCGTGGCGGCCCCGTTCGAACAGGCGCGTGCCGAGCTCCTTCTCGAGGGCGGCGATCTGTTCGCTGATGGTGGACTGGGTGAGGCGCAGCGCGTCGGCGCCGGCCGTGAAGCTTCCCCTGGCGGCGATCTCCACGAAGGCACGGAAGTGACGGAACTCCGCCATACAGCCCATGCTGGCTGAACTCCGGCGAGGATGCAATCAGCGCCCGGCGGTCCACCATGTGGCAGTCGGGAGATCGGTTCCCTGCCCGGCACCCCAATCAGAGGTCGGGCACGGCGAAGATCGCTCCGCCGAACAGGATGGTGGCCACGAGCAGCGTCCAGACGATGTTGGCGCCCTGCCCGAGCAGGAAAGCGGCGGCGGGGCGGCCCTGGTCCATCGACACCAGGTCACGGAAGCGGGTCTCGAGACCGATGCAGGTGAACGCGAGCGCGAACCACCAGGTGCGCATCTCCTTCATCAGAGCTCCGGTCGAGTCGACCAGACCGCCGCCGAGGACGAACGAGAACAGCAGCGACGCGGCGATGAATCCCAAGACGAACTTGGGAAACCGGTCCCAGATCACCCGGGCCGTCGGTCTCTCACCGCTCTCCTCGCGGCCCCGGAGCGCCCACCAGAGCGAGATGGCGAAGGCGGCCACGCCGAGCAGGGCGTTCTGGGAGAACTTGACGATCACGGCCGCGTTCAGAGCCGAGTCCCCCAGTATCTCCCCGGCCGCGACGACCGCTCCCGACGTGTCGATGGTCCCTCCCAGCCAGGCGCCTCCCACGATGGCGGGGATACCGAGGAGCTCCACCACCCAGGGCATCAGAACTGTCATCGGCACCGCCACGATGAGCACCAGCGAGGTCACGTAGGAGAGCTTCTTGCGGTCCCCGGCGATGGCGCCGCACGTGGCGATGGCCGCCGACACCCCGCAGATGGAGACCGCCGAGGCCAGCATGGTCGAGAATTCGTCGTCCACCCGTAGCCGCCTCGCGATGCGGTAACAGAGGTACCACACCACCACGACTACGAGCAGGGCCTGGGCCACGCCGAGCAGGCCGGCCTGGAGTATCTCGCCGAAGACGATGCCTGTCCCGAGGATCACCAGCCCCGTCTTGATGTAGTACTCGGTGCGGATCGCCTCCCGCATCCGTGCCGGGACTACTCCCAGGTTGGAGATGACCAGACCGACGACTAGAGCCACGATCACGTAGCTGATGCCCCATTGCTTCAGAGCGCCGTTGCCGGCCACCAGCCGGGCGGCCCAGGCGAGGACGAACACGGCCGGGAAGCCGATCAGATACGCCAGCATGCCCTTGCCCATCAGGCGGATCCCCGCGGCCGATACCGCCATGAGCAGCAGTCCGGTCAGCACGGTGGTGGCTACGTCGCCCCACGAGAAGGCATCCGCAATCCGTCCGGCAGCCCAGGAGAAGTCCGGGATGGCCGGTCTGACCCCCACCAGGACCAGGAGGATGAGGGCACAGCCCTGCCAGACCGAGACCCAATCCTCGGAAGCGAGCCCGTCCGAGCCGTCCCGGTGGTCGGTCATCGGGCATTGCCTCCTAACTGCACGCGGCCGCCGCAGGCGGCGCCGGAAAGCAAGGCTACCCTCGCTCCTCGATGCCCTCCTCTGCCGGCCGATCGGGCCGGCCTCCCATCTTCTCCACGGCGCGGGGATCGCGGCCCGGCGCCTTCGGACCGGTCGAGTGGGCTCTGCTCACCGGTGTGGCCCTCATCTGGGGATCGTCATACCTGCTCATCGAGATCGGGCTCGACTCCCTGGCGCCGGCAGTGGTCACCTGGGTCAGGTTGACCCTGGGCTTCCTGGTGATGACCTGCCTCCCTGCCGCCCGCCGCCCCGTAGACCGGGCGGATTGGCCGAGGATCACGGCTCTCGCGCTGGTGTGGACCAGCTTTCCGTTCCTGCTCAGTCCGATCTCGCAGCAGCACATCGACTCCGCCCTGGCGGGAATGATCAATTCCCTCATCCCGATCTTCGCCGCTTCCATCGCCATGGTGTTCCTGCGGACGCTACCCGGCATCCGCCAGGTGTCGGGACTCCTGCTCGGGCTGGTGGGGGCGATCAGCCTCGGGCTTCCCGCCGCGTCGGAATCGCCGGCGGCCGCCTGGGGAGTCTGGTTGGCCGTGGTGGCTGCGGCCTTCTACGGACTGGGACTCACCCAGGCGGTGCCCCTGCAGCAGCGGTACGGGGCTGCGGCGCTGATGTCGCGTGCCATGGGTATATCGTCGGTCGTGGTCGCTCCCTTCGCCATCGCCGGCTTGGGGGACTCAGCCTGGGAGACCGGGCCGGTGGTGGCGGTCACGGTCCTGGGAGTCGTGAACACCGGGGTGGGTTTCCTGCTCATGGTGCTGTTCGCCGGGCGGGTGGGTCCGACCCGTGGGGGCGTGGCGATCTACTTCATACCGATCGTCGCCATCCTGCTCGGTACGGTTTTCCGCTCCGAGATCGTGCTTCCGATCCAGTGGATCGGAACCGCGGTGGTGCTGTCGGGCGCCTGGTTGACCAGCCGGCGCGAGTCCTGACCGGGATCGCTGCGGTGTAGCCGGCCGGGCCTCCGGCCTGGGCCCGGCCCGGTACCCTCGTTCCTCTCATGCCCTCCCGTTCCCACAGTTCCGGTCGTAGACCCTTGTCGTTCACCACCCATGGATCGCAGCTCGGACCGTTCGGACCGGTCGAGTGGGCACTGCTTACCGGGGTGGCCCTCATCTGGGGTTCCTCCTACCTGCTCATCGAGATCGGACTGGAGTCGCTGGCGCCGCCGACCATCAGCTGGGTGAGGGTGACGCTGGGCTTCCTGGTGCTGGTGGCCCTACCGGTGGCCCGGAGGAGGATCGAACGGAGGGACTACCCCCGCGTGGTGATACTGGGGTTCACCTGGGTCGCCGTGCCCTTCCTCCTGTTCCCGATCGCCCAGCAGCACATAGATTCGGCTCTCGCGGGCATGCTGAACGCCCTGGTGCCGATCTTCAGCACCTGCACCGCGATCGTGTTGATGCGTTCCCTGCCGCGGCGCCGTATTGCGGTCGGCGTCATCCTCGGCTTCGCCGGCGCGATCATCATCAGCATCCCTGCTATCCGTGACTCGACCGTAGGCGCGTGGGGGGTCTTCCTGGTGGTCCTCGCCACCTTCCTGTACGGCATATCCCTCAACCTGGCGGTACCGCTCCAGCAGCGCTACGGGGCTCCCGCCGTGATGATGAGGGCGATCGGAGTGGGGGCGGTCGCGACCGCGCCCTTCGGCCTGGCCGGCCTGGCCGGCTCGCAATGGAGGATCGGGCCGGCGCTCGCGGTAATCGTGCTCGGAGTGCTGAACACCGGTGTGGCGTACGTGATCATGGCCTCCTTCGTGGGACGGGTGGGTCCCACCCGTGGGGGGGTGGCGATCTACTTCCTGCCGCTCGTCGCCATAGTGCTGGGAGTGGCCTTCCGTTCGGAGGTGGTGGTCCCGCTCCAATGGGCAGGTACGGGGGTGGTGCTGTTCGGCGCGTGGCTCGCCAGCCGCCGCGAAGCCTGATAGTGGTCTGCCACTAGCCGGTGGCCGTCAGTTTTCCTGCCAGCCGTCCCAGTGGGTGAATTCTGCGGCCGGGATCCTGGTGACGGGTTTGAAGTCGTCGGCTGGATAGCCGAGCGGGATCAGGGCGATGATCTGGGTCTCCTCCGGCATCCCCAGCGTGATCTTGGCGTCCTCCTCGAGGATGTTGAGGGCCGTGGTGAGGCAGGTACCGAGGCCGAGGTCGCGGGCCGCCAGCATCAGGTTCTGGACGCACGGCATGATGGACGTGTAGACGGCCTCGGTGCGGATGGCCTTGAGGACGCCGTATCGGGGGAGGTTGTGCTTGTCCAGGTTCATCGCCACGACGATCAGCACCGGGCTTTCCTCGAGGTGGTCGCGCAGGTAGACCGACTTCTTGATCATCGTCTTCTCGAACGTGCGCTCGTCGACGTCCTTGCGACCCTGGCGGAGAGGGTGGTCCAGCAGGAACTGCAGGCCTTCCCGGTAGAGGTCGGCGAGCCTCTTCTTGAGTTCCGGGTCCCTGACGACGATGAACTCCCACGGCTGTGCGTTGTGGCCGTTGGGCGCCCAGGTGGCCGCGGTCAGGATGGTGCGGATGTCATCGTCGGATACCGGGTCCGGCTTGAAGCGTTTGACGCTACGTTGCGTCCGCATCGCCTCGAGTACGTCCACTTCAGCCTCCTCTTGACCGCTCGGCGCCTGTTACCCGCAACCTTAGGTTGAGAGTGGGGTCCAGAGTGTCTGGAGCCTTAGGTTGGGAGTGTGACCGTGCATTGAGCCGCGGGGTGGCTATGGAGCCTCATCGAGAACCGCGTTGAGGAACTCGTGCATCCGGTTCCGGGCGGCTCTTCCGTAGGCGTTGTCGTACAGGTCGAAAGCGTGCAGGGCGCCGGGCCAGACGTCGAGCCGGGCGGCGTTGCCGGCGGCCTCCCAGCGGGCGGCCATGAACAGAGAGTCGTCGAGCAGCGGGTCGAGGGTTCCCACGGTGAACAGTGCCGCCGGGAGTCCCCGCAGATCGGCCCAGATGGGGGAGATGTCGGGGTTCTTCAGGTCCCGGTTGCCGGTGAACAGCTCCACGAACCAGTCGATCGAGGCCGTGTTCAGGATCAGCGGCCGGTCACCGAAGGCTCTCATCGACGGTGTCCCGCGCAGGTCGAAGGCCCCGTAGGTGAGCAGCGCCGCGCGGAAGGGGGTCAGGCCGTGGCGGTCCCGCAGCCGCACGCAGGTGACGGCGGTGAGGTGCCCGCCCGCCGACTCCCCGCCGATCGCGACCAACTCGCGCCCCAAGGCGTCGACGGCGTTGCGGTGCAGCCAGAGGGCCGCGGCCTCGCAGTCGTCGGGGCCGGCCGGGTAGGGGTGCTCGGGGGCCAGGCGGTAGGAGGTAGAAACCGAGATCAGGCCGGTGGCGTCCGCGAGGGCCGTCATCTGAGGGTCGTGATGATGTGGTC